>NZ_CAMQSF010000010.1 GCF_947036865.1 uncultured Caulobacter sp. | reverse complement strand
CCTAGCGCGGGATTTCGGCGGTCTTGACCAGGGCGACCTGCCGATAGACGGCGGCGACTTCGAAATAGCGGCCGAAGGCGGCGTGGAACTGATCGACCGCCTGCTTCACGCCCGGACCGCCGATCTCGCTGATATCGTGCCAATAGTCGTCCAGCACCATCATGCCGCCGACGCTGAGCAGGCTGGCGCAGAAGCAGAGGTCGATCAGCACGGCCAAAGCCGTGTGGCTGCCGTCGACATAGATGAGATCGAACCGCTCGCCCCGCTCCAGCATCCGGGGCAGGACGTAGGTCGAGAAGCCCTTGTGGGTGGAGAGGCTCTTGAACCCGCACTTGGCCATGTTCCGCTGAAAGCGCGGTTCGACGGCGTGATACTTCTCTTCGGGGTTCAGGGCTTCGTCGAACCAGGGATCGATGACCGTGACGGCGAGGCGGTTCGGCAGCAGCCAGTCCATGAAGGCCAGGTTGCGGCCCTCGTAGGCGCCGATCTCCATGTAGCGGATCGCTTCGCCCTCGGGCCGCTTGGCCGCGAACTCGCGCAGCAGCGGCGTGACGAACGGGATATTGTTGCTGGCCCAGGTCGAGGTGAACTCGAAGCCGGCCTGTTCGGCATGGGCGTTGAACGCCTCGACGACGGCGGGGTCGCGCTGACCGCTCAGCATGGTCTTGGCCAGGTTCGGCGCGAGGCGGGGATTGACCTTGGCGATCGAGCGCAGCTTGGCCAGCCCGCCCCGGTGCGTCACCGTCTCGGCGTCGAAGTGCATGTCGGTCCCGTCGGCCATGGCCCGTTCCTCCATCGGTCGCGACGCAGGCTAGGCGCAAGGTCTTAAGGAACGGCGATCACGCAACCACGATCTGGCCGTCGCGCGCCTCCACCGGCCACGCGACAAGGCGTTCGCCCGGACAGGGTCCCGCGACGCAGGCGCCGTCCTCGATCCGAAACAGCGCGGCGTGTCCGGCGCAGAGAATCAGATCGCTCTCGCGCGTCAGGTAGCGGCCGGCGAACCCCGCCAAGGGCCAGCCGGCGTGCGGGCAGCTGTCGACATAGCCGACCACGAGATCGCCCCGGCGCACCACGAAGCCGGCGAACATCGCGTCGCCGGCGCGATAGCGAAAGCCCCTCGAGCCGGGCGAAGGCACCTCGTCCAGCGCGCAGAGCACGGTTCCGGGCGGCGGGCGCGCCGGATTGTCCAGATCGCCGCGCAAGCTAGCCGATCGAGCCCACGCCGACGCGCCAACCCTGGATCTCGACGCGCTCGAACAGGCCGGCCAGGGTGTAGGGGTCGTTGTCGACGAAGGCCTGGGCGACAGCGCGATCCTCGGCCTCGAGGATCAGCATGGACCCGATCGGCTCCCCGGCGTCGCTCAAGAGCGGGCCGGCGGCCTTCACCAGGGTCGCGCCGTTCAGATAGTCGAGATGGGTCGGGCGGGTCGCCATGCGCAGCTCGAGGGCGCCGGGCTTGTCCTTGCAGTAGACGACGAAGAGAGCCATGCGGCGATCTCCCTTAGGCTTCGGATTTGAGGGGGCGAGAGAGCAGACCGGCGATAGCGGCGTCGACCGCGACCTCGCCGGCCAGGATGGCGGCGACCGCCTCGCAGATCGGCGCCTCGACGCCCACCTTGCGGGCCAGGGCGCGCACGGCGGGCGCCGAGGCCACGCCCTCGGCGATGGAAACCTTGCCGGCCAGGGCCTGATCCAGGGTCAGGCCTTGGCCAAGCGCCACGCCGACGCTCATGTTTCGCGACTGGGTGCTGGAGCAGGTCAGGACGAGGTCGCCCAGGCCGCAGAGACCCGCCACCGTTTCGGCGCGGGCGCCGAGGGCGACAGCGAGGCGCGTCAGCTCGGCGAAGCCGCGGGTGATCACCGTGGCGTGGGCGTTGCGTCCCAGGCCCTTGCCCTCGACGATGCCGCAGGCGATGGCCAGCACGTTCTTGACGGCCCCGCCGGCCTCGGCCCCGATCAGGTCGTTGGCCGTATAGGGACGGAAGGTCGGGATCGCGATCGCCTCGGCGATGGCCCGGCCCAGGGTCTCGTCCGCGCAGGCCAGGGTGACGGCGGCGGGCAGGTTGCGCGCCACCTCGCCGGCGAAGCTGGGGCCCGACAGCACCGCGATCGGCGCCGTCGGCAGGACTTCCGCCGCCACCTCGGTCATCAGCTTCAGCGAGCCCTGCTCGACGCCCTTCGAGCACAGGACGATCGGCGCGCCGGGCCTGTGGCGCGGGGCGAACGCGGTGAGGGCCGCGCGCAGATGCTGGGCGGGCGCGACCGCGAGGATCAGGTCGCAGGCGGCCAGCGCGGCCATATCGGGCGTGGCCTCGATCGCGGATTCCAGCGCGATCCCCGGCAGGAACAACGTGTTCTCGCGCGCGGTATTGATCGCGGCGACCACCTCGGGCTCGCGCGCCTGCAGCGTGACCCGAAGGCCCGCGCGCGCGCAGACCTGGGCCAGGGCGGTGCCCCAGGCGCCCGCGCCGATGACGCCCGCGTGGGTGAAGGTCATGCCTTGGCTCCCTTGCGACCGTAGGCGTGGGCGGGATTGCTCAGGGCCGAAGCCTCGTCCAGCGGCCAGCGCGGGCGGGCGACGGCGTCGAGGTCGTCGGAAATCCCCAGGGCCAGCCGCTCGGCGCCGGCCAGGGCGATCATGGCCGCGTTATCGGTGCAGTAGGCGAGCGGCGGGGCGGCGAAGGAGAAGCCGTTCTTCTCGCAGTCCGCCAGCAGGGCCGCCCGCACCGCGCCATTGGCGGCGACCCCGCCCGCGACCACGAAGCGCCAGTCGGCGGCGTCGTGGTTTTCCTTGTAGAGCGTCATGGCGCGGTCGACCCGCTCCGACAGTTGCCGGGCGATGGCGGCCTGGACGCCGGCGGCCAGATCGCGGCGCTCGTCCTCGGTCGCCAGGGTCTCGGCGATCCGCGCGGCGGCGGTCTTCAGGCCGGAGAACGAGAAGTCGCAGTCCTTGCGGCCGAGCAGGGCGCGGGGCAGGGCGTAGCGGCTCGCGTCGCCGCCGACCGCCAGCTTTTCCAGGGCCGGACCGCCCGGATAGGGCAGGCCCAGGCTCTTGGCGATCTTGTCGAAGGCCTCGCCGGCCGCGTCGTCGATCGTGGTGCCCAGCCGCTGGCAGGCGCCGACCCCGGCGACCTCCAGCAGCTGGCAGTGGCCGCCGGACACCAGCAGCAGCAGGAACGGATAGGCGATGTCGGCGCCCAGGCGCGCCGAGACGGCATGGCCTTCCAGGTGGTTGACGGCCACCAGCGGCACGCCGCGCGCCAGCGCCACGGCCTTGCCGAACGCCAGGCCGACCATCACGCCCCCGACCAGGCCGGGTCCCGCCGTGGCTGCCACGCCGTCGAGGTCCGAAAAGCCCAGGCCCGACGCCCGCAGGGCCTCGGCGGCGATGGCGTCGATCGACTCGACATGGGCGCGCGCGGCGATTTCGGGCACCACGCCGCCGAACGGCGCGTGTTTGTCGAACTGCGTCCCGATCACCGACGACAGCACCTCGACCGTGCCGTCCTCGGCGCGGCGCACCACCGAGGCCGCGGTCTCGTCGCAGCTGGTCTCCAGGCCGAGGATGGTGAGCCCAGAGGGCTTAAGGGTGGTCATTCGGTTGCGGGCCTTCCGCCGCTCCTGTAGCAGCGAGGATCAATCGTCGTCTCCGCAGGTAACGTTCCGACCGTGTCCCGGCAACCTCCCATCCGCATCGGCGCGCGCGGCTCCAAGCTCTCCCTGGCCCAGTCCGGCCTGATGCAGGCCCGCATCGCCGCCGCGCTCGGCGCGCCGGCCGGGGCGTCGAAGGAAGAGATCGAGGCCGTGGCCCCGCTGATCCCGATCGTCACCAGCGGCGACCGCATCCAGGACCGGCGGCTGATGGAGATCGGCGGCAAGGGCCTGTTCACCAAGGAGATCGAGGAGGCGCTGCTGGACGGCCGCATCGACTGCGCCGTCCACTCGCTGAAGGACATGCCCGCCGAACTGCCGCCGGGCCTCGTCCTGGCCGCCACGCCCGAGCGGGAAGACCCGCGCGACGCCTTCATCAGTCACGTCGCCGAGCGGCTGGAAGACCTGCCGAAGGGCGCGCGCCTGGGCACCGCCTCCCTGCGGCGGCAAGCGCAGGCCCTGCACGCGCGGCCCGACCTCGAGATCGTCATGCTGCGCGGCAATGTCGACACCCGCCTGGCCAAGCTGGAACGGGGCGAGGCCGACGCCATCCTGCTTGCCCAGTCGGGTCTGAACCGCCTGGGCCTGGGTCACCTGACGCGCAGCTGGCTGGATCCCGACGCCTGCCCGCCGGCGCCGGGCCAGGGCGCCCTGGTCATCGAGACCCGCGCCGAGGACGTCGACGCGCCCTGGCTGGAGGCGGTCCGCTGCCGCGAGACGGCGATCGCCGTCGCCGCCGAGCGGGGCGCCCTCTACGCGCTGGAAGGCTCTTGCCGCACCGCCATCGGCGCGCGGGCGACGCTGGACGGGGCGCGCCTGACCATGGTCGTCGAGGCCCTGACGCCGGACGGCGCCAAGCGTTTCCGCCGCCACGGCGAGGTTCTCCTGACCGGCGCCGACGATATCGGCGCGGCGCGCGCGCTGGGTCTCGATCTGGGCGCGGCGGTCCGCGCCGAGGGCGGCGACGCCATCCTCTTGCCGGAATAGCGTCGATGGCGAAGGGCGCGCCGGTCTGGATCACCCGCGCCCGACCCGGCGCCCTGGCCACCGCCGAGCGGGTGCGCGCGCGGGGCTTCGAGCCGCTCGTCGACCCGCTGCTGGCGGTTCGGTTCTTGGACGCCAAGTTCGAGCTTTCCGGCGTCGCGGCCTTGGCCTTCACCAGCGCCAACGGCGTCGAGGCGTTCGCCCGCGTCTGCGACGCGCGCGACCTGCCGGTGTTCGCGGTCGGCCGCACGACCGCGAGCCGGGCGTCGGCCCTGGGGTTCCCGGACGTTTTCAGCGCCGATGGCGACGTGGAGGCGCTCGGCGCGATGCTGCTGGCGCGCTCGCCGGGCCCGGTGCTCTGGGCCGGGGCACGCGAGCCCGCCGGCGACCTCGTGGGCTGGCTGAACGGCCGCGGCGTGGCGGCCAGGGCCGTCGCCGTCTACGAAACGGCGGAGCGCGATCCCGCGCCCGCGACCCTGTCGCGCCTCGCCGAGCCGACGACCGCGCTGCTCCATTCACCGCGCGCGGCGCGCGTCCTGGCCAGGATCATGGCGTCGCGGTCGGGGCTCAAGCCGCGCGTCCTTTGTCTGTCGGAGGCCGTGGCCGCGCCGTTGAGGGATATCGTCGACGCGCGCGCCGTGGCGGTCGCGCCGCGCCCCGACGAAACCGCTCTGCTCGACCTGCTGAGCCGCTAAGCGCGACATTGCGCGGCGCTTCGGGGTGAGGCACGAATGGCGCATGACCGTCGCTCCCGACCCCTCTGAAATCGTCGCGCCCAGCGATCCGGCGCTCTACGCCCGGCGACGGGTGATGGGCCCCGCGGTCTGGGCCTGGCTGTTGCTCTGCCTGATCTGCGTCGCCTTGGGCGCGGGACTCGCCCGCTACGGTCCGACCCTCTTCGCGCCCAAGGCTCGCTCGGGGGACGGCGCGGTGTCGGCGACCCCCAGCGCGCGTCCCATCGCCGAGCGCGTCGCGACCGGCGCGGCTCTGCCGGTGGAGGCGACGCCGACCGCCGCCTTGCCGCCGCCCGCGCCGGCCGCCGATGTCGAACGCCTCGAAACCCGAATCAACGCCCTGGAGACCAGCCAGAAGGGCTTGGTCGACGCCGCCGCGACGGCGCTGGCCGTCTCGACCCTAGCCGAGGCCGCCAACGCCTCGCGCCCCTTCGGCGAGGAGCTGGCGGGCTTGCAGCGTCTGGCGCCGCCGTCGCCGGACCTGCGGGCGCTCGAACCGCTGGCCCGCACGGGCGCGCCCTCGCGCGCGGGCCTCGCGGCGCAGTTCGAGGCTCTCGCCGGCCGCGCCGCCAGCGCCTCGCGCGATCCCGGCCCGGACGCCGACCTTTTCGCGCGTCTTCGCTACGCGCTCTCCAGCATCGTCTCGATCCGCCATATCGGCTCGACCAAGGGCTCGACGCCGGACGCCATCCTGGCGCGGGCGCAGGCCCTGCTGGACGAGGGCGATGTCGAAGGCGCCGTCGCCGCCCTGGATCCCCTGAATGATCGGGCGCGCGAGGTCCTGGCGCCGTGGTTCCTGGCCGCCAATCGCCGGATCGAGATCGATCGCCGCCTCGCCGCCGTCCGAGCCGACGCCTTGGCCAGTCTGTCGCGCGCCTCGCGGACCGCAGCCCCATGATCCGGATCGCCTTCGCGCTCTTCCTGGTCGCCAGCGTCGCGGTCGGCGCCCTGGCCCTGACCGGCGAGCCCGGTCGCGCCGTCCTGGACTGGATGGGCTGGCGGGTCGAGATGACCGCGGCGGCCGCGGCCCTGCTGACCCTGTTCTCGGCCTTGCTGTTCACCCTCGTCTGGCGGGGCGTGATCTGGGTCGTCGAGGCGCCGCGTCGCGCCGCCCGCGTCCGGGCCGAGGCCAAGCGCAAGTCGGCCATCGAGGCGCTGTCGCGCGGCTTCCTGGCGGTCGCCGCCGGCGACGGCTCCGAGGCGCGCCGGTTGGCGCAGAAATCGGCCGAGCTGGCCGAGGACGCGCCGGGCCTGGTCCGCGTGCTCGCCGCCCAGGCCGCCGAGGCCGCCGGCGATCTCACCGCCGCCAAGGCCGCCTACAACGCCATGCTCGGCTTTCCGGAGATGCGCCTGGCGGGCCTGCGCGGCCTGATGCAGGCGGCGCTCGCCGAGGGCGACCGCCCCGCCGCCGTCCGCCACGCCGAGACCGCCTATGGCTTGGCGCGAACCGCGCGCTGGGCCTGGCGGGCGCTTCTGGAGGCGCGGCTCGAGGTCGGCGACTGGGCGGCGGCGCTCGAGCTCGTGCAAGGGGGGCTGGATCGCAAGATCGTCTCGCCCGTCGTCGCCGAGCGCAGCCGGGCCGCCCTGCTGGCCGCCTCGGCCGCCAGCCTGGAGGACGCCGCCGAACCGAAGGCCCGCGCCCAGGCGCTGGACTTCGCGCTGCAGTCGGTGAAGCTGAAGCCGGACTTCGCGCCCGGCGTGGTGATGGCCGCGCGCCTGCTGGCCGACGACGGCAAGGTCGCCAAGGCTGGGCAGATGATCGAGGCGGCCTGGAAGGTCGAGCCGCATCCGGCCCTGTGGCTCGCCTATCGCGACCTGAAGACCAACGAAGTGCCCAAGGCCCGGGCTCAGCGCCTGGCGGGCCTGGCGGCGCTGAAGCCCGAAGCCCGCGAGAGCCGCCTTCTGCGGGTCGAGGCGGCGCTGATCGCCGGCGATCCGATCGCCGCCCGCGCCGCCGCCCGTCTGCTCGACCAGGAGGCCCCGACCGCCCGTTTCGCCGGCCTGATGGCGCGCGTCGCCGCCGCCAATGGCGAGGCCGACGAGGCCCGCGCCTGGATCGCGCGCGGCGCCGAGGCCCCGCAGGAGCCGGATTGGACCGATCTCGACCCGGAGGGCCGCGCCTTCGCCTATGGTCGCGAGGACTGGGCCCGGCTGGTCGGCAGCTACGGCGAGACCGGCCAGTTGATCCATCCCCGCCACGAGCGGCGCGAGCGGACCATGAACGACCTGCCGGAGCTGCCGTCGGCCTACAAGGACTACGCCGACTCCACGCCCTTCATGCGCGCGGCCGAGACGGGCGGCGCGATGATCCCGCTTCCAGACGACCCCGGCGTGTTCGACGCGCCGCCCCCGCCGGACCCACCGGAGGGCGGTCCGGCGCCGCGTCGCAATTCCGGTGCAAGACGGCGCTTGGCAAGCGGCTCGCGCGCCGCTAAATAGGCGCTCCCTTCGCCCCGAAGAAACCGCTTCGGGGCGCGTGGGCCGCCTTAGCTCAGCCGGTAGAGCGGCGCATTCGTAATGCGTAGGTCAGGTGTTCGAGTCACCTAGGCGGCACCACTTCCACTGTTCCCAATCATAGATCGCGGCGGAAGGTCGTTGGCTGGCGCCACGCCGGCTGCCTCGGGCCGCTCACGCCGAGGGGGCCGCCGTCAGGGGGTGGCGATGATCCCGACTTCGCTGCTGTTGTAGAAGATCACCGCGACGGCGCCGGGCAGCGGGGCCACGCCGCGCGGGCCCTTGCCGGGGAACTCGGCCGTACGCCTGTCGGTGAAAGCCTTGTTGAAGCCCGTCTGGCCCGTGCCGCGCCAGAAGACCACCTTGCCGGACTCCCGCGCGGTGGCGACGAGGTCCTGCGCGCCGTCGCCGTCGAGGTCGCCGAGATAGACGTCGCGGATCTCGTCGGCCGTCGCTTCGCCGCGCTTGGCCGTGCCAGGGCTGAACGAGCCGTCATAGACGAAACGGTCGGCGCGGTTGCGCAGCACGACGACGTTGTCGCTGGTGCTGCGGTTGCCGACGACGATGTCGGCCCGTCCGTCGCCGTCCAGATCGCCGGCCTTCAGATGATAGGGCGTGCGCCCGAAGGACGGCATGCGGCGCCAGGGGGCGAAGCCGCCCTTGCCGTCTCCCCTCCAGACCTCGACGAGGTTGGACTCGTACATCGAGAAGGCGAGGTCGAGCTTGCCGTCGCCGTCGTAGTCGGCCGGCGCGATGTCGCGCGGACCGCCCAGCATCTGGTCGTAGGGCGGGCTCTGCTGGGGGTAGCGCGTGACCTTGAAGCGCCGGCCGCCTTGATTGAGCAGCACGAAGAAGACGTTGGACTGATAGGACACGGCGACGATGTCCGGACGCCCGTCGCCGTTGACGTCCGCGATGATCGCCGAGGTCAGCCCCGGGGTCGCGTAGCGCGGGAGCCCCTGGTCGTCGAGGCCGTACTCGTTGACCAGATCCGCGCTTCCCAGGGACAGGGCCGTCGCCGGCTCGAATAGCGCCTCGCGATCGGCGGCGCCGTAGAGGATGGTCAGGTCGCGCCCGTCGTTGGACTGGTAGTTGGGGACGACCACATCGACGCGTCCGTCCCCGTCCAGATCGCCGATCGCCGAGTGATAGGGGCCAAAGCCGACGGTGAAGTCCTTGCGCCGCCAGACGCCCCCCGGGCCGGGATTGAGATAGACGGTGAGCTGGTCGTTGGCGGGCCGGGCCAGCCGGGGCGAGAGCAGCTCCCCCCGGCAGGGGATGACGAGGTCGGGCAAGCCGTCCCCGTTCACGTCGGCGGACGAGACCTGGTAGGGACCGGTGCAGACGGGCAGGATCAGCGCGCGCTGTGTCGCCTCGCCGATGTTCCAGCGGGACCACCGTCCGTTCGCCGCGTCCTCCGCCGACGCCGTGGTCGACAGCGCCAGCAGCAGGGCGATGGCGGTGGTCCCGCGTTTCATAGCGTCTCTCCCGATCAGAACTGGAAGCGCGCGCCGGCGCGGAAGGACCGGCCGATCACGTCGTAATAGGTCTGCGAGATCCCGATCTGGGCGCTGCCGATGCTGGTGCCGGCGGGCGCGTAGGGCGCCGGCGCCCTGTTGGCCGCGTTGTCGACCGCGACATAGAACCGAACCCCCGTACTCAGGGCGTAGCTCGCCGAGAGATCGACATAGAAGGCGCCGTCGACACGGTTGTTGTCGATGGTCCGGTTCAGGGTCGTGGAGGTCGGGCAGGTGGTCGAGCACTCGATGAAGGCGTTGGACAGCACGCCCGAGCTGAACCCGCGCCCCGTGACCGACAGCGAGAGCGGCCCCTTCTCCAGCGCGATCTCGGCCAGATAGCGCCAGGTCGGCACGCCGTTGTTCTCGCCGAGGCTGGAGGTCTGGGGCGTAATGCCGTTGTTGACGCTGCTTTCCAGATAGCGCGTGGCGAGCGCCCGGATCGACAGCATGCCCGCGCCGAACCCGCTGGAGACCTTGGTCAGCGGGACGCGATAACCCATCTCCATGTCGACGCCGCGCGCCGCCTGACGCGTCAGATTGATCGGCCGCAGATAGACGTCGGTCATGAAGCCGGCGCTGTCGCGCACGACGAGGGCGCAAAGCGGCTTGTTCCCCGCATAGCACTGATTGACGATGGTGCTGGCGCCCAGCGAGGCGATGGCGCCTTGCACCTTGATGTCGAAATAGTCGACCGACGCCGACAGGCCCGGGACGCCGCGCGGCTGGAACACCGCCCCCAGGTTCAGGGTGTCGGCCTTCTCGGGATCGAGGACCGGGTTGCCGACCGTCGTCTGGAACACCGTATAGGCCTGGTTGTTCTTGGCGGGATCGACCAGGGTGGTGGTGTTGGTCTGACCCGCCTGGAACAGCTCCGACAGGTTGCCGGCGCGGATGTCGCGCGAGCGCGTGAAGCGCAGGCGCAGGTCGGGGATGGGCGCATAGCCCAGCCCGACCTTCCAGGTCGTGACATAGCCGGAGGTGCTGTAATCGGTGGCGCGAACCGCGGCGTTCAGCTCCAGGGAGTCGGCCCAGGCGGTTTGGCGCGCCAGCGGTACGACGGTCTCGAGGAACCCCTCGTTGACGGTATAGGACACATGGATCGGCTTGTAGTTGCCGGCCCAGTAGCTGTTCTTCCAAGACAGCGGATCGTTGGAGCCGCTTTCGGCCTCGCGCCGGTGCTCGAGGCCGAACGCCACCGAGACCGGACCCGCCCAGGTGGCCAGCGGTTCGCCGCGCACGGTCGCCGAGACCACGTCCTGCTTGATCTTGGCGTTCAGGTACGAATGGCCCATGACGTAGTCGAGCGCCGCCTGGGACGCCACGCCCGTGCCCAGGATGTTCAGCGGTACGCAGCCGTTGTTCGGGCTGGTCAGGGTCGTGCGGCAGACGATGGCGTTGTTGCCGTCGCGCACGGCGTCGATGGCCGCGTTGTAGTTGGCGGTGATCGGCACGGCGGCGCCGTTGAAGAACTTGCTGACATTGCTGTTGGCGCGGACCAGCCAAGTCCAGTCGGAGCCGAACAGCGCCGCCTTGCCCTCGGCGCCGAGGGCGTAGCGATAGAGATCGTGCCGCGTTTCGGTGACGACGCCGCCGATCGCCGCGTTCCAGCTGCCCATTGTCAGCGCGGTCTCGCCCAGATCGGTCATCCGCTGGCGCACCGCGTCCGGCAGGAAAGCGTTGTCGCGGCGGATGGTCAGGCCGCCGAAATTGAACACCGGCGCCCCGGTGGTCTTGGTTCGCGCCTGGACATAGGAGAACTCGCCGAAGACGTTCACCCGGTCGGTCACATCGTAGCTGACCCGGCCAAACACGCTCTTGTGCGAGACCTCGGGGTCGAGGTTCTGGGGACCCGAGCCGAAGTCGGTGTAGCGCCAATCGCCGCCGATCATGAAGGGGTCGTTGACCACGGAGCCATAGTTCAGCTGGGCGGGCGCGCCGCCGGGGCCGAAATAGAGCCCGCGCAAGGGGCCCTTGGTGACGATGGCGCCCGGCGCGACCGTCGTGTAGCCCACGCCGTCGCGGACGATGTATTCGGGCTGACCGTTGGTGGCGGTGTAGGCCGGATTGAACAGCGTCTTGCGGCCGCGATACCAGGAGCGCGGCACGCCGCTCAGGCCCTCGCTGTACCAGTTCTCGGCGCTGAGCAGCAGATGGCCGCGGTCGCCCGCGAAGCCCGTGCCGGCGCTGAGCGACACGCGATAGTTCTTGTCGTCGCCATAGGTGGTGACGCCGCCCTGCACCGCGCCCTTGACGCCGGTGAAGTCCTTGTCGAGCACGAAGTTGACGACCCCGGCGACGGCGTCCGAGCCCCAGGCGGCCGAGGCGCCGCCAGTGACGATGTCGACCCGCTTGACCAGCGCGCTGGGAATGGAGTTGGCGTCGACCAGGCCGTTCAGCGTCGCGGCCGGCAGGCGCTGGCCGTCGAGCAGCACCAGGGTGCGGGTCGCGCCCAGGTTCCGCAGGTTCAGCGAACTGATGCCCATGAAGCCGCCGCTGATGTTGCTGGCGGTGTTGCGCGGATTGTTGTTGCCCTCGAAGGCCGGCAGCCTCGCCAGTTGCTCGGCGATATTGATCTGGGCCGAGCGCTCGATCTCGTCGCGGCCCAGCACGGTGACCGGAGTCGGGGCCAGATAGCCGTCGCGGACGATGCGCGAGGCGGTGACGACGAGTTCGCTGGTCTCGTCCCGGTCCGCCGCGCCCAGCACCGCCGTCGCGCCGTCGAACGAACGCACGACCAGGCCGGTGCCCTCGATCAGGGCGTCGAGCGCCGCGCGGGTCTCCAGCAGACCCTTGACGGCCTTGGTGGTCCGGCCCTCGACATCGCGGCTGGCGACGATGATCTGGATGCCGGCTTGCCGCGCGAACTCCTTCACGCTCGCCGAGGCCGGCTGGGCGGCGACGTCGAACGCGCGCGGCTTGGCGGCGGCCGTGGTCGACGCGCAGACCATGACCGAGAAGGCGACGACGGCCGCGCTCGCGCGATATCTATTCTTAAGCATGACTTACCCCGATGGCTGCTTTCACTCAAACAGACCCCGAGTTCGTCGATTTCCGTCACCTCGACTGAAATTAATATTTCAAGACGATTTGACGTCTATTTTATGTCGATGCGGTCGCCGCTCACCTGGACCTCGGCCCCGGCGACCGCGGCGGCGGCTTGGGCGAAGCGTTCGGGATCGTTGGCGCGGAACAGGCCGACGATCCGCACCCGCCCGACGGCCGGCGCGACGACGATGCGCGTGCGATTGACGCGGTTGAAGCGTTCGGCGGCCGCGGCGATGGTGACATCGTTGAGCGCGATCTGCGCGACCTCGGGCGGCGGAGCCTTCGGCCGCGCGCTCGCCCGCGCCGGCGCCGGGGCGGGCTTCGGGCTCGGGTTGAGCGTCAGGGCGCCGCCGGCGCGCAGCAGCACGGCCTGCTCGCGGTCGTCGCCGCCCCAGACGAGGACGCTGCCCTCGTCGACCCTGACCGCGCCGCCCGTCTCGCCGACGCGGCGCACCGCGTAGATCGTCCCCGTCGCCTGGGCATAGACGTCTCCGGACTGGACGACGAAGGGATGGGCGCGGTCCTTGGCGACATGGAACACGGCGCCGCCGCGCAGCAGCACCACCTTGCGGACGCCGTCACGCACCGTGAAATCCAGCTTCGCGCCCGGTTGCAGCATGGCGGTCGAGCCATCGGCGAGCGCGAGCGTCTGGGGGGCGGTCGCGAGCGGGCGCGGCGACGGGGAGGGCCGATGGAGCGCCAGGGCGCCTAGGCCGGCCGCCGCCGCGACGGAGGCGGCCAGCGCGCCGCCAAGCTTCCAGCCCCGGCCGTTCGGCCGCTGGACGACCGTCTTCCGCGGCCGGCGATCAGGGGCGATCCCCCCGGGCTCGGTCGAGGACGAGACGGGGGCCGCGGCGTCCTCCAGGGCGTATAGCGCCGCGCGCGCGCGAACATAGGCGCCGCCATGACGTCGGTCCTTGGCCATCCAGGCCTCGAAGGCGCTCGTGGTCTCCGGCGACCAATCGCCGAGCAGCGCGCGGGCCGCCCAACGGGCCGCCTCTTCGTTGATCGCTTCACTTGGATTGGAGTTGACCAACCGACGCTTCCTCTTGCCTTGCCTCGTTCTCGCCCGCGCCCTGCTCGGCCATCAAGGCGAGCAGGCGCCGGATGCCGCGGACGACGTTGTTCTCGACGACGTTCTCGCTGACGCCCAGCCGCGCCGCGGTCTCGCGTTGCGACAGCCCTTCGATGCGCCGCAGCTCGAGGACGCGCCGACAGGTCTCCGAGACGGCGCCGAGCAGATCGTTGACGCGACCGAGCTCCTGCACGCCCTCCAGGACCCGTTCGGCGGAAGGGCTTTCATCCATGACGTCGAATCCGCCCATTTCCGTCATCGACACGACGTTTTTCGCGCCGTGACGGATCGCGTCGACCGCGGCGGCGTGGGCCGTGCGGCGGAAATAGGCGAGCGGGTTTTCGATATGGTCGACCGAGCGCAGCGCCGACAGCCGGCAATAGGCCTCCTGGATCACGTCATCGACGTCGACCGCGCCCCGCCACTGACGCCTCAGCCAAAACCGCACCCGGGCCTCGTGCGGCAGAATCTCGCTGGCGACCCAGCGGGCGACGATGTCGTGCTGACTGCGCATGATCGTGCGACGCGGACCTTTGCTCGACGCCCACGCCAAGCGACTCGGGCTGACGGGCGATAGAGCGCCGCCGCGTGACACACTGATGACAGGCTCGCCCGAGACCTTGATCGCACCGCGCCGGAGCAGCCAGGCGGCGGGCCGACGCCTCGAAAGGGCGCGATCAGCCTTGGACGTCGTGTCCGTCGATCACGCCGTCCGCGTTACGATCCTTCTTCTTGAATTCCGCGACGCTGTCGGCCGTCAGCTCGTCTAGGGTGACCTTGCCGTCGCCGTTCGCGTCCGCGCGCATGATCCAGCCCGTGCGCTTCTCCGCCATGGCGGGATCGGCCGGCGTCATCTCGGCATAGACCTTCGCCGCCTCCTCCCGCGTGACGACGCCGTCCTTGTCGAGGTCGAGCTTCTTGAAGGTTCCGGGCTTGCCGGAGGTCCATTCGGCCTGGGTGATCGCGCCATCCTTGTCGCGGTCCAGATAGACCAGGTTCTGCGGCAGCGCCTGAGCCATCGCGGCTCCCGTGGCCGTGACCGCCAGCAGCGCCACGCCCGACGCCAAACCCATACGCATGTTTCCCTCCTCGCCTATGATCAAGTCCAGCCCGCCGGGTCTCCAAAACGGAGCTTGGGCTTTCCTCCGCAGTACCGGTAACATCGATCTCCGACCGACGGAAACAGGCGTCGTGCAAGGCGTGGGATCGAGGACATGAGGACAAGGCGCTTCGTCGCGGCCGGTCTTGGATTGATGGGCGCGGGGCTGGCCTTGCCCGGGACGGCGCGCGCGAGGTCCCCCGCCCCGGCGATCGTTTTGCACGTCGCCCCGGACGGAGACGATTCCGCCGTGGGCGACAGCGCGCGCCCGCTTCGATCCTTGGCGGGCGCTCGGGATCGCCTCCGGGCGCTGCGGGCCAAGGGCGCTCTCCGAGGTCCGGTCCTGGTCTCGATAGGGGCCGGAACCTACTGGATGAACGAACCCTTCCGCCTTAGCGCCGAGGACAGCGGAACGCCGGACGCGCCGATCACCTATCAGGCCTCGCCCGGCGCGGAGGTTCGGCTGTTCGGCGGCGTCGCGCTGGACCCCAGGGCCGCTCGGCCGGTCAGGGACCCCGATCTGATCGCCCGGCTCCGCCCCGAGGCGAGAGCCCACGTGGTCCGCTTCGATCTGGCGAAGACCGGCGCGGCCCTGCCGCCGCCGCTTCCGGCGGTGTTCGAGGATAATGGCGGGCTGTTCAGTCTGATCCAGGACGACCGAAAGCTGCCCTTGGCGCGCTGGCCCCGAGAGGGTTACGCCACGATCGCCGAGGTCTTGGACAGCGGCATCTCGCCGCCGCGCGGCGGAACGTTCCGCTATCGCGGCGATCACCCGGCCGCCTGGAAGACGGCGGCGCGGAGCGGGGCGCTCTGGCTGACGGGCTTCTGGCGCGTGCCCTTCGTGGCCCAGTCGGTGAAGGTCGCGGCGGTCGACGAGGTCAACCGCGTCATCACCTTGGCCAGCCCGGTGAGCCAGGGCATCGGGTCCAAATACACGCCGCTGGTCAACGGAACGCGGCGCGGCGACGGCAAGGAACCCTACTACGCCTTCAATCTGCCGGAAGAGATCAGCGCGCCCGGCGACTGGTGCTATGACCACGCGCGGCGCGCGCTTCTTCTCTGGCCATCCGAGACGCGGGGGCTCGAGGGCCTGCGCGTAAGTCTGCTGGACCGCCCGATCGTCCAGTTGACCGATGTCGCCCGCGTGACGCTCAACGGCTTCCGGATCGAGGGCGGCAGCGCCGGGGCCGTGCGGATCGAGGGCGGCGAACAGGTCGCCTTGCTGGGTTTGTGCTTGAGAAACGTCGGCGGGATCGGCGTGGATGTCGCGGGCGGTCGAGGACACACGATCCGGGCGTGCGACTTCGAGCACGTCGGCCAGTCCGGGATCCGGGTCGTCGCGGGCGACCGCAAGGCTTTGACGCCGGGCCAGGTCGTTGTCGAGAACAACCATATCGCCTTCGTCGGCGAGGAAGCGCGAATTTCCCCGGCGATCGTCGTGGGCGGCGTGGGTCAGCGCATACGCAACAATCTGATCCACGACGCGCCGAACGCGGGCGTCGTCTATCAAGGCAACGATCACCTGATCGAGCTCAACGAGATCCACCATGTGGGCCTCGACAGCGGAGATCTGGGCGGGATCTACACCAACGGCGACTGGGCGGGCCTGGGCAATGTCGTCAGACACAACCTCATCCACAGCTCGCCGGGCGCGAACGGCGTCTATATCGACGACGGCGCGTCCGGCCACACCGTCGAGGAGAACATCTTCTTCCGGCTGGCCAGCGGGCCGTTCATCGGCGGCGGACACGCCAACCTGGTCACGGGCAATCTCGTCGTCGACTGTCGCCTCGGCGTTCACTTGGACGATCGCGGCGTCAGCCGAGGCTATGGCCCGAGCGCGCCGCACCTGGGTCGTTTCCTCAAGCAGGTCGACGTGTCGAAGCCGCCGTGGTCCACCCGCTACAAGCCCGTGCTGAGCGTGCTGGAGCGGAGCGGGGGACCGCCGACCGGCGACGTGATCCGGGACAATATCATCATCGCCGCGATCAAGCCCTTCGATATCGCCAAGACGGTCGCGCTGGACCTCTCCAGCAACCGCGTCTACGCGACCGACCCCGGACTGAAAAATCCGGCCGGTTTCGATTTTTCTCCGGCCGCCGATCGGCGGAGTTCGCCGGATCTCGCGCCGATCGCGCGGCTGCCGCTCGATCGCATCGGCCTCTATAAGGACGCGCTTCGCCCGTCCCTGCCGAACGATCTGGACGAAAGTCGCCGCGCCGCGCGCAAGCCTCGGATCCTGTTCGACTCGCGGACCGATATCGACGCGTCCAACCATTCGCCCTGAGGCCCCGTCGGAACCTTGGCCGGCGCGGCGCCGTTCGAGAAGGCAAGGAGATTGCCGATGAACGATCAGGTCGACGCCGAAACCGCGCTCGAGGACGTCCTGGCCTTTCTGGACCGGCCGCCGGAAGCCGGTTCGCCCGAGGATGCGCTGTTCGGGGAACGCCTGCGCCAGGTCATCGCCGCGTCCATCCCGGGGGACGAGGACGAAGCCGCCGAGGACGCCCCAGCCCTCGTCCTCGACGCCGACCTGCGCCGCCGCCTGGAGGACGTCGCGCGACGGCGGGCCGAGGGGCGCTATTTCGGCGACCATCCCGACGGCATCGGGCCGACCCTGGGAATGGACGTCAGCCGGTCCTAGAGCGTGATAGCCGAAAGTGAGAGCGGTTTCGGCGGCTAGCACGCTCTAAATGTTCGAAATCGAGCCTGTCTGTTTCGAATGCTTCCATTCGAAACAGACAGGCTCTAAGCCCCGCCAACGAAAAGGGCCCGGCGTCGCCGCCGGGCCCTTCCTTTATCGCGCGCGTCGATGCTTTACGCCGCCGCCTTGGCCTTGGCGCCGAAGCGGCCGTAGAAGGTTTCGCCCTTCTCGGCCATCTCGCGCAGCAGAGCGGGGGGCGAGAAGCGCTTGCCGTACTTCTGGGCCAGCTGGTCGCAGGTTTCCACGAACGCCTTGGCGCCCACGCCGTCGATCAGGCTGATCGGACCGCCCGTCCAGGGCGCGAAGCCCCAGCCGAGGATCGCGCCGACATCGGCTTCGCGCGGGTCGGTGATCACGCCTTCCTCGAAGCAGCGGGCGGCCTCGACGGCCTGGCGGTACAGGAGCCGGGTGCGGATCTCCTGGATCAGCGCCTGGTCGGCGTCGGCGATCTTCACCGGGGCGAGGTCCGAAAGGCCCCTCCACAGGGTCTTGGGGCCATTCTCCGGATAGTCGTAGAAGCCCTTGCCGTTCTTGCGGCCAAAGCGCTGCAGCTCGACGACCATCTTCTCGATGATCGGCGCGAACGGACGGTCCTCGAACTTGTCGCCGAGATCCTTCTTGGTCTGCTGGGTGACCTTGTAGCCAAGGTCCAGGGCGACGTCGTCGTTCATCTCCAGCGGACCGCGCGGCATGCCCGTGGCGCGGCCGACATTGTCGATGATCGCCGGCGCGATGCCGTCGGCCAGCATTTCCAGGCCTTCCTGCACGAAGGTGCCGAAGCAGCGCGAGGTGTAGAAGCCGCGCGAGTCGTTCACGACGATCGGCGTCTTCTTGATCTTCAGGACGTAGTCGATCGACTTGGCCAGGGCCTCGTCGGACGTCTCCTCGCCCATGATGATCTCGACGAGGCCCATCTTGTCGACCGGCGAGAAGAAGTGGATGCCGATGAAGTTCTTCGGGCGCACCGACGCCTTGGAGAGGCCGGTGATCGGCAGGGTCGAGGTGTTGGAGCCGAAGATGGCGGTCTCGGCCAGCTGGGCCTCGGCCTTCTTGGTCACCTCGGCCTTGATCTCGCGGTTTTCGAACACCGCCTCGATGACCAGGTCGCTGCCCTTGACGTGATCATAGTCGGTGGTCGGGGTGATCAGGGCCAGGACGCCGTCGGCCTTTTCCTGGGTCATCTTGCCGCGAGAGACGGCCTTCTTGAGCAGGGCCTCGGCATAGGCCTTGCCCTTCTCGGCGGCTTCTTGCGACTGGTCGATCAGCACCGTCTCGATGCCGGCCATGGCTTGGACATAGGCGATGCCCGCGCCCATCATGCCGGCGCCGAGCACGGCGACCTTCTTGGCCTCCGACGGCGGGACATTGGCCGGGCGGCCCGAGCCCTTGCCCAGCTCCTGCAGGGACAGGAACAGGGTGCGGATCATGCCCTTGGCCTGGGGCGTCATCATCGTCTTCAGGAAGTAGCGGGTCTCGATGCGGATGGCCGCGTCGAACGGCACCTGCGTGCCTTCATAGACCGCCTTCAGGATGTTCAGCTGAGCCGGGTAGTTGCCGTAGGTCTGCTTGCGCAGCATGGCGTTGCCCATCACGAAGACCTGGCTGCCGGTCGGGGTGTAGGGACCGCCGCCGGGCAGCTTGAAGTCCTTCTTGTCCCACGGCGCGACCGGGTCGCCCTTGGTCTTGACCCAGGTCTTGGCGGCCTCGACGACCTGATCGGCCGGGACGACCTCGTGCACGACCTTGTTGGCCAGGGCCTCGGCCGGCTTCATCGACTTGCCTTCCAAGAGGTACGGCGCGGCGGCCATCACACCCATCAGGCGCGGCAGGCGCTGGGTGCCGCCGGCGCCCGGCAGCAGGCCGACCTTGGCTTCCGGCAAAGCCAGCTGGATCTTCGGGTTGTCGGCGACCACGCGATAGTGGCAGGCCAGGGTGATCTCCAGGCCACCGCCCATGGCCAAGCCGTTGATGGCCGCGGCGACCGGCTTGCCGCAGGTCTCCAGGGCGCGGAACGCCTTGTTCAGCGCGAAGCCGGCCTCGAAAGCGGCCTTCAGGCCCGCTTCGCCGCCCGCGCCGCCGCCCAGGCCGCCGGAGCCGCCCAGTTCGCCGAGGTCGGCGCCGGCGCAGAAGCCGCTGGCCTTGCCCGAGGTGATGACCGCGCCCTTGATGGCCGCGTCCGACTTGATGGTCTCGACCACCTCGCCGATTTCCTTGATGACCGAAGCGGTCAGGGTGTTCATCGAACGGCCGGGCACGTCGAAGGTGACGAGGGCCACGCCGTCGGAATCGACCTCGATCTTGAAGTTTTCCATGTTCATTCTCCAGCTCCTCCCCCTCCGGGGGAGGTGGTCCGGAGGACCGGAGGGGTAGCGCGGCCTTTGCCGAGCAGGCCCCCTCAGTCGCTCCGCGACAGCTCCCCCAAACGGGGGAGCATGGGTTTCCGTTAGACGCGTTCGATGACCGTGGCGGTGCCCATGCCGGCGCCGACGCACAGGGTGATCAGGGCGGTTTCCTTGTCGGAGCGCTCCAGCTCGTCGACCATGGTGCCCAGGATCATCGCGCCGGTGGCGCCCAGCGGGTGGCCCATGGCGATGGCGCCGCCGTTCACGTTCATCTTCTCGTGCGGGATATCCAGCGCCTGCATCATGCGCAGGACCACGGCCGCGAAGGCTTCGTTCAGTTCGTAGAGGTCGATGTCCTTGACCTCCATGCCCAGCTTCTTCAGCAGCTTCTCGGTGACCAGCGACGGGCCGGTCAGCATGATCGAGGGCTCCGAGCCGATCGAGGCGGCGCCCTTGATGCGGGCGCGAGCCTTCAGGCCGAGCGCTTCGCCCATCTCCTTGGTGCCGATCAGGACGCCGGCCGCGCCGTCGACGATGCCCGAGCTGTTGCCGGCGTGGTGGACGTGGTTGACCTTCTCGACCTGCGGATAGCGCTGGGTGACCACCGCGTCGAAGGCCATCTCGCCCATGCCGGTGAACGACGGGTTCAGCGAGGCCAGGGTCTGCATGGTGGTCGAGCCGCGCACGGTCTCGTCATGATCGAGGATGGTCAGGCCCAGCTGGTCCTTGACTGGCACGACCGACTTCTTGAAGCGGCCGTCGGCCCAGGCGGCCGCCGCGCGCTTCTGGCTCTCCACGGCGTAGGCGTCGACGTCGTCGCGCGAGAAGCCATACAGCGAGGCGATCAGGTCGGCCGAGACGCCCTGGGGAGCGAAATAGGTCTTGAAGGCCGAGGACGGGTCGGTCGGCCAGGCGCCGCCGTCGCTGCCCATGGGCACGCGGCTCATGCTCTCGACGCCGCCGCCGATGGCGAGGCTGGCCTCGCCCGAGGCGACCTTGGCGGCGGCCATGTTCACCGCTTCCAGGCCCGAGGCGCAGAAGCGGTTGATTTGCACGCCGGCGACGCTCTCGGCGTAGTCGGCGGTCAGGACGGCGGTGCGGGCGATGTCGCTGCCCTGCTCGCCCACCGGGGCGACGCAGCCCAGCACGACGTCGTCGACATACTTGGTGTCGAGGTTGTTGCGGTCGCGGATGGCTTCCAGGACCTGGGTGGCCAGGGACAGCGACGTGATCTCGTGCAGAGACCCGTCCTTCTTGCCCTTGCCGCGCGGCGTGCGCACGGCGTCGAAGATGTAAGCGTCAGCCATGGGGTGGCTCCTTCCTGCGAAGCGGTGTTCGTGTCTTGGCGCGCCGTGAGGTCGGCGCGTCCTTTAGGGTTTCCAGTCGCCGATCGGATACTTGCCGATGGGCTCGCACTTCAGGCCGCTGGCGGCGGCCTTGGCGCGGTAATAGAGACGCGAGCCGAACTCCGGCGGCGGCAGTTCGCATGGCGTGAAGCCCGAGGTGGTCACCTCCAGCTTCCACTCGGCGATCTTGGAGCGCAGCAGCGTGTTGCAGATGTCCTTGCCCGGCGGCGTCAGGGGCAGCTTGAAGGCGCCGGGCTGCGGGCGCTTGCCCACCAGCTCGCCGGAAAAGGTCAGGGGACGGGGACCGGGCGCGGCGCGCACGCAGACCACGGCCGCGCGCGCGTCTTGGGCCGCCGGCGTCGCGGCGGCGGGGCCGGCCAGCAGGGCGATCAGGGGCAGGGCGATCACAGCGTCCTCGCGATCAGGAGTTTCATGATCTCGTTGGTGCCGCCGTAGATGCGCTGGATGCGGCTGTCCTTGTACATGCGCGCGATCGGATACTCGTTCATGAAGCCGTAGCCGCCGAAGAGCTGCAGGCAGCGGTCGACGATCTTGTTCTCCAGGTCCGAGACCCAGTACTTGGCCATCGAGGCGGTGGCCGCGTCGAGCTTGCCGGCCAGGTGCTGTTCGATGCAGTGGTTGACGAAGACGCGGGCCACGGTCGCCTCGGTCTTGCACTCGGCCAGGACGAACTGGGTGTTCTGGAAGTCGATGATCGCCTTGCCGAACGCCTTGCGGTCCTTGACATAGGCGATGGTCAGCTCCAGCGCCCGCTCGATGGTCGCCATGCCCTGGACGGCGATGTTCAGGCGCTCCTGCGGCAGCTGGCCCATCAGCTGGAAGAAGCCTTGGCCTTCGTCGGTTCCGAGCAGGTTCTCGGTCGGGATCTTCACGTCGTTGAAGAACAGCTCCGAGGTGTCCTGGGCCTCCTGGCCCAGCTTGTCGAGGTTGCGGCCGCGCTCGAAGCCCTCGACCTCGTCGGTCTCGACGATCAGCAGGGACGTGCCGCGCGCGCCGGCCGTGGGGTCCGTCTTGGCCACGACGATGATGAAGTTGGCGGTCTGGCCGTTGGTGATGAAGGTCTTGGAGCCGTTGATGACGTAGTGGTTGCCGACCTTCTTGGCGGTGGTCTTCACCCCCTGAAGATCGGACCCGGCGCCGGGCTCGGTCATGGCGATGGCGCCGACCAGCTCGCCGGTCGCCATCTTGGGAAGCCAACGGCGCTTCTGCTCATCCGTCCCGTAGTGGACGACATAGGGCATGATGATCGCGTTGTGCAGGCTGATGCCGAAGCCGTCGACGCCCTTCAGGCCCAGTTGCTCCATCAGCACGACCTCGTGCCGATAGTCGCCGCCGGCCCCGCCGTACGCTTCGGGCGTGGAGAGGCCGAGCAGGCCGGCCTCTCCCGCCTTGGTCCACATGTCGCGGTCGACGCAATGGTTTTTGCGCCACCGGGCCACGGTCTCTTCAGGCGCGTGCTCGTCGAAGAACTTGCCCACCGCGTCCTCGAAGATCGCGATGTCCTCGTCGGCCATGAAGGCCGGCTTTTCAACGTTGAGCACGCTCATGATCAGAAAGCCTCCGCGGGCAGCGCCATCAGGGTCGCCGAACCGGTCTTCAGCTTGGCCAGATGCGACGCAGCGTCAGGCAAGATGCGTTCGATGAAATAACGGCCGGTCGTCAGCTTGGTCGTGTAGAACGGGTCGGACGAACCGGCGGCGATCTTGGCGTTCGCCGCCTTGGCCATCAGGGCCCACATGTAGGCCAGGCCCGTCAGGCCGAAGAGGTGCATGTAGTCGGTCGAGGCCGCGCCGGCGTTGTCGGGGTTCTGCAGGCCGTTCTGCATCAGCCACATGGTCCCGTCCTGCAGCTGGGCCTTCACCCCGGCCAGGGCGTCCATGAACGGCTTGATCGCCTCGTCGGCGTCGTTCTCGCCGATGAACTGGTCGATCTCCTGGAAGAAGGTCATAACCGCCCGGCCGCCCTTGGCCGCCAGCTTACGGCCGACCAGGTCCAGGGCCTGAACGCCGTTGGTGCCCTCGTAGATCAGGGCGATGCGGCAGTCGCGCATGAACTGGCTGACCGGGAAGTGCTCGGTGAAGCCGCTGCCGCCGTGCACCTGCACCGCGTTCGAGCAGACCTGGAAGCCCTTGTCGGTCAGGTAGCCTTTCAGCACCGGCGTCATCAGGCCCATATAGTCGGCCGACTTCTCGCGGACCTTCTCGTCCGGATGGACGTGCGACAGGTCGCCGTGCAGGGCGGTCCAGAACAGGAAGGCGCGGCCGCCCTCGATCAGGGCCTTGCTCTCCAGCAGCATGCGGCGCACGTCGGGATGGACGATGATCGGATCGGCCGGACCGTCGGCGTTCTTGGGCCCCGTGAGCGAGCGGCCCTGCAGGCGGTCCTTGGCGAAGGCGACGGCGGCCTGGTAGGCGGCCTCGCCTTGGGCCACGCCCTGCATGCCGACGCCCAGGCGCGCCTCGTTCATCATCACGAACATGATCTTCAGGCCGGCGTTTTCCTCGCCGATCAGATAGCCGACCGCGTCGTCGTACTGCATGACGCAGGTGGCGTTGCCGTGGATGCCCATCTTCTCTTCCAGGCCCACGCACTTGACGCCTTCGTTGCGGGCGCCGACCGAGCCGTCCGGGTTCGGGAAGAACTTCGGCACGATGAACAGGCTGATGCCCTTCACGCCGGCCGGAGCGCCCTCGATGCGGGCCAGGACCAGGTGAACGATGTTGTCGGCCATGTCGTGCTCGCCGGCCGAGATCCAGATCTTCTGGCCGGAGATGCGATAGGTCCCGTCCGCCTGCGGGACGGCCTTGGTGCGCAGCAGACCAAGATCCGTGCCGCAGTGCGGCTCGGTCAGGTTCATGGTGCCCGTCCATTCGCCGGTCACCATCTTCGGCAGATACGTCTGCTTCTGCTCGTCCGTGCCGCCCGTGTGGATGGCCGAATAGGCGCCATGGGCCAGGCCCGGATACATGGAGAAGGCCATGTTGGCCGAGCTGGACATCTCGCTGAAGGCCAGGTTCACGACGTGCGGCAGGCCCTGGCCGCCATAGGCCGGATCCGAGCCCAGGCCCGTCCAACCGCCTTCGCACAGCTGCTTATAGGCGTCCTTGAAGCCCGGCGGGGTGGTGACGACGTTGGTCGCGGGATCCAGCTTGCAGCCCGTCTTGTCGCCCACGACGTTCAGCGGCGCCAGCACCTCGCCGGTGAACTGGGCGGCGGCGTCCAGGATCTGTTCGACCACGTCGAACGGCGCGTCCGAGAAGCCCGGCAGGTCGCCGTGCTGATCGATATTGAGCACGTCGCGCAGGATGAAGGCGTGATCGCGAACGGGCGGCTGATAGGTCATGAAACGGTCCGGGTTGGGATCGGGAGGGAGGCTGAAGGCCAACGCCGGTCCGGACGGGGAGGTCCGAAGCCGGCGATTTGACCAGTCTTACTTGCCCAACATCGCTTCGGCGTGACCGTCGAGGCGGGCGCGCAGCACCTGCTCGTAGTCGGCCGCGCGGGGCAGCAGGTCGGGGCGGATTTCGGCGAGCCGGCGTTCGAGGCGGTTGCAGGCCTCGCGCAGCTCGATCAGGGCGTTGTCGATGTCGTCGCGCTGCTGCTCCAGCGCCGTGGCGCGTTCGCGGAACTTCTTCAGCGAGCGGGCCATCTGCGCCGCGCCCTCGTCGTTCTCGTCATAGAGATCCAGCAGCTCGCGGATCTCCGACAGCGACAGCCCCACGCGCTTGCCGCGCAGGATCAGTTGCAGGCGGACGCGGTCCTTGTGGGAATAGACGCGGTTCAGCCCTTCGCGGGCGGGGTTCAGCAGGCCCTTGTCCTCATAGAAGCGCAGGGCGCGGGGCGTGGCTTTGAATTCGTTGCAGAGCTGGCGGATCGTAAAGGTCCGCTCGGGGCGTCGCAGGTCGGCCATGGATGGAAACCTCCCAGAAAGAGGGCCAGGCTACCGCGGCCGGGCCGCTTAGTTATCGTCGATCACCCTAACGCCGATCCCGCGCCGCCGTCAACGCTTACGTAAACGTCAATCTGCGCTCGGCGGATAGGTTTACTTTCCTAGGCGGGGAGTCGTAGTTTTCGCGCCGAAGGCCGACTTCGAGAGGAGAGCGCCCGCATGGCGACCCTGTCTCACGGCGAGATCTGGCGCGCGATCGACGCCCTGGCCGAGCGCTTCGCGATGACGCCTTCGGCCATGGCCCGGATGGCCGGCCTGGATCCCACCGCCTTCAATCGTTCCAAGCGCGGGTCCTCGGACGGCGGCGGCCACGCGCGCTGGCCGTCGACCGAGAGCCTGGCCAAGCTGCTCGAGGCCACGGGCGTCAATTTCTCGGAGTTCGCCGCCCTGACCGAGCAGGCGTCGGCGCGGGCCTCGCCGGTGCGCGGCGCGCCGCTGATCGGCCTGGCCCAGGCCGGCCAGGAGGGCTTTTTCGACGCGGCGGGGATGCCTGTCGGCGAGGGCTGGGACGAGGTCGCCGCGCCCGACCTTGGCGAGGGTCTGTTCGCCCTCGAGGTCGCCGGCCAGGCGCTCGCGCCGGTCTATCGCGACGGCGACCGCCTGCTGGTTTCGCCGACCGAGGAGCCGCGCAGGGGCGATCGCGTCGTGGCGCGCACGAACGGCGGGGAGGTGCTGGTGCGGGAACTGGGGCGCGTGACGGCCCGAACCGTCGAGCTTCTGGATCTCGCCGGCGCCGGCGAGCCTCGCCTGCTGTCGCGGGACGAGGTCGCCTGGATCGCGCGGATCGTCTGGGTCAGCCAGTAGGCCGCCCGAGGGAGATCAGGTGCGGGGGCAGTTGGCGTGGCTGTCGAGCAGCCAGGCGATCAGCGGGCCCGCCGCCGGATCCGCGCACGAGACGTCGACGCGATAGGAGTTCCACGTGTCGTTATGCGCGGCCTCGACCTGGGCGTCGGGGAACTGCTGGACGATGCCGCCGAGCAGCGAGTCGAATTCCTGACGATCGGTGGGGCGCAGAGTGAACGAAGCCATGGGGCTAACCTTGAAGACTAATCCTGGTTCTGAGGGTTCGACCCTAGACTCCAAAACGTGGGCATACCCTTAATGCCCAATTCAGACATCGTTCATTTTCAAGGACATGGTGTCGCAGGTCGCGCGGATTCGCCTGCTAGGGGCAGCGGGCGCCGTTCGCCTTCACCTCGTCGGCGAAGCTCTTCTCGATGCCGAACTTACGACGGCGCTCGTCGATGTGTTCGGGGTCTTCGATCGGCAGAGGCTCCCACACGCCCTTGGATTTACAGGATCCTTGCAGACCAAAACGCTGCGGTTCGTGGGCGGCGGCGGCCCAGCGGTCGTACATCGAGGGAAACGCTTCCTTGCGGCTCTGACCGGTGAGGGTCAAGGGCTCGATCAGCGTGATCATCCGACGCTTGAACGCCAAGTCCGCGTCCGAGTGTTGGACGATCAGCCAAGCCGCGCGATCCGCGTCGCCGCCGTAGCGGTCTATGGTGAACCAGCCCTTGCGCGCTACGGTTTCGCCCAGCCACTCACGATTTGTGGCGTCAGCCGCAACGCCATCGACGGCGGCTAGACTATCATAGAGGGCTAAGGCCGTCGGCGAGAGACCCGCCGTGATGGGCGTTCTTGATCGGCTGCCGCTGACGCGTGGAAGCTCCGCCTCAAAGGCCAAGCGAAAGAGTCTGGCGACATCGGGGTCGGACGCCGTGTTGGCCTTCACGATCCATTGCGCGCTGCGCTCAAACGCTTTCAAGGGCGAAACGCCCGTCTCGCGGATGGCCTTGGTGACAGACAGCCGCCGCGCGTTGGCGTCTCGCGCCTGGCGACAAGCGTCCTTCCAGGCGTCGGCCGGTAGCGAGGCCTTCGCCTGGGCGATCGCGGCCCAATCGGCATAGGCCTCCTCGACGCCCAGGCAGGCCTTGATCTCCGAGGGCGCGAGCGGCGCATGCGCCATGGCGGCGGCCGCGAACAAGACGATCAAGGACACCCCCGCACCAGCACGTCCGCGGCGCGATGTTCCAGGATCAGCCGAGGGCTGTAAAGGGCTTCTAGCCCAACTTCTCCTCGATCAGCGCCACCGTCCGGTCGATGCCGAAGATCGCCGCGAATGAACCGAAGCGTGGGCCCTGGCTCTGGCCCAGCAGCACCTCGTAGAGCGCCTGGAACCAGGCCCGCAGCGGGTCGAAGCCGTGGGTCTTGCCGACCTCGAACACCTCGTTCTGGATCAGCTCGGCGTCCTGGGTTCCGGACGGCAGGGCCTTCAGCTTGGCCAGCAGGTCCAGCATCGCCGCGCGCTCCTGGTCGCTGGGCGCGCGGAAAACCTTCGAGGGCTTCACGAAGTCCTCGTAATAGTTGATCGCGTAGCCGGCCAGGCGATCCAGCAGCGGCTGGCTGTCCGGCGTGGCGCCGGGGATGTAGCGCGACAGGAAGCCCCAGAGAATTTCCTTGGTCGAGGCGTCGGCGGCCGACACCAGGTTCAGCATCAGGCTGAACGACACCGGCGAGCCGTATTGCGGCGGACGGCCCGAATGGATGTGCCAGACGGGGTTGTCCAGCTGCTTGGTCGGCTCCTGGCGCGGATAGGCGTCCAGCTGCTGCAGATATTCGTCGGTCGCCTTGGGGATGACGTCGAAATAGAGCTTCTTGGCCGACTTGGGGCTCTGGAACATGTAGTAGGACAGGCTCTCGGGCGCGCCGTACCGCAGCCAGTCCTCCATGGAGAGGCCGTTGCCCTTGGACTTGGAAATCTTCTGGTTGTTTTCGTCCAGGAAGAGCTCGTAGTTGAAGCCCTCCGGCGGCGTCCCGCCCAGCGCCTTGCAGATCGCGCCCGAGGCCTTCACCGAGTCGATCAGGTCCTTGCCCGACATCTCGTAGTCGACGCCCAGCGCGGTCCAGCGCATGGCCCAGTCGGGCTTCCACTGCATCTTCACGTGGCCGCCGGTGACCGGGACCTCGACCTTGGCGCCGTCCTCGTCCTCGAAGACGATCGTGCCCTTCTCGACGTTGCGTTCGAGGGTGGGGACCTGCAGCACCTTGCCCGTCGACGGGCTGATCGGCAGGAACGGCGAATAGGTCGCGCGGCGCTCCTCGCCCAGGGTCGGCAGCATCACCTTCTGGATGGCGTCGAAGCGTTCCAGGGCGATCAGCAGCGTCGCGTCGAACAGGCCGCCCTTGTAGCATTCGGTCGACGAGACGAACTCGTATTCGAACCCGAAGCCGTCCAGGAACGCGCGCAGACGGGCGTTGTTGTGAGCGCCGAAGCTGTCGTGGGTGCCGAACGGGTCGCGGACGACGGTGAGCGGCTTGCCCAGGTCCTCGATCAGCGGCTGCTTGTTCTCGATGTTGTCGGGAACCTTGCGCAGGCCGTCCATGTCGTCGCTGAAGGCGATCAGGCGCGTGGGGATATGGTCGTCGACCAGCGCGCGGAAGGCTTGGCGCACCATCGTCGTGCGGGCCACCTCGCCGAAGGTGCCCAGGTGCGGCAGGCCCGACGGCCCGTAACCGGTCTCGAAGATCACCGCCTTGGCCAGGGCCGGATAGGCTTTCACCGCCTCGTCCGCCTTGCTGGCGTCGATCAGCGCCTTGGCGGCGTCCTGGTCGGCGCGGTCGGGGAGGCGCACGCGCAGGACGCGGGCGATGGTGGCGCGCGCCTGCTCGAAGGGCCAGGCGCGGGCGTCGCGGGCGAGGGGGGAGAGGCCTTCAAACATGCGCGGGCGTATAAACGCTGTCAGGCCGCGCCGCTAGGGCGCGTGAAAGACCGCGCGTGGCGCGAGCGATGTGGCGGATAGGCCTCGGCGTCGTCGTCTACAGATTGCGGCGTGGAATGCTCGATCGCGTTCAGTAACCTTTGAGCGAGTTTCGCGAATAGCCACCGATGGACGCATCGCGGGAAGGCGAAGGACGACATGGGCCACGAGACCACCGAGGGAAGACGCTCCAACGCCGTCGACGCGCATGTCGGCGGGCGGGTTCGGATGCGTCGCAAGTTGCTGGGCGTGAGCCAGGACCAGCTGGCCGACAGCCTGGGCCTGACGTTCCAGCAGGTGCAGAAATACGAGCGCGGCACCAATCGGGTCAGCGCCAGCAAGCTGTTCCAGATCGCCGAGGTTCTGAACGTCAACGTCTCCTATTTCTTCGACGGCCTGCCCGATCCGCTCGACGATGGGGCCCTCGGCGATGAGTCCGCCCGGTCCAGTCAGATCCTGCAGCAATTCCTGCAGACCTCGGAGGGCGTGGAGCTGGCCGAAATCTTTCCGCGCATCGCCAACGGGCGGGTCCGCCGCCAGATCCTCGACCTCGTGCGCGCGATGGCCGCCGAGGAGGCGCGCGGCTAGAAGGCCTGGCTCAGGATGGTCCCGTCGCGCAGCAGCGCCGCGCGCTTGAGACCGCTTGAGAAGAAAGGCATCGCGACCTCGCCGTCGCGATCGACGGCGATCAACCCGCCATGGCCCCCGAGCGCCGCGACGCCGGCGATCGCCGCCCGCGCGGCGTCTTCCAGCCTTTCGCCGCCGAAACGCGCCCGGTGAGCGATCTGCGCCGCGACGGCGGTGCGGATGAAATACTCGCCCTGACCGGTGCACGACACCGCCGCGTGGCCGTCGGCCCAGGCCCCCGCGCCGATGATCGGGCTGTCGCCGACCCGGCCCGGCATCTTGCCGAACACGCCGGCCGTCGAGGTCGCGGCGGCCAGACGGCCTTCGGCGTCGCGGACGACGCACCCGACCGTTCCGGTGGGCAAGGCCTCGGGAGGATGATTGTCCTCGAACGCTCCGGCCCGGGTGAACCAGCGCTCGGGGTCGTCGACGGTCTCCAGGCCCTGTTCGCGCGCGAAGTCGATCGCCCCCTGGCCGGCCAGCATGACGTGCGGCGTCCGCTCCATGACCGCGCGAGCGGCCAGGATCGGGCTCTTGAAGCCTTGCAGCGCCGCGACCGACCCGGCGCGGGCGGTGGCGCCGCACATCAGGCTGGCGTCCAACTCGTAGGCGCCGTCGGCGTTGGGCGAGGCGCCGCGACCGGCGATGTAGAGGCCGCTGGCTTCCAAGGCGACCACGGTCTCGACGGCGACGTCCAGGGCCGCGGCGCCGGCCGCCAGGCGGTCGCGCCCAGCCTCGACCAGGCCCCGCATGTGCGCGATCTCGGCCGCGTAGTCATGGCCGGGCTTGGCGCCCGCGCCGCCGTGCAGCGCCAGGCTAAAACATTTGTTTGACATTCTGCTTTCCCGCTCGGACCGCCTGCGCTAGCGTCCCGCGCGTCATAACAAACGCTCCCGGGAGAGGCGACATGAAGGCGGTGCTCAGCAAGGAAGTCGGCGGCCCCGAGACCTTGGTGCTGGAGGACCTGCCCGATCCCGTCGCCGGCCCCGGTCAGGTGCTGATCGACGTGAAGGCCTGCGGGGTGAACTATCCCGACGTCCTGATCATCGAGGACAAGTACCAGTTCAAGCCGCCGCGGCCGTTCGCGCCGGGCGGCGAGGTTTCGGGCGTGATCTCGGCCGTCGGCGAGGGCGTGACCCGGTTCAAGGTCGGCGACCGCGTTCTCGCCTCGACCGGTTGGGGCGGCTACGCCGAAAAGCTCGCCCTTGAGGAGTGGCGCTGCACCCCGATCCCCGACGCCATGCCCTTCGATGAAGCGGCCGCCTTCGTTCTGACCTATGGCACCTCCTACTACGCGCTGAAGGAACGCGGCGTGTTGAAGGCCGGCGAAACCCTGCTGGTGCTGGGCGCGGCGGGCGGCGTCGGCCTCGCCGCCGTCGAGCTGGGCAAGGCCATGGGCGCGCGCGTCATCGCCGCCGCGTCGAGCCAGGAGAAGGTCGATCTCGCGATCAAGCACGGCGCCGACAGCGGCGTCGTTTATCCGCGCGGCCCGTTCGACAAGGACGGCCAGAAGGCGCTGGCGGATCTGATCAAGGGCGCCTGCGGTCCCAACGGCTGGGACGTCGCCTATGACGCGGTCGGCGGCGACTATTCCGAAGCCACGATCCGCGCCGCCGGCTGGAACGGCCGCTTCCTGGTGATCGGCTTCCCGTCGGGCATCCCGAAGATCCCGCTGAACCTGACGCTGCTGAAATCCTGCGACATCGTCGGCGTGTTCTGGGGCGCGGCGGTGGCGCGCGACCCCAAGGGTCACGCCCAGAACCTCCGGGAGCTGATGGCGCTGTACGCCGAGGGCAAGATCCGGCCTTATGTCTCCGAACGTTTCCCGCTGGCGCGCGCCGGCGAGGCGATCGCCCACCTCTCCAGCCGTAAGGCGATGGGCAAGGTGGTCATCACGATCGACGCCTGAGGCCCGGCCGAGACGTGGTTAAGCCGCGCTAAGTATCCTTCTTAGCGAAGGAAAAACGACATGTCCGCACACTGTCTCCGAGACTAGGAGACTCTGCGGACATGTTCGCCCCCCTCGACCAGAGCGGGCCCGGCGACGCGGCCCCCGCCGCGCCGCGCCGGCCCTACCGCCTGACGCGGCGGCCGGAGGAGCGTGTCCGCGTGCTGGGCGGAACCATGGACCTAGTGCGCCCGGAAGAGGTTTTCCATTTCGTGACGGGAAAGCTGGCCGCGCGCCAGAGCGCCATCGTCGCCAATCACAACCTCCACAGCCTGTATCTGATCGGCAAGAACCACCAGATCAGCGCCTTCTACCAGGCGGCCGATCTGATCGAGGTCGATTCCGTGCCGCTGATCTTCTGGGCGCGCCTGGTCGGCCGCGCCAGTCGGCGTTTCCACCGCTGCACCTATCTGGACTGGCGCGACGCCTTCTGGACCCTGGCCGTGCAGAAGAACTGGAAGGTCTTCTTCGTCGGCGGCGCGCCGGGCGTGGCGGAAAAGGCGATCGAACAAATTCGCCAGGACTGGCCGGCGGCCCGCATCGCCAGCCACCACGGCTATTTCGACGTCGCGCCAGGTTCGGCGGAGAACGAAGCGGTGGTCGACGCGATCCGCCGCTACCAGCCGGACATCGTCCTGGTCGGCATGGGCATGCCGCGCCAGGAGATCTGGACGCTGGAGAACCACGCGGCCTACGGGCCGGCCGTGACCTTCACCGTCGGCGGCGCCTTCGACTACGAGGCGGGGGTCCAGAAGGCCGCGCCGCGCTGGATGGGACCGCTCGGGATGGAATGGCTGTTCCGGCTGATGTCCGATCCGCAGCGTCTGTTCTGGCGCTACTGCGTCGAGCCCTGGTCGCTGATCGGTCCGGCTTGCGGCGACCTTGTTCGCGCGCTGTCGCGGCGGCCGCCGACGAGCGACCCGCGGACGGCGGAAACCGCGCGCTGGGAGCAAATGCGCGCTCGCAACGAAGCGGCGCGGTGAGGATGACGACTCGGGTGGGGGCCGCGTTCGGCCAGATCGTCATGGTCGTCTTCGCAGAGGGGCTTGGGGGCTGATGGGCCTGGATGTTCGCGTCATGACGCTGGAGGCCAAGGAGCGCTCCGGCTTCGCGCACCGCGCGGTCGCGGGGCTGGGCCTCGTCGGGCTCGGCGTGGCCTGGGCCGTCTTCCTTCTGCCCTGCATGCTCTGGCTGGCCGTCAGTCATCTGGGACGGCGGCTGGAACCGTTGATCCGCCGCCCCGCCTGAGCGATTTCCGGGGCGAGACCTCTAGCCAAGCCCGCCCCGCTCCGCGAATATGATCATTGATCACCGACCCGAGAGAGGTCGGGGGCGCGGAGGAATTCTGATGGTCGGACGTCTGGACGGCAAGGTCGCCGTCATCACCGGAGGCTGCTCGGGCATCGGCCTGGGCGCCGTCGAACTGTTCGTGGCCGAGGGCGCGCGGGTCGTCGCCGCCGACCTCCAGGCCGAGAAGGGCGAGATGCTGGAACGGCGTTTCCCCGACCAGGTTCGCTTCTCCCGCTGCGACGTCACCGCCGAGGACGATCTCGCCAGGACCATGGCGCTGGCCGAGGCGAGCTTCGGGTGTCTGGATATCCTGTTCAACAACGCCGGCCACGGGGGCACGCCCGCGGGCGTCGCCGAACTCACGACCGACGGCTGGGACAAGACCTTCGCCCTGCTGGTGCGCGGCCCGGCCCTCGGCATGAAGCACGCCCTGCCGCTGATGCTGAAGCGCGGCGGCGGCTCGATCATCAACACCGCCTCGATCGCCGGCCTGCAGGCGGGCTTCGGCCCGCTGGCCTATTCGGCCGCCAAGGCCGCGGTGGTCCATATGAGCCGCTGCGCCGCGGCGGAGTTGTCGCCGTTGAAGATCCGCGTCAACGCCATCTGTCCCGGCCTGATCGCCACCTCGATCTTCGGGGCCTCGATGGGCCTGCCGCGCGAGGTCGCCGATCAGATGGCCGCCCAGATCGCCTCGATCGGCCCGAAGATCCAGCCGATCCCCAAGTCCGGCCTGCCCGAGGACATCGCCGCCGCGGCGCTGTATCTGGCCAGCGACGACTCGCGGTTCGTGACGGGAACCCACATCGTGGTCGACGGGGGCATCACGATCGGCCCGCGCTCGGCCTGGGACAAGGATACGCCCTCGCCGATCCTCGCCGCGATGGGCGTCACCCCGGAGCAGGCCGAGGCGATGCGGGCGCAGCTGATCGCGGCCGGCGGGGCGGGGTGAGCCTGACGCCCAATCTGCGCGGCGCGCTCTGGATGCTGGCCTCGGCCGTGGGCTTCACGGCCATGACCACGCTGATCAAGTTCCTGGGACCCGGCTATCCCGCCGCGCTGCAGACCTTCTACCGCCAGCTCGCGGGCGTTCTGGTGCTGTTGCCGCTGATCGCGCGCGACTGGAAGGCCGCGTTCCGCACGACGCGCCCGGGGATCCTGATCTTCCGGTCCAGCGCGGGGGTGCTGGCGCTGATCATGGGCTTCTACGCCTATCAGAAGCTGCCGCTGGCCGACGCCAACGCGCTGTCGTTCACCCGCACCCTGTGGCTCGTCCCGCTCGCCGCCTTCGTGCTGCGCGAGCCGATCGGACCGTTGCGGATCGGCGCGGCGCTGGTCGGCTTTATCGGCGTCCTGATCATGCTGCGGCCAGGCGCGGGCGGGGTGGGGGCCTGGATCGGCTGGCCGCAGGCCTGCGCCCTGGCCTCGGCCTTCCTGTTCGCCCTGACCATCACCGGCATGAAGGTGATGACCCGCGACCACAGCCCGTTCGTGCTGCTGGTCTACGCCGCCGTGCTGGGCCTGGTGTTCGCCATTCCGCCCGCGCTGTTCGTCTGGAAGTGGCCAAGCTGGCCCGATCTTGGCCTGCTGGCCGCCATGGGGGTGATCGGCACCCTGACCCAAGGCGCCTATATCAAGGGCATGGAGGCGGGCGAGGCGGCCGTGATGGCCCCGATCGACTATACGCGCCTCGTCTTCGCGGTCGGCGCGGGCTTCCTACTGTTCCACGAGGTCCCGCGCCGGGCCACGGTGATCGGCGCGGTGATCGTGGTGGCCTCGACCTTGTTCATCTCCTGGCGCGAACACCAGCTGTCGAAGCGGGCCGCCGCTCAGCCCGCGTAGGCTCGTCGCCACGCGACGAAGCGCTTGAGGCCCTCGGCCAGCTTGACCTTCGGTCGATAGCCGCAGAGCGCCTGGAGCTTGTCGATATTGGCGAAGGTGGCCGTGACGTCGCCCGGCTGCATGGGCCGGAACACCTTGACGGCCTTGAGCCCCAGGGCGGCCTCCAGGGTGTTGATCATGTCCATCAGGCCGACCGGATCGTTGTCGCCGATATTGTAGAGCTCGTGCCCGCCCGCCGGGGGCGGGTGGTCGAGCACGCCCAGGACGCCATCGACGATATCGTCGACATAGGTGAAGTCGCGGGCCATGCGGCCCTCGCCATAGACCTCGATCGGCTCGCCGCGCAGCATCTTCTCGGTGAAGCCGTAATAGGCCATGTCCGGCCGCCCCCAGGGCCCGTAGACGGTGAAGAACCGAAGGCCCGACTGCGGGAAGCCATAGAGCCGCGCGTAGCTCTGGCTCAGCAGTTCGCACGACCGCTTGGTGGCGGCGTAAAGCGAGACGGGGCTCTCGGCCGGATCGGTCTCGCGGAAGCCGTCGCCGTTCAGCGGCCGGTCGCCATAGACGCTGGACGAACTGGCATAGACCAGGTGTTCGACGCCGGCGTGCCGGCAGGCCTCCAGCACCGACAGGTGGCCGGCGAGATTGCTGCGCTCGTAGGCGAACGGATTTTCGATCGAGTGACGCACGCCCGCCTGGGCCGCCAGGTGGATCACCCGCCCCACGCCGGCGGTCTTGGCCAGGGCCGCGAGGGCCGCGTGATCGGCGATGTCCATCCGGACCATCGTGAAGTCCGGTCGCGCCTCGAGCCGCGCGGCCCGCGCCGTCTTCAGCGCCGGATCGTAATAGGCGTTGAAGTTGTCGACCCCGATCACCGTCTCGCCCCGCGCCAGCAAGCGCTCGACCACGTGAAGGCCGATGAAGCCCGCCGCTCCCGTCACCAGGACCGGCGAGACGCCGCGCGGGGCCGCCATGGCTTAAGGCCGCCCGATGCTGGCGTAGGTGATGCCGTGACGTTCCATCTCGCCGGGCTTGTAGATGTTGCGCAGGTCGACGACGAGCGGCGCGCGCATCAACAGCTTCAGGCGATCCAGATCCAAGGCGCGGAATTGGTCCCACTCGGTGATGATCACCAGGGCGTCGGCGCCCTCGGCCGCGTCGTAGGCGCCGGTCTTGAAGGTGACGTCCTTCAGCAGCTTCTCGGCCTCGTGGCGGCCTTCCGGATCGAAGGCCTGGATCTTGGCGCCCAGGGCCTGCAGGGCGGGGATGATGTCCAGGCTGGGCGCGTCGCGCATGTCGTCGGTGTTGGGCTTGAAGGTCAGGCCCAGCACGCCGATCGTCTTGCCGGTCAGGTCTTCCAGCTGCATGGCCTTGGCGACCTTGGCGGCCATGGCCCGCTTGCGCGCGTCGTTGATCTCGATGGTGGTTTCGACGATCCGGGTCGGCGCGTTGTAGGTCTGGGCGGTCTTGACCAGGGCCAGGGTGTCCTTGGGGAAGCAGCTGCCGCCATAGCCGGGACCGGCGTTCAGGAACTTCGCGCCAATCCGCTTGTCCAGGCCGATGCCCTTGGCCACCTGCTGCACGTCGGCGCCGACCTGTTCGCAGAGGTCGGCCATCTCGTTGATGAAGGTGATCTTGACCGCCAGGAACGCGTTGGCGGCGTACTTGATCAGCTCGCTGGTGCGGCGGCCGGTGAAGATGATCGGGGTCTCGTTCAGGAACAGCGGCCGATAGAGTTCGCGCATCACCGCCTGGGCCCGCTCGTCCTCGGCGCCGACCACCACCCGGTCGGGGCGCTTGAAGTCCTCGATCGCCGCGCCCTCGCGCAGGAACTCGGGATTGGAGACCACGGCGAACTGGGCGTCCGGGCGCGCCTTGCGGATGATCGCCTCGACCTCGTCGCCGGTGCCGACCGGCACGGTCGACTTGGTGACCACGACGGTGAAGCCCTCGATCAGGCCGGCGATCTCCTCGGCCGCGGCGTAGACATAGGAGAGGTCCGCGTGGCCGTCGCCGCGCCGCGTGGGGGTGCCGACCGCGATGAACACCGCGTCGGCGTCCTTGATCGCCTGGGCGCCGTCGAGGGTGAAGGACAGCCGCCCTTCGCGGACGTTGCGGGCGACCAGATCCTCCAGGCCCGGCTCGAAGATCGGGATCTCGCCGCGCTCGAGCCGCTCGATCTTGCTGGCGTCCTTGTCGATGCAGGTCACCACGTGACCGAAGTCGGCGAAACACGCCCCGGACACCAGACCCACATAGCCAGTGCCAATCATCGCCACGCGCATCGAAGCATCCTGATCCGAGTTCGCGCCGCCCACCGCGGCGCCTCTGCCTATTCCAGCAATCGGCTCGCCGAGGCAAGCCGAAGCGCTAGAGCGTGATAGCCGAAAGTGTGAGCCGTTTCGGCGGCTAGCACGCTCTAAATCTTTGAAACCGACAGGCTCTAAAGCACGCGGGCCCGTGACATCATGATGACACGGGCTGATCAAGGCCGGGAAAGTGTCGCGTCCGTCGGCTTTGTCTTTCGCCCGCCGCGCAAACTCGCTAGCCAGGGGTGTTCTTTCGCGGGAAAATTCATGCAGACCGTTCTGGTGGCCGGCGGCGCCGGCTATGTCGGCTCCCATACGTGCCTGGCCCTGGCCGAGGCGGGCTTCCGCCCCGTGGTGTTCGACGATCTCTCGAACGGCCATCGCGAGCACGTCCAATGGGGACCGCTGGAAGTCGGCGACATCCGTGACGCCGCGCGTCTGGACGCGGTGTTCGCGGAACACAGGCCCGCGGCGGTACTGCATTTCGCGGCCCGGATCGAGGTGGGGGAGTCGGTAAAGAATCCCGGCGCCTTCTTCGACAATAATGTCGGCGGGACGATCACCTTGGTCGAGGCGGCCCGCCGCGCGGGCGTGAACGCCCTGGTGTTTTCGTCGACCTGCGCCACCTTCGGCGATCCCGTGACCTTGCCGATGAACGAGAGCCACCCTCAGGCGCCGCTGAATCCCTACGGGCGCAGCAAGCTGATGGTCGAGCAGGCCCTCGCCGACTATGACCGCTATGTCGGCTTCCGAAGCGCGGTGATGCGCTATTTCAACGCCGCCGGGGCCGACCCCGCCGGCCGGATCGGCGAATGGCACGAGCCCGAGACCCACGCGATTCCCCTCGCCATACAGGTGGCCCTGGGTCAAAGGTCGACCTTCACGATCTTCGGCGACGACTACGACACCCGCGACGGCACGGCGGTGCGCGACTATGTCCACGTGCTGGACCTGGCCGAGGCCCACGTCGCGGCGCTGCGCCGGCTTCTCGCGGGCGGATCGTCGGAGTCGTACAATCTCGGCACCGGAGCTGGCACGACGGTGCGCGAGCTGGTCGACGGCGTGGGCCGCGCGGCGGGCAAGCCGTTGCCGGTCCAGATGGCCCCGCGCCGGCCCGGCGACGCCCCGGTGCTGGTGGGCGACAACGCCAAGGCGCGGGCCGAACTGGACTGGCGGCCCTCGCGCGATCTCGACGCCATTCTCGCCAGCGCCCTGCGCTGGCATCAGGCGCAGGCCGCGGTCGGGCGTTAAGGACGGCCATGGGGTAGATTCTACCTCTGGCCCGCGCCGATCCGCGACGGGTTGTCCCCTCCAGGCGCGTGAAACGGTTTATTTGCAACTCACGCCTTAACCCTGTCGGGATGTGACCCTTGGGGGCGGTGCGTGCTTAAGTTTCTTACCTGCCTGACCACGCAGCACGATCTGAGGCTGGTGCTGATCGCCGGGCTCGTCTGCCTCGCCGGTTGCTTCACCACGTTTCGGCTCTATTCCCGGATGCGCGGCGCGCGAGGCGTCGTCCGCGCGGCCTGGCTGCTGCTGACCGGTCTGGTCGCGGGCTCCAGCGTCTGGGCCACGCACTTCATCGCCATGGTCGCGTTCACGCCGGGGCTGAAGACCGGCTACAGCCCGACAGGCACCTTGCTGTCCCTGATGATCGCGGTGCTCTTCATGGGGGGCGGCTTCGCCGTGGCCTCGGCGCAGCGGTCGACGACCAACGACTTCGCCGGCGGCGTGCTCTTGGGCCTCGGGGTCGCGGCCATGCACTACATGGGCATGTCGGCCTTCGTGACCCAAGGCCATCTGGTCTGGGAGCACGCGACGGTGGGCCTGTCGGCGATCCTGGGGGTCTCCGGCGCCACCGCCGCCCTGGTCCTGGCCGGCCAGGCGCGTAGCGCCCGGGGCCAGGCGATCGGCGGCGGCCTTCTGTGCCTGGGCATCGTGGCGCTGCACTTCACCGGCATGTCGGCCATCACCATCGTTCCCGACGCCTCGGTCGCCGTGCCCGACCAGCTGCTATCGGGCGGGATGCTGACCCTGGCGGTCGGCTCGATCACCAGCATGATCATCCTCGGCGGCCTCGGCGCCGTCGCCATCGAGTCCCAGACCTCGCGCTCGGCGCTCGAGCGCATTCGCCGCCTCGCCAACGCCGCCTACGAGGGCCTCGTCGTGGTCCAGTCGGGCCGGATCAACGACGCCAACGCGGCGTTCTGCGATCTGGTCGGCGCGGAGCTTTCGGAACTGGTCGGTCGCCCGCTTCTGGGCGCCATCCTGACCTTCGACGAGTCGGGGCCGAACCGCGAGGGCGTGCGCCGCGAAGGCAAGCTTCGGCCGATCGCCGGAGGACGAGAGATCCCCGTCGAGGTGTTTTCGCGCCTGATGGACGACGGGGCGCGCGTCGAGACCTCGGGCCTCACCGTCCTGGCCGTCCGCGATCTGCGCGAGCGCCGCGCCGCCGAGGAGAAGATCCGCTATCTCGCCGAGCACGACGGCCTGACGGGATTGCCCAACCGCAATTCGCTGCAGACGCGGCTGGCGGCGGCCATCGAGCGGGTCGAGGCGTCGGGCGAGAGCCTCTCGGTCATCTGCGTCGATCTCGACCACTTCAAGGAGGCCAACGATCAGCACGGTCACGTGGCCGGCGACGCGATCCTGGTCGAGGCGGCCCGCCGCCTGCAGCTGACCGTGCAGGCGCCGTCCTTCGCGGCCCGGCTCGGCGGCGACGAATTCATCGTCGTCCAGATCGCCGGCGGCGACCAGCCGGGGGCGGCGGCCGAACTGGCCGGCGCCCTGATCGAGCGCCTGTCGGCGCCCGCGCCCTATGCCGGCCAGGAGCTCGCGCTCGGCGCCAGCCTCGGCGTCAGCCTCTACCCCGACGACGGCCGCACCGCCGAGGCGCTGATGGCCAACGCCGACATGGCGCTCTATCGCGCCAAGGAGAGCGGCCGAGGGGTCTACCGTTTCTTCAAGCGCGAGATGGACGACTCGATCCGCGAGCGCCGCAATCTGGCGCGGGATCTGCGCCAGGGCATCGCCGACGGCGAGCTGATCGTCCACTACCAGCCCCTGGCCCGCGCCACCGATGGCGAGGTCTGCGGCTTCGAGGCGCTGGCGCGCTGGAAACACCCGACCCGCGGCATGATCCCGCCGCTGGAATTCATTCCCGTCGCCGAGGAAAACGGGCTGATCGGGGCCCTGGGCGAATGGGTGCTGCGCCGGGCGTGCGCGGACGCCGCCTCTTGGGAGAAGCCGCTGCGCATCGCGGTCAACCTGTCGCCGATCCAACTGCACAATCCGGCCCTGCCCAGCCTGGTGCACGAGGTGCTGATCTCGACGGGTCTTTCGCCGTCGCGCCTGGAGCTGGAGATCACCGAGAGCGCGCTGTTCAAGGATTATCAGCGCGCCCTGGACAATCTGCGGCGCCTGAAGGCCCTGGGCGTGCGGATCGCCATGGACGACTTCGGCACCGGCTTCTCGTCGCTGTCGACCCTGCAGTCGTTCCCGTTCGACAAGATCAAGATCGACAAGAGCTTCGTCGAGAACATCCACCGTCACGACCGCGCCACCGTCATCGTGCGCGCGGTGCTGGGGCTGGGGCGCAGCCTGGAAATTCCCGTCGTGGCCGAGGGCGTCGAGACCGAGGAGCAGATCCTGTTCCTGCGCGGCGAGAACTGCACCGAGCTGCAGGGTTACGCCATCGGCCGTCCAGCGCCCGTGGACGCCCTGGCGGCGTGGACCATGGCCACCGCCGGAGCGCCGGCCCGCCAGCCGGCGGAGACCCGTCGCGCGGTCAAGCGCTCGGCCTGATCAACTCCGGCGATTGCGCGCGGAGCCGAACGGGGTATCCATGACTCTCAAGGCGTGAGTCCGAGCGGCGCTCCGGCGCCGCCTCGTCCATGCGGGAGGCGCGCGCGTGCTCAGACGGACGGCGATCAGGTTCGTGACGGCGGCCGACCGGCGGGAACTGCGCTATGGCCTGGCCCTGCTGGCCGTCGCCGTCGCGGTCGCCGCCCGGTTCGCGGCCGTGATGGTTTTCGGCATTCCCGTCTACTTCCCCACCTTCTTCGTCGCCGTGATGGTCGCGGCCATGGTCGGCGGTCTCGGCGCCGGTCTCGTGGCGCTGGTCATCTGCGCCCTGACCGCTTGGCGGTTCTGGCTGCCGCCCGCGGGATCCTGGGACCTGGCGCCTCAGGAGGCGGGCCAGCTGGCCATGTTCTTGCTGTGCGGCGGGCTGATCGTGGTTCTGGTCGAGGCGCTCCGCCTGGCGGTGCGGTCGGGTCTGGCGGCCGAGGCGCGCTTTCGGTCGGCGCAGGAAGTGTCGCTCGACGCCTTCGTCATCCTGGAGCCGGTCCGGGAGCATGGCCGGGTGGTCGACCTGCGCTGGACCTACGCCAATCCGATGGCCGAGAGCATGCGGCCGGCGGGGGTCTCGACCTTGCTGGGGCGACGGGTGCTCGAGGTGTTCCAGGACGAAACCGGCCGCGACATGGTGGAGCGACTGCGCCAGCTTCTGGAAACCGGCGGTCCCGACGACATCGACGTGCGCCGGGTGATCGACGGCGAGGAACGCTGGATCCGGTCCAGCGGGGTGCGGCTTGACGATGATCTGGCCGTCACGTTCCGCGACGTGACCCAGGAGCGTCGCGCCGCCGCCGCCCTGCGAAGCAGCGAGGAGCTGTTCCGGGGCGTGGCCAACTCCGCCCCCGTGATGATCTGGGCGAGTTCGCCGAGCGGCGATGTCGACTGGTTCAACCAGGCCTGGCTCGACTTTCGCGGTCGAACCCTGGAGCAGGAGCGGAACGGCGGCTGGCTCGACGGCGTGCATCCCGACGACCGTCGCGCGGGTCTCGATCTGGCCAACGGCGCCGCGCGGGACCGCGCGCCGTTCAACGTCGCCTTCCGTCTGCGCCGCGCCGACGGCGCCTGGCGCTGGATCAGCAGCGTCGGCGCGCCCCGCTTCGACGAGGCCGGCGCATATCGCGGCTATATCGGCAGCAGCTTCGACTTCACCGAGACGATCGAGGCGCGCAAGGACCTGGAGGACCGCGTCGCCGAGCGCACCGCCGCTCTGCAGGCCAGCATGGCCGAAACCGCGCGCGCTCAGGCGGCCCTGGCCCAGGCGCAGCGCCTGGAGACCGTGGGACGGCTCACCGGCGGCGTGGCGCACGACTTCAACAATCTGCTGACGGTCATCGTGGGCGGCCTCGACATGATCCTGCGCCGGCCCAGCGACACGCCGAGGATCACGCGCCTGGCCGAGGCGGCGCTGGCGGCCGGCCGGCGCGGCGAGCGCTTGACCCGCCAGCTCCTGGCCTTCTCGCGCAGCCAGGAGCTGAGGCTGGAAGTGGTCGATATCGGCGCCTTGCTTGAGCAGGCCGAACCGCTGCTGCGGCGGGCGGTGGGCGAAGCCGTCACCCTGACGCTTCATCACGACCCGGCCGCCCGGGGCTCTCGCGTCGACGCCGCCCAGTTCGAGGCGGCCTTGCTCAACCTGGTCGTCAACGCCGCCGACGCCACCCCGGTCGGGGGCGAGATCCGCATCGCCGTCGCGCCCGTCGCCCTGCGCGCCGGCGAGGTCCCGGACACCGCGCCGGGCGACTATGTCCGGGTCTCGGTCTCGGATACGGGCGCGGGCATGTCGCCCGAGGTCCTGGCGCGCGTCTTCGAGCCGTTCTTCACCACCAAGGAGGTCGGCAAGGGCACCGGCCTGGGCTTGGCCCAGGTCTACGGCTTCCTGCGCCAGTGCGGCGGCGGCGTGGTTATCGACAGCGTCGAGGGCCGCGGGACGACGGTCGCCCTCTATCTGCCGGCCACGGACGAGGCGCCGACGCCCGCGGCCGCGCGGACGGTCGCCTCGCGCGATCGGCTGAAGGGCGTGCGCGTGCTGCTGGTCGAGGATGACGCCGCCGTCCGCGAGATCGCCGGGGGCCTGCTACGCGACCTGGGCTGCCAGGTGACCACCGCCGAGAACGGCCCCTCGGCCCTGGAGGCGCTCCGCGAGGGCGTCGCGTTCGACCTCCTGATGTCTGACGTCGTCATGCCGGGCGGCGTCAGCGGCGTGGACTTGGCGCGCGTGGTCTCGGCGGAGCGGCCCGACATGGCGGTGCTCCTGACCACCGGCTACGCCGGCGATCGCCTGGACGCCGCGCCGGCGGATCTGCCGTGGCCGGTGCTGCGCAAGCCGTTCCAGATCGATCAGCTGGCCGACATCGCCGCGACCCTGCTGCACGGTCGCGTGGCCCCCGAGCGGGATGTCAGTAGCGACGTCGGCGACTAGTCGACCCGCCGGCCAGGCCGCCCAGCAGCCCGCGCATCAGCTCGCGCCCCGCCTGAGACGCCACCGTGCGCACCAGGGTGACGGCGAAGGCCTCGACCATGGTTTGGCGGCCCGACGCCCGAGGGCGCGGCTCGCGCCTGTCGGCCTCGGCCCGCGCGTCGGCGGCGTCCGCCTGGGCCTGACGGGCGCGCGCCTGCAGGACCTCGTAGGCGGAGTCGCGGTCCCGGGCCGTGTCGTAGACCCCCGCGACCGGGCTCTGGGCCTGGAGCGCCGCGCGCTCCTGCGGCGTGACCGGTCCCAGCCGCGACGCCGGCGGCCGGATCAGGGTCTTCTGCACCACGCGCGGCGCGCCCTTCTCGTCCAGCGTCGAGACCAGCGCCTCGCCCACGCCCAGGGCCTGGATCGTCTCGGCGGTGTCGAAGTTCGGATTGATCCGGAAGGATTGGGCGGCCGCCTTCAGGCCCTTCTGATCGGCGGGGGTGTAGGCGCGCAGCGCGTGCTGCACCCGCGCGCCCAGCTGGCCGAGCACGGCGTCCGGAATGTCGGCCGGGTTCTGGGTGACGAAATAGACGCCGGCGCCCTTGGAGCGGATCAGGCGCACGACCTGCTCGATCTTCTCCAGCAAGGGCTTGGGCGCGTCGTTGAACAGCAGGTGGGCCTCGTCGAAGAAGAAGACGAGCTTGGGCTTTTCCGGATCGCCGACCTCGGGCAGCGCCTCGAACAGCTCCGACATCAGCCACAGCAGGAAGGTCGAATAGAGCTTGGGCGATTGGATCAGCTGGTCGGCGGCCAGCAGGTTGACATAGCCGCGCCCGGCCGCGTCGGTCCGCATCAGGTCGGAGAGGTCCAGCGCCGGCTCGCCGAAGAAATGCTCGGCGCCCTGGGTCTGGAGCGTCAGCAGCTTGCGCTGGATCGCGCCGACGGTCGCGGCCGAGACGTTGCCGTACTGGGTTCCGATCTCGTCGGCGTGATCGGCGACATATTTCAGCGCCGCCTGCAGGTCCTTCAGGTCCAGCAGCAGCAGGCCCTCCTGGTCGGCGACGTGGAAGACGATGGTCAGCACCCCTTCCTGCACGTCGTTCAGCTCCAGCAGCCGCGACAGCAGCAAGGGTCCCATTTCCGAAATGGTCGTGCGGATCGGATGACCCTTCTGACCGAACAGGTCCCAGAAGATCACCGGCGGGGCGCTCGGCGTCAGAACGAGGCCCATCTGGTCGGCGCGAGCACGCATCTTGTCGTTCGGCGCGCCGGGCATGGCCACGCCCGACAGGTCGCCCTTCACGTCGGCGGCGAAGACCGGCACGCCGGCGTCGGAGAAGGCCTGGGCCAGGACCTGCAGGGTGACCGTCTTGCCGGTGCCGGTCGCGCCCGCGACCACGCCGTGGCGATTGGAGCGATCGAGCCTTTGCGTCACGGGCCCCTCGCCCAGGCCGACCAGGATTTCGTCTTCGCCAATCGACAGCGACATGCGGCTCTACTCCGTGAGAAAATCGGGCGACCCTAACCGGGGCCTTGCGCGTCGCCAATCGGGGCGGGCAATGTCCCGGTCGCCTCCGGAGAGATTTTACCCATGCCGTCCGATCTTCCGCCCCGCGCGGCGCCGCCCGTCACGACGCGAAACGCGGTGGTGTTCCTGGCGGTGATCGCCGGCGGCGCGATGCTCAAGTGGATGCAGGACATCCTGACGCCCCTGGCCCTGGCGGTGTTCCTGGCGGTGATGATCGACAGCTTCGCCCGGGTCTTGACCGCGAACGTCAAGGGCTTCCCCGCGAAGCTCGCCATACCGACGGCGATGGTGCTGTCGCTGGTGCTGTTCGGCGGCGCGATCTGGATCGTGGTCGACAACGGCCGGATGTTCGTCGACCGCTCGTCGGAATACCTGGCCAGCCTGAACGCCATCCTGGCCAAGTTCGCGCCGACCGTGTCGCGGTTCTTCCCGGGGCTGAAGATCGCGCCGTCCGTCCAGGAGATCTTCAAGCATCTGAATCTTCAGAGTTACATCGGCGACGTGGCGCAATCGTTCAAGAACTTCGGCACCAGCGCGGTGCTGGTGCTGATCTATCTCGGCTTCATCATCGCCTCGCGGAAGGGCTTCGCCCGCAAGATCGTCGCCTTGTTCCCGCACCATGCCGAGCGCGAGCGGAACATGAAGCTGTTCGGGCGCATCCGCGACGGCGTGGAGCAGTATCTGTGGATCCAGACGGTCACCGGGCTGATGATCGCCGTCGCCGCCTTCGTGGTGATGATGCTGGTGCGGCTCGACAACGCCTTCTTCTGGGCGTTCCTGATCTTCCTGGCGGCCTATATCCCGATCCTGGGCGGCGCGATCGGCGGCTTCCTGCCGCCCCTGTTCGCGCTCGTGCAATTTCCCGACTCGATCTGGCCGGCGGTCATCCTGTTCGCGGCCCTGCAGGCGATCTTCTTCGTGGTCGGCAATCTGATCTATCCGCGCATGCAGGGCGACAGCCTGAACATGGATCCGACGGTGGTGCTGCTGTCCCTGGCGGTATGGGGCGCGCTTTGGGGCGTGCCGGGCATGTTCCTGTCGACGCCTCTAACGGTCGCCGCGATGGTGATCCTGGCGCAGTTCGAAGGCTCCCGCTGGATCGCCATCCTGCTGTCCGAGGACGGAGATCCTCAGGGCGAGCGCCTGGCCTCGGAGCCTACGGGGACGACCAAGGCGGCGGGCAGGCGCGCGGCCGCGCGAAAGAAATGACGCCGGCCCTTCAACAGCGGGGGCGGCATCCCATCTATGCCTTGTCCGGCTTCCCCCACCCGGACGCCCCGCCGATCGCGGCTGGCGAGACCGCCGCCATCGAAGCGGAAGACGCCCGCATCCCCCCGCGCGGGCCCGCGCCGCCGGCCTCCCCCAGCCGGCGGCGCTTCCGCATTTCGGCGCAGCACGAATTTCTTCAGATTTTCCACGTAGCGGTTGAAGGAACGCCCAAAAGGGCTAGGTTGCCGCCAAAAATTCGCGAGGAACTCCGATGATCGGCGAAAAAAACGACCTCAAGTCCGCTGACGCCCCGATCGGACCCCTGGTGGAGGCCTTCGCCCAGGCTCTCGGAACCTCGGCCCAGGCCCTGTCGCCCGCCGCGCGGGGCTTCGCCGCCCAGGCCCAGGACGACTGGTCCTCGGAGGAGCTTCCCGGCCTCGACGTCGCCGACGTGGCGCGCGCCCTGGCCGACTTCTGGCGCTTCGGCGAGGCGACCGAGGATCTGTCCGAGCCCGCCATCCGCCTCCGTCGCGCCGAGGGCGGCGAGACGCCTTCGGATCTGCTCGAGATCGTCCAGCCCGATCGCCCCTTCCTGGTCGACAGCATCATGGGCGAGGTCACCGAGGCCGGCTTCTCGGTGCGGGCCATGTTCCACCCCGTCTCCGACTGCGGCGGCACGCGCCGCTCGATGATCCAGATCTGGCTCGCGCCCGTGGGCGAGGACCGCGAGGCGGCGCTCGTCGAGAGCGTCCGCGAGACGCTGGCCGACGTCGGCCTGGCGGTGCGGGACTTCGAGGCCATGCGCGCGCTGATGCGCCGGACGATCGACGAGCTGAAGGACGCGCGGACGCCGGTCTCGGCCGGCGAACAGACCGAGGATCTGGCCTTCCTCGACTGGCTGGAGGGCGACCACTTCGTGTTCCTGGGCGCGCGCGTCTACGAATATCCGCGCACGCCCGATGGCGGCTACGCCGCCGAGGAGCCGCTGTACCAGCCCGAAGGCAGTCTTGGCGTGCTGCGCGATCAGGCTCGCACGGTCCTGCGCCGGGGCAGCGAGCCGGCCATCCTGTCGGCCCAGATCCGCACCCATATCGACATCGGCGATCCGATCGTGGTGGCCAAGTCGAACCTGCGCTCGCGCGTCCATCGCCGGGGTTACATGGATTATGTCGGCGTGCGTCGTTACGGCGCCGACGGCAAGCCGGCGGGGGAGGTCCGCTTCGTGGGCCTGTTCACCGCCGAGGCCTACGAGACCCCGGCCCACGCGGTGCCGCTGATCCGCCGCAAGGTCGGCCACGTGCTGGCGCGGGCCGGCAAGGACCCCGACAGCCACAACGGCAAGCGCCTGCGCAACATCCTCGAGACCTGGCCGCGCGACGAGCTGTTCCAGACCGACGAGGATCAGCTGCTGGCCATGGCGCTGGGGGTTCTGCACCTCTATGACCGCCCGCGCGTCAAGCTGTTCGCCCGCCGCGACCCGTTCGACCGGTTCATCTCGGTGCTGATGTTCGTGCCGCGCGACCGCTACGACTCGGGCGTCCGCGAGCGCGCCGGCAAGATCCTGTCCCAGGCCTTCAATGGTCGCGTCTCGGCCTATTATCCTAGCTTCTCCGACGCGCCGCTGGCCCGCGTGCACTACATCCTGGGCGTCACGCCGGGCGATCACGCCGAACCGGACATGGCCGCGGTCGAGGCCGCCATCGCCGAGACGGCCCGCACCTGGGACGACCGGTTCGAGGCCGAGATCCGCGAGGGCCGGCCCGGGCGCGTGGCCCAGCTGCTGGCGCGCTACGCCGGCGCCTTCCCGCCGGGCTATCGGGACCAGTACGACGCCGCCGAGGCGCTGGCCGACATCGCGGTGATCGACGACCTGAAGGCCGACGAGGCCGTGCGCGTGCGCGCCTTCCGGCGCCCGGACGACGACGCGGTGACGTTCCGCTTCAAGCTCTATCGTCCCGGCGCCGCCGCGCCGCTGGCCGACGTCCTGCCGATCCTCGAGCACATGGGTCTGAAGGCCCTGATCGAGGAGGGCTTCAAGGTCTCGCCCGACGGCCAGCCGGTCTGGGTTCACGAGTTCGTGCTGCGCGACGAGGCCGGCGAGCACCTGGTGTTCGCCGACATCCAGGAGGCCTTCGAGGCCGCCTTCGTGGCGATCTGGACGGGGCGCGCCGAGAGCGACGGCTTCAACCGCCTGGTGCTGGAGCTGGGCGTCGGCTGGCGCGAGGCCGCGCTGATCCGCGCCCTGGCCCGCTATCGCCAGCAGTCGGGCCTGGATCCCAGCCAAGGCGTGCAGGAACAGGCGCTGTCCGACCACCCGGCCGTCGCCCGCCTGATCCTGGATCTCTTCCAGACCAAGTTCGACCCGGCCATCCGCGCCGACCTGGCCACCCGCCAGGAGCAGGCCAAGGCCGTCCAGGGCAAGATCAGCGAGGCCCTCCAGGCCGTCGAGAGCCTGGACTCCGACCGTGTCCTGCGTCGCCTGGCGGCCCTGGTCGGCGCCATCCAGCGCACCAACTTCTACCAGCCCGCCGCCGACGGCGGCCCCAAGCCCTATATCAGCTTCAAGATCGCCTCCCGGGAACTCGAGGACCTGCCCGCGCCCAAGCCGTTCCGCGAGATCTACGTCTCGGCGCCGCATGTCGAGGGCGTGCACCTGCGCTTTGGTCCCGTCGCGCGCGGCGGGCTGCGCTGGTCGGATCGCCGCGACGACTTCCGCACCGAGGTGCTGGGCCTGGTGAAGGCTCAGCAGGTCAAGAACGCGGTGATCGTGCCGGTCGGATCGAAGGGCGGCTTCTATCCCAAGCAATTGCCGCGCGGCGGCGATCGCGACGCGATCCAGGCCGAGGCGATCCGCGCCTACAAGACCTTCCTGTCGGGGCTTCTGGACCTGACCGACAATATCGACGCCGACAACCAGGTCGTGGCGCCGCCGTCGGTGGTGGTCCATGACGGGCACGATCCGTATCTGGTCGTCGCCGCCGACAAGGGCACCGCGACCTTCTCGGACATCGCCAACGGCGTGGCCGAGGCCTACGGCTTCTGGCTGGGCGACGCCTTCGCCTCGGGCGGCTCGGTGGGCTACGACCACAAGGTGATGGGCATCACCGCGCGCGGCGCCTGGGAAGCGGTCAAGCGCCACTTCCGCGAACTGGGCAAGGACATCCAGACCGAGCCGTTCACGGTGGTGGGGGTCGGCGACATGTCGGGCGACGTGTTCGGCAACGGCATGCTGCTGTCCAAGCAGACCAAGCTGCTGGCGGCCTTCGACCACCGGCACATCTTCCTTGACCCGAACCCCGATCCCGCCGTCTCGTGGGAAGAGCGCAGCCGGATGTTCAAGCTGCCGCGCTCGTCGTGGGACGACTACGACAAGTCCAAGATCTCGCCGGGCGGCGGCGTCTTCGCGCGCAGCCTCAAGAGCATCCCGCTGTCCAAGGAGGTTCGCGATCTCTTCGAGATCAAGGCCGAGGCCGTGTCGCCGGCCGAGCTGATGACCGCGATCCTGAAGTCCAGGGCCGAGCTGCTCTATCTCGGCGGCATCGGCACCTATGTGAAGGCCAGGGGCGAGACCAACGCCGACGCCGGCGACAAGGCCAATGACGCCATCCGCATCAACGGCTCCGACCTGCGGGTCAAAGTCGTCGGCGAAGGCGCGAACCTGGGCCTGACCCAGGCCGGCCGGATCGAGTTCGCGCAGGCTGGCGGCCATATCAACACCGACGCCATCGACAACTCGGCCGGCGTCGACAGCTCCGACCACGAGGTCAACATCAAGATCCTGACCGGGATCCTGGAACGCTCGGGCGACCTGACCCGCGAAAGCCGCAACACGTTGCTGGCCTCGATGACCGACGATGTCGGCCACCACGTGCTGGAGCACAATTACGACCAGACCCTGGCCCTGACCCTGCTGGAGAGCGACGCGGTCAGCGAGGTCGACGCCCAGATCCGCTACATGGTCGATCTCGAGACGCGCGGCCGGCTGGACCGCAAGGTCGAGGGCCTGCCGACCAACACCGCCCTCCTGGAGCGCAAGGCCGGCGGCAAGGGCCTCACGCGGCCGGAGCTGGCGGTGCTGCTGGCCTATGGCAAGCTGGATCTGTTCGACGAGATCGTCGCCAGCCAGGCGCCGGACGATCCCTGGTTCGAGGCCACGCTGGAAGGCTACTTCCCCAAGGCGCTCGGCCGGTACGCCGACGCCATGCAGAAGCACCGCCTGAAGCGCGAGATCATCGCCACGGTGGTCGGCAACCAGATGGTCAATATGTGCGGCCCGACCTTCGCCAGCCGCCTGAAGGCCGCCGCCGGCTCCGACATCGGCGCCGTGGTGGTGGGCTTCACGGCCGCCCGGCGGATTCTCGGGATCGACGCGCTCTGGGGCCAGGTGAACGCGCTCGACAACAAGGCCTCCGCCGAGGGGCAGACCGCGCTCTACAAGGCGCTGGCCTACGCCCTGCGCAGCCTGAGCTTCTGGCTGGCCCGCCGCGCGGCGCGCGACAAGGCCACCGTCCAGCAGCTGGTCGACGCCTACGGCCCCTCGGTCGAGACGCTGAAGGGCCTGGCCCCGGCCATCCTGTCGCCGTTCGAGCAGAAGGCGGTCGCCAAGCGGGTGAAGGCCTATGTCGCCGACGGCGCGCCCGAGGCCCTGGCCCGCGCCGTGGCCGCCTTGCAGCCGCTGACCACGGCCGCCGACCTCGTCGACCTGGCCAGCGCCTCCAGCTGGAGCGTCGACACGGTCGCCCGTCTCTACCACCAGGTCGGCGCGGCCTTCGGCTTCGACCGGCTGCGCGGCGCGGCGGGTTCCTTCGTCGGCGGCGACGCCTTCGAGCGCCTGGCGGTGCGCCGCCTGATCGAGGACATGCTGACCGAGCAGACCGCGATCACCGAGGCGGTGCTGAAGTTCGCCGCCAACGCCCAGGCCGGCGAGGACGAGGGCTCGGCCAAGGCCGCGATCGCGTCCTGGGCCGCCCTGCGCGGCGATCGCTCCCAGGCGGTCAAGCGCACGATCGACGAGATCGAGCAGGCCGGCGGCGGATGGACCTTCGCCAAGCTGACCATCGCCAATGCGGCTCTGCGCGAGCTGTCGGCCGCTTAGGCTCTGGCCCTGCCGCCTCCGCTCCCTTACGGAGTGGAGGCGGAGAGGGAACGCTAGGCCATGGACAGAGATGATCGTCGGCGCGTGGCCTGGGCGCTCTATGAATGGGCGCAGCAGCCCTATTGGGCGCTGATCGCCACCTTTATCTTCACACCCTATTTCGCCACCGGCTTCGTCGGCGACGCCGCGCGCGGGCAGAGCCTGCTGGGCTATGCCGGCGCGGTTTCGGGCCTGGCCATCGCCGTCCTGAGTCCGATCGTCGGCGCCAGCGTCGACTCCCGGCGCGATCCGCGCGCCTGGATGGTGGCGCTGGCCGTCCCGTTCCTCGTCGCCAGCCTCGGCCTCTGGTGGGCCGCGCCGGGCCGGACCGAGCGCGTGATCCCGATCCTGGGCTGCCTGGTCGTGGCCGGAGTGACGACCGAGCTCGGCGGGACGGTGATGAACGCCCTGCTGCCGCTCGTCGCCAAGCCCGGACAGGTGGGACGCCTGTCGGGCACCGCCTGGGCCATGGCCTATGTCGGGTCGCTGATCTCGCTGTTCATCGTGCTTTTCTGCTTCTCGCTCCCCAAGGTTCCGATGTTGGGCCTGTCCAAGGCCCTGCACGAGCCCGACCGGATCGTCGGACCCATGGTGGCGCTGTGGTTCCTGATCTTCGCCTGGCCGTTGATGCTGCTGGCGCCCCGTCCCCCGGCCGTCGCCGGGAGTCGGCCTCTGGCGCGGCTCTGGGAGACGCTGCGAAGCCTGCCGAGTCGCCCCTACATGGCCCGCTTCCTGCTCGGCCGCATGCTGCTCGGCGACGGCGTCTCCAGCTTCATCGCGTTCGGTGGCGTGCTGGCGGCGGGGCTGTTCGGCTGGACGACGACGCAGCTCGGACTCTACGCCATCGCCCTGTCGGTGACGGCGGGGATCGGCACCTTCATCGGCGGCCGCGTCGACCAGCGGATCGGCTCGAAGCGCACCATGCTGATCGCCACCGGCGTGGTGCTGTTCGGCGCGGCCGGGGTCGGCATGGTCGGCAAGGACGCGCTGTTCTTCCTGATCCCCGTGGCCCCGGCCCAGCCGGGCGGCCCGCTGTTCGCCAGCGCGCCTGAGCGGATGTTCCTGTTCTTCAGTCTGTTCGTCGGCCTGACCTTCGGCCCCGCCCAGGCGTCGCTGCGCGCCTGGATGGCCGAGCTGGCGCCGGCGGGCGAGACCGGGCGGTGGTTCGGACTCTACGCCTTGTCGGGCAAGGCGACTGCCTTCCTGGCGCCGCTGGTCGTCGCCCTTGGAACGCGTCTCTTGGGCGACCAGCGCGTCGCCGTCGCCGTGTCGGCGCTGTTCGTGGCGGCGGGCGGCCTGGTGTTGGCCGGCGCCCCTCGCCAGGCCCCGGTTGCCGGGTGAGCCGGAACAGGGCAGGGTTCGTCGTCAGGGGGACGCGAACATGGCCAAGGACCGTATCGTTCTGCTCGACTCGCTGAGGGGTCTCGGCGTGCTGGGCATTCTTCTGTGCAACATGCCCGACTTCGCGGTGGCGCCGCCTTTGTCCGAGTCGGTGGCGCATTGGCCGCACGGGACGGGGCCGGCGACCCTGGGCGTCTGGTTCGCGACGCAGTGGCTATTCCAGCGCAAGTTCGTGACCCTGTTCGCCATGTTGTTCGGCGTCTCGATCTTCCTGGTCGGGGGCGAGCGCGCCGAGCGGGAAAAGGGCGCGATCCTGCGCAAGCGCCTGGCCTGGATGGTCGTGTTCGGCGTTCTGCACGGCTTCGCCATCTGGTTCGGCGACGTGCTGCTGAGCTACGCCCTGGCCGGCTTCGCGGTGATGCTGACCCGGTCCTGGTCGTCCAAGCGGCTGATCCGCACGGGGGTCACGATCTGGATCATCTTCTCGCTGCTCGCGACGGCCGGGACCCTGGCCGCGCTTTTCCTGCAGCATGACCATAGCCAGATGGCGCTGGAGGCCGCCAAGGGGGTCGCCAAGGCCAAGGCGGCCGAGGTCCAGTACGGCGGGACCTTCGTCCAATCCCTGACCCAGAACGCCAAGGATCGCCTGGAATTCCTGGTCGGCGAACCGTTCATCTTCATCATGACCTCGGCCCTGATGATGATCGGCCTCGGCTGCTTCAAAGCCGGCGTTCTAACGGGCGAGGCGCGCAAATCGACGTATGTGACCCTGGCCGCCATCGGCCTGACGGCGTCGGCCGCGATCGCCGCCATGCTTACCGTCATGGTCCTGAGGGGCCTGCCGCAGCCGTTGCTGATGATCTTCTCCGCCGTACAGTGGACCACCGCGCCGCTGACCACCTTGGCCTATGTCAGCCTGATGGTGTTCGCCGCCCGCTCGACGGGCTTCTGGAGCGCGGTCCCTCGGATCCTGGCGCCGGTCGGACAGATGGCCTTCACCAATTACCTGACCCAGTCGCTGATCATGACCGCGATCTTCTACGGCGGCCGGGGACCGGGGCTTCACGGCAAGGTCGACCGGCCGGTGCTGGCGGCCCTCACCGTGGCGACCTGGGTGCTGCAGATCCTGTGGTCGCGCTGGTGGATGGACCGGTTCGAGATGGGTCCGCTGGAGTGGGTCTGGCGGCGGCTCTATCGCGGCCCGACCCCGCTGCGCCGCGCCGCGCCGAGGCCCGCCGTCGCCTAACAGCGCGCGAGAGCGCCTCGGAAATAGGCCTTCACGTCCTCGAAGAGGTCGGGTCGGTAGCGCGCCCGGGGATCGTTGGCGCGGTCGTCGTCGAAGGCGTGGGTGGCGTCGGCCAGGAACCTCTGATCGACCTTCAGGCCGTCGCGCGCCAAGCGATCCAGGGCCAACTTCGGCGCCTTCCAGCCGACCACCTGGTCCTTGCCGGCCAATACCGACCAGACCGGCGGCCCGCCCGCGCCCCAGCCGTGGCGCGTCGTCAAGGCCGGATAGCCCGCATAGGGATAGACGAGCAGAGCGCCCCTGACCGCGGTTCGCAGCCGCGCCGGATCGGCGTCGGCGAGACCGGTGATCGCGCCCGCTCGCTCGCCCAGGGCGTAGGCGTCCATGATCGTCCAGCCGCCGTGGCTCCAGCCGGCCAGGAAGACGCGGCTGGCGTCGGCCCAGGCCTCGCCTTGCAGCCAGGCCAGCATGGCGAAGACGTCGGCGGCGCGCCGGTTTCCGCGTAGCCGCAAGCCGGTGCAGACGGTCAGCTTGGCGTCCAGCGGCGAGAGGCCGCGCGGCGCGAACGAGTCGACCACGACCGCCGCCCACCCCGCCTCGACCGCCACCCGGGCATAGGCCTCCAGGAACGGCGTCTTGCCGCCGCAGCCGTGCAGGATCAGCGCGACCGGAAACGGTCCTGGCCCCTCCGGTCGGAAGATCCGGGAGTGTTCGGCGACCTTGGCTCCCCAATCCTGGCTGCGCATTAGGTCACTCCCTTCACCGCCCATCCCCGCGAAAGCGGGGACCCAAGCGGACTTTCGGACGCTCGGCTTAGGCCCCCGCTTTCGCGGGGGAGATCGGCCAGGGATAATCTCTAATGCCTGAACACCCGCACGCCCGTGAAGGCCATGGCCAGGCCCAGCTTGTCGGCCGCCTCGATCACCTCGGGGTCGCGCATCGAGCCGCCCGGCTGGATGATCGCCGTGGCGCCGGCCTCGGCGGCCTGGATCAGGCCATCGGCGAACGGGAAGAAGGCTTCCGAGGCGCAGGCGCAGCCCTTCAGATCCAGGCCGAAGTCTGCTGCGCGCAGCGCCGCGATGCGGGCGCTGTCCTTGCGGTTCATCTGGCCGGCCCCGACGCCCAGGGTCTGGCCGGCGCGGGCGTAGACGATGGCGTTGGACTTGACGTGCTTGCCCACGGTGAAGGCGAACAGCATGTCGCGCACCTCCTCCTCGGTCGGCTGGCGCTTGGTGACGATCTTCAGGTCCGAGGCCTTGATGCGGGCGTCGTCGCGGGACTGGACCAGGAAGCCGCCGGCCACGCTCTTGAAGGTGTCGCCGGTCGAGAGCGGATCTGGCAGGCCGCCGGTGACGAGCAGGCGCAGGTTCTTCTTGGCCGCGAACACGGCCACGGCGTCCTCGTCGGCCTCGGGGGCGATGACCACCTCGGTGAAGATCTCGACCATGGCCTCGGCCGCCTCGCGGGTCAGGCGCGAGTTGACCGCGACGATGCCGCCGAAGGCCGAGGTCGGGTCGCAGGCCAGGGCGCGCTCATAGGCTTCGCGCTGGGTGGCGCCGACCGCCACGCCGCAGGGATTGGCGTGCTTGATGATCGCCACCGCCGGACCCTGGGCCGGATCGAACTCGGCGATCAGCTCGAAGGCCGCGTCGGTGTCGTTGATGTTGTTGTAGCTGAGTTCCTTGCCCTGCAGCTGGGTCGCGGTGGCCACGCCCGGACGCGGGTTCGGGAAGGCGTAGAAGGCCGCCTTCTGGTGCGGGTTCTCGCCATAGCGCATCGTCTGGCGCAGCTCGCCGGCGATCGCCTTGCGGGCCGGGAAGTCCTGGCCCAGCGCTTGCGCGAACCAGGCCGAGATCGCCGCGTCATAGGCCGCCGTGCGGGCGTAGGCGCGGGCCGCGAGCCGCTGGCGCAGGGCCAGGGTGGTCCCGCCGGCCTCCAAGGCTTCCAGCACCTCGGCCAGGTCCGAAGGATCGGTGCAGACGGCGACATAGCCGTGGTTCTTGGCCGCCGAGCGGATCATGGCCGGGCCGCCGATGTCGATGTTCTCGACGCATTCCGCATAGGACCCGCCCTTGGCGACGGTCGCCTCGAACGGATAGAGATTCACATAGAGGATATCGATGCCGCCAATGCCGTGGTCGGCCATGGCCTTGGCGTGATCGGCCGCGTCGCGCACGCCCAGCAAGCCGCCGTGCACCACCGGGTGCAGGGTCTTGACCCGGCCGTCCATCATCTCGGGGAAGCCCGTCAGGTCCGAGACGTCCTTGACCGGGATTCCGGCCGCGGCGATCGCGGCCTTGGTGCCGCCGGTCGAAACGAGCTCGACGCCGGCCGCGTGCAGGGTCCGGGCGGCTTCCACGAGGCCGGTCTTGTCGGAGACCGACAGCAGGGCGCGCTTGGGGGCGACGAGATCGGGGGCGGACGGATAGTCGGGGGCGGCGGGCAAGGCGGACTCCAGGTTTCGGGATCGGAAATGGGAGCCCAGGCGCGCGGCTTATGCGATCGGGCTCCCCGGTGGTCGCCCACCTTCAACGCCAGTCACCCGAACGGGGCGGAAAATACGGGGGCGGGCGGGGGAGTCAATGTGGGGCGCGGCCATAACCCCTTCCCCCTTGATGGGGGAAGGGCCGGGGATGGGGGTGACCCCGCCGAGCCGGCGGCGGCGCGCGGCGTTGGACGTCGTAATCACCCCCACCCAACCCTTCCCCATCGAGGGGGAGGGCCTTGGCTCGAGGGGGTCATGGCGAGGTCCGAGCAAGGACGCGGCGCGCCGTCCACGAAAAAGGCCCCGACGTTTCCGCCGGGGCCTTCGATCGTTCGCTGTCGCGCGAGGCTTATTCCTCGGTCGACTTCAGGCCGCCCGCGCGCTCGGCGATGCGGGCCGACTTACCGCGACGGTCGCGCAGATAGTACAGCTTGGCGCGACGGACGACGCCGCGACGCTTGACTTCGATGCTTTCGATGCTCGGCGACAGCAGCGGGAACAGACGCTCCACGCCTTCGCCGAACGAGATCTTGCGGACCGTGAAGCTCTCGTGGACGCCCGTGCCCTGGCGGGCGATGCAGACGCCTTCATAGGCCTGAACGCGCTCGCGCTCGCCTTCCTTGATCTTCACGTTGACGCGCAGGGTGTCGCCGGGGCGGAATTCCGGGATCGGGCGCGCGGCCAGCAGACGGGCCGATTCTTCTTGCTCGAGCTGAGCGATGATGTTGATCGCCATGATCATGTCTCCTTAGGGCTTTCCCCCTTTGGGGGCGCCTTTTGCCTGTTGATTGGCGAGGTAGGCCTCCCAGAGATCCGGGCGCCGCTCGCGGGTCGTCTCTTCACGCATCCTTCGCCGCCACTGGTCGATCTTCTTGTGATCGCCCGACAGCAGCACCTCGGGGATGTCGAGCCCTTCGAACGTCCGCGGTCTCGTGTACTGCGGATGCTCGAGGAGGCCGTCCTCGAAGCTTTCTTCCAGCGTGCTCTCGATGTTTCCCAGCACGCCGGGAGCCAGTCGAACGCACGCCTCGATCACGACCATCGCCGCCGCCTCGCCACCCGCGAGCACCGCGTCTCCGACCGAGACCTCCTCGAACCCGCGGGCGTCGAGCACCCGCTGGTCCACCCCCTCGAAGCGGCCGCACAGCACCACGATGCCGGGCGCCTTGGACCACTCCCGCACGCGCGCCTGGGTCAGGGGCCTGCCCCGGGCGCTCATATACAAAAGCGGCCGTCCGCCCAGCTCGACGCTGTCGAGGGCCGAGGCGATGACGTCCGCTTTCAGCACGGCTCCAGCGCCGCCACCCGCGGGGGTGTCGTCGAGGAAGCCGCGCTTATCCTTGGAAAAGGCGCGAATGTCCAGCGTTTCCAGACGCCAGAGATCCTGTTCCGTCCAGGCGGTCCCGATCATCGACACGCCGAGCGGCCCGGGAAAGGCCTCGGGGAACATGGTCAGGACGGTGGCGGTGAACGGCATGCCGGCTCTTTAGCCGCACCCGCGCCGGGAGTCGAAGCGGCTTTTGCGGGCCGTTCACCAACGGCGTTTTCGGCTTGTTCACCGTCATCGGCGAAGTTCCGGGCGAAACATCACGCTCCGAGGCCGTTCATGCCGACCCAAAGCCGCTTCCTTCGACGCCTGAGCGAGGGCGTCGCCGCCTTCGCCGCGCGTCTGGGTCGCGACCAGCGCGGGGCCATCGCGGTGCAGTTCGCCTTCCTGGCGCTGCCGCTGTCGGTGCTGGTGTTCGGCCTCGTCGATGTCAGCCGCGTCAGCCTGCAGCGGCGCCAGATGCAGGACGCTCTGGACGCCGCGACGCTGATGGCCGCGCGCTCGTCGGCGGTGACCGACGCCGATCTCGACACCGTGGGCGACGCGGCCTTCCTCACCGAGATCACCGGGATGAATCTGGGCCTGACCGCCACGAGCTCGACCTTCGCGACGGGCGCGGGCAACAAGGTCATCGGCACGGCCACGGGCACCATAAAGCCGATCATCGCCAATCTGTGGACCGGCGCGAACATCACCGTCACCGCCCGGTCCGAGGTGGTCCGCTCGGTCAACAAGCTGGAAGTGGCGCTGGTGCTCGACAACACCGGTTCGATGGCCAGCAAGCTGGGCTCGACCAACACCAAGAAGATCGACGCCCTCAAGAGCGCGGCCAAGTCGCTGGTGAACACCCTGGCGGCGGCCGCGGGCCGGGCTTCCGACACCGACGCGGTGAAGATCTCGGTCGTCCCGTTCTCGATGACCGTGAACGTGGGCTCGATCTATCAGACGGCCAGCTGGATGAGCGGGACCCAGCCCAGCGCCTATGGCAGCGACGTGTTCGCCTCGTCGCAGAACCGCTTCACCTTGCTGAGCAATCTGGGCCTGACGTGGGCCGGTTGCGTGGAGAGCCGGCCGGACCCCTATGACATCCAGGATACGGCGCCGAGCTCGGGCACGCCCGCGACGCTGTTCGTGCCGTTCTTCGCGCCGGACGAGCCGGACGACAACACGGTCTATTACGACAGCTGGAACAGGTGGCGTGACGCGCGCACCGTCTGGGGCGGCGACATCCAGAACAATTGGATCACCAACGACAAGAACAGCTCGACCGACTGGTTCACGCGTCAGGCCGAGCCCAACAAGTACGCCGCCAGCAACAAGGCCGCCGTGATCAGCGACGCCAAGACGGGCACCAACTATGGTCCCAACGCCGGCTGCGGCCTGACCAACCTGCTGCGCCTGACCAATGTCCGCACGGCCGCGGGCGCCCAGACGGTGAACGACAAGCTCGATCAGATGATCGCCAACGGCAACACCAATATCGCCATGGGCGCCATGTGGGGCTGGCACACCCTGTCGCCGAACGCGCCGTTCGCCGACGGCGCGGCCTACGGCACGCCGAAGACCCAGAAGATCATGGTGCTGCTGACCGACGGCGACAACACCAACGACGATTACTACGTGCCCAATGGCTCGATCTACACCGGCTATGGCTACATGTGGCAGAAGCGGCTGAAGAACAGCAGCAATGTCGCCCTCGACGAAAATTCGTCGGAAACCGATCGTCGCGACGCCATCGACAGCCGCCAGGCCCAGGTCTGCGCCAACGCCAAGGCGGCGGGGGTGCTGATCTATTCGATCGGCGTCGGGGTTTCGTCCCACTCCAAGGGCAACCTGCAGGCCTGCGCCAGTAGGAGCGACATGTATTACGACGTGACCGACGCCACCCAGTTGTCGGCGGTGTTCAACAGCATCGCGGGCGCGATCCAGAACCTGCGGATCTCGAAGTAGAGGCCTTCCCCGCCGTCGACGCCGCGCCAGGCAGGCCGCGCTGGCGGCGAGGGGGCGTCAATCAGGCCAGCTTGATCTCGCGCAGGCGCTGCTGGAGGAACGCGTCGGCCGTGATCGACTCCGGATAGCGGTCCGGATTGTCGGGCGTGACGCAGTTGGGCAGCGTCTTGATCTCGTAGTCCGACGCGAAGTGCAGGAAGAACGGCGTCGAGTAGCGCGGGATGTGGCGGCGCTCGGGCGGCGGGTTCTGCACCCGGTGGATGGTCGAGGGCAGGACGTGATTGGTCAGGCGCTCGAGCATGTCGCCGATATTGATGACGATGCAGCCCGGCGGCGGGTTGATCGGCAGCCACTCGCCGTTGCGGTCCAGGAGCTCCAGCCCGCCTTCCTCGGCGCCCAGCAGGAGGGTGATGGTGTTGATGTCGCCGTGCGCGCCGGCGCGCACGCCGGTGGCGTCCAGCGGGATCGGCGGATAGTGCAACAGGCGGAGCACGCTGTTGCCGTCCTGGATGGTTGGCTTGAAGAAGTCGCGGTCCAGCTTCAGGTAGGTGGCGATCGCCTCCAGCACCTTGCCGCCCATGGTGTCGAGCGCGTTGTAGAACCAGGTGACGTCGTGCTTGAAGGCCGGAATCTCGGCCGGCCAGACATTGTCGGCCATGTGTTCGCGGAACCGGTGGCCGGGCGGCAGGTCGCGGCCCATGTGCCAGAATTCCTTCAGGTCGTGGTGCGTCGCGCCCTTGGCGGTCTCGACCCCGAACGGAATATAGCCCCGCGCGCCGCCCTTGATCCCGGCGTACCGCATCTTCGCCTCGGTCGGCAGGGCGAAGAAGGCCTTGGCGTCGTCGATGGCCGCGTCGATCCGGTCTTGCGCCATGTCATGGTCGGACAGCACCGCGAAGCCGTAGCGTTCGAACGACGCGCCGAGCGCCTGGGCGAAGCCCGGGAAATCCTTGGCGTAGAGCGTGAAAGAAATCGGTTCGATGGCGGAGGTGGGCACGTCGGCGAGCCTTGAGCAGCGAGCTTGGGAATGAGGTAAGTTCCCTCTTACTACATCGGGGGCGCGGCGAAACGAAGATCGTCGCGCGGCCCTGACGGCGCGGTCGGGAACTTGACCATGAGACGGGCGTTTGGCCCGGTGGCCTTGATCTACAGCAAAGACGCGAGGGTTGCGAGAATGCGCAAGACCGCCTTGGCCGCACTGTTCCTGGGCGCCGCCGCCCTGACGGCCTGTACGACGACCGACCCGTATACGGGCATGCCGGTCCGCAACAACACCGGGACCGGCGCCTTGGCCGGCGCCGGGGCGGGGGCGCTGCTCGGCTATCTGACCAACACCAACAAGGGCGAGCAGGGCCGCAAGAACGCGCTGATCGGCGCGGGCATCGGCGCCCTGGCCGGCGGCGCGATCGGCAACTACATGGACCGCCAGCAGGCCGACTTCCGTCGCAGCCTGGAGGGCTCGGGCGTGATGATCCGCCGCAACGGCGACCAGATCGTGCTGGTCATGCCCAGCGACGTGACCTTCGACGTCGACAAGTCCGAGATCCAGCCGCGCTTCCTGCGCGTGCTCGACGACGTGGCCCGCACCCTGAACGCCTATCCCCAGACGACGATCGACGTGGTCGGCCACGCCGACTCCAGCGGTCCGGACGACTACAACCAGGCCCTGTCCGAGCGCCGGGCGAGCTCGGTCGCCAGCTATCTGACCAACCAGGGCCGGGTTCTGCCCGACCGGGTGTTCGTGGCGGGCATGGGCGAGCGTCAGCCGATCGCCGACAACGCCACCGCCGCCGGGCGCGCCCAGAACCGGCGCGTGGAGATCGTGCTGCGGCCGCTGACCTGACGGACGCTTAAGGGCGCGGAATTGTCGCGTCCTTGATCCAGATGGTTGCTTTTCCCCTCCGCTGTCGCCAAGTCGTCGCTTTCGACAGGCGCAGCGCGAGGACGACGTGACCAAGGCGACGGGTGAAATCAGTCTGACCAAGCAGGCCTATGGCCTGACCGAGGACCTGATGACGCCCAACGCGGCGGTCTACTGGACCGATCTCGTCGTGTCGGTGGCGCTGATGTGGGGCGGGTTCTTCGTCGCCGCGACGACGATCCATCTTTCGATCGGCCTGGGCGCGGGCCTGGTCAGCATGCTGGCCCTCTACCGCGCCTTGAGCTTTATCCACGAACTGACCCACCTGCGGGCGGACGAGACGCCGGGCTTCCGGACCGGCTGGAACGTGCTGGTGGGCGTGCCGCTGATGACCCCGTCCTTGATGTACGAAGGCGTGCACAACATCCACCATATCAAGGACCGGTTCGGCACGGCGCTGGATCCGGAATACATGCCGCTGTCGCGTTTCACGCCGCTGAAGCTGGCCGGCTTCCTGTTCGTGGCCCTGCTGGCGCCGCTGGGCGTGATCCTGCGCTCGGCCATCCTGGTCCCGCTGTCGTTCGTGATCCCGCCCCTGCGCCGCTACGTGAAGACCAAGCTGTCGGCCCTGATCATCAATCCCGACTTCGCGCGCGACGATCTGGCGCGCTGGCGGACCGAGTGGGTGATCCAGGACGTGGCCTGCTGGCTGTGGTCGTGGGCGGTGATCGCCGCGACCGTCGCGGGCTGGCTGCCGATCCGGTTCGTGGCGACCGGGCTCGCGATCTTCTCGCTGGCCACCTTCCTGAACCAGGCCCGCACCCTGGTCGCCCACCACTGGGACAACGACGGCGACAAGATGACCCTGGACGAGCAGTTCCTCGACTCGGTCAACGTGCCGCCGCCGAACCTGGCCTCCTATCTCTGGGCGCCGGTCGGCCTGCGCTACCACGCGCTGCACCACCTGCTGCCGCGCCTGCCCTACCACAATCTGGGCAAGGCTCACGCGCGCCTGGCGCAGGCCCTGGGTTCGGACTCGCTTTATCACCGGGCGTCCGAGAAGGGCCTGATCCAAGCCCTGGGCGAGCTTTTCCGCCGCGCCGGCGAAAAGCGTCGCGCGGGCGCCGAGCAGCCGGCGCATTAAGCGTCGCTTGAGACGCTTGGGTTAGGAAGGGGTCTCTGTTCCGCGGAGACCTTCCGGACGTGACCACGGCCAAGACTGGGATCGATCTCGCCACGGCCGGCCATCGCCTTGTCGCGCCGCTGCTCGACGCCCTGTTGCCGCTAGGCTCGACCTTCTCGCTGGTCTCGCTGGCCTGCGCCCTGCTGATCGCGGCCGGCCATATCGTACTGTCTCGACGGGCGCGAGGCCGCGAGACCTCGCCACGCCTGCTGCTGCGCGCGCTCTTCCCGCGCAAGGTGTGGCTGACGGCCTCCAGCCGGGCGGATCTGGTATTTTGCGTCTTCAATCTGTGGGTCGCCGGCGTGCTGCTGAGCGGCGCCCTGCTGTCGGGCGAGGCGATCGCCGTGGGCTTGGCGTCGGCCCTGCGTCAGACGTTCGGCGCGGGGCCGTGGAACGGGGCGCCGTGGTCGCTCGTGGCGGTGGTCGGAACGGTGCTGGGCTTTCTGGCCTATGAGTTGGCCTACTGGTTCGATCATTGGCTTAGCCACAAGGTCCCCTTGCTGTGGGCCTTCCACAAGGTCCACCACACCGCCGAGGCCCTGACGCCGCTGACCGTCTATCGCGTCCATCCGATCGAGAGCCTGAAGTTCGCCAACCTCTTGGCCCTAGCCACCGGCGGGGTCGGCGGCGTGCTGGCCTGGGCGTTCGGGCCGGCCTGGCACGCGCCGCAGGTTTTCGGCCAGAACGCCATCTTTCTCGTCTTCGTGATGACGGTGATCCACCTGCAGCACTCGCACGCCTGGATGACGTTCGCGCCGTTCGGCCGCTGGCTGCTGAGCCCGGCCCACCACCAGATCCACCATTCGGCCGATCCCGCTCACTTCGGCAAGAACCTGGGCAGCTGCCTGGCCGTCTGGGACCGGATGTTCGGCACGTTGCATGTGCCCGGCGCGCGGCCGCGCGACCTCAGGTTCGGCGCGCTGGCGGACGATCCGCACAGCCTCACCGGCGGCTTCGCGACCCCGTTCGTCGAGGCCGTGCGGGGGGAGCGGATCCCGGCGGGGGTTCCGCTGCTGGCCGAGTAGGGGCGGAAACCTCGCCCTACTCCGCCTCCTCCTGCTGCGCGCGCTCGCGCAGTTCCTCGTCCAGGCTCGCCGTGTCCCAAGCGCCTCTCGCGTCGCCGGGGCGCATGCGGTGGAGGTCGGCGTCCAGCAGGCGGTCCATGGTCTTGGCCGCGTCGCGCGACGCCAGGATATAGGCTTCCTCCTGGCCCCACATCGGCCGCAGCTCCTCGAACACCCGCCGGTCGTGGCGGCGGAAGAAGGCCGCGGCGCGGTGCGCGCGGTGGGCGCGGAAGCCCAGCTTCTGGAGGGCCGTGGTCCCCAGGGCCAGGGCCGATTCGAAGGTCTCCCGCTCGACCGCGTCGGCGCCGTTGGCCAGGAGATCGTAGGCGTGGCGGCGGTCCCAGGCGCGGGCGAGGATGACGAGATTGGGGAAGGCCTTGCGGGCGGTCTCGACCAGCTCGACGGTCTTTTCGCGGTCGTCGAGGGCGACGATCAGCATCCGCGCCCGGTCCGCGCCGGCGGCCCGCAGCAGGTCCAGCCGCGTGGCGTCGCCATAGTGCACCCGCCGGCCGAAGCGCTGCAGCAGCTCGATCTGCTCGATGTCGCTGTCCAGCACCGTCGAGCGGAAGCCGTTGGCGGCCAGCAGGCGGCCGGCGATCTGCCCGAAGCGGCCGAAGCCGGCGATGATGATGTCGGGCTCGCCCTCGTCGAAGTCGCCGGTGTCGGGAACGACGTCGGGAATAGCCGCGTCCATCAGGGCCGCGACCCGCTCATAGAGGATCATCGCCACCGGCGTGAGCGCCATGGAGACGGCGACCGCGGCGGTCAGCAGGGCCGCCAGCGGCGCGGCGATCACGCCCGCCCCGACCGTGAAGCTGAGCAGCACGAAGGCGAATTCGCCGCCCTGGGCCAGGGCCGTGGCCACCGCCATGGCGCCCCGCTTGGGCGCGCCGAACAGGCGGGCCAGGCCATACATCACCAGGAACTTCAGGATCATCAATCCGATCACCAGACCCAGCAGCTGCAAGGGCTGGCGCGCCACCAGCGGCAGGTCGACCCCCGCGCCGACGGTGATGAAGAAGAGGCCGAGCAACAGGCCCCGGAACGGCTCGATGTCGGTCTCCAGCTCGCGGCGGAACTCGCTCTCGGCCAGCACCACGCCCGCCAGGAAGGCGCCCAGCGCCGGCGACAGGCCGACCATCTGCATCAGGCTGGCCACGGCCACCACGATCAGCAGCGCCGAGGCGGTGAAGATCTCGCGCAGGCGGGCGCGGGCGATGAAGCGGAACAGCGGCTTGACCAGATAGCGCCCGCCGCCGACCACGGCCGCGACGGCGGCGAACACCGACAGCATCTGCGCCCAGACGGGCAGGTGGGCGACCAGGCTGGCGCCCCCGTGACCCTCGCCGCCGGTCGCGTGCGGCGCGGCGGTGGCCAAGAGCGGCAGCAGGGCGAACAGCGGGATCACCGCCAGGTCCTGCAACAGCAGCACGCCGAACGCGGCGCGGCCGACGGGACCCTGTCGCAGGCCCTTTTCATCCAGGGTCTGCAGCACGATGGCGGTGGACGACATGGCCAGCACTAGGCCGACAGCCAGGGCCGTCTGCCAATTCAAGCCCAGCACCAGCGAGGCGACGGCGATGGCGGCGGCGGTGCCCAGCACCTGCGCGCCGCCCAGGCCGAAGATCGCCTTGCGCATGTCCCACAGCATCGAGGGCTGCACCTCGAGCCCGATCAGGAACAGCAGGATGACGACGCCGAACTCGGCGAACTTCATGACGTCGGCCTGGGCGCCGACCAAGCCGAGGGCGAACGGGCCGATCACCACGCCGGCGATCAGATAGCCCAGCACCGAACCCAGTCCGAGCCGCTTGGCGATCGGCACCGAGACGACGGCCGCGCCCAGATAGACGAGGGTCTGGGTCAGGAAGTTTTCCACGCCTTATGCCTCCGTCCGCGCGGGCAGCAGCGACGCTACCCGGGCCGCGTAGCGCTCGGCCTCGGCCTTCAGCGCCGCGTCGTCCTTGACCGAGGCGCCGTGCACCACGAACGGGGTCTCCCAGTCCATGCCGCACAGGTGCGCCGTCTGCTCCAGCGGGCGCAGGAACTCGTCCATCGTGAAGCGGTTGTAGCCCTGCATGTGATAGGCCTTGGCCGAGCCGCCGGTCGTGCAGGCCACGAACAGGCGCTTGCCCTTCAGCGCCTCGCCGCCCTCGCCATAGGCGAAGCCGTGCAGCCAGACGAGATCCAGCCACTCCTTCACCAGGGCCGGGGTCGAGTACCAGAACAGCGGAAATTGCAGGGCCACGACCTCATGGCTCACCAGCGCCGCCTGTTCGGCCTCGATGTCGATCACGAAGTCCGGATAGGTTTCGTAGAGGTCCTTGAAGGTGACGCCGGACACGCCCTTGGCCGCCTTGGCCAGGGCGCGATTGGCGCGAGAACGTTCAAGCGCGGGGTGGGCCAGCACCAGCAGTACGCCGGAAGCGCTCGGAGCGGTGGCGGGCGTCACGGGCCCGGTGCTAGCGTCGGTCATCGATCGACCCTTCGGGAAAATAATTCATCAAGGGTTGAATTTCTTCGCGGCTCGGGCGACACGGTTCGCCAAACACCCCCTCTAGCAGGCGGGACCCCTCCAGCGGGTGGGAAAAGGGAGAGACCATGGTCGACAAGGTGAAGAAGGACGCCGTCGAAGCCCTCGCCGGGCTTCTGTTCGACGGCATGACCATCATGGCAGGCGGGTTCGGCCTCTGCGGCATTCCGGAGAACCTGATCGCGGCGATCCGCGCGGCGGGGACCAAGGACCTCACGGTCATCTCCAACAATTGCGGCGTCGACGGCTTCGGCCTGGGGATTCTGCTCGAAAATCGCCAGATCAAGAAGATGGTCTCGTCCTATGTGGGCGAGAACAAGCTGTTCGAACAGCTCTACCTCTCCGGCGAGCTGGAGCTGGAGTTCAATCCGCAGGGCACGCTGGCCGAGCGCATCCGCGCTGGCGGGGCGGGCATCCCCGCCTTCTTCACGCGCACCGGCTACGGCACGCTGGTGGCCGAGGGCAAGGAGACCCGCGAGTTCGACGGCGAGATGTACGTGATGGAGCGCGGCCTGACCGCCGACCTCGCGATCGTCAAGGCCTGGAAGGGCGACGCCGAGGGCAACCTGATCTATCGGAAGACCGCCCGGAACTTCAATCCGATGATGGCCACGGCCGGCCGCAAGACGGTGGTCGAGGTCGAGCAGCTGGTCGCGATCGGCGAGCTCGACAAGGACGCCATCCACACGCCGGGCATCTATGTCGACGCCATCGTCAAGGGCGCGAAGTTCGAAAAGCGCATCGAGCGGGTCACCACCCGCCAGAAGGAGCAAGCCTAATGGCCTGGACGCGTGACGAGATGGCGGCCCGCGCCGCCAAGGAGCTGCGGGACGGCTTCTACGTGAACCTCGGCATCGGCATCCCGACCCTGGTGGCCAACTACATCCCCGAAGGCATGCACGTGACGCTGCAGAGCGAGAACGGCATGCTGGGCATGGGCCCCTTTCCCTATGAGGGCGAGGAGGACGCCGACCTGATCAACGCCGGCAAGCAGACGATCACCGAGCTCGACTCCAGCTCGTACTTCAGCTCGGCCGACAGCTTCGCCATGATCCGCGGCGGCCATATCGCCCTGTCGATCCTGGGCGGCATGCAGGTGGCGCAGAACGGCGACCTCGCCAACTGGATGGTGCCCGGCAAGATGGTCAAGGGCATGGGCGGGGCCATGGATCTCGTCGCCGGCGTCAAGCGCGTGGTGGTGGTCATGGACCATTGCGAGAAGTCCGGCGCGCCGAAGCTCTTAAAGCAATGCACCTTGCCGCTCACCGGCGCGGGGGTCGTCGACCTCCTGATCACCGAACTCGGCGTCTTCGAGATCAATCGCGGCAAGACCCCGGTGAAGCTGATCGAGCTGGCGCCGGGCGTCACCGTCGACGAGGTCAAGGCCAAGACCGAGGCCGCGTTCGAGGTGGCTGTTTAGTCCTCGAAAAAGCCTTGTCATCCCGGAAGCCTCGCAGAGGCTGTCCGGGACCCAGGGGCCGGCGCACCGCGGTCGCCCCTGGGTCCCGGCTCTCCGCTTCGCTCCGGCCGGGATGACAAGCTATTTCTGCAGCCAGTACGGGTGCTCCAGCGTAAGCGCCACATAACGCGCCGTCGCCTTGCCATAGGTGGCGGAGATCTCGTTCAGGACGGCGGTCGGATCGCCCGCGCCTGGCTCCACGGTGCGATTGGCGCGCGGAAGCTTCGCCGGCGCGATCACCGCCAGCCCATGCCGCGACACCGCGCTCGCGCTGGCGAAGGCTTCGGAGCGGTTGGTCCGCGACCAGGCGTCCAGCGTGGTGGCGAAGGCCAGGTCGTCGAAGCCGTCGGCGATCTTTACCGCGACCTTCTCGCCGCGCCAGGCGTTGGCCCAGCCGGCCAGCCCCGACATCGCCGCGTCGCCGTTCACCCGGAACGCCGCGCCGTCGTGGGCCTGGACCGGTAGGGGGACGCCCAGCCGCGCGGCGGTCGAGCGCATGACGTCCTCGCCGGCCAGGTCGCGCAGCAGGGCCAGGCTGGCGGGGATCGAGGCCGTGACGCCGGCGGTGGTGGTCGCGGGGCCGTCGACGATCCAGCGCCGGTCGCGCCGCCAGCGCGCCTTCGGATAGGCCTTGGCCAGTCGGTTCAGCTCGTACCAGTGGGTGGTCGCCTCGCGGCCGTCCAACAGGCCGGCGTGGGCCAGGGTCTCGGCGCCGGCGCAGATGGAGACGATCCGCGCGCCCTCCCGCGCCCGCTCGCGCAGCCAGGCCTCTCGGGCCGGATCGACCGCCGGCATCATGAACGGCACCACGATGACGTCGGGTCGCTGGCGCAGGTCGGCATAGGTCGCCTGCGGACGAACCAAGGCCCGGCCCGGCATCAGTCTCACGGGCGCAAGGCTGGGCGCCAGGATCCTGACGTCCACGGCCCCGGACTCGGCCAGAACCGCGTAGGGCGCGATCAGGTCGGTGGTCTCGGTCCCGCGCGGCTCGGCCAGGATCACGACCAAAGGTCGGGCCAGGGCGGGGGAGCCGGCCATCAGGACCAAGAACAGAACCAACAGACGCATCATCGAAACCTCCCGTGTTTGGACACGGGAAGCATCGGCGGCGCGCGATCGGACGAAAGGACGTTTATCCCTCGAAAGCCGCCGCCCTTACTCCGGCCGGCGCTTCGGCTCGGGCGGCAGGCCGGTGATCGGGTCGCGGGGCAGGGGCCTGAAGCCCTCGGCGATGAAGAGGTCGATCCGCCGCGTGCGCTTCCTGTCCAGCCGCACCCGGGCGATCTGCAGGTCGCCGCTGTGCTGGAAGTCCTGCTCGATCTCCGGCCTGTAGCCGCCCTCCAGGCTGACGATCAGGGCCCGGCGCCCGAAGGCGGCGGTCAGCGGCGCCTCCGTCTCGGCCTGGTTCTGGGGATGGGCCTCGTGCACCCACATCTTCAGCGGCGGGGCGCCGGGCTGGCCGAAATAGGCGCGGCCGTAATAGGCGGCGGCGTTGTAGACGAAGCGGTCGTCCATGGCCACGCTGGTCACGCCGCCATGAAGGGCCTGTTCCTCGCGGGTTCGGTCGACGATGGCCTGGACGGTCTGCTCCCAACCGCGCACCCGCTTGAAGCCGTTCGACAGGCCGACCGCGTCCGCGACCCGGGGGCTGACCATGCAGACCATGAAGAACAGCGCGAACAGCGCCTGAAAGCCCAGGCCCGCGAGGAGCCAGCGGCGGGCGTTCCAGCGCGACAGCCAGGCCGCCACCAGGGCCGAGCCGGCGACGAAGGCCGCGCCGGCCCAGTTGGCGTTGGCGCGCGACACGAAGGCCTCGCCGGCCACCAGGATCAGCGGCGGGGCGGCGAAACAGAGCAGGAGAAGGTCGGGCGAGGCCAGGCGCCTCTTGGCGCCGAGCCAGATCGCGCCGCCGACCAGCACGGCGAACGGCACGGGGCCGAACACGCCGAACTGCGAACCCACGAACTCGATCAGCTCACGGAAATTGAACAGCCGATGCGCGCCCCAATTGGCGTTCGAGGCGGTGTGCTTGACCGTCGAGAAATGGTGCGCCGCGTTCCAGGCGAGGTTCGGCGCCAGGGTCAGGACCAGCGCCGTGACGAACAGCACCGCCGCGGCGGGACACCAGCGTCGGCGCCCCTCGCGCGAGACCGCGAAGTGGATGACGATGCTGCCCAGGGCGTAGATCGCCGCGTATTTCGACAGGAAGGCCAGCCCCAGCGCCAGGCCCATGCCGGCGGCGACGAAATAGCGGCGCGGCGCGGTCGCCTCGCGCAGGTCGACATAGGCCCAGATCGTCAGGGACAGGAAGAACAGCAGCGGCGCGTCGGTGGCGATCAGCCCCGAGGACAGCACCACGCCCGGCATCAGGCTGTAGATCGCCGCCGCCGTCAGCCCCGTCCATCCGCCATACAGCCGCCGCGCGATACGGTGGATCATCAGGGCGGTCAGGCCGTGCAGAAGCGGCGCCGACAGCCGGACCCAAGCCTCGGCGTCGCCGCCCAGTTTGGTCGTCAGCCAGATCAGCCAGGCGATCATCGGCGGCTTGGAGAAATAACCGAACGCCAGGGCGCGCGACCAAAGCCAGTACTGGGCCTCGTCGGGATAGAGCTCCAGCGGCGTGGCGAACAGAGCGGCGATCCGCGCGACCGTCAGGCAAGCAACCGCGATCAACGTCGCGCGCCAGGCGCGATCCTCGATCGAAAAAGGGGATTGAACTTGCGCCAAGGACATGCCGCCTGCTTACTCATGTAAAAGAAAACTGACCAATTTTTTCTGCGGATGTGGGCATTTATGACACTTTCCGCGCCATCGTGGCCTTTCCGTCACCAAACCTTCTAAAACCGAGTTTAAGACGCCCCCCAGAATGGGCAGACGGTCTCATTTTCTGTACGCGGCCGATGCTACCATCGCTAAAAATGAGGGGATAAAATGATCTCGATGAGGAAGCTCGCGGGCGGCGCTGCGCTCGCCGTGCTCGCGATGGCGTCGGCGAACGCCGTCTACGCTCAAGAAACCACCGGCGGCATCGGCGGCCGGGTGACGGGCCCCGACGGCGCCCCGCTCGGCAACGTCACCGTCGTCGTGACCAACGTCCCGTCGAACACCAAGGTCACCACCGTGACCAGCGCCGACGGCTACTACGCCGCCCGCAGCCTGCGCGTCGGCGGTCCGTACACGGTCGTGGTGTCGGACCCGGCGTTCCAGGGCAAGTCGATCACCGTCGACAACATCGAAGCCGGCGCGCCCGTCTCGCTGGACATCGCCCTGGCCGCGGCCGACAACGCCGTCGCCCAGGTCGTCGTGACGGCGGCCGCCAGCGGCGCCCGCACGATCGAGACCGGCCCGCGCTCGAGCTTCAGCGCCCGGGACGTCGAAAGCCTGCCGTCGTTCAGCCGTGACCTGAAGGACCTGGCCCGCCTGAACCCGTTCGTTCAGATCGACCCGACCAACAGCAACGCCCTGATCGTGGCCGGTACGAACAACCGCTACAACACGATCTATATCGACGGCGTCCAGCAGTCGGACAACTTCGGCCTGAACGGCAACGGCTATCCGTCGCAGCGTTCGCCGATCTCGCTGGAACTGGTCCGCTCGTTCAACTTCGAAGTCGCGCCCTATGACGTGCAGTACGGCGCCTTCCAGGGCGGCGTGATGAACATCGTCACCAAGTCGGGCGGCAACAGCTTCCACGGCTCGGTCTACGCCGACTACGACAGCTCGCGGATGGCCGGCCGTCACTTCAGCAGCATCTACAACGACCCGACCACCGGCAAGCCGCGCGACTTCACGGTCGCCCGCTTCGAGGACAAGACCTACGGCGTCACCCTGAACGGCCCGATCATCAAGGATCGCCTGTTCTTCTCGGCCGGTTACGAAAAGGGCGAGTACTCGCAAGCCAGCGACGCCTACGGTCCGGGCGACAGCAACGCGGCCAACCGCGTCCCCGGCGTCACCGTCGCTCAGGTCCAGCAGATCCAGAGCACCCTGAAGTCGGTCTACAACTACGACACGCTGGGCTATGGCGCGACCCTGCCGCCGCAGACCGACAAGAAGTACTTCCTGAAGCTCGACGGCAACATCACCGACAAGCACCGCGCGGTGTTCGAGTACGCTCGCGAAGAGAACAACTCGACCTTCAACGGCGGCACCAACAACGCGACCAACCTGTCGCTGCTGTCGGAATACTACAACAAGCCGGAAGTGAACGAGGTCTATATCGGCCAGCTGTTCTCGCAGTGGACCGACCAGTTCTCGACCACCCTGGAATATTCGCGCAAGGAAGTTTCGTCGATCCGTCAGCCGCTGGGCGGCACGGCGTTCGCCAACTTCCAGGTCCGCATCGGCAGCACCAACGTCCTGCTGGGTCCGGATATCTCGTCGCAAGCCAACGTCCTCGACAACGTCAACAAGACGTTCAAGATCAAGGGCGTCTACAAGGTCGGCGACCACGTGTTCTCGGCCGGCTTCCAGCGCGAACAACTGGATGTGTTCAACCAGTTCGTCCAGCGCGCCAACGGTTCGTACCTGTTCGACGCCACCTGCGGCGCGCGCGATGCGCTGATCAACCTCGCCAACCGCACCGCCTGCTCGCTGACCTATAACAACGCCGCCGACAACAACGCGGTGAACGGCGCGGCCAAGTGGAACGCGATCACCAACACCATCTACGCCCAAGACGAATACACGGTGATGCCGGGCCTGACGGTCCGCGTCGGCGTCCGCGCCGACTTCTTCGACTCGGACACCAAGCCGAACACGAACGCCCGCTTCGTCAACCAGTACGGCATCCCGAACAACGCGACCTTCAAGGGCGCGTATTCGATCATGCCGCGCTTCGGCTTCAACTGGCGTCCGGATGACCGCACCGTCCTGACCGGCGGCTTCGGCCTGTTCTCGGGCGGCAGCCCGAACGTCTGGCTGTCGAACAGCTACAGCAACACCGGCAACCTGCTGGGTTCGGTGAGCTGCACCCCGACGCAGCTGCCGTCGCCGACGGCCGCGGCGCCGACCGCCTGCTCCAGCGCGCTGCTGAACGTGGACGGCTTCAAGGTCGCCGACGCCGCCAAGCAAGCCAACACGAACTCGGCCAACCTCGGCACCGGCATCGCCAACGCCGTGGATCCGACCTTCCGCATCCCGGCGGTCTGGAAGTACTCGCTGAGCGCGGCCCGTTACGTGAACCTGCCGTTCCTGGGCGACGACTACCGCTTCCACGGCGACGTGCTGTACCAGAAGGTCAAGTACGGCATCACCTGGCGCGATCTGTACGCCGACGCCAACAAGGGCGCTCCGGCTCCGGACGGTCGTCCGACCTATCTCTCGAGCCGCACCCAGAACACCAACGCGGCCTTCTACGACCTGCTGCTGACCAACGTGAACAAGGGCGGCGGCACCACCTACGCCGTCGGCGTCGGCAAGGACTGGAAGGACGGCTGGGCTCAAGGCCTGAACTTCGACGTGACCTATACCCGCGTCAACGTGAAGGAAACGAGCCCGGGCACCAGCTCGGTCGCGCTGTCGAACTACAGCCAGTGGGCGATCGCCGATCGTGACAATCCGGAAGTCGCCACCTCGAACTATCAGATCAAGTATTCGACGAAGCTGACCGTCGGCTATCGCCGCGCCTTCTTCGGCGATTACGAAACCTCGGCGCGCTTCTTCATCCAGCGCCGCGCGGGTCTGCCGTTCTCGTACACCTTCGACGCCTTCGCCGGCACCAACGCCGGTCAGGCCGAGCAGGCGTTCGGCGAGACGGGCGACGTCGCCTTCCGCGACACCCAGCTGTTCTACGTGCCGAAGGCCGACTCGTCGGGCAACATCACGATGACCAGCGACCCGATCGTCCGCTTCAACAACGCCGCCGACGCCGCCAAGCTCGACGCGTTCGTGAAGCAGACCGGCCTGGCCAAGTACGCCGGCCAGATCTCGCCGCGCAACGCTTTCAAGTCGCGCGACCTGACGACGATGGACGTGCGTCTGCAGCAAGAACTGCCCGCCTTCTTCCCGGGCGGCTCGAAGCTGAAGGCGACCCTGGACATCATCAACCTGGGCAACCTGATCAACAAGAAGTGGGGCGTCCTGGAGCAGTACGCGTTCCCGTACCGCGTCAACGTGGTCCAGGCGACGAACTGCCAGCCGGCCGCCCTGGCCAACCCGAGCCTGAGCGCCGCCCAGCGCACGGCGGCCTCGACCGCCTGCTCGGCCGGTCCGGGCAACTACTACCAGTACAACTCGATCTCCTCGACGACGACCCCGACGGTCAACGCGTCGAACCAGAGCTCGACCTGGTACATCAAGTTCGGCCTGAAGTACGAATTCTAAGACTTCGGTCCGTGACCTGACGGAGAAGGCGGTCCCCTCGGGGGCCGCCTTTTTCTTTGTCACGCGCATTTGCTAAGGAGGCGCCAGACCCCGCCTTGACCGCGCCCCCTTGACCTAGACCCCGCGGGGGGCCATCTGCGCCCCCTTTCGTTTTTCCTCGACGTCTCCTGGGATCCCGAATGACCGTCATCGTCCCCGCCGAGTGGGCTCCGCACCGCGCCATGTGGGTGGGTTTCCCCAGCCACGCAGAGCTCTGGCAAGAGGATCTGGAACAGGCCCAGCAAGAGGTCGCCGACCTCGCCCGCGCCCTGGCCGGCCCCGGCGGCGAGCGCGTGCGGCTGATGGTGGTCGGCGACGAGGCCGAGGCCGCGGCGCGCGCCCTGCTGTCGGACGCCGAGATCGAGATCGTCCGCGGCCAGTTCGGCGACATCTGGCTGCGCGACACCGGGCCGATCTTCGTCGACGACGCCGGCAAGGCCGTGGCCGCCGGCTTCCAGTTCAACGGCTGGGGCGGCAAGTACAGCCTGGAAGGCGACGACATCGTCGCCGAGCAGATCGCCGCCGCCTCGGGCGCGCCCCTGGCCCGCAACGCCTTCATCCTGGAGGGCGGCGCGCTGGATCACGACGGCAACGGCACGATCCTGACGACGCGCCAGTGCCTGCTGAACGCCAACCGCAACGCCGGCTGGGACGAGGCCTCGGCGACGACGGCCCTGGCGGCCGCCCTGGGCGCCAAGAAGGTGCTGTGGCTGGGCGATGGCCTGCTGAACGACCACACCGACGGTCACGTCGACAATCTGGCCCGCTTCGTGGCCCCCGGCGTCGTGGCCTGCCCGATGGCCTTCGGGACCGACGACCCCAACGCCGAGGTCTATGCCGAGACCGCGCGCCTGCTGGCCGGCATGACCGACAGCCGGGGTTCGCCGCTGCAGGTGGTCCGCATCCCCTCGCCGGGCCGGATCCTCGACGAGGACGGCGAGCCGATCCCCGCCTCGCACATGAACTTCCTGATCGCCAACGGCGCGGTCATCGTGCCGATCTACGCCGAGGAGTCGGGCGCCATCGCCGTCGAGGTGATCAAGGGCCTGTTCCCCGAGCGCCAGGTGATCGGCCTGCCCTCGACCGCCATCCTGACCGGCGGCGGTTCGTTCCACTGCATCAGCCAGCAGGAGCCCGCGTAACATGGCCCGCACGCTCAGCGTCGCCGCGATCCAGACCGCCTACGGGATGGACCTGGCGGAGAACCTCAAGAAGACCGAGCACTTCATCCGCGCGGCGGCCGGCAACGGAGCCCAGGTGATCCTGCCGTCCGAGCTGTTCCAGGGGCCCTATTTCTGCGTGGCGCAGGAAGAGCGCTGGTTCGCCGAGGCGCACCCGTGGCGCGAGCACCCGGTGGTCAAGGCCATCGCGCCGCTGGCCGGCGAGCTGGGCGTGGTGATCCCGATCTCGATCTTCGAGCGCGAGGGACCGCACTATTTCAACAGCCTGGTCATGGCCGACGCCGACGGGTCGCTGATGGGCGTCTATCGCAAGAGCCACATCCCCGACGGGCCGGGCTATATGGAAAAGTATTATTTCCGCCCCGGCGACACCGGCTTCAAGGTCTGGGACACGCGCTTTGGCCGCCTGGGCGTGGGCATCTGCTGGGACCAGTGGTACCCCGAGGCCGCCCGCGCCATGGCCCTGATGGGCGCCGAGGCCTTGTTCTATCCGACGGCCATCGGCAGCGAGCCGCATGACCCCAGCCTCGACACCGCCCTGCCGTGGCGGCGGGCCATGCAGGGCCACGCGGTCAGCAACGTGATCCCGGTGATCGGCGCCAACCGCATCGGCTTCGAACCCTGGGACGGCTATCCGAACGGCGGCCAGACCTTCTACGGCTCGTCGTTCGTGGCCGACCATCGCGGCGACCTAGTCAGCGAGCTGGGCCGGGCGGACGAGGGGATCGTCGCGGCGACCTTCGACCTCGACTTCCTGACGACGCACCGCGCCGCCTGGGGCTTCTTCCGCGATCGCCGGCCGGAGTTCTATTCGGCCCTGTCGAGCGGCCGTCCCGCGTGATCGAGACCGACCGTCTGGTGCTGCGCCCGGCGGTCGAGCGCGATCACCCGGCCGTGGCGGCGATGAACGCCGATCCCCAGGTCGGCTACTGGTTGGGCGGCGCGCGCGACGCCGCCGCCAGCGCGCTCTTTCTGGAGCGCTGCGCCGAGCATATCGCGCGCCACGGCTTCGGCTTCTGGGTCGTCGAGCGCAAGGCCGACCGCCAGGTGATCGGCATGACGGGCCTGTGGCATGCGCCAGACAATCTTCCCGAGGCCGGCAAGGTCGAGGTGGGCTGGCGTTTCGCGGCCGAAGCCTGGGGCCAGGGCTACGCCACCGAGGCGGGCCGCGCGGCTCTGGCCCATGGCTTCAAGGTCCTGAATCTGGCCGAAATCCTCGCCTGGACGGCCCGGCCGAACCTCAAGTCGCAGGCGGTGATGCGCCGGATCGGCATGGTCCCGGCCCCCGACCGCGACTTCGACCATCCGAGCCTGGCGGCGGATGATCCGCTGCGGCCGCACGTGGTGTTCGTGGCGCGGCCCCAAGATGAGGGCTACTTTCGCGGCCGCTAGGCGCCGCAGCCCGCTGGCGGGCCCTTGGTCTTCGAAGCCGCCACTTCCTCGCGCGCCTTGGCCAGATCGCTCATGAACGCCGGCTCGTCGTGCAGCCGCGTCACCAGGGCCGAGCCCAGATAGCGGCCGGCCTCGACGTCGCTCTGATAGTGGACGCCGCAGATGACGCGGCTGTCGCCGAACGCCTTGCCGCGCGCCAGGATCGGGCTCGTCTTTTCCGGAACCAGCTCGGCGATCACCGAGGCCCAGGCCCAGCCGATCAGGCCGTGGCCGGAGGGATAGGAGCCGTCGGTCTCGATCCAGGCCTCGCGCGGCACGCAGATCGGGGCGCTGTTGCCGACCGGCGGGCGCGGCCGTTTGAAGCTGGCCTTGGCGGGCTGGTAGATCCGGGCCGCGTCGTCGGTCATGCGCAGCAGCAGGCGGGCCAGGGTCGGGGTCGCCTCGGCGCTCAGCGTGACGCCCGCCGCGCACGAGAAGCTCTTCAGCCCGTTCTTGCCCGAAAGGTCGGCGTCGGCGATCGCCTGGCTCCAGGCGGCGGTGTTGACCAGCTTGCGGGTCTCCACGAACTGGGCGCGCTCGGCCTTGCCGCGCGGCGAGTCCGGGGCCGGCGGCGGACCGAGGATGGCGACGGCGTCGATCCCGCCGTTTCCCTCCAGATATCCCGGCGGCGGCTTCACCCAGCCCGCCGACGGCGCGGTCATCGCGACCTTGGCCGGGGCGCGCTCGGCGAAGGGTCTCGGAAGCGCCGAACAGCCGGCCAGGGACAGGATCAGGGCCGAGGCGACGGCGACTGGCGCGAAACGGGTCATGGGATGCGTCCCTTCAGCTGACGGGCTCACAGACCGGGCCACGGCCGCCGCGTCAAGACAAAGCGGGTCGAGGGCGAGATATATCGTTTCATGACGCCGCGACATGGCGCGCCGGGTCGTCCGTCGCTTCTGATCCGTTCCCGGACAAGCCAGACGACGCGCTCGCGCTCTCCTCGGCGGTGAATCCGCGCCGCCGGGTTCGGCTATGACAGCGGCCTAGATTGCCGGTCCGCGCTGGATCGGCTAGAAGGCCGGGCCTTCGCGGTCGTCTTCGAAGCGTTCGAGCGTCCGTTTCCCAATTCTGTCGTAGAGCTCTTCATGACAACGACCCAGTCCGACGGCCAGATCACCGGCAACGTTCTTTTCTATATCTCGCCCGAGCCGCTGAACCGCGAGCAGCACGCGAAGCTGGCCCTCGTCCACAAGGACAAGCCGTACGCCTTCGCCGCCGCCGGCACCGCCGTGCCGCTGACGGTCTCGGAATTCGGCCCGGCCGCCCTGACCTTCCCGGTGATCTTCGCCGGCGAGGACAAGGTGCCGCTGGCCGTGATGGGCCTGAACCAGCAGGAAAACCTGTTCATCGGCGCCGACGGCTCGATCGAGCCGAACGTCTATATCCCGGCCTATATCCGCCGCTATCCGTTCGTGCTGGCCAATGACGACACCGAGAACCGTCTGATCGTCTGCATCGACCGCGGTTCGGACCTGCTCAGCGAAAAGGGCGAAACCCCGCTGTTCGACGCCAAGGGCGAGCCGACCGAGTACACCCAGAACTGCATCAAGTTCTGCGACGACTTCGAGGGCGAGCGTCAGCGCACGGACTCGTTCGTCCAGCTGCTGAAGGACCTGGACCTGTTCGAGCTGAAGAAGGCCACCTTCCAGCCGCAGGACGAGACCGGCGCCCCCGCCGGCGAGCTGGTCACCGTCGCCGAATATTTCGGCGTCTCGGAAGACAAGCTGAACGCCCTGCCGGCCGACAAGCTGAAGGAGCTGCAGCAGAACGGCGCCCTGGGCCAGATCTACGCCCACCTGGTGTCGCTGCTGGGCTGGGATCGCCTGATCAACAAGACCATGATGAAGCAGGCCGAGGCCGCCAACCTGAACTAGGGTTCGGTTCGTAAGAAGATTTCGAGGCGGTGAGGCGACAGCTTCACCGCCTTTTCTTTGGGGGGCGTTGGAGGCGCCAAGAACCTCGCCCTTCGACAAGCTCAGGGTGAGGTTTTTAAGGCAAGGCCAAAGTAGCCCTCACCCTGAGCCCGTCGAAGGGCGAGGGCGGACCTCGCTAACGCGCGAAGATGCTCCGGGTCAGGCACGAGAAGACCAGGCGCCCGGCCTCGTCGAGCAGGTCGTGCTGGGCGATGACGATGCCTTTGCCTTCGCCGACCGGGTCCTTGCCCATGACGGTCATGCGACCGCGCAGCAGTTCGCCGACGGGCGGGTTGCGCATCCAGCGCAGGGCGTCGACGCCCAGGCGCTTGGTCTGCGGCCAGGCGGCGCTGGCCTCGGTGTCGAGGCGGGTCCACAGGGCGAAGACCATGCCGTCCGGCGCGCCGTTCTCGACCGGCCAACCCGGGGTGAAGGCGGCGATATAGGCCTCCAGCGCCTTCGCATCGACGGCGCGGGAGCCGAGATTGACGACTTGTCCGATGGCGATGTCGTCGAAGGCGGCGGGCATGGAGGTCTCCGGATGATTCCGAGACCGACTGTCGACCGCGTCCCCCACATTGTCGAGGGCGCCCCCTTGTGGAAAAGGCGGGGGAGGGGCCATGTGTGGCCGCCGCCGTCCTCCTTGTCGAGCTTTTCCCGATGGTCCTGAAGAAACTCGTCCTGGCCCTCCAAGCGCTGCTGGCGGCGACCCTCCTGGCCGGCGGCGCCCTGGCGGGACCGGTGGTCCAGTCCGGGCACATCGAGTCGGAGCTGGTGGCGCAGGACACCGGCGTCGCGCCCGGCGGCATGGTCTATGTGGCCCTGCGCCAGAAGATCATCCCCGAGTGGCACACCTATTGGCGCAATCCCGGCGACGCGGGCCAGGCGACCAAGATCACCTGGACCCTGCCCGCCGGCTGGAGCGCCGGCGACATCGTCTGGCCGACGCCGACGACCGCCAAGCTCGGGCCGCTGCTGGACTACGCCTATGAGGGCGAGGTGCTGCTGCCCGTGCCGATCACCGCCCCCGCGGACGCGCAGATCGGGACCACCCTCAGCCTGACCGCCGACGTCTTCTATCTGGTCTGCAAGGACATCTGCGTGCCGGAGGAGGCCAAGGTCTCGCTGCTGCTGCCGGTCGTCGCGACGCCGACGGCCGATCCGAAATGGGGGGCGGTGGTCGGCGAAGCCCTGGCCAAGGCCCCCAAGCCGGCGGGCCTGAAGGCGGTGTTCAAGCTGGACGGCCAGACCCTCAAGCTCGCCGTCACCGGCGGCCCGCTGAAGGGCGCGGACCTGGCCGGCGCCTATTTCTTTCCCTATTCGCCCAAGGCGATCGAGCACGCCGCCGCACAAGGCGTCGACCGTGGCCCCGAGGGCCTGACCCTGGCGCTGAAGCCGGGCTACGACTTCGTCGGCGGCGGCGCGGCCCCGAGCGAACTGGCCGGCGTGCTGGCGACCAAGGCCGGGGCCTGGGAGGTCAGCGCCACGCCGGGCGAGCCGCCCGCCGCCGCCGGCGGTCTGGCGCCGCCGGTCGAGACCAAGCCGGCGGGGGGCGGGGCGGGGTCGGGCGGCCTCGTCGGCGCCCTGCTGTTCGCCTTTGTCGGCGGCCTGATCCTGAACCTGATGCCGTGCGTCTTCCCGGTGCTGTCGATGAAGGCCGCCAGCCTGGCCGGCCACGCCCACCATGCGGCCAAGGCGCGGGCGCAGGGTCTCGTCTTCCTGCTGGGCGTGGTGGCGACGTTCCTCGCCCTGGCCGGCGTTCTGCTGGCCGTCCGGGCCGGCGGCGCGGCGGTGGGCTGGGGCTTCCAGCTGCAGTCGCCGGTCGTGGTGGCGGGGCTGGCCTTGCTGATGCTGCTGGTGGCGCTGAACATGTCCGGCGTCTTCGAGATCGGGACCTCGGTGCAGAACGTCGGGGCCGAGGCCTCCTCCAAGGACGGCGCGGCCGGCGCCTTCTTCACCGGAGCCCTGGCCGTGGTGGTGGCCGCCCCCTGCACCGCGCCGTTCATGGCCGGGGCCCTGGGCTACGCCCTGACCCAACCGCCCCTCGTCGCCCTGGCGGTGTTCCTGGCCCTGGCCCTGGGCTTCGCCGCGCCGTTCGTGGCCGTGGCCTTCATTCCGGGGCTCCTGAAGCTTCTGCCGCGTCCCGGCGCCTGGATGGACGTGCTGAAGAAGGGGCTGGCCTTCCCGATGTACGGCGCGGCCCTGTGGCTGGCCTGGGTGTTCGCCCAGCAGGCGGGGCCGCTGGCCCTGGGCTATCTGCTGGCGGCCGGCGTGCTGGCGGCCTTCGCGGCGTGGCTGCACGGCCTGGCTCAGGCGCGGCGCGCCGAGGGCAAGCCCGCGATGGTCTCGACCGTGGTGGCGCTGCTGGCCCTGGCCGGCGCCCTCGCCATCGCCGGCTTCGGCGCCTTGGACGCCAAGGCGCCGACGACCGCGCCCAGCGCCGCCGGACCCACGCAGGCCGGTCCCGGCCTCGCCGCCGAGGCCTGGTCGCCCGAGAAGGTCAAGGCGCTGCGAGCGGAAGGGCGACCGGTCCTGGTCGACTTCACCGCCGCCTGGTGCGTCACCTGCCAGGTCAACGAGAAGGTCGCGCTGTCCGGCTCGAAGGTGGTCGAGGCGTTCAAGGCGCGTAACGCGGTCTATCTGAAGGCCGACTGGACCAATCGCGACCCGGTGATCGCCAAGGCCCTGGCCGAGTTCGGCCGCGTGGGCGTGCCGCTCTATGTGGTCTATCCCAAGAACGGCGGCCCGCCGGTGATCCTGCCGCAGCTGCTGACCGAAGGCCTGGTGATCGAGGCGATCGAGAAGGCGGGGACGTAGGTCGTTTTCGAACGAACGGCCCGAAAGTCGTCCTCACCCCGAGCTTGTCGACGGGCGAGGGCGGCGCATGGGCTTTACTTCTTCTTGTCGCCGAACGGGACCAGGTCCTTGACCTTGTCGAGCGGGGTCTTGGTCACGACCACCGGCGGCGGGATCACCGGCGTCAGGGTCTTGATCGGATAGGCGCGCCAGCCGGACGCGATCAGCGCGCCGAAGCCCTGGCATTTGGGCAAGTAGCGGACCATGCCGGTGCGCGGCTTGGGGAACGGCGGGGGCTGGGCGATGTCCTGGCGCCGGGGGTCGACGAACCGCCAGTCGCTGGGCAGGCCGTAGCCCCTCTCGCCGCCCAGCCGCACGGCCTGGTAGGCGATATTGGCCTGGAACGGCGAGACCCCGTACTTGATCATCGCGCGCAGGAAGATCTGGTCGGCCTCTTCGCGCTTGCCCGGCTCGCCGATCGTGTAGAGCCAGTCGTGGACGATAGCGGCGCGGGCGGTCGGACCCTGGGGATCGACGATCGCCTGGCCATACCACGGCACGCTGGCGAAGTCGGTGACGTACCAGCGGGGCACCACGATCACCTTCCCCGTCTCGACGTCGCAATAGGGGAACTCGGCGTCCAGCGTGAACAGCTTGCGGCCGTCCTTGGTCTGGTTGAACAGCATGATCGGCTGCGGCGTCAGCGAACTGGGCGGCGTCGGGGCCACGACCGGCACGAAGACGGTGGTGTTCGTCTCGGTCGCGCAGGCGGCGAGGACCAGGCTGGCGCCCGCGAGGGCGGCGAGGGGTTTCAGGCGGGACATCGGAGCTGGCGAGGAGGGAGGACCGGCGATCTTCTGAGCGCCCGGGCGGCCGATATCAAGCGACCATGGCGAAGTTTCGGCCAAGCTTGGGCTTCGAGCCTCAGGCCGCCGGCTGCGGCGGGGCGGTGATGACCTCGACATTGTCGTTCAGCAGATAGACCATGTCGCGCAGGGCCAGATCCTGGGTTTTGATCGTCGCCGCCGCGCGGACGGCCGTCAGCTTCTCGGGCAGGTCCTGGCTGATGCCGCGCAGGATGCACTTGAGATCGTCGACCGCGCCGCGTTCCTTCAGCGTGACGTGGCCCTTCATGTCGAGGGCCGAGAGATCCGCGATCCTGGTCTCGAAGCCGTCGAAGCCCTTCAGGGGCAGGGCCGCGCCGGCCGGGTCGGCCTTGGCCAGGGCTTGGCGATAGGCTTCGGTCTGGGCCTTCAGCTGACGGGCGCGACGGACGATGTCCTGGAACAGCGGCTCGCCGGCGACGGACTTGGGCACGAGGGGCTGGCTCACGGCCGGAGCCGGCGTCGCGGCCTGGCCGGGGTTGAACGAGGCCATCCAGAGCATGGCGGAAAAGGCGACGGCGTCGCAGGACATGACGGGTTCCCGCAAAAAACGTCATTGGTCTGCCATGACGCGGCGGCGGGCGTTTGATAAGCCCGCTACGGTAAACGCCGATTTACCAAACTTCAGAGGACCGCTCATGGCCGATCTCGACGCCGCCTGGACCCGCCTGGAAGCCGCCGCCAAGGCCGCCGGCGGAAAGCGCATCGTCGAGTTCTTCGAGGCCGAGCCGGGGCGCCTCGACGCCCTGACCCTGGAGGTCGCCGGGCTGCACCTGGATCTCTCCAAGCAGGCCTGGGACGAGGCCGGTCTCGAGGCGGCGCTGGATCTCGCCCACGCGGCCGATGTCGAGGGCGCCCGGGCGCGGATGTTCGGCGGCGAGGCGATCAACACGTCCGAGGGGCGCGCGGTGCTGCACACCGCCCTGCGGGCGCCCGCCGGCGCCGACATCAAGGCCCTGGGCCAGCCGGTCATGGCCGAGGTCGAGAGTGTCCGGACCCGGATGAAGGCCTTCGCCGAGGCCGTCCGCTCCGGCGCGATCAAGGGCGCGACCGGCAAGCCGTTCAAGGCCATCCTGCACATCGGCATCGGCGGTTCGGACCTGGGGCCGCGCCTCCTGTGGGACGCCCTGCGGCCGGTGAAGCCGACGATCGACCTGCGCTTCGTGGCCAATGTCGACGGGGCCGAGTTCGCCCTGACCACGGCCGATATGGACCCGGAAGAGACCCTGGTCATGGTGGTCTCCAAGACCTTCACGACGCAGGAGACCATGGCCAACGCCGGGGCCGCGCGCGCCTGGCTGGCGGCGGCGCTGGGCGAGGCCGGCGCCAACCAGCACCTGGCGGCCATCTCGACCGCCTTGGACAAGACCTCGGCCTTCGGCGTGCCGGACGATCGGGTGTTCGGCTTCTGGGACTGGGTCGGCGGCCGCTATTCGCTGTGGTCGTCGGTCAGCCTGTCGGTGGCGGTGGCGGCGGGCTGGGACGCCTTCCAGGGCTTCCTCGACGGCGGCGCGGCCATGGACGCGCACTTCCAAAACGCCCCGCTGGAGAAGAACGCGCCGGTGCTGCTGGCCCTGGCCCAGATCTTCAACCGCAACGGCCTGGACCGCCGGGCGCGGTCGGTCGTTCCGTATGCGCACCGCCTCCGCCGCCTGGCGGCCTTCCTCCAGCAGCTGGAGATGGAGAGCAACGGCAAGTCGGTCCGACCCGATGGCCAGCCCGCCGCGCGCGGCACGGCCACGGTGGTGTTCGGCGACGAGGGCACCAATGTCCAGCACGCCTATTTCCAGTGCATGCATCAGGGGACGGACATCACGCCGATGGAGCTGATCGGCGTCGCCCGGTCCGAAGAGGGCCCGGCCGGCATGCACGAGAAGCTGCTGTCGAACCTGCTGGCCCAGGCCGAGGCGTTCATGGTGGGGCGGACCACCGAGGACGTCGTCGCCGAGCTGAAGGCCAAGGGCGTTCCGGACGCCGAGATCGCCACCCTGGCCCCGCAACGGACCTTCGCGGGCAATCGTCCGTCCACCCTGGTGCTTCTGGACCGGCTGACGCCGGAGACGTTCGGCGCCCTGATCGCCCTCTATGAGCACAAGACCTTCGTCGAGGGCGTGATCTGGGGAATCAACAGCTTCGACCAGTGGGGCGTCGAGCTGGGCAAGGTGATGGCGAACCGCATCCTGCCGGAGCTGACCGACGGCGCGGCGGGCGAGCACGATCCGTCCACGGCGGCGCTGGTCCAGCGCCTGAAGCGATAGGGCCGGGCAGGTGCGCGCGCCACTGATCGCCACGTTCTGCGCCGCCGCGATGCTGATCGCCCTCCCAGCCCGGGCCGGCGAGGCGACGGTCGCGGGCCGCAAGGTCGCCTATCGCGAATGGGGGGCGGGGGACCGGGTCCTGGTGATGCTGAGCGGTCTGGGCGACGGCGCGGCGACCTTCGACGCGGTGGGGCCGAAACTGGCCAAGGGCTGGCGGGTCATCGCCTACGACCGCGCCGGCTACGGCGGCAGCGCCGACGATCCGGCCGTCCACGACGCGGCGCGGGCGGAAGCGGAGTTGAAGGGGCTGCTGGCGGCGCTCGGCGTCAAGCGGCCGGTGCTGCTGGGCCATTCGCTGGGCGGCGTGTTCGCGGCCTATTACGCGGCCCGCAACCCCGGCGAGGTCGAGGCGCTGGTGCTGGAGGAGACCCGTCCGACCGGCTTCACCGAGGCTTGCGCGGCGCGGCTCAAGTTCGGCTGCACCTTCCCGCCGCTGCTGAAGTACGTGTTCCCGGCCGGCGGGCGTCGCGAGGCCGAGGCCATCGCCCAGTCCGAACGCGAGGAGGCCGAGACGGCCGGCGGCGCGACGCCGACCCTGATCCTCACGCGGCGGAACAGCGGCCAGGGCGGCTTCGACGGCCTATGGCTGGCCCAGCAGGCCAAGCTGCTCGAACGCTGGCCGGCGGCGCGGCTGGAAGCCGCTCCCCGGGGAGGCCACTACGTCCATCGCGACGCCCAGGACTGGTTCGTCGGCCAGGTGACCGGCTTCTTGGGCGGCCTGCCCGCGCCTAGAACGTCTTCCGCACCCGCAGGCTGACGAAGGTGCGCGGGTCGATCGTCCGATCCTCGACATAGGCCACGGCCCGCTCCGGCGCGCGGTTGGAGAACACCGTCCGGCGAATCGTATAGTCGTTCCAGATGTTCAGCTGGGCGCGGATGGCCAGGGTCGCGGTCGGCTTGTACTCGACGAACGTCTCGTAATAGCCCGTGCCGCGCCAGACATTGGTCTGGTCGACGTCATAGGTGCCTTGGCCCAGATAGGGCAGCCAGTTGATCCCCCACTGGGTCTTGTACTTCACCAGATCCTGCTGGAAGCCGATATTGGCCTGGGTCGGACGCACGCGCGAGATCCGCCGGTCCTTGCCCGTGGTCGGGTCGGTGACGTGGGTCTGGTTCCAGTCGTTCTTGAAGGTGAACCGACCGCCCTTGATCCCAAGCTTGTCCGTGGGGACGACGATATTGACCGACAGCCGGTCCAGCGTGCCGTCGCCGATATTGCCGGTGGCCGACAGGTTGCCCGGCAAGGGCAGGCGGTCGATCACGCCGATGATCTCGTCGTGGCGATAGCCGACCGAGACGATGCCTTCGCCCCAGAAGCGGCGCTCGTAGCTGATCTCGTTGATCCAGCGCTGCTCGGGCTTCAGGTCGACATTGCCGCCATAGACGTTGCCGTCGCCGAGGTCCGAAGAGGCGGCGAAGTCGTTGAAGTCCAGCTGGCCCAGCTCGCGCTCGAAGCGGTAGCGGAACTGGCTGCCCGCCGCCGGCGTCCAGGTCGCCAGGAACCGGGGCTTGGGATAGAAGAAGCTCTTCTCGTTCGAGGCGTCGCCCGACTGCTTGATCGTCGACTTCTCGACCCGCAGGCCGCCTTCCAGGGTCAGTTTCGGATTGACCCGCCAGGTGGCCTTGGTGAAGGCCTCGCCGCGCAGCTCCTCCACCTTGACCGACGCCGAGGGCAGGGGCACGCCGACGCCGCCTACGCTGTAGGCCTGTTTGACGTCCAGCATGTTGTAGGCGACCTCGCCGCCGGCCTCGACGGTCAGCGCCTTGGAATAGTCGTGGCGCACCAGGGCGCGCAGGATCGACTCGCTGTCGTCGCCATTGGCCGCGAACCGTTGTTGGGGGCTCTGGACGCCGCTCAGGGTCTCGTCGCCGGTCGAGGCGTTCCTGAAGGTCTCGAAGGTGTGGATGGCGCGGCTCTCGAGGAACCAGCGCGGGGCCAGCGGCCGGGTGTAGGTCAGGCCGACCTCGCCCGAATGGCTCTTCTCCGCGTAGTCGCTGCGCCGCAGGGCGCTAGACGATTGCAGCACCTGCCACTGTCGCCAGTCGTGGTCGCCATAGCGGGCGGTGGCCTCCAGCTTGCCGCCGGCCACGGGCCCCGAATAGTTGCCGCGGATCGAGTGGCCGCCGCCCCAGGCGTCGTTCTCGAACCGCTCGTCGCGGATCAGCTGGCCGGTCCCGTCGTGGCGCACGTTGCGACCGGCGCCGTTGCTGTCGCTGGTCGAATTGCCATCGCTGAGAAAGATCCCCCAGCTGTGATCGCCGTTGGTCGAGGTGAACTGATAGCTGCCGCCATAGACGTCGTGGCCGCCGGCGAAGAACATCGGGTTCCAGGTCAGGATCTGCTGGCGGCTGACGCCCTTCTTCAGGATCACGTTCACGACGACCGCGTAGCCCTGCATGTCGATCCCCGGCGCGCCGCCGCGAATCAGCTCGATGCGCTCGACCCGGTCGGCGGGGGTGCGGCCCAGCACGTTCGAGCCGCTGTCGTTCTTCGAGGCCGGGCGGTCGCCGTTGATCAGCACATTGCCGACCGCGCCCTCGAAGCCGCGCGAGCCCGAACCGTCATTGATCGAAAAGCCCGGCACCCGGTTGACCATGTCCAGGGCCGTGTTCGGCCGCTGGGCGGCGAAGAAGGCCGGCTCGAACACCAGCACGCCGCGCTGGCTGGCGTCGTCCAGCGGCGCCTTGTCGGTCGGGCCGGTCGGAACCGGCGCCTGGGCGGCTTCCTGGGTCGCCGGCTTCTCGGCCGTCTCGCCGGCCCTGGCGGCGCCCGCCAAACCGGCGTCGACGAGCATCAGCGCGGCCGCCGTGGCCAGCAGCATGGTCTTGGTCATCAAACTTTCCCCTCACTAGGGGGAAGGTCTGGCCGCCCACACCGTTCATCTCAAGTTACAAGGACGACACGTACGTTACTTATCCGTTATATTACAAGTTTTTCATGCGGGTTATTCACAGGCTCAACGGGGATAATCTGTTGAGTGATCGAGATTCACTTAGCTGTAGATCAGCTTCGTTTCTGCGCCTCGGTGTTTGTCCAGCGCATGGAACAGTGGACCGCCCGGGCGCGCGCCCGCGATCTTTACGCCGCCCTTATGCCCGCCCGTCGTTTCGGCATGGAGCCCTTACGCGGCTTCATGGTCCCTGGCCTCCGACATTCAAGGAGGCCGTGATGGCTGATCTTCTCTACGGAGCGCTGGCCTTGGGCCTGTTCGCTCTGTTCGGCGCGTTCGTCGCCGCGCTGAGGCGCGTGTGACGATGCTCGTGAACATCCTGTGGGGCGCCGGCGCGGTCGTGATCGCTGGCTACATGGTCGCGGCGATGCTGCGGCCCGACAAGTTCTGACGGACCCTTCTCCATGACTTGGCAAGGATGGGCGGAGATCGCCCTGACCCTGAGCCTGGCGGTCGCGATCGGCTGGCCGCTGGGCGTTTTCCTTTCGCGCGTCTGGAACGGCGAAAAAACCTTCCTCGATCCCGTGATGCGACCCATCGAGGGCCTGTTCTACAAGGCCTGCGGCGTCGATCCGACCAAGAGCCAGAGCTGGCACGCCTATGCGATGGCCCTGCTGGCGTTCAATCTCGTCGGCTTCGTCTTCGTCTACGCGGTGCTGCGCCTGCAAGGCGTCCTGCCGCTGAACCCGCAGGGCTTCGCCGGCCTGTCGGGGCACCTGTCGTTCAACACGGCGATCAGCTTCATCACCAACACCAACTGGCAGAGCTACGCGGGCGAGAGCACGATGTCGACGCTCAGCCAGATGCTGGTGCTGACGGTGCAGAACTTCCTGTCGGCCGCCACCGGCGCGACGGTCGCGGCCGCCCTGGCCCGGGCGTTCGTCGCCCACCGCGGCGAGGGCGTCGGCAACTTCTGGGCCGATCTGATCCGCACCACGCTCTACGTGCTGCTGCCGCTGTCCCTGGTGTTCGCGATCGTGCTCGTCGCCCTGGGCCTGCCCCAGACCCTGGCCGCCAGCGTCACCGCCCACACCCTGGAGGGCGCGGACCAGAAGATCTCGCTGTACGCGGTGGCCTCGCAGGAGGCGATCAAGATGCTGGGCATCAATGGCGGCGGAATCTTCAACGCCAACTCGGCCCACCCGTTCGAGAACCCGACGCCGCTGACCAACCTGCTCACGGCCGTGTCGATGAACACCCTGGGCTGGGCCGCCTTCTTCGCCTTCGGCCGCATGGTGCTGGCCAAGAAGGACGCGCGGGCGATGGTCATCGCCGCCTTCGTGCTGCTGTTCGCCGGCGCGGCGGGCGTCTACGCCACCGAGACCCAGGCGCCTCCCGCCCAGGTCGCCGCCAAGGTCGACGCCAGCGTCAACATGGAGGGCAAGGAGGTCCGCTTCGGCGCGCCGGCCACGGCCGCCTGGGTCGCGATGACCACGGGCGCCTCGAACGGCTCGGTCAACGGCATGCACTCCAGCCTGATGCCCCTGGGCGGCGGCATCGCCATGTTCCTGATGCAGCTGGGCGAGATCCTGCCGGGCGGCATCGGTTCGGGCGTCGCGATCATGGTCGTCATGGCCCTGCTGTCGGTGTTCGTCGCCGGCCTGATGGTCGGGCGCACGCCGGAATATCTCGGCAAGAAGATCGAGGCCCGCGAGATCCAGTTCTCGATCCTCGCCGTCGTGATCATCCCGCTGTCGATGCTGGGCTTCTCCGGCGTCGCCGCCGTCCTGCCGGAGGCGCTGAAGGGGCTGATGCACAGCGGCCCGCACGGCCTGTCGGAGATCCTCTATGCCTATGTCTCGGGCACGGCCAATAACGGCTCGGCCTTCGCGGGGCTGACGGCCAACGCCCCCTGGTGGGACGTGACGCTGGGGATCGCCATGGCGCTGGGCCGCTTCCTGCCGATCGTCGCCGTCCTGGCCATCGCCGGCAGCCTGGCCGCCAAGCCCAAGCTGGCCCCCAGCGCCGGCACGCTGCCGACCGACGGCGGTCTCTTCGTTGGCCTGCTGATCGGGGTGATCCTGATCCTGGGCGGCCTGCAATTCTTCCCCGCGATGGCGCTGGGACCGATCGTCGAGCACTTCCAAGCGCTCGGCGCGGTCGCGGCCCTCCGCTGAGTGGTGATCCCATGACTTCGATCGATATCCATGCCGACGAGGGGCGACGCCCCCTGGCCGGCGGCCTCTCCGGCGCCGTCCTGCTCCGCGCGGCCAAGGACGCCTTCCTCAAGCTCGATCCGCGCAAGTTGACGGGCAATCCGGTGATCTTCGCCACCTGGATCGTGGCCCTGCTGTCGACCGTCTCGGCGGGCGCGGCGGTGGCGGCGCATCAGGCGCCCGGCTTCGCCCTGCAGATCGCGGTCTGGCTGTGGGCCACCGTGCTGTTCGCCAACCTCGCCGAGAGCGTCGCCGAGGGGCGGGGCAAGGCCGCCGCCGACAGCCTGCGCGCCACCCGCGTCACCACCAAGGCCAAGCTGATCATCGACCCCAACACCGGGACCTGGATCCCCACCCCGGCCCATAAGCTCGGGGTCGGCGAAATCATCCTGGTCGAGGCCGGCGACGTGATCGCCACCGACGGCGAGATCGTCGAGGGCATGGCCAGCGTCAACGAGGCGGCGATCACCGGCGAGAGCGCGCCGGTGATCCGCGAGAGCGGCGGCGACCGCTCGGCGGTGACCGGCGGCACGACCGTGGTCTCCGACTGGATCAAGGTGCGGGTCACCGCCGAGGCGGGCTCGACCTTCCTGGATCGGATGATCGCCATGGTCGAGGGCGCCGACCGCCGCAAGACGCCGAACGAGATCGCCCTGGCCGTGCTGCTGGCGGGTCTGACCCTGATCTTCCTGATCGCGGTGGTGACCCTGCTGGGCCTGGGCAAGTTCTCGGGCGTGGCCCTGGATCCGCTGGTGCTGGGCGCGCTATTCATCACCCTGATCCCGACCACGATCGGCGGCCTGCTCAGCGCCGTCGGCATCGCCGGGATGGACCGTCTCCTGAAGGTCAATGTTCTGGCGACCTCGGGCCGCGCGGTCGAGGCGGCCGGCGACGTCGACACCTTGCTGCTGGACAAGACCGGCACCATCACCTTCGGCAACCGCATGGCCACCGAGGTGATCCCGGCGCCCGGCGTGCGTCCCGACGCGGCGATGAAGGCGGCCCTGATGGCCTCCCTGGCCGACGAGACGCCGGAAGGCCGTTCGATCGTCGAGCTGGCGCGCAACGCCGGCCTGACCGTCGAGCCGCCCGAAGGCGCGACGTCGATCCCCTTCTCCGCCCAGACCCGCCAGTCGGGCCTGGATCACGGCGGCCGCCGCTGGCGCAAGGGCGCGGTCGACGCGGTCTACCGCTCGCTGTCGCTGGAGCCCAAGAGCGTCCCGGCCGAGCTGACCGCCGCCGTCGATCGCATCGCCCGCTCCGGCGGCACGCCGCTGGCGGTCAGCGAGGACGGCGTCCTGGTCGGCGTCATCCACCTGAAGGACGTCGTCAAGCCGGGCGTGAAGGAGCGCTTCGCCGACCTGCGCCGCATGGGCCTGCGCACCGTGATGATCACCGGCGACAACCCGGTGACCGCCGCCGCCATCGCCTCGGAAGCCGGCGTCGACGACTTCCTGGCCGAGGCCACGCCCGAGGACAAGCTGCGGCTGATCCGCGAGGAACAGGGCAAGGGGCGCCTCGTGGCCATGTGCGGCGACGGCGCCAACGACGCCCCCGCCCTGGCCCAGGCCGACGTCGGCGTCGCCATGCAGACCGGCGCCCAGGCCGCGCGCGAGGCCGGCAACATGGTCGATCTCGACAGCGACCCGACCAAGGTCATCGAGATCGTCGAGGTCGGCAAGCAGATGCTGATCACCCGCGGCGCCCTGACCACCTTCTCGATCGCCAACGACGTGGCCAAGTATTTCGCCATCATTCCGGCGATGTTCGTGGTCTCGCTGCCGGCCCTCTCGGCGCTGAACGTGATGAAGCTGCACAGCCCGCAGAGCGCCATCCTGTCGGCGGTGATCTTCAACGCCCTGGTGATCGTCGCCCTGATCCCTCTGGCCCTGAAGGGCGTGAAGTACCGCGCCGTCGGCGCCGGCAAGCTGCTGTCGCGCAACCTGACCCTCTACGGGCTGGGCGGTCTGGTCGCGCCGTTCATCGGCATCAAGCTGATCGACCTCGTGGTCTCGGCCCTGGGCTTGGCGTAAACACGAACCTTCGGAGACCTATGCTCATGTTGTCTCATCTTCGCCCGGCCGTCGTTTCCATGGGCCTGTTCACCGTGCTTCTGGGCCTGGCCTATCCGCTGGCCGTCACGGGCGTCGCACAGGCGGCGTTTCCGGCCCAGGCCAACGGCAGCCTCGTCCGTGACGCCGGCGGCAAGGTCGTGGGCTCCGCCCTGATCGGCCAGGCCTTCGCCAAGCCGCAATACTTCCACGGCCGTCCCTCCGCCGCCGGGAACGGCTATGACGCCACCGCCTCCAGCGGCTCCAACATGGGACCGCTCTACGACAAGCTGATCGCCCGCGAGCAGAGCGACGCCAAGGCCCTGCGCGCGGAGAATCCCGGCGCGCTGATCCCCGCCGACGCGGTCACCTCTTCGGGTTCGGGGCTCGACCCGGAAATCTCGCCCGCCAACGCCCGCTTCCAGGCGCCGCGCGTGGCGCGTGAGCGGCATGCGCCGCTTGGCCGGATCACGGCCCTGATCGACGCCCAGGTCCAGCGGCCGCTGCTGGGCTTCATCGGCCAGCCCCGCGTCAATGTCCTGTCGCTCAACCGGGCGCTCGACGCGCAATTCCCGAAAGGCGGATAGTGCCGACGGACGACCGCGCCTCGCAAAACGAACCTGGGCGTCCCGACCCCGAGGCGCTCCTGGCCGCCGCCAACAAGGCGCGCCGGGGGCGCCTCAAGGTGTTTCTGGGCATGGCCCCCGGCGTGGGCAAGACCTACGAGATGCTGCGCGCCGCCCGCCGCCGCAAGGCCGAGGGCGCCGACGTCCTGATCGGCGTCGTCGAGACCCACGGCCGGCGCGAGACCGAAAGCCTGCTGCGCGGCATGGAGGTCCTGCCGCGCAGGCCGATCGAGCATCGCGGCCGCGTGCAGATGGAGTTCGATCTGGACGCGGCCCTGGCGCGCAAGCCCAAGATCCTGCTGGTCGACGAATACGCCCATTCGAACGCCATCGGCTCGCGCCACCCCAAGCGCTGGCAGGACGTCGAGGAGCTGCTGGCCGCCGGGGTGGACGTCTGGACCACCTTGAACGTCCAGCACCTGGAGAGCCTCGTCGACGTCGTTCAGCGCATCACCGGCGTGCGCCAGCGCGAGACCGTGCCCGACAGCGCCCTCTCGCGCGCCGACGCCATCGAGCTCGTCGACATCACGCCCGAGGAGCTGCGCGAGCGGATGGCGGCGGGCAAGGTCTATGTGCCGGAGACGGCGCGGCTGGCCGCCGACAACTTCTTCAAGGTCGAGAACCTCACCGCCCTGCGCGAGCTGGCCCTGCGCCGCGCGGCCCAGACGGTGGACGACCAGCTGGTCGCCACCATGCGCGAGAAGGGTGTCGAAGGGCCTTGGGCGGCGGGCGAGCGGATCCTGGTGCTGGTCAGCGGCGACGCCATGGCCGCGACCCTGGTGCGCGCCGGCCGGCGGCTCTCCGACATGATGATGGACGCGCCCTGGACCGTGGCCCATGTCGAGCGGATCGACCGTCCGGCCGCTCGCGACGGCGACGCCGCCCGCCAGCGCGAGGCCTTCCGCCTGGCCGAGCAGCTGGGCGGCGTGACCCTGACCCTGACGGGCGGCGACATCGTCGCCACGGTCATGGCCTATGCGCGGCGGCACAACGTCACCCAGATCGTCATCGGCAAGTCCGTGGAGAGCCGCTGGCGCGAGGCGCTCGGCCGCTCCCTGGCGGCGGCGCTGCTGCGCGCGGCGCGCGGGGTGGCGGTGCACGTCGTCACCGAAGCCGCGCCACGCCACGAGCCTCCTCCGCCGCCGACGCCGCGAAGGGATCGTTGGCGAGGCTATGCGGTGGGGGCCCTGTTCGTCGCGGCGGCGACCCTGGTCGCCTGGGGTCTTGACGTGGCCTTCGACCGAGTCGACCTGGGGATGATCTTCCTGGCCGCGGTTCTGGCGGCCGGGGTTCTCCAGGGCCTTCGCCCCGCCCTGGCGGCCGCGACCGTGGCCTTTCTCATCTACAACTATCTGTTCCTCGAGCCGCGCTACAGCCTGGTCATCGGCTCGCCGACCGACCTCATCACCCTGTTCGTGTTCTGGGCCGTGGCCCTGGCCTCCGGGGGCCTCGCGGGGCGGGTGCGCGACCAGGCCCTCGGCTCGCAGCGTCGCGCCGCCGCCGTGACGACCCTGCTGGCCGCTAGCCGCACCCTGTCGGCCGCCAGCGGACGCGAGGCCGTGGCCAGGGCCCTGGCCGAGCAGGTCTCCGCCGCCGCCGGGGGGCGGGCCCTGGTGCTGCTGCCCGAGGGCGGCGAAATCGTCCCGGCGTTCGGCTCTCCCGACCTCCAGCCGCTGGACGCCGCCCAGATGGCCGCCGCCCGCTGGGCCTGGGAGAAGGGCGAGCCGGCGGGCTTCGGCACCGGCACCCTGCCGCAGGCGCGCTGGACCTTCTGGCCGATGGACGGCGTGCGCGCGCGGACCGGCGTCGCGGGCGTGGCGGCCGGAACCGCGCCGCCCGGCTCGGATCACGAGCGGCTGGTCCTGGCCTTGCTGGAGCAGGGGGCCGTGGCCCTGGAGCGCTCGCAGCTCGCGGCCGAGGCGTTGGAGACCGAGACGCTGCGCCGCACCGATCGCTTCCGCTCGGCCCTGATGAACTCGGTCAGCCACGACCTGCGCACGCCGCTGTCGACGGTGCTGGGCGCCTCGACCACGCTGATCGAGTACGGGGACAAGCTTGGCAAGTCCGTGCGCGAGGACCTCGTCATCAGCATTCGCGAGGAGGCCGAACGCCTCAACCGGTATGTCGCCAACCTGCTGGACATGACCCGCATCGAGGGCGGGGCGCTGCGCCTGCGCACCGACTGGATCGACGTCCGCGACGTGCTCAACGCCGCCGCCGAGCGGGTCTCGCGCCGCCTGGGCGGACGGCCGCTGTCGCGCGACTTTCCCCGCGACCTTTCCCTGGTCGAGACCGACGCCAATCTGCTGGAGCAGGTGGTGGTCAATGTCCTGGAGAACGCCATCGCCTACAGCCCGCCCGACGCCCGCATCGAGCTGGCCGCCTACGAGGACCGCTCGAACGTCGTGATCAGCATCGAGGACGAGGGACGCGGGATTCCCGCGACGGAACTGGAGCGCGTGTTCGACAAGTTCCGCCGCATGGAAGAAACCAGCGACCGCGGCCAGGGCGCGGGGTTGGGCCTGTCGATCGCCAAGGGCTTCATCGACGCCCTGGGCGGACGGATCGCCGCCGCCAGTCCGATCCACGACGGGAGGGGAACCCGGATCCTGATCAGCCTGCCCAAGGGCGTCGCGACGCCGCATCATCTGCTATGACGGGCGCATGAGCGCGCTTCGCCACCGCATCCTCGTCATCGACGACGAGCCGCAGATCCATCGCTTTCTCGGGCCCGCCCTGGACGCCGCCGGCTACGAGCCCCTGCGCGCCGACAGCGGCCAGGAAGGGCTGAGGGGCATCGCGCTGTGGTCCCCCGACGCGGTCGTGCTGGACCTGGGCCTGCCCGACATGGACGGCAAGGACGTGCTGGACAAGGCGCGCGCCTTCTACGAAGGGCCGATCCTGATCCTTTCGGCGCGCGACCGGGAAGTCGAGAAGATCGAGGCGCTGGATCGCGGCGCCAACGACTATGTCGAAAAGCCGTTCGGGGTCGGCGAACTGCTGGCGCGCCTGCGCGTGGCGCTCCGACAGTCCTCGACGCCCCGTCGTCCCGCCGGCCCGCTGTCGTTCGGCGCGGTGGTGATCGATCTCGACCGGCGGCTGGTGACCCGGGACGGCGGGCCCGTGAAGCTGTCGCCCAAGGAATTCGAGCTCCTGGCGCGACTGGCCCTGTCGCCGGGCAAGGTGCTGAGCCACAAGGAGTTGCTGGTCGGCGTCTGGGGCGCCGCGCACGCCGAGGACACCCAGTACCTGCGAGTCTTCGTGGGCCAACTGCGGCAAAAGCTGGAGGAGGATCCCGGCAAGCCGACCCTGATCCTGACCGAGCCGGGCGTGGGCTATCGGCTGGCGGGCTAGGACCCGGAAAGCCGGCGCGCGGCGCCCCCGAAACGCGTCGCGGCGATCCTTGGCGAAACCGAGCCAATCCACCCCGCGCGCGGTGTCGGCGGATCAACGAGGCGCGGCGGCGGCCGCGGCGCGATGCCGAGAGGGCGGTCTCCGACCTATCCCGTGGCTGACGATCCCGCGCGGGTCGCCCCGTGGTCTTGAGCGCCGCGCCGGCGCCGTGATCGACCGTCCACCGCGATGGTGACTCCGGGTCACCAGCCTTGCGTCTTTGTCACCTAGTTGTCGAAGCTATGAAGGTTGTTCACCCGGAGGCGGGCTTGAACGAAGCTGGGGTT
>NZ_CAMQSF010000009.1 GCF_947036865.1 uncultured Caulobacter sp. | reverse complement strand
GGGCGCGGCGACGGCGCGGCCATCAGGGCGGCGCGCGCCCGCGCCGCCGCCAGCAGATAGCCGTAGCCCCTGACCGCGCCGTTCGGCTCGTCGAACAGCGGCAGCTTGGCGGCCGAGAAGATCGCATTGACGGCGGCGCGCTCGCCCACGCCCATCCAGCAGCCGATGACGGGCTTGGTCACGCCCCGCGCCCGGGCGGCGGCGATGGTTTCGGTCACGGCCTCGGCGATATCGACCGGCGAGCGCATCGCGGTGGCGCAATGGATCACCAGCACGGCGTCGACGCCGGGATCGGCCAGGACCACCTCCAGCGCGGCGCGATACCGCTCGGCGTCGGCGTCGCCCAGCAGGTCGACTGGATCGCGGCGCGACCAGGCGGCCGGCAGCGCCGCGTCTAGCTCCGAGATGCTGGACGGAGCAAGCTCCGCCGCGCGCGCGCCGATCGCCGCCAGGCCGTCGACGGCCAGCACCGCCGCGCCGCCGCCGTTGGTGACGATGGCCAGGCGCTCGCAGGATCGCGGGCGGGTGGCCGAAAGCACCGTCGCCGCGTCGAAGAGGTCCTCCAGAGTCTCGACCATGACCACGCCCGCGCGCTCGAAGGCGCACACGTGGGTGTCGTAGTCGCCCGCCAAGGCTCCGGTGTGCGACAAGGCCGCGGCCCGGGCCGCCGCCGTGCGGCCGGCCTTGATCGCGATCACCGGCTTGACCCGCGCCGCCGCGCGGGCGGCCGACAGGAACCGGGCGGCCTGATGAACGCCCTCGATATAGAGCAGGATGGCGTCGGTGCGGCTGTCGGCGGCGAAGAGGTCGATCAGGTCGGCCATGTCGGCGTCGGCCATGTCGCCGACCGACACCACGCCGGAAAATCCCAGGCCCCGCTCACCGGCCCAGCTCAGCGCGCTGCTGACCAGGGCGCCGCTCTGCGAGATGAAGGCCAGACGACCCGGCTGAGCGCCGCCGCGCGCGAACGAGGCGTTGAGGCCCGCGTGCGGCGCCAGCGCGCCCAGACCGTTCGGGCCGACGATCCTCAGCCCCCAGGGCTCGGCGGCCGCGAGCATCGCCGCCCGCGCGCCGCCATCGACGCCGCCGGTGATCACCACCGCGACCTTGACCCCGCGCGCGCCCAGCGCGCCGACGACCTCGGGAAGGGTCGGGGCGGGCGTCACCACCACCGCCAGATCCAGTCCCGCCGGCAAGGCGTCGATGGAGGCCGCCCAGGTCACCCCCTCCAGCGCCACGGGCTTGGGATTGACCGCGTAGATCCGGCCGGCGAACGGCTGCGATAGCAGGTTGAGCAACACCACCCGCCCGACCGTGTCCGGCCGGTCGGAGCCGCCCACCACCACGACGCCGTTGGGATTGAGCAGAGGCTGAAGCGAAGGGCGCGACACGGGCTTGTCCTTGTCCGGGACGTTTGAAGGACGCGCGATCCGCTCCGATCCAGCCGCCGAACTCGGCCGTGGAGTTCCGTAAGGCGCGATGATTGGGGCGGGCCTAGGCGGCGGCGCGCGCGAGGCGCTCCGGCGCGTCGCGCCGAGCCATCCAGACCGAAACTAGGAAAGCGGCCGTCAGCGCCGCGGCCTCGAAACAGGCGGGGCAATGACCGGCCAGCGACAAAGTGTCCGAGGCGGCGGCGCAAAGGGGCCCCGCCGCCAGCCTTGGCGCGGCGGCGGCATAGGCGATCACCCAGCTGAACAGCGCGCCAACGCCCGTGAACTCGGCGATATCGCCCCAGGGCGCCTTGAACTTGGCCGACATGGAACCCTCCAGATTGCGTCCGCAGGATCGACCGCGACGACGCGCCCGGCATTGACGCGCATCAAAGCCGACCCGGTGAAGGCGTGACACCCAGGGCTTCAGGTTCGCCGCACGGAGTCCGCATGTCAGCCCCGTCCAAAATCAGCGCCAGCCCGCCCGCGGGCTCTGGCGTCCTACTCGTCATCTCAGCCGTCGGAGCGTTTCTGGCGATTCTCGGCGCGGGTTTGACCCAAGATCCGATCTTCCGGTTGCAGATCGGAACCATCGCCCTGGCCGGCGTCATCGCCGCCTTTGTCCTCAACGGCGGTCTCGCCGGGGGGACGCTGCGCGACCATCCCGACCAGTATTCCGACAACGTCATCAAGGCGGGCGTCATCGCCACCATGTTCTGGGCGGCCGCCGGCCTCCTGGTCGGGGTGATCATCGCCGCCCAGCTGTCCTGGCCGCGCATCTTCTATTTCCCCGAGTTCGGATTTCTGAACTTCGGTCGCCTGCGCCCGCTGCACACCTCGGCGGTGATCTTCGCCTTCGGGGGCAACGCCCTGATCGCCACGTCCTTCTGGGTCGTCCAGCGCACCTGCAAGGCGCGGCTGGCCGGCGGCATCACGCCGTGGTTCGTGTTCTGGGGCTATCAGCTGTTCATCGTGCTGGCCGCGACCGGCTATCTGATGGGCGCGACCCAGGGCAAGGAATACGCCGAGCCGGAGTGGTACACCGACCTGTGGCTGACCATCGTCTGGGTCGCCTATCTGCTGGTGTTCCTGGGCACGATCTGGAAGCGCAAGGAACCCCACATCTACGTGGCCAACTGGTTCTATCTGGCCTTCATCGTCACGATCGCCCTGCTGCACCTGGTCAACAACGCCGCCATCCCGGTCGGCCTCTTGAACCACAAGTCCTATGACGTCTTCTCGGGCGTCCAGGACGCGCTGGTGCAGTGGTGGTACGGCCACAACGCGGTGGGCTTCTTCCTGACCGCCGGCTTCCTGGCCATGATGTATTACTTCGTGCCCAAGCGGGTCGAACGCCCGGTCTACAGCTACCGCCTGTCGATCGTGCACTTCTGGGCCCTGATCTTCATCTACATCTGGGCCGGTCCGCACCACCTGCACTACACGGCCCTGCCGCAGTGGGCCCAGACCCTGGGCATGACCTTCTCGATCATGCTGTGGATGCCCAGCTGGGGCGGCATGATCAACGGCCTGATGACCCTGTCGGGCGCGTGGGACAAGCTGCGCACCGATCCGGTCGTCCGGATGATGGTCGTCTCGATCGCCTTCTACGGCATGTCGACCTTCGAAGGTCCGGTCATGTCGATCCGCGCGGTCAACGCGCTCTCCCACTACACCGACTGGACCATCGGCCACGTGCACTCCGGCGCGCTGGGCTGGGTCGGCTTCATCAGCTTCGGCGCGATCTACTGCCTGGTGCCGTGGCTGTGGAAGAAGAAGGAGATGTACTCGACCAAGCTGATCGAGTGGCACTTCTGGATCGCGACCACCGGCATCCTGCTCTACATCGCCGCGATGTGGGTGTCGGGCATCATGGAAGGCCTGATGTGGCGCGAATACACGCCGCAAGGCTTCCTGGCCTACAGCTTCATCGAGACGGTCTCGGCCAAGCACATCGAGAACGTCATCCGCACCGTCGGCGGCCTGATGTACCTGGCCGGGGCGCTGATCATGATCGTCAACGTCTGGAAGACGATCGCCTCGCCCTCCGCCGAGCCGGCCGAAGCCTCGGCCGCCCCCGCCACCGCGATCGCCTGAGGTTCCGATGTCACTCTGGAAGCAACACGCCAAGTTCGAGCGGCATTCGCTGCTGCTCATCGTCGGCATCCTCCTGGTCGTCTCCATCGGCGGCCTGGTCGAGATCGCCCCCCTGTTCTGGCTGCAAGGCACGATCGAGAAGGTCCAGGGCGTGCGTCCCTACACGCCCCTGGAGCTGGCCGGTCGCGACATCTATGTCCGTGAAGGCTGCTATCTCTGCCACTCGCAGATGATCCGCCCGCTGCGCGACGAGGTCGAGCGCTACGGTCACTACAGCCTGGCCGCCGAGAGCATGTACGACCACCCGTTCCAATGGGGGTCCAAGCGCACCGGTCCGGATCTCGCCCGCGTCGGCGGCAAGTACTCCGACAGCTGGCACCGCGACCACCTGATGGATCCGCGTTCGGTGGTGCCGGAGTCGGTGATGCCGCCCTACAAGTTCCTGGCCGACAAGGAGCTCGACTACCACGACATCGTCGACCGCATGAAGACGCTCCGCACCGAGGGCGTGCCCTACACGGCCGACGAGATCGCCAACGCCAAGAAGGATCTGGAGGCCCAGGCCGACCCGTTCTCGACCGACGCGGTGGCCCTGCGCGGCCGCTACGGCGCCAAGGTGGTCAATCGCGACTTCGACGGCGATCCCAACAAGATCACCGAGATGGACGCGCTGGTGGCCTATCTGCAGATGCTGGGCACCCTGGTCGACTTCAAGTCGTACAAGGCCCAGGCGCCGGAGAACCAACGATGAGCGGGCTCTCCTACGAAACCGTGGCGCGCTTCGCGCAGCAGGGCGGGCTGATCTATTTCGGCCTGATCTTCCTCGCCGGCGTCGCCTACGCCCTGCGGCCTTCCAAGAAGGCTGAATTCCAACACGCCGCGCGCATGCCGCTGGACGACGAGGAGCTGCTCTGATGGCGCTCGAACGCGAAACCGACGACCATACCGGCGTCGAAACCACCGGCCACGAGTGGGACGGTATCAAGGAACTGGACAATCCCCTGCCCCGCTGGTGGCTGTGGGTCTGGTACGGCACGATCGCTTTCTCGATCGCCTACTGGGTGGCGATGCCGGCCTGGCCGGGCCTGCACGGCTACACCAAGGGCCTGCTGCACAAGTCCGACCGCGCCGAGGTCGCCCAGCAGCTCGCCGCCCTGGACGTCCAGCGCGGGGCGGGCGCGGCCATGCTGCGCACCGCCAGCCTGGAGCAGATCGAAAAGGATCCCAAGCTCCAGGCCTACGCCCAGCAGGTCGGCCAGTCGGTGTTCGGCGACAACTGCGCCACCTGCCACGGCATCGGCGGCACGGGCGGCAAGGGCTATCCCAACCTGCGCGACGACGTCTGGCTGTGGGGCGGCAAGCTGGAGGACATCCAGTACACCATCACCCACGGCGTGCGGACCGGCGCCGACGGCGCGCGCATGTCGCAGATGCCGGCTTTCGGTCGCGACGAGCTGCTCAAGCCCGAGCAGATCGACGACCTGACCGAATACGTGGTCAAGCTGTCGGGCCGTCCGGCCGACGCGGGCGCCGTGGCGCGCGCCGCGCCGATCTTCGCCACCCAGTGCTCGGCCTGTCACGGGCCGGAGGGCAAGGGCAACCAGCAGGTCGGCGCTCCGAACCTGACCGACGGCGAATGGCTGTACGGCGCCGACCGCGCCGCCATCCGCGGCCAGATCTTCGCTGGCAACGGCGGTGTCATGCCCACCTGGCAAGGCCGCCTGAGCCCCGAGACGATCAAGGCCCTGGCCGTCTATGTGCACTCCAACGCGGGTGGTCAGTAAGGGCTATGCCCACGCTTATCGACAATACGCGTCCCAAGACCCAGACCCGGACGGCGGTATCCGCCGCCGCCCGGGCCAAGGGCAAGAGCCAGGCGGCCGGCGGGCTCTACAAGCCCCGCCAGCCGATCTATCCGAAGCTGGTCCACGGCAAGTGGCGGACCATCAAGTGGGCGATGCTGATCGCCACCCTGGCGGTCTATTACGTCACGCCGTGGATCCGCTGGCACAGGCCCGACGGCTTCCCCCAGCAGGCGGCCCTAGTCGACTTCACGGGCCGCCGCTTCTACTTCTTCGACATCCAGCTGTGGCCGCAGGAAGTCTACATCTTCACCGGCGTGCTGATCGCCGCGGCCCTGGCGCTGTTCCTGGTCACCGCGCTGTTCGGCCGCCTGTGGTGCGGCTACGCCTGTCCCCAGACCGTCTGGACCGACCTCTACATCGTGGTCGAGCGCCTGTTCGAGGGCGACCGCAACGCCCGCATGCGCCTGGACGCCGCGCCCTGGTCGTTCGACAAGGCCTGGCGCAAGATCGGCAAGCACCTGGTCTGGCTGGGCATCGCGTTCGGCACCGGCGGGGCCTGGATCTTCTACTTCCACGACGCCCCGACGCTGATCCGCACCTTCTGGATCGGCCAGGCGCCGGCCACGGCCTACGTGTCCTGCGGCCTGCTGACCGCGACCACCTACATCTTCGCCGGCTGGATGCGCGAGCAGGTCTGCACCTACATGTGCCCCTGGCCCCGCATCCAGGGCGCCATGCTAGACGAGCACTCGCTGCAGGTCACCTATCTGCGCGACCGGGGCGAGACGCGCGGCCCGCACAAGAAGGGACAAAGCTGGGAGGGGCGCGGCGACTGCATCGACTGCCGCCAGTGCGTGGTGGTCTGCCCGATGGGCATCGACATCCGCGACGGCAGCCAACTGGAATGCATCAACTGCGGCCTCTGCGTCGACGCCTGCGACGAGATGATGGTCAAGGTCGGCCGACCGACCGGACTGATCGCCTATGACACCGACCACGCGGTAGCCTCCCGCGCCTGTGGCCAGAAATCGGTCTACAAGCCCGTTCGCTCGCGCACGGTCTACTACGCCGCGGCGCTGGCGGTGGTGGGCGGCCTGACCCTGTGGTCGCTGGTCACCCGGCCCAAGGCCGACCTGCACGTCATCCGCGACCGCAATCCGATCTTCGTGCGGATGCACGATGGCGCGGTGCGCGACGGCTACACGCTGAAGATCACCAACCGCACCTTCGTCGACCGCCGGTTCCAGATCGCCTTCGACGGCGTGGCCGGCGCGCGCCTGAGCCAGCCCGGCGGAGAGCCCGGCCGGGTCTCCGTGCTGGTCCCGGCGGACCAGGTCGCGTCCGTCCGGGTGTTCGTCACCGCCCCACCCGCCGCTGATCTCGCCGCCAGCGTCCCCGGCCGCTTCATCGTCCGCGCGGACGGCGCCGCCGCCGAGGCCAAGACCGTCTTCCTGTCAGGAGCCGCGAACCCGCAATGACCCTCGCCGCGACCCCCTCCGCCCCCGCCCCGCTCGAGAAGGGCCGGATCACCGGCTGGCACGTGCTGATCATGGTCGTGCTGTTCTTCGGCACGGTGATCGCCGTCGACACCATCTTCATGGTCCAGGCCTACCGGACCTTCTCCGGCGAGGTCGCGTCGAACCCCTACGAGGCCGGCCTGGCCTTCAACCGCACCCTGGCCCAGCGCCAGCGCGAGGCGGCGCTGGGCTGGTCGGCGGCGGTCCAGACCGCCGAGGGCAAGACCGTGGTGGTCCGCGTCGTCGATCGCGACGGCAAGCCGCTGGACCACCTGTCCTTGACCGGAACCCTGGAGCGCCCGGCCACCGAAACGGGCCGCCAGGCGCTGGACTTCAAGCCGCTGGGCGACGGTCGCTATCAGGCCGCGGCGCGCCTCGACGGCGCCTGGGACCTGCGCGCCACCGCGCGAGACGCCCGGAACGTGTTCGAGCTCGAGACCCGGCTGGTGGCGCGATGAGCCAGAGCCTCGCCCTGCCCCGCGACCTGGAGGCCTTCGTCCGGCGCGACGACGCCGGGCGAGGCCGTCTGGAACTGCTGGTCACCGGCGCGCGCTGCGCCGGCTGCATCAACAAGATCGAAAAGGCCGTGGGCGCCCTGCCCGGCGTCGACGGCGCGCGTCTGAACCTGACCACGGGCAAGCTGGCCGTGGACCTGGACGGCAAGACCGCGACGCCGGAGCGCGTGCTGGAGACCGTCGAGGAGCTGGGCTATCGCGCCTGCCTGTTCGATCCCGGCGAGGCCGCGGCGGCTCAGGATCGGGAGGGCCGCGAGCTGGCCATGGCCCTGGGCGTGGCGGGCTTCGGGACCGGCAATGTCATGATGTTCACCGTGCCCGCCTGGGCCGGGCTGTTCGGGCAGGAACTGACACCGACCACCCTGACGGTGATGTACTGGATGGCGGCGATCGTCGCCACGCCGTGCGCCCTGTTCGCCGGCCGGCCGTTCTTCCGCTCGGCCTGGGCGTCGCTGAAGCGGGGCAAGGCCAATATGGACGTGCCGATCTCGATCGGCGTGATCCTGACCCTGATCGTCAGCTTCTCCGAGACCCTGCTGCACGGCCGGCACGCCTATTTCGACGCCGCCGTCACCCTGCTCTTCCTGCTCCTGATCGGCCGCTATCTGGATCATCGCTTGCGCGCCAACGCCCGCTCGGCCGCCCGCGACCTGCTGGCCCTGCAGACCCCCGTGGCCGTGCGGCTCACCGAGGACGGCGAGCGCGGCGTGCCCGTCGCCGAGGTCAAGGTCGGCGACCGCCTGGTCGTCGCGCCGGGCGACCGGATCCCGGTCGACGGCGTCGTCGAGTCGGGGCTTTCCGAGTTGGACAACGCCCTGATCACCGGCGAAACCGCGCTGGTCCCGGTGACGACGGGCGCGAGCCTTCACGCCGGCGCGCTGAACCTGTCCGGGCGCCTGGTGATGCGGGCCACCGCCCGCACCGAGGACTCGACCCTGGCCGCCATCGCCCGCCTGATGGAGGCCGGCGCCCAGGCCCGCTCGTCCTATGTGCGCCTGGCCGACAAAGCCGCGGCGCTGTACGTGCCCGTGGTCCACACCGCCGCCGCCCTGACCTTCGTCGGCGGCTGGGCCCTGGGCCTGGGCCCGCGCGAGGCCCTGCTGCGCGCCGCCGCCGTGCTGATCGTCACCTGCCCCTGCGCCCTGGGCCTCGCCGTGCCCGCCGTGCAGATCGCCGCCAGCGGCCGCCTGTTCCGCAAGGGCGTGCTGGTCAAGTCCGGCGCCGCGCTGGAGCGCCTGGCCGAGGTCGATCACGTGGTGTTCGACAAGACCGGCGTGCTGACCGAGGGCCGGCCGGCCCTGATCGACGCGCCCGCGCATCTCATCGCCATGGCCGCGCCGCTGGCGCGGGCCTCTCGCCACCCGCTGGCCCGCGCCCTGGCGGCCGAGGCCGGGGCGGGTCCGGTGGCCAGCGACTGCCGCGAGACGGCCGGGCAAGGCGTGGAAGGGCTGATCGACGGCCGCCGCGCGCGCCTGGGTCGCGCCGCCTTCGTCGGCGTATCGGGCGGCGACGCTCGCGAGACCGAGCTGTGGTTCGGCTTCGACGGCGAGGTGAAGATCCGCTTCGTCTTCGAGGACCGTCCTCGCGCCGACGCCGGCCAGACGATCGCCGCGCTGCGGCAGATGGGGCTGTCCGTCGAGATCCTGTCGGGCGATCTGGCCGGACCGGTGCGCGACATCGCCCGCCAGATCGGCGTCACCGACTGGAAGGCGGGTCTGACGCCATTCGAGAAGGCCGCGATCATCGATCGCCTGAAGATCGAGGGCCACCGGATCCTGATGGTCGGCGATGGCCTGAACGACGCCGCCGCCCTGGCCAAGGCCCACGCCTCCATGGCGCCGGGCGCCGCCGTGGACGCGGCCCAGACCGCCGCCGACCTGGTCTTCACGGGAGAAGAACTGGGCGTGGTGGTCGAGGCGATCCGCACGGCCCGCGAGTCGCGCCGCCGGGCCCTGGAGAACTTCGGCTTCTCGGCGCTCTACAATCTGGTCGCGACCCCGGCGGCGATGGCCGGGCTGATCAATCCGTTCATCGCGGCCCTGGCCATGTCGGGATCGTCGATCATCGTGCTGCTGAACGCCGCGCGTCCCAGCATGCGGAGGCTCCGCCCGTGAACATCGTCCTCTTCCTGGCCCCCGCCTCGATCGGCCTGGGCGCGCTGGGTCTCCTGGCGTTCTTCTGGACCATGCGGTCGGGCCAGTACGACGATCCCAAGGGCGACGCCGAGCGCATTCTCTATGACCATCTCGACGAGGCGCCGCCCGCAGATCGCGAGTAGAGAGCACCAGCGGAGCGCCTCTACTTAAGGGCCGCGAATGTGACCAAGGTCAAGGCCGCCAAGACGCCAATCTCCGAAGATCAACTCGCGACAAGACAAGACGTCGCGATATCCGGGGATAGATTATGAAAACCGCTATTCTTTCGCTCGCTGCTCTGGGCGCGCTTGGCGTCGGCGCGGCGAACGCGCAGGATTTCACGCCGAACGCCAAGGGCGACCTGATCGTCCACGCGCGCCTGACGCAGGTCGCGCCGGACAAGGACGCGCCGATCCTGACCGCCGCGGGCGCCGCCACGGGCTTGAAGGCGCACGTCAAGGACGACGTCAAGCCGACCTTGGGCTTCACCTACTTCCTGACCGACAAGGTCGCCGTCGAGGCGATCCTGGGCACCACCCAGCACGACATCGTTGCCCAAGGCCCGGGGACCAACGTCCTGGTGCACAAGACCTGGGTGCTGCCGCCGGTCGTGACGCTGCAATACCACCCGCTGCCGGCCGCCCGCGTCAGCCCCTATGTGGGCGCCGGGATCAACTACATGCTGTTCTACGGCGATAAGGACAAGAACGGCTTCACCGTGAAGGTCGATAACGGCTTCGGCTACGCGCTGCAGGCCGGCGTCAACATCAAGCTGAAGAACCGCTGGCTGATCAACGCCGACGTCAAGAAGGTCTATTTCAACACCGACGCCAAGATCAACGGCGGGACCCTGAAGGCCAAGGTGGATCTGGACCCGCTGGTCAGCTCGATCGGCCTGTCCAAGCAGTTCTGATCTCGCGCGGGCGGGTTCCCCCTAACGCCCGCTCGCGAGAGGCCTCCCCGCCGACCGGTCCGTCGGCGGGGAGGCTTTTTTGTTTGGCGTCACGGGCGGTTCAGCCCCCGCCGCCTCAGTCGCTATCGGCGTCTTCGAGCAGAGCCCGCGCCACGAACGTCCGCGCCTGGGCCAGCCGGTCGGCCACGAAGGTCTCGCTGACCTCGGGCCCGACGCCGCCGATGTGATCGTGCCCGGCGAAGCGCAGGCCGGTCATGTTGCAGATGTGCAGGTCGAAACTCTTGATCAGCGTGTTCAGCACGCCGGTGCTCTCGACCCACGCATCCGGCGCGCCCGAGGTCGTCACGCTGGCCAGCGTGCGGCCGACCAGCAGCGGATCGGCGCCGTGCGCGGTGGGCTGGAAGCCGAAACCGCCGCTCAGCACCCGGTCGACATAGCCCTTGAGCATGGCCGGCGGCGCGTTGAACCAGAACGGATACACCAGCAGAAAGCCGTCGACGTCCGCCAGCAGCGCCCGCTCCTCGACCACGTCGGCGCGGGCGACCGAACCGCTGGCGGTCGGCAGTTCCTCGCGCGGCAGGCGCGGATCGAAGTCCAGGGCGTAGAGGTCGCGCAACAGCACCTCGGCGCCGGCGGCGCTCAGGGCCTCGGCGCAGGCGTCGGCCAGTGCCCGGCAGAAGCTGGTCTCCGAGGGGTGGGCCAGGACCAAAGCGATCTTCATCGGAACTCTCCTAGGCGTTTGGCCTCAGCGCCCCAGCGCCGTCCGCAGCGTGTCGCGCAAGGTGTCGTCGAGCAGCGGCTTTTCGATCAGCCAGGCCCCGGCCGCCTCGGCGCCCCGACGCAGTTCGGCGGAGGGATGGGTGGCGGTGACGACCATGACGGCCGCCGGCGCCAGGTCGCGCACCAGATCGAACACCAGGGGCGCGCGGATGGCTGGCGCGGCGTGGCCGACGATGACCGCCTCGGCGCCGTCGTCGCGCAGGCGGGACGAGAGCTCGGGCGTCGCGGCGAAGGTCTCGACCCGGTAGCCGTCCATCGCCAGGGAAAAGCTCAGCGCCTGGCGCACGGCGGCGTCCTGGTCGATGACCAGAACACGCGCGTCGGGCTGGGCTTGCGGCAGAGACACGGGCCTGGTTCCACTGGGCGACGGCCGCCCGCCTGGCGGGGCTCGGTCGCGAGGCGCGGGTTCGATCGGGGCGGTCGAACCGCACCTTGATACGCCCGCACGACTAGCCGAAAAATTCTGGTCTGCCCCTAAGCAGAATCCCGAGGTAGTCAGAGCCGACGTGTCGTCCTAGCGCGGAGCGATGACCATCGACGAGTTCATGCGGTCGCGTCCCGATCCGGTTCGCGAGCGGACGCTGGCCGTGGGCATCGCGGTCATGCTCGTCGCGCTCGGCGTCGCCGCGCGGCTGTTCTTCGAGCCGCTGCTGGGTGATCGCGGCATCTACCTGTTCTTCTTTCCCGCCGTGGTCGCCGCCTCGGCCTATCGCGGCGCGGCCGGCGGGATCCTGGCCTGCGCGCTGGCCCTGGTCAGCCTGCTGCTGCTCAGCCACAGGCGTCACGGCCTCGACGCCGGCGACGCCGTCGGCGCCATCCTGTTCATCGCCGTCAGCGCGGGGATCGCGTTCGGCGGCGAGCGGTTCCGGATCGCGCGCCGCCGCGCCGACGCCGTCACCGCCGACCTGCTGCTGCGCGAAGCCCACCTGGCCTCGATCCTCGAGACCGTGCCCGACGCCATGGTGCTGATCGACGAGGCGGGCCTGGTGCGCGCGTTCAGCTCGGCGGCCGTGCGCCTGTTCGGCTGGACGCCGGAGGAAATCCACGGCCAGAACGTCAGCCGCCTGATGCCCGAGCCCTATCGCTCGGCCCACGACGCCTATCTGCAACGCTACTACGCCACCGGCGAGCGCCGGATCATCGGTCTGGGCCGCGTGGTGATCGGCGAACGCAAGGACGGTTCGACCTTCCCGATGGAGCTCTCCGTCGGCGAGATCCGCACCGGGCGCGAGCGGTTCTTCACCGGCTTCGTACGGGACCTGACCGAGACCCAGCGCACCCAGGCGCGCCTGCAGGAGCTGCAGGGCGAGCTGGTGCACATCGCCCGCCTGACCTCGATGGGCGAGATGGCCTCGGCCCTGGCCCACGAGATCAACCAGCCGCTCTCGGCGATCGCCAACTATCTGAAAGGCGCCAGCCGCCTGACCGAAGAGCCGGAGATCGACCGCGAGACCCTGAACGGCGCGCTGGCCAAGGCCGGCGAGCAGGCGCTGCGCGCCGGCGCCATCATCCGTCGCCTGCGCGACTTCGTGGCCCGCGGCGAGACCGAGCGGCAGGTCGAGAGCCTGAACCGCCTGGTCGAGGAGGCCGCGGCCCTGGCCCTGATCGGCGCGCGCGAGCTCGGCGTGGACGTGCGCTTCGACTACGACCGCCGCGTCGACCAGGTGCTGGCCGACCGGGTCCAGATCCAGCAGGTGATGGTCAATCTCGTCCGCAACGCCATCGACGCCATGGCCGGCGGCGCGCGGCGCGAGCTGATGATCAGCGTCGCGCGCGTGGATCAGGACGCCCAGGTGACGGTCGCCGACACCGGCCCCGGCATCGCGCCGGAGATCGTCGAAAACCTGTTCGCGCCGTTCGTCACCACCAAGCGCGACGGCATGGGGGTGGGACTTTCGATTTCGCGAACCATCATCGAGGCGCATGGTGGGCGGCTCTGGGTCGAGGAAACGCCCGGAGGCGGCGCGACGTTCAAGTTCACGCTGAAAATCGTCGAAGGAGACCAGGACCTTGAGTGACGGCGTCGTCCATATCATCGATGACGATGAGGCCATCCGCGACTCGCTCGGCTTCCTCCTGCGCGTGAACCGCATTCCGTTCCGCCTGTTCAGCTCGCCGCTGGAGTTCCTGGAGGCTTCGCCGCCGAACGGCGGCTGCATCCTGACCGACGTGCGCATGCCCGAGATGAACGGCGTGGAGATGGTGCGGCGGCTCAAGGCGCGGGGCGAGCGCGCGCCGGTGATCGTGATGACCGGCCACGCCGACGTGCCGCTTGCGATCGAGGCGATGAAGGCCGGCGTGGTCGACTTCATCGAAAAGCCGTTCGACGAGGCGCAGCTGCTGGCGGCCATCACCGCGGCGCTCGAACAGGGCAAGGCCCAGCGCAACCAGGACGGGGCGGTCGCCGAAACGCGCAAGCGCCTGGCGGCCCTGTCCCCCCGCGAGCGCGAGGTTCTGCAAGGCCTGATCGAGGGTCACGCGAACAAGGTGATCGCCTTCGACCTGGGCATCAGCCCGCGCACGGTCGAGATCCACCGGGCCAACCTGATGTCGAAGATGCAGGCGCGCAGCCTGTCGGAGCTGGTGCGCATGGCCCTTTCCGTGGGCGAGGGCGGATCGCCCGGCGTTTGATGATAATCAAGGCGGCGGCCTCCGCCGCTCCCTAGCGTACCGCCCCAGCTCACCGCGAAGGGGCGCCCATGACGCTTTCCCCCGAAGACCTCGCGCGTCTCCGCCGACTGGCGCTGTTCGCGCCCGCCGACCAGGCGACCTTCGACCGCCTGGCCGACGCGGCGGATCTTCGGACGATGGCCAGCGGGCTCACGATCGCGGCCGAGGGCCAAGCGGACGACGTGCTGTACGTGCTGCTCGACGGCATGCTGGAGCTGAGCGGCGTCTGGAACGCGCGCGACACCACCCTGGCCCTGCTGCGCCCCGTTTCGACCTTCGCGCTCGCCTCGGTGATCCTGCGGACGCCGGTCCTGACCACCGCCCGGACGGTCGCGCGCAGCCGCGTCCTGACCCTTCCGGGCGACGCCTGGCGCGAGGCCATGCGCCACGACGCGGGCCTGGCCCACGCCGCCATGGAGGAGCTGGCGGGCTGCTACAACAGCGTCGTCAGGGTCCTGAAGAACTGCAAGCTGCGCGGCGCCCAGGAGCGCTTGGCCAACTATCTGCTGTCGCTGCATCAGCGAGCGGACGGCGCGACCACGTTCGTCCTGCCCTGCCCCAAGCGGGTCCTGGCCTCGCTGCTCGACATGACGCCCGAGAACCTGTCGCGCGCCTTCGCCAGCCTGGCCGCCTACGGCGTTGAGGTAGACGGACCCAGGATCAGCATCGCACAGCCCGCCATCCTCGCCGGCCTCGCCAAGCCCGACATCCTCATCGAGGGCCACCCGGCGCCCGCCGGCGCGTGGGGCCAGGCCGAGCGGGAGCGCCGGCGCGGCGATCCCGCGCCTAGGAACTCTACCTAAGCCCCATCCCCGAATACGCCGCGTCGCGCGCGATTGCTAAATCCCCGGCCTCGCCGGCTCTCATGTCCAGGACCCGAATGAACGCCTCGGCCCTCTCCCCCGTCCATCGCGCCTATGCCGAGCGCAACCTGCCGCGCTACACCAGCTATCCGACGGCGCTGGCCTTCGACACCGCCCAGGCCGAGGCCGGGGCGGCCTGGTTCGGCCGCACCCGCGCCGAGGACAAGCTGTCGGTCTATGTCCACGTCCCGTTCTGCCGCCGGCTCTGCTGGTACTGCGGCTGCCACACCACCGTCGCCCACGACCATCAGCGCGTCGACGCCTTCGTCGAGGTGCTGTCGCGCGAGGTCGATCTGGTCGCCGCGCGCCTGGGCGAGCATGACGGCCTGGCGCACCTGCACTTCGGCGGCGGCAGCCCCAACGCCTTGCGCCCCGCCCAATTCTCGGCGCTGGTCGAGCGGATCAAGGGCGCCTTCCGGGTTCGTCCCGGCGCCGAGATCGCCGCCGAGCTCGATCCTGGCCTGCTCTCCAAGGCCTTCATCGACGCGGCGGGCGAGGCCGGCGTCACGCGGGTCAGCCTGGGCGTCCAGACCTTCGATCCCGCCGTCCAGGCGCTGGTCAACCGGATCCAGCCGCACGATCAGGTGGCGCGCGCGGTGGAGCAGCTTCGCGATGTCGGCGTCGGCGGCCTGAACTTCGACCTGATGTACGGCCTACCTGGCCAGACGCCCGAGAACGTCCACGCCTCGGCGCGGCTGGCGGCCCTGATGCGCCCGGACCGCATCGCTGTGTTCGGCTACGCCCACGTCCCGTGGATGAAGAAGCACCAGGTGATGATCCGCCAGGCCGACCTGGCCGACACCGACGGACGCTGGGCCCAGGCCGAGGCGGCCGACGCGGCCCTCGTGGAGGCCGGCTATATGCGGATCGGCCTCGACCACTACGCCCTGCCGAGCGACTCGCTGAGCCTGGCCGCCGCCGAGGGACGCCTGCGTCGCAACTTCCAGGGCTATACCGACGACCCCGCCCCGGTGCTCGTGCCGATCGGTCCCTCGTCGATCGGCCAGTTCCGCGAGGGCTTCGTGCAGAACCACGCGCCGACCGACCAGTGGGCGGCCAAGGTCAATCAAGGCGCTCTGCCGCTGAACAAGGCCCTGGCGATCGACGCCGAGGACCGGACCCGCGCGGCGCTGATCGAGCGGTTGATGTGCGACATGGTCGTTGACGTGGCGGCCGTCTGCCGCGACCTGGGAACCACCGATCAGATCGTGGCCGAGAGTCTCGCGGCGACAGACGATCTGATCGCGGCGGGCCTGTGCTCGCGCGAAGGGACGGTCATCCGGATCCCCGAGCCGGCGCGCCGCCTGATGCGGGTCGTCGCGGCGCGGTTCGACAATCGCCTGCCCCAGACCGCGACCCGGCACGCCAAGGCGGTCTGACGACCGTCGCGGACTCGTCACGCAATGGAGCGATAATGCTCCGCATGCGTCCTTCCGCCACCGATCCCGTCGTCCAGGCCGGCGCGCCGCGCGCGGCGACGGCGGCGCGCGTCTTGGTCATCGAGGACGAGGCCGAAACCGCCGAACACATGCGCGAGGCCCTCGCCGCGGCGGGCTGCGTCCCTGATCTGGCCCACGACGGCCCGACCGGCCTGGAGCGCGCTCTGGCCGAACCCTATGACGTGCTGATCGTCGACCGGATGCTCCCGGGGCTGGACGGTCTGAGTCTGGTGGGGCGGCTGCGCGACGCCGGGGTCCACACGCCGATCCTGTTCGTCACCGCGATGGGGGCGGTGGCCGACCGCGTCGAGGGCCTCCAGGGGGGCGGCGACGATTACCTGGTCAAGCCGTTCTCGTTCGCCGAGTTGAACGCCCGCGTGGCCGCCCTCGCCCGCCGCTCGCCGACGCCGCCGCGCGAGCGCACCGTGCTGCAGTGCGCCGACCTCGCCCTGGACCGCCTGGAGCGCACCGCCGAGCGCGGCGGTCAGGCGATCAGTCTGCTGCCGCTGGAATACAAGCTGCTGGAATATCTGATGCTGCACGCGGGCCAGATCGTCACCCGCGCCATGCTTCTGGAGAAGGTCTGGGGCTTCCACTTCGACCCGCGCACCAACATCGTCGAAACGCATCTCAGCCGGCTGCGGGCCAAGGTCGATCCGCCGGGCGCGCCGCCGCTGATCGCCACGGTGCGCGGGGCCGGCTACGTGATCCGGCCGCCGGCATGACGCGCGCCCTCGACCAGGACGCCGAGGCGTCCGGCGCGCGAGGCCTCGATCGGCTCAGCCGCAACACGGGCATGCGGCTGGCGGCGATCCAGATCGTCATCGTCATCCTGGCCTTCACGCTGGCGGGCTATCTGGCCCAGGCGGCGATCAGCCGCCTCGACCGCGACACCATGCGCGAGCACATGCTGGGCGAAATCGCCTCGCTGCGCGACGAGGTCGTTCAGAAGGGCCGCGCCCACCTGCCCTATACGGTCGCCAAGCGGACGCGGCTTTGGCGCGGGTTCGACTACCGCCTCGCCACGCCCGACGGGCGCCTCGAGGCGGGCCGACTGCCGCCGGCCGCGATCGGCTGGACCGAGGTCTCCGGCGTGCCCGCGCGGACGGGCGCGGAGCGGCATCGCTTCCTGGTCTACACCGAGCGACTGGCCGACGGCTCCAGCCTCTCCGTCGGACGGGATCTGGCGGAGTCCGCCAAGGAGATGCGGGCCGTCAACCGCGCCCTGTTCCTGTGCGGCGCGCTGGGCGCGGCCTTCTGCCTGGCCGCGTCGCTGGCCTTCAACATCCAGGCCTGGCGGCGGATCGCCCAGGTGGCGCGTTCGGCGCGGCGGGTCTCGGCGGGACGACTGGATGTCCGTACGCCGGTTCGCGCCGGACCGCCGAGGGACGATCTGGACGACCTGGCCCTGACCTTCAACACGATGCTCGACCGGATCGGCGCGCTGATCGACCAGTTGCGTCAGGTCACGACCGATGTCGCGCACGACATGCGCACGCCGCTGACCCGCCTGCGTCACAAGATCGAGCGCCTGCGCGGGACCCTGGCGGCGGACTCGCCCGAGGAACGCGCCGTCGCGCGGCTGGACGACGACGTGGGCGAGATCCTTCGCACCTTCGACGCCCTGCTGCAGCTGTCGGAGATCAGTCGCCAGACCCCGCCCGAGGCGGTCATGGACCTGGCCAGCGCCGCCACCCATGTCGCCGAGGCCTTCCGCCCGGACATCGAGGCCAGCGGCCGGCGGCTGGAGGTGGCTTGCGCGCCCGCCGCGGCGGCCGCCGATCCGACCCTGATCGCCCAGGTGTGCGCCAACCTGCTGGAGAACGCCCTGCGGCACACCCCGACGGGCACGCTGATCCGGCTGGAGACCTCGACGGGCGAGAGCGGCTCGCACCTGCGGGTTCTGGATGATGGGCCGGGCGTGCCGGCCGAGGCCCGCGAGGCGGCGCTCAAGCCGTTCGTGCGGCTGGAGACCAGTCGCACCACGGAGGGTTCGGGCCTTGGCCTGTCGATCGTGGCCGCCATCGCTCAGCGCAGCGGCGCCCGCGTGGTCCTGGGCGACGCCGGTCCGGGCCTGATGGTCGACCTGGTGTTCCCGCCGGCGCCCCCGCCTTCGGACCAAGCCGTCTAGCGATCCAGCACCAGCACCGCGAACGAGCCGGGCTGCACGGTCGGCCGCCCGCCAGGCTTGGCCGGCGGATCGAACCGCGCCGACGGCAGATAGATCCGGCCCGTCTTCGGATCCAGCGTCCCAGTTCGCGAACCCGCCTGGGTCTTGACCGTGTCGACCACCGCCACGTCGCGCGGGCCGCGCACGGCGATCACCGCCAGAGTGCCGTCGCCGCCGCTGGGGATATAGGCCAGGTTCCGCGCCGCGTCGAAGAAGGCCGCGTCCGGCTTCGGACCGATCTTCAGCGTCGCCACAACCGCGCCGTCGGCGGCCGACACCGCCTTGGCCATGCCGTTGGCGCAGGCCGAGATCAGCAGCTTGGCCGACGCCGCGTAGGCCAGCCCGCTCGGCTCCTCGCAGCCGGCCAGAGTCCAGCGCGCCGTGACCTTGCGGGAAGCCATGTCGATGACGGCGATCTCGCTCTTGTCCTCGATATTGACGAACACCCGGCCCTGGCCGTCGGCGGCGCCGAACTCCAGCGCGCCGCCGACCGGGATCGAACCGACGGCGCGGGCGGCCTTGGTGTCGATCAAGGTGATGTCGCCGCTGTCGCCGTTCATGACCAGGGCGAGGCCGGTGGTCGGCTCGATCAGGGCCGCGTCGGGCTTGGAGCCGGTCGCGATGGTCGCCCGAACCGCGCCCGTCATGGCGTTCGCCAGGACGGCGGTGTTGGAGCCGCCGTTGGTCACCAGGATCTCGTCGCCGCCCGGCAGGGGCAGCGCGATGTGCGCTCGCTGCGCGGGCAGCAGGCTGGGCGTGACCTTGCCGCTGTCGACATCGATGGCGGTGATCGCCGCGCCGTGCGCCACATAGAGGCGGCGATGGACCTGATCGAAGGCGGCGTAGTCCCACGACCCGTCCGGACCGGCGATGCGCTGGGTGATCTTCAGCGACGGCGCGGCGTCGGCGCCGGCCATCGCCAGGCTGGCCGCCGCCAGGAACGGAACGATCAACATCGAGCTATACTCTCCTACTGAGCCAGACCCGCGCCCTTCAATTCGGCGTGCGCGGCGGCGAGCTTGACCTGGAACGTCGGATCCTTGAGCAGGGTCGACACGAAGCTGGCCGCCAAGGCCTGGCTGGCCCGAGTGTCGGTGGCGTAGTGGGAGCCGCAGACCACGCGACTATAGGCGTAGTCCTGTCCCCGGGTCATCAGCACCTGCGCCTTTTCGGGTATCAGCGCCGCCAGGGTCATGGCCAGCGAATAGCCGAGCGTCGCGTGACCGCTGGGATAGGAGGACAGCGGCTTGTCGTCCGGATCGCAGGTCTTGATCGTGGAATCGACGACCCACGGGCGCTTGCGCTGGAACAGCTTCTTGGCGCCCGAGGCGGCGACCGAGGCGTCGTTCTGAACGATCGCCAGCACCTCGCGGGTGGCGGGCAGCTTGGCCAGGTCGAAGCGCGCGCCGAGGGTCGGCTCGAACATCGAGGGGTCCTCGTGATCGTCGTCCCACTTGGCCTGGGCGCGGCGTTCGGCCGAGGCCTCGGCCATCGCGCGATGGACGTCGGCCAAATCGGCCTTCGCCGCCGCCGAGCCGTCCGCCGCCGGCGGCGGCAGCAGCCGGGCCGGGTCGACATCGGCGGGGACCAGCAGCTGCAGCACCTTCGGCGGCTTGGCCGCCGGCGCCGGCGTCTGCGCGAGCGCCGAGATCGGCGAGACGAACATCACCGCGGTGATCGCGAGACGACGGAGCATCGGAGCCTCCTGGATTTCGGCGTCGCGCCTAGAACGCGGCCTTGAGGGTCATCTGGTAGCTGCGGCGCACCTGATAGGTGAAGACGTTGGCCCCGCCGCCCAGGGCCACGGTCTCGGCCGGGACATTGGTCCCCGGCAGCAGGGCGCTGCCCTTGAACGAGGTGATCTCGCGGCTGTCGAACACGTTCAGCACCTGGGCCTGCAGGCTGTAGCGGCCGACGTGATAGGTCGCCGACAGATCGGCCTGGTTGAAGGCCTTGATGCGGCCGGTCGGCTTGTTGGCGCCCGAGGCGGCCGTCGCCGCCTGGGGACCGATCAGCTTGTCGTTCAGCGTGACGATCAGGCTGTCGCCCTGCGCCACCAGGTCACGATGCTCCGAGCGGATGCCGGCGGCGGCGGTGCCGCGCGGGGCCTTGGCCAGCTGGTGGCCGTTGTAGCCGGCGTTGAACGGATCGTCCTTGCCGACGGCCTGGTTGATCGTGCCGTTGGCGAAGACGCTGAAGCCGTACGGCAGCACGTAAGTCGCCTGAAGCTCGATCCCCTTATAGGTCGCGCCGCCGTAATTGGTCTGGAAGGTCTCGCCCGTGACCAGGTCGGTCTGGGTTTGGATCTTGTGCTTGAAGTCGATGTAATAGACGTCGCCGTCCAGGGTCAGCTTGCCGGTGTTGTAGACGAAGCCGAGCTGGTAGTTCGTGGACTCCTGCGGCACGACCTTGTTCTGGCTCGGATTGTTCACGTAGAACACGTTGATGGCCGGCACCAGGAAGCCCTGGGCATATTGTCCGTACACGGCAAGGTTCGGCATGACCCGATAATTGACCGTCAGGAACGGCAGGGTCTTGGTGAAGGTGTCCTCGACATTGGCCGGCTGGATCGAGTTCTTCACCGCCACCGCCGGCGCGCGGACATAGAGCTTGAAGTGCACGTACTTGACGCCAGGCGTCACGGTCAGTCGGTCGTTCGGCTTCCACTCGAACTGGGCGAACGGCTGGTACTGGTGCCAGCCGGAATATTCGCTGTAGGCGATGTTCAGCGGCACCTGGCAGGCGCCGTCCCAGGTCTTGCCCGGCGCGACCGTCTTGGGCCAGTCGCCGCAGGGGCTTTCGCCGGCGAAGACGGCCGCCTTCTCGCGATAGTCCGGCGCCTTGGTGATCAGGTCGAGGTCGAAGCGCGAGCGGCTGGTGCGCGCCAGCTCGTACTCGGCGCCGAAGGTCAGGACGCCGACATTGGCCACGTCCTTGGTGAACTTCAGGATGTCGCCGCGAACGCGGTACGCGTTGCGCTTCAGATAGCCCGGCAGGCCATTGACCTTCAGGCTGGAGGGGTAACCCGAGCCGCCGGCCGGATAGGTCGCCGCCGGCGTCAGGATCACCTTGTTGGCCGCCGCCAGCGCCGTCGCGCCGAGCGACAGGTCCGCGCCGTTGTTGTTCGCCGAGCGGGTCTTGTTAGAATACCAGTATTCGTAGGCGGTGTTCTGGACACGGAAGCCCTCCGCCAGTTCGCCCTCGAAACGCAGATAGCCGAACTCGGTGCCCTTCTTGGTGAAGTTGTAGCCCTTGTAGGTCTGCAGGGTCGGGTCGTCGCTCAGCGCGAACCGCTTACCGTAGAGCTCGGTCTGCGCCACGGTGGCGTTCGAGCTGGCGTCGCCCTGGTAGTAGGTGTTGTAGTTGTGGGTGTAGAGCGCCGTGACGTTCCACTTGTCGCCCAGCGGAACACCGACCTTGATGAACTGGTTGTAGCCGTCGCTATCGCTGTTCGAGAGATAGCCGTTGGTCTTGTATTCCATGAAGTTCAGCGTGGCGTTCACGCCGTTCAGCGCCGCGATCGGGCCCGTCGCCAGGGTGGTCACCGCCTGACGGGTGCCGAAGCTGCCGACCGTCAGGGTTTGGCGACCCGAGAACTTGTCCTCGAACGGAAGCGAGAACAGGTTCAGCTGGCCGCCGAAATTGGCTTGGCCGAGGTCGGTCGCGCCGCCGGGGCCGCGGTCGATGACCACGCCGCCGATGGTCGAGGACGGGAAGAACGAGTTCGAGTGGTGGCTGGGGCCGTTGGTGTCGCCCCAGGCGATGCCGTCATAGGTGACGTTGAACTCGCCGTCCTGGAAGCCGCGCATCGTGATCTTGGCGCCATCCGTGGCGCCCGAGCCGTTCGAGTTCGGCGTGGTCGCCATCGACGGCGCGAGGATCGCCGTGGTCGTGTAGTCGCCGACGCGCGGGGCGCTTTCCTCGATGAACTTGCGGGTGATGACCGCCTGCGGCTCGGTGGCGGTCAGCGAAGCCGAGACCGGCGCGACATTGGCGGCGTGGCCCTTGAGCGCCGTGACCACCACGGCGTCGACTTCCTTTTCCTGTTGGACGGCCGGCGCTTCGTCGGCGCGGGCGGCGTGGGCCAGGCCCGCGCACAGCGCCAGGGCCAGCATCGACGCCGAGGTCAGGACCTCCAGGCGGGCCTTCGAGAAGTTGGTCATCGGTATATCCCCGTGTACGGACGATCGGGGCGGTTTGGAGCTCTGCCGATCGCGTTCGGGGCCGAATAATCGGCCGAGGGGATGTTGGCGTGTGAAGACTTGATGTAAGTAACGTTACACTTTCACATCAAGCAGCGCATGCCTTTGTTAACGAAGAGGAATTCGGCGAGGAGGCGCGCCCGAGCCCGAAGATTGAGATTTCTCAATCTCAACGCCGATTGACCGCGGACCGTCGACCTTTCAAGGTTATAGGCCGCCTAGAGTGTTCGTGTGTGGCTGCACTTGCGAATGCTGTTGAAACTTCCAGTTTAGCCGGGGCGCGCGGCAACAGGCGAAGATTGTCCGCCCGGCCCTTCAGGGCTGAGGATCGCTCTCGCCGCGCGCGGCCGCCAGCACCTCGCGGGCGGCGTCGATGTTCATCCAGGCGATCGCGCCGCCGACCAGGACGTCGGGCCACAAGGATCGAGTCAGTAAGGTCACGCCGCCGGCCAGGATGATGCCGACATTGGCGATCGCGTCGTTTCGCGCCGACAGAAAGGCCGCCCGGGTCAGGCCGCCCTCGTGGTTCCGATAGCGGGCCAGCAGGAAGGCGCAGCTCAGATTGACCGCCAGCGCGCCCAGGCCCGTCAAGGACAGCAGATCGGCGGCCGGAACCACCGGCGCCTGCAGCTTGCGCCACAGCGTCCACAGGAACGCCAGGGCGGGGGCGAGCAGAACCAGGGCCAGCAGACGCCCGAGCCTGGCGCGGTTGCGCGCCGACCAGCCAAGACCCAGCAGGATCAGGAGATTGACGGCCGCGTCCTCGAGGAAATCCGCCGCGTCGGCGAGCAGCGAGGCGGACTCGATCCTCAGGGCCACCGTGAACTCCACGCCGAAGTAGGCCAGGTTCGCCAGGGCGACGATCAGGATGGCGCGGCCCAGCGCGCCCCGGAGAGTCGGGTTGGGCTTGGCGGTCAAGCCGGCGCTCCCCGCGCGCGGCCGAACCGCCAGATCAGGCTGGGCAGCACGATCAGGCTGGCAAGGGTCGAGGTGATCAGGCCGCCCAGGATGACGATGGCCATCGGCCCTTGGATCTCGCGACCCGCCTGCCCGGTCTGGACGGCCAGGGGCAGGACGCCCAGCGCGGTGACCAGCGCGGTCATCAGGATCGGCGTCACCCGCTCGCGCGTCGCCCGCGCGATCGTCGCCAGGGACCACGGCTCGCCCTCGGCGGTCACCAGATGATCCAGATGCGAGACCAGCAGGATGGCGTTGCGCGCGGCGACGCCGAACAGGGTCACGAAGCCGACCAGGGACCCCAGCGACAGGCTCGCGCCGGTCACGGCGACCGCCAGGACGCCGCCGACCAGCGCGAACGGCGCGGCGGCCAGAATGAGCCCGACCGACCGGCCGCCCCGGAACGTGATCAGCAGCACCGCCACCACGCCGATCGCGGCCAAGGCGATATTGAACAACAGCTGGCGCTGGGCGCTCGCCGTCCCCTCGGCCGCGCCGCTATATTCGAGATAGACCCCCGGCGGCAGCTTGACCGACCGCGCGATGGCGTCCTGAACGGCCTTGGTGACCTTCGAGGCGTCCCTGGGGGTCGGATTGGCGGTCACGACCTGGCGGGGTCGTCCGCTCTCGTGGTCGATGCTTGTCCGGTCGTCGGTCAGGTCGATGCGGGCGATGTCCCTGAGCGCCACGACGCGGCCGCCCTGGCCCCGCACCAGGAGGGTGCCGACCGCTTCGGGATCCTGGCGCAGGTCGGGCGGCGTGGTCACGGCGATGTCCAGCGCCCGATCCTGTTGATAGACCTGGGCGGCCGGCTCGCCCTGGTAGGCGGCCTGGATCGCGTCCAGAACCTCGGCCGGGGCGAGACCGTAGCGGGCCAGGGCCGGCAGGTTCAGCTCCACCCGCACGGCGGGCGCGCGCGGCGGGACCTTCACCTTCACGTCGACGGCGCCGGGGACCTTCTCCATGACGGCGGCGATCTCGGCGGCGGTCTTGTCCAGCGTGTCGAGATCCGCGCCATAGATGCCGACGGCCAAGGACGCCGTCTCGCCCGACAGCGACTCGCCGATGCGGTCGCCGAGGAAGGTCATGACCTCGGTCTCCAGCCCGGGATAGGCGTCGAGCACCTTGTGGATCGCGGCCTGGATGCGGTCCTGCGCGGCCCCGGCGAGGCCGGGCTTCAGCTCGACGTGGAACTCGCTGCGTTCGGGGCCGAACGGATCCTCGCCGCCCGAGGCGCGGCCGATCTGCTGTTCGACGCTCTGCACGCCGTCGATGGCCAGCAGATCGCGGGTGATCCCCTCCCCGTAGCGCCGCATCACGGCCAGCGAGGTCCCGGGGCGACTGGCGACGCCGAGCACGAAGTGGCCTTCGCGGAAGCTGGGCAGAAGCTCGGACTGGAACAACATGAAGCCGCCGCCGGTGATGGCCAGGGCAAGGATCACGCCGATGACGGCCAGGCCCGGTCGTCCGCTGGCGCGCACCAGAACGCCTTCGTGCCAGAGCTTGGCGCGCTCCATGATCCGAGGCTCGGAGGGCGGGGCCGCGTCGCCCAGCAGCAGCAGGGCCAGCGGCGGGGTGACGACGATGGCGACGGCCAGCGAGGCGACCGTGGCGAGGATGAAGGCCGCGGCCAGCGGCGAGAAGAACGCGCCCTGCAAGCCGCCCAGCATCAGCACCGGCGCCAGGACCAGCGCGACCACGGCGGTGGCGTAGATCACCGGCGCGCGGACCTCCAGCGCGGCGGCCAGCACCACCTCGGCCGCCGGTCGCGCGCCGCGTTCCCGCAGGCGGCGGACGATGTTCTCGACGTCGATCACGGCGTCGTCGACCACAACCCCCAGCGCCACGGCCAGGCCGCCCAGGGTCATGGCGTTGATCGTCCAGCCCAGGGCGTCGACCACGATCACCGCCGTCAGGAGCGACAGCGGGATCGAGACGAAGGACACCAGCACGGCGCGCGGGTTGCGCATGAAGAACAGCAGCACGAGCGCGATCAGCACCGCGCCGATCACCAGATCCTCGGTGATGCCGCCGAGGGCGGCCGAGATGAAGTTGGCCGGACGATGCAGGTTGGCGAACACCTGGACGCCCTGACCGTCCAGGGCGGGCTTGAGCGCGGCCATGGCGGCCTCGACCGCGCGGGTGGCGTCGAGGGTGTTGGCGCCGTACTGGCTCGAGAGGCTGATCAGCACGCCGGGCTTGCCCATGATGACCGCGTCGCCGACATCGGGCGCGGCGGCGTCGACCACGTCGGCGACGTCGCCGATGCGCGTCGGCGCCGCGCCCTTCGGCCCCGGAATGACCACGGCGGCGATGTCGGCGGCGCTGGCGGCCCGCCCCCGCGCGTCGATCAGGATCCGCTGCTCGGGCGTGTCGATGAAGCCGCCGCCGCTGGCGCTGGTCGCCGATCGAACCGCCGTGACGAGATCGGACAGCGACAGGTCGCGCGCCGCCAGATCGTCGGGCCGAGCGCGGACCTCGAACCGGCGCACCTGGCCGCCATAGACCGTGGCCCGCGCCACGCCCTCGGCCGCCAGCAGGCGTGGGCGCACCGTCCATTGCACCAGATCGCGCAGTTGCATCGGCGACAGACGCTCGGAGGTGAAGCCGATCTTCAGGAGGTCCATGGTCGAGGAGGTCAGCGGCGTGACCTTGGGCGTGGCGACGCCGGCCGGCAGCGCGCCCGCCACCTCGCCGAGCGCCTCGGCGACCACCTGCCTGGCCCGATAGGGATCGGAACCGTCCTTGAAGATCACGCTGACGGACGACAGGCCCTGCTGCGACACCGACCGGACCGTTTCGACCCCGGCCGCGCCGTTGACGGCCTGCTCGACGGGTCGGGTGACAAGCTGCTCGACCTGTTCGGCGGTGAGGCCCGGCGCTTCCGTCGAGACCTCGGCCTGGGCGGGCACGAACTCGGGGAAGACGTCGAACTTGGCGCGCGACAGCACCACGCCGCCATAGATCAGCAGCAGGATCGCGCCCAGCGCGACCAGGCGCGGCCTTTCCAGACACCAGCGAACGACGGCGCCGAGCATCGGATCAGTCCTCGCTCTTGGGCGCGTTTTCGGTCGCGAAGATCGCCGCGGCCCCGGAGACGACGACAAGCTCGCCAGGCTTCGCGCCGCCGGCCGCGAACAGCCCCTCGGCGCGGGGGACGACGCCGGTCAGGACCCGGCGCTCGAAATGGGTCGGATCCTCGCGCACATAGACGAAGACCGCGCCGCCCCCGCGCATCACCGCCGATCGAGGGGCGAGAACGCCCGCGACGTCCCTCCCCTTGGCGCTCAGTATGGCCGGGGCGGTCAGGTCCACCGCCAGGCGCGCGACGCTCGGCCCTCGCGCCACGCCGATCAGACCGCCCGTACCGAGGCGGCTGTCGGCCGTCCGGGTGGGGCCGAGCACGGCGACCGGGACGCTCTGACCCGAACCCAGGTCGATCCGCGCGCCGACGACGTCGGCGACGCCCGCCGGCGCGTCGATCCTCACCAGGGCCGCGCGCCCCGCCGAAAGCTCGGCCAGCAGGCGCGCGCGCGGACCGTCGGCCACGAAGGCCCGTCCCCACTCCAGCGCGATCCGGCGGCGCAACAGCAGCAGCTTGGCGGCGTCGGCGCTGGCCTGGGCGCGCGCGGCTTCCGCCACCTTTCGGGCGACGGTGGCGTCGGCGGCGGCCAAGGCCTGGGTCCGCGCGGCCTCGGCGGCGGAGGCGCGAGCGGCGGCCGCGGCGGCCTGAAGATCGCTGTCCAAGGTGGCTAGGGGCACGGGGTCGAGCACCCGCGCATAGCCGTTGGTCGCGCCGGCGTCCCGCGCCGCGCTCAACGGGGCCACGGTCACGCCGAGACGCTTCTGGGCCGCCGCGTCCAGCGTGACCTCCGCGAGCGCCTGGCCCGCCAGCGCCATCGCGGCCAGCGTGGCGAGCGCGCCGATCCTAGCGCCGAGCATCATCGTCTTCCCCCAGGGTTCGGGACAGGGTTTCCAACAGCGCGCGCTCCGCCGGATCGAAGGGCGCGCGCAGGGCGTCCTCCAGATCCGCGCGGGCCAGCGCCTGGGTTTTCAGGGCGTCGAGCCGATCGAGCCGGGCCTCCAGCGCTAGCGCGCGCGCGCCGAGTTCGTCGACACGGTCGGCGGCGCCGGCGCGGACGCTCCGCGCCGTCGAGTCCGCCAGGGCGTCGGCGTTGGGGAGCGCTCCCGTCTCGATCCGCCGCGTGGCGGCGCGGGCCGTCGTCAGCGCGGCCTCGGCGGCGTCGATGGCCGACAGCACGGCGGCCTGGGCGGCCTCCAGCGACCGGCCCGCTTCCGCGCGCTTGGCCTCGGCCTCGGCGATGGCGGCGCGGTTCAGGTCGCGCGGCGGCAGGGTCAGGGCCAGGTTGAACGGCAGCTTCACGACGCCGTGCCAAGGTGGATGTCCGGCCTCTGACGCGCGATTTCGAGCCGCAAGGCGCTTTCGGCGAGGTCGTAGTCGACCACCGCGCGCAGCACGTCGCGTCGGGTCAGGACGGCGACCCGCGCCGCGGCGGCGACATCCGGATCGGTCGCGGCCGCGCTGTCCGGCGCCAGGGCCAGATCGCGCGCGGCGGAGGCCGGCAGGCCCAGAGCGGCGGCGAGCGCGGCGTCGGCGGCGGCGCGCCGCGCCAGGGCCTCGCCGACGCGGCGATGGGCGGCGTTCAGCTCACCCCTGGCCGCCAGGGCCTGCCCGCGTTCGTCCTCGCCGGCCGCGACGCGTTGGTCGAGCCGGTCGGCGCGCGCCTGACGAAGGGCCTCGACCTCGCGGGCGAGCGCGATCTCCTGGTCGGCGAAGCGCCGTTCGATCCCCGCCCGCGTCAGCGCCGCGCGGACGCTCCACAGCGCCTCGGCATAGTCGTAGCGCGCGCGCAGCACGCCCAGATCGGCGACGGTCACGCGTTCGGCGCGGCGGACGCCCCGATCGAGCGGAATGTCGAGCCCCGCGCCATAAAGCCACGACTTGGGTTCGGCCCGCGCATACTCGGCCGTCAGGGTCAGGCCGATCGGGGGAGAGACCTTGGACGCCTTGGCGGCGGCGACGGCCGTGCGGTGACGGGCTTCGGCCTCGGCCACGGCGGGGTTCAGGCGCGCCGCCCGCGCCAGCAGATCGGCCGCCGTCCACGCGCGGCCGTCGGGCGGCGCCGGCAGCCGGCTCGCCGCGCGCTGGTCCGGATAGGCCTCGAGGCGCACCGGCGCCGGCGCGCGGGACGCGCAGCCGGACAGCGCGAGCCCGGTCGCGAAACCGACCAGGGCCAGCCCCCGCGCGCGATGGATCTTGCTGTCGTGCCGAGCGTCGCTCATTCCGATTTCCCTGCCGGGCCTGGCTTAGACCGAATCCCGCCGCTCTGGCATCGCCGCGAAGATTGTGAATTCTCAATCTTGGCCGCCGCCGAGGACGCGCCGGTCACCACAGCGAGCGGTCGATACGCTTGACGTCGAACAGAGTCATCGGACCGCAGGCCGAAAGCGTGTGGAGACCCGCGAGGTAGGGCGCGGCGCCCGGCGGGGTGTTCAGGGGCGCGGTCGCCTCGGCCTCGAACCGGTCGGGGCCAAGCGAAAGGATCTTCAGCACCCGCATGCCGCCGCCATAGGTGCGGGTGCAGTCCTGAACCGGCAGATGGATGACGCCCTCCTCGATCCAGACCGTGCCGCCCGGGCGGCTGGAGGCCAGGTCGTCGCGAACCGGATTGCCGGGGTGCGGGCGCCAAGGCCCCGTGAGACGCTCGGCGAAGGCCAGGTGCAGGCGCCCCTGCTTCCACCGCTGCGGGCCCTTCGGCGAATAGGCCAGCCACCAGAGGCCGTCATGCCGGAAGGGCGTGGCGTCGATCGCCGCCGTGTCCAGCGGCAGCCTCGCCACCGGCTCCCAGCCGCGCGGAAACGCGGTCGCGCGATAGAGGGTCAGGACGCCGGATCGGTGCGCCTCGGGCAGCATCCACCAGTCGCCGTCGGCCTCGAAGACCTGTGGATAGGACAGATGCCACGGCTCCCGCAGAACCACCGATCGGGCGACCGGCGAAAAGTCCTCGGCCAGCTCGATCAGTTCGATGACGCCGTGCCGCGTCCGATAGTCGTAGGTCTCGACGAACAGCAGCGGCTTGCCGTCGCGCCAGACGCCGAACGGATCGGCCAGGAATTTCAGGCGTCCTTCCTCGGGCAGCCAGTGGACCCGGTCCTCTGGAAGAAAGCCACGTCGGCCGATCTCGGCGATCGGCGCCTCGACGAGACCGACGCGCCAGATGTCGCGGCCGGGGATGCGCTGCGTCCAGTCAGTCAAGGCCGCGCCCCAGCTCGGCGGCGGGGGGCGCGGGCCCGCGACGCAGACCGCGCGCCAGGTCGACGATCCCGAGCCCGACGATCACCGTCAGGTGCATCATCAAGGTCGCCAGCGCCAGCGCCGCCAGCAGCACCGCGATCGACGACTTCGGCCCCAGCAGAAGCAGCATCAGATTGCCGAACACCAGGTCCTTGTTCGAGATGAACGGGATCCGGGAAATCAGGTAGCGGACCGCCAGCAGGACAAACCAGAGGGCGGGCGCGACCTCGGGCGAGGCGGTCCGCCAGACCAGCATAAGAAGGCTCGTCGCCAGGATCAGCCGCGCGCCATGAATGAGCGCGACGATGGCGAGATCCTTCCGCGGCAGCGAGAAGACCCGCCGACCGAAGATCAACAGGACGACGGACAGGGCCACCGGGATGAGACCCGACCAGAGAGCGGGTCCCAGCTGTCGCGCCAGGTCGAGATCCCTCAGCTCGGTGACGCAGGCCGCCGCGAGGATCACCGTCATCAGATTGCCCAGCAGGGCGGAGACGATGTTGGCGTCCTTGATCGACGCGAACGGCGCCACGGGCGCGTCGGCCGCCCGTTTGGCCCAGACATAGAGGTAGGCCTCGCCGCTGTAGCCGAGGAAAACCTCGTTGATGACGTTCTTGCGCAGCAGGGCCTCGAAGCCCGCCAGGGGCATGTTCCAGAGGCGTCGGAAGACCAGATAGTCGGCGGCCGGCTGAACCAGGTACAGCAGCACCAGAAAGGGCCAGACCAGCGGCGGCAGCCGCGCGAGCACGTCGACGACCTCGGCCGTCGCGCCGCCCAGCTGCGCCAGGATCGCCGCGACGAGGCCGACGGACAGCACGCCGCCGAGCACCGTCCACCAGATCGACGCCTTCTTGGCCGGAGGCGGCGGCGCCGCGCTGTCCGGGTGATCGCCGTCGGTCACGATCGGCCGCCCACCACGCGCAATCCGGCCGTGGGGGTCTCGCGCTGGGCGAGCCGCTCATAGTGGGCGAAAAGATCGGCGAAGTGGTCGATGTCGCGCCGCACCCCCGCCGCCGCCTCGATCGCGGCCGCGCGCAGCGCGACAGGGTCGCGGTCGAGCATCCGACGAATGGCGGCGCTCGCCGAGGCGGCGTCGCCGGCGCGATAGACCTCGCAGGTCGCGGGCTGCGCCAGGCCGGCGAAGCCTCCGCGATCCGGCCCCACCACCGGAAGGCCGCTGGCCATGGCCTCGGCCGGGATCAGACCGAAGGTCTCCGACTCGCAGCCATGCACCAGCAGATCGGCGCTGGCCAGGTGCGCCGCCAAGGCCGGGCGGTCCATGATCGGCGGCAGGATGTGGACGTGGGGCGCGTCGGCCGCCGCGCGGGCGATTCGGGCGCGGTCCATGCCGTCGCCGACCAGCACCAGGCCCAACGGGCCGTCGACCTGGGCGCGCGTCACCGCGTCGATCACCATCGGCCAGCGCTTTTCGGGATGGAAGCGCCCCACCCCCAGCAGCAGCCGAGCGGTATCGGGAAGACCGCAAGCCTGGAGCAGCCACGCCCGCAGCGCCGGATCGCGCTTTCGGGGCGAGAACGCGGTGCGATCGATCCCCAGGGGGATGCTGGCGACGGCGTTCACGCCCTGGGCGGCCAGCCGCTCGGAAAGCCATGCGCCGCCGGTGACCACCGTCGAGAACTGGTCCGTCAGCTTGCGGAGATAGGCCCAGAACCAGCCGAACAGCTGGTCGATTCGCTCCGGCGACGCGACGGGCGCCAGCCACCGCTGCGGGTAGGACGCGACCGGATCGGCGTGCATGAACATGGCGCGAGCCGCCGGCCCCTCCCACTGGGCGGCGATCCAGGCGCCGCGCCAGGGCGACGAGGCCTCGACCAGATCCGGCGCCAGGTCGTCCAGCCGCCGGTGCACCGGCGCGGCGTCCCAGAACATGTGGTAGTTCGCGTCGAAAGGCAGGCTCGGCGCCCGCACCTGAATGACCCCGCCGGCGCGGCGCGGCTCGAATCGATCCTCGGGCCCCGGCGCGATCACGAAGAGCTCGTGGCCCATCTGCGCGGCCGCGTCGAACTTGCGGTTGATATAGGTTCGCACGCCCCCGCCCGTCGGCGAGTAGAACTCGGCGACATCCACTATCCGCATCGCGCCACCCGTCGCACCCCGAGGAAACCCCAATCTCTACCGCTAAGTCACTTTCGTGACGGATAAGCGGCCACTTTCACAAAAAGACGACATCAGAGGGTATACGTCTCAATTTTCTGTGGTAGCGGGGCAAGCGCGTCGTCGTAAACGCCGAAAGGCCGACGTGGGCGGAAGGACGATCATGGACGTGAAGACGCAGACGCGCGCCCGCGGCGCGCGACCTATGCGGATCGCCTTGTTTTCGGGCAACTACAACTACACCCTCGACGGGGCGAACAAGTCGCTGAACAGACTTGTGGGCCATCTCGAAAGCTCAGCGGGGGCTAAGGTTCGGGTCTATTCGCCCACGGCTCCGATTCCCGCCTTCGAGCCCGTCGGCGACCTCGTTTCCGTGCCGTCGGTGAAGATTCCCTTCCGCAACGACTATCGCCTGGCGCTGGGTCTGCCCGCGTCGATTCGTCGCGACGTCGAGGCGTTCAAACCCGACCTGATCCACCTGTCGGCGCCCGATCTTCTGGGAAGCGCGGCGATGCGCCTGGGCCGAAAGCTGAAGATCCCGGTCGTCGCCAGCCTGCACACGCTGTTCGACACCTATCTCGACTATTACGGCCTGGGGGGCCTGCGCCCGATGGTGCGGCGCAAGCTGTGGAAGTTCTACGGCGCTTGCGACTACGTCCTGGCGCCGACCGAGGCGATCGGCGACGAGCTGCGGGCCGAAAGCCCCGGCGCTCGGGTCCGCACCTGGGCGCGCGGCGTCGACTCGGCGCTCTTCAATCCCGAGCGGCGCAGCGAGACCTGGCGCGCCAGCCAGGGCTTCGCGCCCGACAAGCCCGTCGTGGTGTTCCTGGGGCGGATCGTCATGGAAAAGGGCCTGGCCCCGTTCGCCGAGACCATCCGCCGTCTGGAGGACGCGGGCCTCGCGCCGCAGGTTCTGGTGATCGGCGACGGCCCCGCCCGCGCGTGGTTCCAGGAACAGCTGCCGCGCGCCGTGTTCGCCGGCTTCCTGTCGGGCGAGGCGCTGGCGACCGCCCTGGCCAGCGGCGACATCTTCCTCAATCCCAGCACGACCGAGACCTTCGGCAACGTGAATCTCGAGGCCATGGCCTCGGGGCTCGCCATGGTCTGCGCCGACGCGCCCAACACGCGCGCGCTGCTGCGGGACGGCCGCAACGCCAAGCTCTGCGCGGACGCGCCCGAGGCGTATGCCGAGGCGCTGACCACGCTCCTGCTCGACGACGCCGAGCGCCGCCGGCTGGCCGCCGAGGCGCTGGAGCGCAGCGCCGCCTATCGCTGGGCGGAAATCCTCGACGAGGTGGTCGACGTCTATGCCGAGGCCCTGGGCGAGCGACCGCAGAGCGCGACGCCCGTCGCCGCGCGCGGCTCCGGCGCGATCACGGATCCTCAACCCGCCAGCCTGGCCGCGCTCTAGGCGCGACGCGGAACGACCATGATCGCGACCACGCTCGACCGCTACCTCCTCCGGCGGACCCTGTCCCCGATGAGCGCCGTGCTGCTCAGCACGATGGTGGCGTTCCTGATGGAGCGCCTGATGCGCTCCTTCCAACTGCTCTCGGAGACCACCGAGGGCTTCAAGTACCTGACCGAGCTGCTGGTCAATCTGGTGCCCCACTATGTGGGCCTGACCCTGCCGGGCGGCTTCTTCATCGGGCTGTTCGTGGTGGTCAACAGCCTCAACAAGAGCTCGGAGATCGACGCGATCCTGGCCAGCGGCATCTCGCTGGGCCGCTTCGCCGCGCCGTTCGTCGCCCTGGGCCTGGCGCTGATGACCTTCAGCGTCCTGCTGTTCGGCTTCATCCAGCCCTATAGCCGCTACGCCTATCACGCCGTGCTGCACGCCGCCGCCAACGCGGGGTGGAACGGCGACGTGCGGCCCAAGGCGCTGCTGGTCGCTGGTTCGGACATCTTCCTGACCGCCGACGAAGCGGACGCGAGCGGTCGCCAGCTGCGGCACGTCTTCATCCGTAAGATCGGTCCCGACGCGCGCGAGGACGTGCTGACGGCGGTCTCCGCGCGGGTGCGCAAGGATCCCGGCGATCGCACCGTCACCCTCGAGCTGAGCGACGGCCGTCAAGTCAGCACCACGCGCGAGGCCCAGGTCTATGTCGCAGACTTCAAGCGCTTCAGCTTCGACCTGCCGGTGTCGCAGGCCGACAAGCTGCTGCGGCTGCGCGGCGACGACGTGAGCGAACTGACCTTGGTGGAGCTGGCGCAGCAGGGCTTTGGCCGACAGACCCCCACCCTGCCCCGCCAGACCCTGCTGGCCGAGCTCTATTCGCGTTCCGCGCGCGCGCTGATCCTGCCGCTGCTGCCGCTGCTGGCGGTGCCGTTCGGGCTGAGCGCCAAGCGCGCGGGCTCGGGATCGGCCATGGCCACCGGCGGCGTGCTGCTGTTCCTGTTCGAGACCTCGATGATCCTGGGCCAGGCGACGGTTTCGGCCGCCGGCCTTCCCGCGATCCTGACCGTGGGCGGACCGGCCGCGCTGTTCGCGGCCGCGTGCGTGACGACCTGGACGACGAGCCGCCGCCGGCCGGGCGAGAACCCGGTCAGCTGGCTCGCCGAGCGCATCGCCGGCGTTTTCGCCGCCATCGCCCGCGCGTTCGGCAAGCGCCCGGCGACGTCCTGAAGACCGGGACCCGATCGCCTGATCTTCCCCCCCCCCACGCTAGCGCCGGCCTTGCGCGGCGGATGCTTCGGGGCTTTGTTTTCCTGGCGCCGCGCGGACAGACCGCCGTCTCGCGTCGGCGAGGAGCCCGAGATGTGGAAGTCCGTCTTCGTTGCGTTGGCCTTCTCGCCGCTCCTCGCCGGGCCGACCGCCGCCGCGGGTTTATCCGAGATCCCGGCCGAGCGCGTGGCCGCCCTCTCCTCTCGACTTCCTGAACAGCCCAGGGGCTTTGGCCCGCCCTGCGCCAACCGCGAGGCCTGGACCTCGGCGGTGGTCGAGCGTCGCACCACCGAGGTCCGGAAAGCGGCCGAAAAGCTGCTGACACAGGATTTCCCGCCGTGGGATCAGGCGCTCTATCTCGAATACAGCCGCGACGGCGCGCGGCCCAACGGCGAGCGGATGATGAACGCCCGCAAGGCGTGGCTCTATCCGCTGGTGGTCGCCGAATGCGTGGAGGGCAAGGGCCGTTTCCTGCCCGCCATCCAGCGCGCGGTCGCGGAGCTCGACAGCCAGCCGACCTGGACCTGGCCCGCGCACGACAGGGGCCTGCGCAACCTTCGCGACCAGAACTTCGAGGTGGACCTGTTGGCGGCCGACACCGCCCACGATCTGGCGCAGGCGCTGTACATGCTGGGAGACTGGCTTCCGCCGGACTTGCGCCAGCGCACGTTGTCCGCCTTGAACCAGCGGGTGTTCGACCCGGTGCGCAAGAGCCTCGTGGGCGCGAACCGCGATCACTTCTGGCTGCGCGCGGACCACAACTGGAACGCCGTCTGCCTGAAGGGCGTGGTCGACGCCGCCCTGACCGTCTTGCCGGATCGGACGGACCGGGCGCTCTTCGCGGCCGGCGCCGAGGTCTACATCCGCAACTATGTCGCGGGGTTCGGCCCGGACGGATACAGCAGCGAAGGCCCCGGCTACTGGAACTACGGCTTCTCGCACTTCGTGGCCTTGCGCGAGATGCTGATCGAAGCCACCGGCGGCGAACTGGACCTGTTCGCCGATCCGAAAGTCCGCGAGATCGCCCTGTACGGCGACCGCATCGAGATGCTGCCCGGCAACATCGCCGCCTTCGGCGACGCCGCGCCCAACACGCGGATGGACGCCTTCACCAGGGCCTACGCCAACGACGCGCTGAACCTGGGCCAGGACCAGCATCTGGCGTCGGTCAGGATCGACGGCGGACAGTCCGGCAACGACGCGCCCCTGGCCAAGGCGGCCCTGTTGCTCTTCGTGACGCCCAAGCCCGTCGGCGGCGGCGCTCGGCGCGCGGCGGACGGCGGCGGCCCGCGCGGCTATTTCGCGTCGGCCGGGGTCCTGGTGTCGCGACCCGCGCCCGGCGACAAGCTGGCCGTGTCGATCAAGGCGGGCGGCAACGGCAATCACAGCCATAACGACATCGGCGCCTATACCGTGGGGCTCGGCGACGAGCAGCCCGTGGGCGATGTCGGCAAGACTCAGTATTCGGCCAAGACCTTCGGCCCCGACCGCTATTCGATCCCGGGCATAAGCTCGTGGGGTCACCCCGTCCCGGTCGTGGCGGGGGCTTTGCAGGGGGAGGCCGACAAGATCAAGCCGCGGGTGATCTCGACGCGCTTCACCGACGAGACGGACGAGATCACCATCGACATGGCCGACGCCTACGCCGTTCCGACGCTGCGCGCGCTGACCCGAACCCTGGTCCACGATCGGAAGAACGGCGGCGCGATCAGCATCACCGACGCCTTCCAGTTCACCGCCCCGGCGACGTTCGAGGCGGCCATCACGACGCTTGGCGACTGGAAGCGGAACCCCGACGACTCGCTGGAGTTATGGCGCGGGAACGAGCACCTGCTGGCGCGCATCGAGTCTTCCGCCCCCTGGACCTTGAGGGCGGAACACTCGAACGAGGAGGGCCTGAGCTTCACCCGTGTCGCCATCGCGCTGACGGCTCCAAGTGAAAGCGGCTACATCCGGGTGAGATACGAGCCCGTCCGCCCCTAGCGCCCTTCAGCTCCCGCGTCGATCGGGGGCGCGGCCATCAAGGCTTCAGCACCACCTTGACACAGCCGTCCTTCTTTTCGCGGAAGGTCTTGTACATCTCGGGCGCGCGGCCCAGGGGCACGGTGTGGGTGATCAGGAAGGTGGGATCGATCTCGCCTTCGTCGATGCGGCGCAGCAGGTCATCGGTCCAGCGCCGGACATGGGTCTGCCCCGCCCGCATGGTCAGTCCCTTGTTCATCAAGGCGCCCATCGGGACCATGTTCGACAGGCCGCCATAGACCCCCGGCACGGAGACGATGCCGCCGGCCTTGCAGGCCATGATCGCCTCGCGCAGCGCGATCGGGCGCTCGGTCTCCAGCTTCAGCGCCGTCTGCGCGCGGTCGATCATTTCGAGCACCGGGGTCGGCCCGTGCGCTTCGAGGCCGACGGCGTCGATGCACTTTTCCGGACCGTGGCCGCCCGTCATCTCCTTGAGGGTCGGCAGCACCTTGACCTGGCTCCGATCCAGGATCTCGGCCCCCAGGCCCGCCGCGAGGGCCAGCCGTTCGGGGACGTCGTCGATGGCGATCACCCGCTTGGCGCCCTGGACGATCGCCGACTGGATTGTGAACAGGCCCACCGGGCCGCAGCCCCAGACGGCGACCGTATCGGTGGGCTGGATGTCGGCGAAGGCCGCCGCCTGCCACCCCGTCGGCAGGATGTCGCTGAGGAACAGATACTTCTCGTCCGCCCCCGTTTGAGGGACCTTCACAAGCGTGGTGGCCGCGTACGGCACGCGCATGTATTCGGCCTGGCCGCCGGCATAGCCGCCGGTGATGTGCGAATAGCCGAAGAGCCCCGCCGTCGTGTCGCCGAAGAAGGCCTTGGCCAGGTCGGCGTTGCGGTTGGTCACCTGGCAGACCGAATAGTTGCCGGCCTGGCACTGCTCGCACTCGCCGCAGGTCATCTGGAACGGCACGACGACGCGATCGCCGACCTTCAGGCCCTTGGCCCTGGCCTCGGGACCGACCTCGACCACCTCGCCCATGGGCTCGTGGCCCATGACGTCGCCGACGCACATGGTGGGGACGAAGCCGTTCATCAGGTGCAGGTCCGACCCGCAGATGCAGGTGGAGGTGACGCGGATGATCGCGTCCTTGGGATCCTCGATGATCGGATCGGGCACTTCCTCGCAACGCAGGTCCTTCTTCCCCTGCCAGCAGATCGCCTTCATGGGACCTCTCCTATTCGCAATTGCGCTTGACGCCGGACATCCGCACGGCGGCGACGACGTCCAGGGCGGTGACGACCAGCACCACGCCCAACGCGAGGCGGGCGTTGCGATGCTGGGGATTGGTCCGGCGGGTCAGACCCCGCAGGACGGCGATGTCGAACATGTCGCCGACCACCCGCGCCCACAGGGCGCTGGACTTGGTCGGATCGGAAAACAGGGCCATGCCGGTGGCCATTTCCCGCGCCCCGAACAGCAGCTGGGTCGACTGGGGCGATCCCTTCAGGCCCAGGAAGCGGTTGACCCCCTTGGGCGCCAGCAGGCCCCACAGGCCCAGGCCGATGCCGTTCTGGCCCAGCATGAAAGACACCTGCGGGGTCACCGCCGGCTTGGCCCGCACCCGGTCCGTGGACAGGGTCATGGTCTTGCCGCCCGGCAACCGGAAGGTCTTGCGGGGCGAGACCGCTTGACGGGTCGTGGTCGTCTCGGACGTCGCCCGCGCACCCCAGCTTCTGGCTTCGGCCGGCCGGCTCCCATCCGCCTGATCGGGGCCTGAGCGCTTGCGGGGCCGGGACGCCGAGGCGGCGGGTTCGTCGAGCGACATGATCCATCTCCGGATTGAGTTCGGTGATGGTCAGAGATCGCGGGGCGCTAGGATGCGTTCGGACGGGCGCCATTTGTTGCTCGGGCCCGCCCTATGGCCAGGTGTCACAATCTGCTGTTAGCAAACCCTCACCATGACCTTGGCCTCTCACGAGCGGGCGATCTGGCTGGCGCGCAACGCCTTGCCGCACGAGCCGGCTCTGCGCGCCTGGCTGTCGCGGCGCCCGCTGGCCGGGCTGGAGGTCGATGACATCGTCCAGGAGACCTATGCGATCCTGGCCGCCCTCCCCGCCGTCGATCACATCGTCAATGCGCGCACCTACATGTTCGAGGTCGCCAAGTCGGTGGTGCTGCGCGCCCTGCGCCGCCGCCGCGTCGTCGCCTTCGAGGCGCTGGCCGAGATCGAGAGCCTGGATCCGCCCAGCGCCGAGGCCTCTCCCGAGACGGTGACGTCGGACCGCCAGGAGCTGTCACGCATCGCCGCCCTGATCGCCGGCCTGCCCGCCAAGTGCCGCGAGGCCTTCACCCTGCGCAAGGTGCACGGCCTCTCGCAGCGCGAGGTGGCGCGGCGGATGGGGATTTCGGAAAACACCGTCGAGAAGCACGTCGGAAAAGGCGTCGGCGTGCTGATGAACGCAATGGGACGTGGCGGAAACGGACGCTTCCAGGCATCTAGGAACCGTGACGCCGAGGACGAATTTGACACCGATCCGCGAAAGCAGCGCCGACATTGACAGGGCCGCGGCCGCCTGGGCCGCGCGCGTCGATCGGGGGCCGCTGTCGGACGAGGACCAGGCCGCCCTCGAGACCTGGGCGGCGCAGGACCCCCGGCGGGCCGGCGCCTACGCCAAGGCCCTGGCCGTCAGCGCCCATCTGGACCGCGCGCGCGGCCTGGGCGCCGACTTCTCGCCCTCCGCTCATCCCGCCGCCCGCGCCGCCGATCGGCGACGACTGCTGGCGACCGGTGGCCTGCTGGCCGCCGCCTCGGTGGTGGGCGCCGTCGGCTACGGCGCGCTCGGCCTGCGGGGCCGCGTGACCACCAGCAAGGGCGACATCCGCCGCGCACCGCTCAGCGACGGCTCGGCCGTCACCCTGAACACCGACACGGCCATCCGCGCGGCCTTCGACGGCAAGCTCCGGCGGGTGGACCTGCTGCGCGGCGAGGCGCTGTTCGACGTAGCCAAGGACCGCGCGCGCCCCTTCGTGGTGGTGGCGGGCGATGTGCGCGTGCGCGCGGTCGGCACCAGCTTCACCGTGCGCGCCCACGCCGACGGCCAGGTCGGGGTGGTCGTGCGCGAGGGCGTGGTCGAGGTCTGGCGCGGCGCGCGAGGCCAGCCGGTGCGGCTGACAGCCGAACACGTCTTGCAGGTCGCGGCCGCCGGCCCTCTGACGCCCGCCGCCGTCGGCTCGGCGGCGGTCGACCGGGCGCTGGCCTGGCGGCAGGGACAGATCGACCTCGACGGCCTGACCCTGGGCCAGGCGGCCGAGGAGTTCGCCCGCTATTCCGACCGTCGCATCGTCATCGCCGACCCGGCCGTGGCGCGGCTGAAGATGACCGGCCTCTTCTCGGCCAGCGACCCGGACGGCTTCGCCAAGGCCGCCGCGCTGAGCCTGGGCCTGAAGGCCACGCCCCAGGCCGATGGCGTGCGCCTGGACCGCGGCTGAACTTTTTTCCGGATCGGCATGGCGGGAGTTTCGAGCCGAAGGCTCAACCCCCTTGAGGCCGGCGCGGGACCGGCGGATTTCGGGGCGAAAGCGATGATCTGCAAGCAAACCCTGGCGAGCGGCGCGGCCGCCCTCGCCGTCCTGGCCTGCGCCATGCCGGCGGCGGCCCAGCAACGCACCTTCGACGTGCCGGCCCAGGGCGCGGCGGCCGCGATCTCGGCCTTCGCGCGGCAAGCCGGCCTGCAGGTGGTGGCGCCGGCCGATGGCCTGGAAGGCGTCCGCACCCAGGCGCTGAAGGGCGCGATGGACGCCCGCGCGGCCCTGCGCAAGCTGATCGACGGCACGGGCCTGGAGATCGTCTCCGACAGCAACGGCGTCATCGTCCTGCGGCGCGTGGCGACGCAGACCGCCAGCCTGGAGGCCGAGCCGACCGCCCTCGACACCATCATCGTCACCGCTCAGAAGCGCGAGGAGGCCGCCCAGCGCGTGCCGATCTCGCTGTCGGCCTTCTCGGGCCGCGCGGTCGAGACCTATCGGCTGGAAAGCCTGCGCGACATCTCGCGCCTGACGCCGGGCCTGCTGGTCTCGTCCTTCAGCCAGTCCAGCCCGACCATCGCCATCCGCGGCGCCACCAACACCTTCACCCAGATCGGCGCCAACAAGCCGGTCGCGGTGGTGATCGACGACCTCTTCATCCCGCGCAACAGCGCCGCCAGCTTCGAGCTCTATGGCCTGAACTCGGTGCAGGTGCTCAAGGGGCCGCAAGGCACCTTGTTCGGCCGCAACGTCACCGGCGGGGCCATCGTGCTGGACACCGGCAAGCCCGGCTTCGGCGATGCCGGCGGCTCGGTCCGCGTCGGGGCCGGCGACTACGCGCTCAAGCAGGTCGACGGCCGGGTCGACCTGCCGCTCGGCCAGAACGCCGCCTTTCGGCTGGCCGGCTCGCTCAAGCGGCACGACGGCTATGGCCGCGACCGCCTGACCGGCCGCCAGCAGGACGATCTCGACAGCCGCAACCTTCGCGCCCAGGCGCGTCTGCGGGCCAGCGACACGGTCGAGGTGCTGCTGGGCGCCGACTATGGCGAGGACCACAACGGCGGCCGCACGCTGTCGTCGAAGGGCGCGGGCTCGGACGGGAACCGCCGCACCTCCGAACTCGGCTATGTCCAGGACTTCGGCCGCAACCAGTGGGGCGCCTCGGCGCGGGTATACTGGACGGCGCCGGTCGGCCAGGTGACCTCGATCACCGGCTATCGCTGGTCGCAGTCGGGCGAGGACTATTCCGGCACCGGAACCAGCTACCTCTTCCTGACCGGCACCAACAGCCAGAGCGTCAACCGCGACGTCGACGATGTCGGCCTGTTCTCGCAGGAGATCCGCTGGGCCAGTCCCAAATGGTCGCGCGGCGACCTGGTGGTCGGCGCCTATTTCGCCGACGAGGACGCCAAGCGGCAGTTGCGCACGCGGGGCCTGGCCGCGATCACCGGCGCGACCGCGTCGGACGTCCTGACCGACCAGGCCGTGAAGACCCGGAGCTACGCGGCCTTCGTCGACGGCGCCCTGCACCTGCCGGCCCGCTTCGACCTGACGGTCGGCGCGCGCTACACCCACGACGAGAAGACCGCCTCGCTTCTGCGCACAGACTTCGTCCGGCCGGCGACCGGCAGCTTCGCCGCCCGCGACCTGAAGGCCGACTGGAGCCAGCTGACCCCGCGCGCGGTGCTGAGTTGGTCGCCGCGCGAAGAGCTCAAGGCCTATGCCAGCGTCACGCGCGGCTACACGGCCGGCGGCTTCAACACCGACGCGGCGACCCTGTCGGCCCTGACCCAGCCGTTCAATCCGGAGACGGTCACCAACTACGAACTGGGCGTCAAATCGCAGTGGCTGGCCGACACGCTGCGGATCAACGCCTCGGTGTTCCACATGGACTACAAGGACAAGCAGGAGCTGTTCTTCAACAACCTGACCCGGGTGCTGACCATCACCAACGCGGCCCGCGCGACGGTGAAGGGCGCGGAGCTCGAAGCGACCTGGCGGCCTGTGTCCTGGCTGAACCTCGCCGCCAGCTACGGCCGCCTGGACACCCGCTACGACAATTTCGTCATTCCGGGCGGCGCGGTGAACACCGGCAATCCGCTCGGCTCGTCGCCGCGCGACAAGGCCTCGGCGGCGGCCGACGCGCGGATCCCGCTGGACGGGGCGGGCTATGTCATCGGCGCGATCAGCTGGGCCTATCTGGGCAGCTACTACACCGGCGCGACCAAGGATCCGAACCTGCATATCGACGGCTACGCCCTGACCAACCTCTCGCTGGGCTATGAGAGCCAGGACGGCCGCTGGAAGCTGACCGCCTGGGCCAAGAACCTGGGGAACGTCGACTATCTGCTGACCTCGTCGACCCAGGGCGTGCTGGCCGAATATCTGGGCGAGCCGCGCACCTATGGCCTGATGCTGTCGGCGCGGTTCTGAGCCGATGGCGGCGGCGACCACCCGGCGCGGCCTGCTGCTGGGCGCCCTGGCCCTGGGCGCGGCCGGGCCGGCTCCGGATGAGGCGGACGTCGCCGGCCGGCCGCTGCGCCCCTGGCGGCGCGGCGGCCTCGACATCCACCACATCGCCACGGGCAAGGGCGACTCGACGCTGATCATCGGGCCGGACGGGTCCAGCCTGATGATCGACGCGGGCGCATCGGAGACTCCGACGCCGGCCAGCCTGGACCCCCGTCCCAGCGGCGCGCGCCGCCCCGGCGAGTGGATCGGCCGCTACGCCCGGCGCCATCTCGCCGCCACGGGCGCGGCCAAGCTGGACGCTCTTCTGGTCACTCACCTTCACCCGGACCACGTCGACGGCCTGGCCGACGTCGCCGCCGCCTTGCCGATCGGCCTGTGGGTGGACCGCGCCTATCCCGACTACGCCTATCCGCAACCCTCGACCGCGCCGTTCGCGCGAAACTACGTGGCGATGGTCCGCGCCCGCGTTCAGGCCGGCGGCAGGGTCGAGCGCTTCAGGGTCGGCGCCGCCGACCAGTTCGTCTTCCCCGGCGTCGAGATCCGCAACCTCGCCGCCAATGGCGAGGTCTGGACCGGTCATGGAAGCCGGACCCGGCGCCTGTTCCCGCCGGTCGCGCGGCTCGCGGCCGCCGACATCCCGGACGAGAACGCTTGCTCGGCCGCGATCCGGCTGCGCTACGGCGCCTTCGGCTATTTCGCGGCCGGCGACCTGACCAGCGACAGCCTCGACGGCGCCCTGCCCTGGCGCGACGCCGAGACGCCGGCCGCCAAGGCCGCCGGGCCGGTCGATGTCGCCGTGGCCGCGCACCACGGCATGTTCGACGCGACCGGGGCCGACGTGGTCAGAGCGCTGCGGCCGCGCGCCTGGATCATCCCCGCCTGGCACGCCGCCCACCCCAGTCCCGACGCCCTGGAACGGATGCTGAGCCCGCGTCTCTATCCAGGCGAGCGCGCGGTGTTCGCCACCGGTCTCTCCCCCGCCAACGAACTGGCCCACAAGTGGCTGACCGATCGCCTTACCGCGCGCGAGGGCCATGTGATCGTCCGCGTCGCGCCCGGCGGGACCGGCTACCGCGTGGTCGTCACCGACAATCGCGACGAGGACGACCGCGTCCTGTCGACCTGGGGTCCCCGGGATGCTTCGGGGCGCTGATCGCCCGCCAAAGGCGGCGCTGGCGACGCGCCTGTTTTCGAGAATGGACAACGTCACAGTCGGAACCGACGACGGCCTGAGACCTTCCGTCTTCAATACATTTTCCTGAAAATGGATAGAAGGCGGAGACATAACATATGTTTATGCACAACAAGCGGCTGCAATATACTGTGCGCGTGTCGGAACCGAACCCGGTTCTCGCGAGCCTGCTTCTGGAACAGTTTGGCGGACCGGACGGCGAACTGGCCGCGGCCATGCGCTATTTCACGCAAGGTCTTGGCGAGGATGATCCTGGCCGCAAGGATATGCTTCTCGATATCGCGACCGAGGAGCTCAGCCACCTCGAGGTCATCGGCAGCATTGTCGCCATGCTCAACAAGGGCGCCAAGGGTCAGCTGGCCGAGGCGGCCATGTCCGAGGCCGAGCTTTATATCTCGCTGACCCAGGGCGGCGACAGCCACACCCAGGCGATCCTGTACGGCGGCGGCCCGGCCCTGACCAATTCCTCGGGCGTGCCGTGGACGGCCGCCTATGTCGATAGCCGGGGCGAGCCCACCTGCGACCTGCGCTCCAACATCGCCGCCGAAAGCCGGGCCAAGATCGTCTATGAGCGGCTGATCAACATCACCGACGACCCCGGCATCAAGGACGCGCTCGGCTTTCTGATGACGCGCGAGATCGCTCACCAGAAGTCCTTCGAAAAGGCGCTGTACGCGATCGACGACCACTTCCCGCCGGGCAAGCTGCCGGGCAAGCCCGAGTTCACGGATGTCTATTACGACATGTCGCAGGGCGACGGCGACGCCCAGGGCTCCTGGAACTCCGGCGAGAACTGGCAGGTCGTGAGCGACCGTGACGCCCAGGCCGCGGTCGATGGCGGCGATGGCCTGGCCACCGTCGAGGTGGCGGCCGAGGACGCCCAGATCCTGGAGGCCATGGCCGCCCGGACCCAGTCCGACCCGACCGCCGACCCGACCACGGGGGCCGAGCTCGGCGCCCTGTCCGCCGCGTCCCAGGACCAAGCCTAGAGCGTGCTAGCCGAAACTGTGAGCGGTTTCGGCGGCTAGCACGCTCTAAATGTTAGAAAGCGAGCCTGTTTATCTGTTTCGAATGACTCCATTCGAAACAGACAGGCTCTAGGGGCTCACGCCGATGAACCGCACCCTGATGAAGACCTGCACCTATGGTGTGATGCACCTGACGGTGGCGGTCACGGTGGCCTTCGTCCTCACCCACGACTGGCGCATCGCGCTGGCCGTGGGGGTGGTCGAACCGCTGGTGCAGACCTTGGCCTTCGTCGTGCATGAGCGCTGCTGGTCAAAAGCCGGCGACATCAAGGTCGCCCCCCTGTGCGGACACGCCCACGGCCCGGAACCGGCGTCATAGGCGGCCTTGGGCTCACGCCATGTCGGGCAGGACCTTGGCTCTGGTCATCGCCCGAGCCTGGGCGGGCGTGAGCCATCGGCCACGCGGAAACGGGCCCGCGCCCGGTCCGCTGGGACGATACTGCCAGAACCGAGCCTCCTCGGGCTGAAGCATCGTGCGCGGATTGCCGTCCTTGCCGGTGTACCACATCTCCGTCCAGCCGGCCGGGGCGATGTGGTCGTCCATCCAGCAGTCGAGGAACGCGCTCATGCCGACATATTTCGGATCCCCGTAGCGGCCGTCGACGAACTGGCTGGAGGGCCGCCACGGACGGCCCAGATAGACCGAGCCCTTGCGCACGCCCGTCTCCTTGGTCAGACGACAGTTCCGGAAAACAAAGCCGAAGGGCCGGTCGATCGGCGTGCTGGGCGCGACGATATAGCCGTCGACGGGGTCCGCCGGCCGGGGCCGCGATCGAATTTCGCAGCGCTCGAAATAGGCCCGGCCCGCGCCGAAGATGAAGTCGTAGCTGCCGGTGATCAGGCAGCGCTCGAAGAGGCTGGAGCCGGCGTCCGGAAACAGCGTGTCCTGATAGCCCAGCAGGTCGACCCCGCTGAACCGGGCGCGGTCCGAGCCCTTGTCCAGCATCAGCGCCACCGCCTGCGGCCCCGCGCCATCATGCGAATGCAGTCCGCCGACCTTTGTCATCTCGGCCAGGCCGTCGAAGGCGTTCTGGATGGTCAGGTCGCGGGCGGCGAAATCCGGCGCGCGGACGAACAGGGTCGGGGTGCGGAACGTGCCCCAGCGCTTGCCGTCCGGCGCGGTCAGGCCCGAGGCGGCCAGGTGGCTGATCACCGAGCCCTCCCGGTCCTCGCCGATCAGATGGACGAACGGCTTGTCGACAACGACCTGCTCGTCCCACAGGCCCCGCGTGACCAGGATCCGGAACGGCCGCCGGCCCGCGCTCGGCGCGGCGGCGATCGCCGCCGAGAGCCGGTCGAAGGCCGGCGCGTCGACGGGCGCGCGTCCCGGACCGCGCCAGAGCACCGCGTCGTAGCGCGGCGCCGCCAGGGCGTAGGACGGCGCCAGCGCGGCCGCGCCGGCCAGCACGTCGCGGCGGGAGGGAACGGTCAGCGACATGACGCCTCTCTTCGAAAAGGGGGTGGGCGCCGGCCGGGAGGACAGCCGACGCCCTGGAGTCCTCGGGAGGAGGATTCTCGTATGGGCCCGACCCTAGAACGCGTACCGCAGGCCGAAATTGAACTGCCGGCCGGTGTGCGAATAGACGTAGACGCTGTCACGCACGCTGTCGGTGTACTGGTTGTTGAACGCGTCGGTCAGGTTCAGCCCTTCGAAGGTCAGCTTCAGACGCTTGTTGATCGCGTAGGAGGCCGAGGCGTCGACGGTGGTGATCGAACGCACGCCGTCGATGTCGTTGGTGCTGGTGCCGCTGGGCACGGCGGTCAGGTACTTGTCGCGATAGGCCGCCGACACGCGGGCGCTGAACTTCTCGTCTTCGTAGTAGAGCGTCGCGTTGAAGGCGTTCTTCGACAGGCCGACGAGATCGTTCTGCACGAAGCCGGTCGGCGAGCGGGCCGAGATGTAGTCGATCTTGGAGTCGACCAGGGTCACGTTGAAGATCGCGCCGGTGTGCCGCAGGACGCCCGGCAGGAAGCTGAACGGCTGCTGGTAGCTGACCTCGACGCCCTTCAGCGGGCCGCCCTTGGTGTTGACCGGCTGGCTGAACAGGAAGGTGTCGCCGGCCGAGACGCCCAGGCCGTCGAGCAGGCTGACCGGCAGGCCCGAGGCGTTGAACGGCTGCGAGATCCGCGAGGTCTGAATATAGCTGTCGATCTTCTTGTAGAAGAGGCCGACCGACAGCAGGGCGTCCTTGGCGAAGTACCACTCGGCCGACAGGTCGTAGGTCGTCGCGCGGATCGGCTTCAGATAGGGGTTGCCCGAGCTGACGCTGAACACCCCCACCGTCGACAGGCTGCCGCCGGGGGTCAGGCTTCCGAGGTTCGGACGGGTCATCACCTTGGCGGCGCCGAACCGCAGCAGGAAGTCGGGCGTGACCTCGGCCGTGAGGTTCAGGGCCGGCAGGATGTCGTCATAGTCGCGCTTGACGGTGGTCTGCTGCGCCGCGCCCGCCACCAGCTGATAGCCCGTCGAGCTCTGCTTGGTCTTGACGTAGCGGACGCCGATGTCGCCCCGGATCGGCCAGGCGAAATTGTCGGTGCGGAAGTCCAGCTGGGCGTAGGCGGCGCTGTCGTTCTCCTCGACGCTGCGGATGTTGCCGCGGGCGTTGGAGTTCGTCGCCCCCGAAAGCTCGAACAGGCCCGTGCCGCTGTAGATGTTGAACAGCTTGGCGAAGGCGTCGAGGTCCGGCGCGGTCCAGCTGGTCGGCACGCCCTTGGCGCCCAGGTTGTGGCCAAAGCCGGAGACCAGGGTCGTCAGGCTGGCCAGGGTCACGCCGGCCGGCAGGGTCGGCACCACGGACTCGTTGACGCGCGCCAGGGCGTGGGAGTCGAAGTTGTAGGTCTTGAAGTTGACCCCGACCTTCAGGTGCAGGTTGTCGTTCAGGCGATAGTCGCCGTCCAGCTGGGCCGTGCCGATCTTGTTGACCACGCCCTGCGGACGCAACCGGATCTCGGACCGGGCCGCGCCGAAGTTGTAGGCCAGCGGATCATTGACGTCGAAGCCGAAGTTCATCGACGGCAGGTTCGGATTGACGCGGTAGTCGTACGAGAAGCCGTCCGAGTTCTCGCGGTTCAGGATCACCGTGGTCTGGACGGGGTTGTCGAAGTCCGACTTCGAGAAGCCGACCAGGCCGCTCACCTTCAGCCGGTCGCCGAACTCGTGCTCGGCGGTGAAGGTGGCCTGGCTGTACTTGGTGTCGAGGCGATCGAAGCGGGTCTCGCTCTCGATATCGACGTCGTCGAACAGGCCGTAGACCATGTCGCCCTTGGCGTTGACGACGCCGTCGCGGGCGATGATCTCCGGACGGCCGCCTTGCGAGGCGTTGCGGGCGAACGACAGCGCTTCCAGCCAGTTCTCGCGGCGAGTGGCCTTGAAGTCCGAATACAGCACGTCGAGCCCGATCAGGGTCTTGTCGTCCGGCCGCATCTGGAACGAGCCGGTGATCCCCAGGCGCTCCTGGTTATGGGTCAGGCGGCCGTAGCGCGGGAAGCGCGGGGTGAACACCGAGGCCGAGCTGGCCTGGGCGAAGGGCGAGGCCTTGTTGAAGCCGCCGACCTCCGTACCGTTCAGCCAGCCGCCCGAGCCGTGGCCCTCTTCCAGCAGCTCACGCTTGGTGTAGGCCAGCGAGACCAGCGCGCCGAGCTTGCCGTCGAACCAGGTGTCCGAGGCCAGGACCGCCAGGCGCGGGTCCCAGGACTTGGAGAGGTCGTTATAGCCTTCCTGGGCCGACACCACGAGGGTCGCGCCCTTGTAGTCGAACGGCCGGCCGGTCTGCAGGTCGACCGTCGCGCCCAGCGAGCCTTCCTCGGTCTGGGCCGAGGCGGTCTTGCGCACGGTGATGCTGTTGAAGAGCTCCGAGGCGAAGACGTTGAAGTCGAAGGCGCGGTTGCGGTTGGCGCCGCCGGAGCTGTCGGTGCCGCTGGTGGTGCTCTGCCCCTCGACGCCGTTGATGCGGACGCGGGTGAACTGGGGCCCCAGGCCCCGGACCGTGATCTGGCGGCCCTCGCCGGCGTCGCGGGCGATCGACACGCCCGGCACGCGCTGGATCGACTCGGCGAGGTTGGCGTCCGGGAAGTCGGCGATGTCCTCGGCCTTGATGACGTCGACCACGCCGCTGGCCCGGCGCTTCAGGTTCATGGCGCTCTGCAGGCTGGCGCGATAGCCGGTGACGACGACAGCCTCGACCTGGGCGGCGGCCTCGGGCTCCTGCGCGGCGGCGGGCGTGGCGGCCTGGGCGGCGATCAGCGGCATCGGCGCGGTCGAGGCCAGCTGCAGCGAGGCGGCCTGGCCCAGCACCGCGGTGCGGCCATTGTTGGAGACGACGGTCAGGTCGGCGCCGCGCAGCAGGCGCGCCAGGCCTTCCTCGACGGTATAGGCGCCGCGCACGGCGTTGACGCGCTTGCCTTGAACGGCGCCCTGCGGCGCCAGGATCTGCAACTCGGCCTGCTTGCCGAACTGGGGAATGCCCGTCGCGGCGGGCTGCTCGGCCACGTCGAAGGTGCGCACTTGCGCGTGCGCGCCGGCCGCGACCAGCAGGGTCGTGGCTCCAGCGGCCAGCATCAGGCAGGATTTGGTGGTGTGATTACGCAGTGACATCCGGACACGCCCTCCCTTGGGATTCGTTCAAACGGCGCTTCTCGGAGCGCCTGTCTGAACCGATGCGGCGGAAACCGGTTTCCGTCACAAATCTTCGACTTTTTTTTCGCGAGCCCGCTTACCCGCCTCGCAGCACGATGGCGCCGCCGGTCTGGCTGACCTTGCCGTTGAAGGTGGTCGCGGCGGCCTCGGCGAAGCCTTCCGGATCATTGGTGCGGAACCATCCGACGAACCGCTGGTCGGCCAGGCGCGGGTCAGCGATCCTGATCTTGCGGTCGTTGTAGCGGTTGAACTCGGCCGCGGCCTCGGCCAGGGTCTGGCCGTCCAGCACGATCTGGCCCTCCCGCCAGGCCAATTGGCGCGCGAGATCGGCGTCGGCGCTCGGCGGCGCCAGGACGCCGACGTCATTGGCGGCGAACACCCGCTCGCCGGCGCTCACGCGTCGCGGCGGAGCGCCGCCGTCCTGGGTCCAGACCTCGACCACGCCCTCGGTGACCAGCACGTCGCTGCCGCCCTCGCGCTTGCGCACCGAGAAGGCGGTGCCGACCGCGCGCACCCGCACCGGGCCACTCTCGACCACGAAGGGCCGACCAGGATCCTTGGCGACGGCGAACCAGGCCTCGCCGCGCTCCAGCTTCACGGCCCGCATCCGAGGCCGCAGGGCGATCTCGACCTCGGAGTCGGTGTTGATCGCCGCGACCGAGCCGTCGGCCATCGGCACGCGGCGGATCTCGCCCAAGGCGGTCCCGTAGCGGCGAGCCAGCAGGCCCGGCGCCACGACGGCGGCCGCCACGCCGGCCGCCAGCGCGCCGAACCCGGCGAGCAGACCCCGTCGGCGGAGCGGCGGCGTCCGTCGCCGCGCCGCCTCGCCGTCGACCGCCAGCACGCTGGCGCGATCGAGATGGCTCCAGGCGGCCTCGGCGCGGGCATAGGCGCCGACGCGCCGCCGGTCGCCGCTCAGCCAAGCCTCCAGCTCGGCGCGGAGATCGGCGTCCTGGCCGTCGCGGTCGACGCGCACCACCCATCGGGCGGCGGCCGCCTCGATGTCAGCGGCGCTTTCGCGTTCGACCATCGGTCCTCTCTCCGGTTCCGGGCGCGCGCGAGCGCGCGTCCTGTTCGCTCATCGCCGCGAGGATGGCGCGTAGTCCCCTCACCGCCTCGTTCTCGACCACGTGCTCGGTAACCCCGAGCCTGCGGGCGATCTCCCGTTGGGACACGCCCTCGATCTTGCGCAGCTCGAAGATCCTGCGGCAGCGATCCGGCAGCGCGGCGATCAGGCCGCGCACCCGCTCCAGCTCGCGACGGCCCGAAACGATGCGCTCGGCCGACGGATCTTCCAGCGCCAGATCCAGCGCCTCGATCTCGCTGACCGTTTCGATCCGGACCACCCGGGCCCGGCGGATCTGCTCCAGGGCGACGCTGCGCGCGGCCTGGAAAAAGTACCCGCGCGGCTCGGTGATGTGCTCGATGCTAGCGAGGGCGGCCAAGCGGCAATAGGTCTCCTGAATGATGTCGTCGACGTCGCCGGCGGCGGCGAACGAGCGGCGAAGCCAAGCGCGCACGGACGCTTCGTGGGGCAGGATCTCCCGCCCCAGCCACGCCACCATGCGCGCGCGTCCTTCCGACACCGTTCCTCCCGCTTGGGGTTTTCTTGGTCTTACACGAAGCGATGCGCGGCCGAGCAAATTCCGTCAGGGGAAATTCACGGCGCGCGCCTGGGTCCGCTAACGGCGGAGTGAGAACCCGACCTGGACGACACGCGGCGCGGCGTAGCTGGTGACGCCGTCCGCCGTCTGGGCGACGGCCAGTCTGGCGTCGAGCGCGTTTTCCGCCGCCAGATAGAGCTCGCGGCCCGGCGACAAGGCCCAGCCAAGCCGAAGGTCAAGGCTGGTTCCGGCCTTGAGGACCCGCTGGTTCAGGTCGTCCTCGTACCGCTTGCTTTCGTAGCGCAGGTCGGCGTCGAGACTCAGGCGGTCCATCGGTCTCCAGCGCGCGCCGCTGGTCAGGGTAAGGGCCGGCGCCTGGGCGGGACGCTTGCCGGTGAGTTGGGCGGCGGCCGCTCCGCCATCGACCCGCGCGCGCGTCGCCGACACCGCCGCGCGGACCGTCCAGGCCGGCGAGAGCTCGGCGGCCACGTCGCCTTCCAGACCGTAGGCGTTGATCGCCCCGGCGTTCCGACGCTGGCGCAGCACGCCGCCAGCCGGAATGACGCCCGCGATCGGAAAGGTCCCCGGACCGATGCCGATGGTGACATTGGTGATGGGGTCCTCGACCCGGTTGTAGAAGACGCCCAGGTTCCAGCGCGTGGCGCCCTCGCCGGCCAGCCCGGTCTCGACGCCGTACAGTCTTTCGGGCCGGAGCGCGCCATTGGCCTCGGTGCCGTCGTTGCCCACCCGGAACGGCCGGTGAAGCTCGTTCAGGCTCGGCGGCCGGAAGCCGGCATAGGCGGCCGCGCGCCACCAGGTCGGGCCCGCGAGGCGCTGGCGCAAGCCGACGCGGGCCGTCGGCGTCGCGCCCGAGGCCTCGGCGGGCGGCGCGTCGAGCGTCAGCGCGCCCGTGGCGGCGTCGCGCTCGCGTCGGACCCCGCCATAGGATCGCCAGCCGTCCAGGCGCGCGCCGATCGCCAGCGAGAAGTCGGGCCGGGCATAGGCGCCCTCGGCATAGGCCCCGCCGACCAGCGTCCGCCCCCCGGCCGTGCGTTGGCGGGTAAAGGCCCCGTTCAGGTAGCGGAAACGCTCATGCGTCCGCCCTTCCGCCGCGCGGACATCGCCGCCCAGCTCCCACGACCAGTCGCCGGTCCTGGCCTGCCACGCGGCGTTTAGGCCATAGCCGCTGGCGGGGGTCGAATATTGGTCGTTGGCGGGCGTAGTGGCGCTCCGGCCGGCCGCCACCGCGACGGAGGTTTTCTCCAGGTCGCTGGTCCGCGCCCAGGCCTGAGCGCGCCAGTGGTCGGTGGCCACGGTGACGGCCAGCGAGGTCCCGACCGCGTTCGATTTCGCGCCGAACAGGCCCGCGCCGCGGATTTCCTGGTAGGCCCCAAGGCGCGCGGCCCAGCGCGCGCCGCCGACGCGGCCTTGAATCCGGGCGGCGATCGCGCCGTCCGCCAGGGTCGTGGGCGTATCGGCCGCGCCGGCCGCCGCGCCGCGCGCCGGGCGATAGCCGTCGGTTCGCGAGCCGCTGGCGGTGAGCAGCAGGTGGTCGGTCCCGAACGTCCCGGCGCCGCGCCAGCTGTCGCGCTGGCCGCCTTGCACGGAGAGGCTGGTCAGGCCGCCGCCCGCCGCCCTCTCGCGCAGCGCCACCACGCCGGTCAGGGCCCCCGCGCCATAAGGTCCGGCCCCCGCGCCGCGCACGATCGTCGCGCCCGACAAACCCTCTCCTGGCAGAGCGGTCCAGATGACCCAGCCGCCGAACGGATCGTTCTGCGGCGCGCCGTCCAGCGTGACCAGCGCGCGCCCGGCGCCCGAGGGCGCGACGCCGCGCAGCGACAAGCCCTGGATGGTGGGATTGGCCGCGTCGCTGCCGGTGCGACGGAACAGGGAAACCCCCGGCGTGGTCTTCAGGACATCGTCGAGCCGCGCCGCCGCGCCGAGTCGGGCGGCGTCGTAGGCGGCGGTGGAGAAGGCCTCCTGCCCCGCCAACGGCGGCAACCGAGGCGCCTCGACGACAATGGCCGCGACGTAAGGCGCGGTGACGGGGGACTGCGGGGCGTCAAGCATATCGTTTCGCGCGGGGAGGACAGGCGATGATCGCCGCTCGCCGTTCGGCGGCGCGCGTCACGCCATCGCACGGGCCGCGCCTTGTTTCAAACGGCGACTGGCCGCCGGCCCGGTCAGGGACGCCGGAGAGCCGAAGAAGCGAATTTTCCATCCAAGCCCGCGCCGCGACGATCAACCGAGGTCAAGCGCGCGGCCGGACCGGAAGATCCAACACACGACCGCGAAGATCCCGAAGGGACGCTCCGTCACTCCCACTCGATCGTGCCGGGCGGCTTGGAGGTCACGTCGTAGACCACGCGGTTGACGCCCCGCACCTCGTTGATGATGCGCGTGGCGGTCTTGCCGAGCACGGCCCAGGGGAACTCGAAGAAGTCGGCGGTCATGCCGTCGGTCGAGGTCACGGCGCGCAGGGCCAGGACGTTCTCGTAGGTGCGGGCGTCGCCCATCACCCCGACCGTCTTCACGGGCAGCAGCACGGCGAAGGCCTGCCAGATCTGGTCATAGAGGCCGGCGTTGCGGATTTCTTCCAGATAGATGGCGTCGGCGTCCTGCAGCACCTTGACCTTCTCGGGCGTGATCTCGCCGGGGATGCGGATGGCCAGGCCAGGGCCCGGGAACGGGTGGCGGCCGACGAAGGCCGGCGCCAGGCCCAGTTCGACGCCCAGGGCGCGGACCTCGTCCTTGAAGAGCTCGCGCAGCGGCTCGACCAGCTTCAGCTTCATGTAGTCCGGCAGGCCGCCGACATTGTGGTGGCTCTTGATCACCGCCGAGGGGCCGCCGCGCGCCGAGACGCTTTCCACAACGTCGGGATAGAGCGTGCCCTGGGCCAGGAACTCCGCGCCGTCGATCTTGGCGGCCTCCTTGTCGAAGACGTCGATGAACAGGCGGCCGATCGTCTTGCGCTTGGTCTCGGGGTCGGTGACGCCGGCCAGCTCGCCCAGGAACAGCTCACCGGCGTCCACATGGACCAGCGGGATGTTGTAGTGGTCGCGGAACAGGGTGACCACTTGGTCGGCCTCGTTCTTGCGCAGCAGGCCCGTGTCGACGAACACGCAGGTCAGCTGGTCGCCGATCGCCTCGTGGATCAGCACGGCGGCCACCGAGCTGTCGACCCCGCCCGACAGGCCGCAGATCACCTTGCCCGAGCCGACCTGGTCTCGGATCTTCTGGATCATCTCCTGACGGAAGACGGCCATGGTCCAGTCGCCCTTCAGCCCGGCGATGTTGAACAGGAAGTTCCGGTACATCCTGGCCCCGTTGACGGTGTGGTACACCTCGGGGTGGAACTGCAGGGCGTAGATCTTCTTGTCGTCATTGGCGATGGCGGCGAACGGCGCGCCGGTCGAGGTGGCGATGACCTCGAAACCCTCCGGGATCGCCGTGACGCGGTCGCCGTGGCTCATCCAGACGGTTTCCAGCTCGCCGACGCCGGCGAGGCCCTGGAACAGCGGGCTGACCTTGCCGACGGTCAGCTCGGCGCGGCCGAACTCGCCGGCGTGGCCGCCCTCGACCTTGCCGCCCAGGACGTCGCACAGCAGCTGCTGGCCGTAGCAGATGGCCAGCATCGGCAGGCCCAGATCGAACAGCTTGCGGCCGATGCGGGGGCTGTCGGCCTCGAGCACGCTGGCCGGGCCGCCCGACAGGATGATGGCGGCGGGCTGATAGTCGTCGACGATCGCCTCGGCCTTGTCGAACGGATGGATCTCGCAATAGACGCCGGCCTCGCGCACCCGACGCGCGATCAGCTGGGTCACCTGGCTGCCGAAGTCGACGATCAGGACGCGCTGGTGGTGGGGTTCGGGGGTCATCGGCAAGGCTCCAGCGGTCGGGCGTTCAAGGTCAGGGCGTATACGAGGCGCGCTCCAGCACGGCGGCGAAGAAGCCGTCCGTTCCGGCGCGATAAGGGGTCAGGCGCAGATAGCCTTCCGGGGTGACGTGGTCGACGCCCGGCAAGCTGATCGGTCTGGCGGTGAATTCGGGGTGGCGTTCGAGGAAGCCGGCGACGCGATCCTCGTTCTCCTCGGTCAGCAGCGAGCAGGTGACATAGATCATCCGGCCGCCGGCCTTCACGAAGGTCGCGGCGTCCTCCAGCACGCTGTCCTGCTCGATCTGGCGCTTGGCCAGCTGGTCGGGCGACAGGCGCCATTTCGCGTCGGGGTGGCGACGCCAGGTGCCCGAGCCGGTGCAGGGCGCGTCGACGAAGACGACGTCGATCTTGCCTTCCAGGCCCTTGAGCGGCGTGGCCTCGATCGGCGAGCGGATCTGCAGGTTGCGGACCCCTGCCCTCTGCCCGCGCCGGATCGTATCGGCCAAACGCCGCGCATCGCTGTCGTGGGCGAAGATCTGGCCGGTATTGCCCATGGCCGCCGCCAGGGCCAGCGTCTTGCCGCCGCCGCCGGCGCAGAAGTCCAGCACCTGCTTGCCCTTGACCTCGCCCGCCACGGCCGCGGCGATCTGCGAGCCGAGGTCCTGCACCTCGAACCAGCCCTTGGAGAAGGCGGGCACCGCTTCCACGGACGGCGTGCGGTCGGCCGCGTCGGGCGCGGGGATTCGGAAGGCGTTGGGCAGAACGCCCGTCGGCGCGGCGTGGATCGGCGCCAGGGCCTTGGCGGCGCGCTCGGCGTCGGTCTTCAGCGTGTTGACCCGCAGGTCTACGGGCGCGCGCTCGGACAACGCCCGCATCTCGACGGCCTGGTCGGCGCCCAAGGCGCGGGCCAGAGGCTTCTCCAGCCAGTCGGGATAGTCGCCGGCCACCGGCGCGGGCGCGTCGTCGAGACTGACCGGGCCAGCCAGGCGCTCGCGCTCGACATCGGTCAGCGCGCCAAAGCCGTGCTCCTCGGAGGCGGCCTCGGCGATCCGGTCCGGCGTCCAGCGCCAGACGAAGCCCAGGACGCCCAGCATGACGCCGCGCGGACTGGGATCGCCCATCATCCAGCCCAGGGAACGCTTACGGCGTAGGGCGTCCAGGACCAGGCCGGAGACGAAGGCGCGGTCCTTGGAGCCGGCGTAGCGCGCCGTCTCGCCCCAGCGCTTCAGCGCCATCTTGGCCGGAAAATGCCGCGTCTCGATCTCGGTCAGAACCTCGATCGCCGCCGAAACCCGCCCGCCATCGCGCATCAGACCACCAGGGCCGCGAGCAGCATCAGGATCCCGGCCATGGAGGCGACCCAGACCAGGCTACGCAGGTAGGGCACGCCGAAGGCGTAGAGAGGGATATAGATCGCGCGCGCGACGACGTAGAGCGCCGCGCCATAGGCTGTCAGGTCGCCCAGCCGTCCGCCCAGATAGTCGACGGCCACCAGGGCCGCGAAGAACGGGAAGGTCTCGCGGAAATTGGCGAAGGCGCGTTCGAGCCGGCCGGCCACGCCCGTCAGGACGATGGCCTCGTCGCGCGGACCGGCGTTCCATTTCAAGCCGCGCTGCGGCTGGGCGGCCGCGGCCGCCCAGACCAGGTGGACGATCCCGATCAGGACCGCCGCCGCCACCATCTGCAGCTCGAACGCCATCCGCATCGGCTAGACCGCGCTCGGATAGTTCGGCGCCTCGCGCGTGATCATCACGTCGTGGACGTGGCTCTCGCGCAGGCCAGCGCCCGTGATGCGCACGAACTTGGCGCGCTTTTGCAGTTCAGGGATGGTCGCGGCCCCGACATAGCCCATGGCCGCGCGCAAGCCGCCGACCAGCTGGTGCAGCACCGGCGAGATCGGGCCCTTGAACGGGGTCTGGCCCTCGATGCCTTCCGGCACGAGCTTGAAGCTGTCGGTCACTTCCTTCTGGAAGTAGCGGTCGGCCGAACCGCGGGCCATGGCCCCCACCGAGCCCATGCCGCGATAGCTCTTGTACGAGCGGCCCTGGTACAGGAACACCTCGCCGGGCGCCTCTTCGGTGCCGGCGAACATCGAGCCCATCATGGCCGTGGAGGCCCCGGCGGCGATGGCCTTGGCCAGGTCGCCCGAATACTTGATGCCGCCGTCGGCGATCACCGGCGTGCCGCTCTCCTTGGCGGCGCGGACGGCCTCCATGATGGCGGTCAGCTGCGGCACGCCCACGCCCGCGACGATGCGGGTGGTGCAGATCGAGCCCGGCCCGATGCCCACCTTCACCGCGTCGGCGCCGGCGTCGATCAGGGCGCGGGCGGCGTCGTAGGTGGCGATGTTGCCGGCCACGATCTGGACGCGGTTGGCCTCGCGCTTCAGCCGGGAGACGGCGGCGGCGACTTGGCTGGAATGGCCGTGGGCGGTGTCGATCACGACCACGTCCACGCCGGCGTCCACCAGGCTCATCGAGCGCTCGAAGCCGGCGTCGCCGACCGTCGAGGCCGCGCCGACCAGCAGGCGGCCCTTGTCGTCCTTGGCCGCCAGCGGGTGGGCCTGGGCCTTCTCGATGTCCTTGACCGTGATCAGACCGACGGCGCGATAGGCCTCGTCGACGACGATCAGCCGCTCGATCTTGTGCTTGCGCAGCAGTTCGCGGGCCTCGGCCTGGTCGACGCCCTCGGGCACGGTGACCAGGTTCTCGCGGGTCATGATCGCCGACGCCGGAACACTGGGATCGCCCTCGAAGCGCATGTCGCGATTGGTGACGATGCCCACGAGCTTGCCCGAGCCGCGCTCGACCACCGGGAAGCCCGAGATCTTGCGGCGGGCCGTGATCTCGCGGATCTCGGCCAGGGTGGTGTCGGGATGGATGGTCAGCGGATTGATGACCATGCCGCTTTCGTACCGCTTGACTTCGCGGACCTGGTCGGCCTGCTCGTCATTGGTCAGGTTGCGGTGCAGGATGCCGAGACCGCCGGCCTGAGCCATGGCGATGGCCAGCCGGCTCTCGGTCACGGTGTCCATGGCGGCGGACACCAGGGGAATGTTCAGACTGATTTCACGCGTGAACCGGGTCTCGGTCGTCACCTGGGTCGGCATGACGTCAGACGGGCCGGGTTCGAGCAAAACGTCGTCGAAGGTGAGCCCTTCGCGAATCTCCATCGGAGTCTCCATTTTGCGGCGCGGATATAGCCGCGAGGCCGGCGGTTGTCGACCCGCTGGAGATGAGAATTTGGAGAGGCGTTTCGCGGCGGCGGCGTCGAACGACGCCTGCTTGCCGCAGCGACGCCAATAATAGATATTGACGAAGAGGAGAATGCCGATGGCCATCAGTGTCGATCTGGGCGTGCAACTGGAGGCCGCAGTCAACGATCTGATCGACAAAGGCCGCTATGGCTCCAAGAGCGAGGTGCTGCGCGAGGGGGTGCGGCTGGTGCAGGAGCGCGAAGCCAAGCTAGCGGCGTTCCATGCGGCGATCGAGGCCGGCTTAGCGGATGCGGACGCTGGACGGACCGTCTCGTTGGAAGACGCCTTCGCCGAGGTCGAGACACGACTCGATGCACGTCTGGCTCAGCCCGCCGGTTTCGCGGAGGAATGAGGACTCGGTTCACGGCGGTCGCTCTTCGCGATCTCAAGGCGATCGCGGACTGGATCGCGGCGGATCGACCGAATGCCGCTAGAAAGATCGTCGGCGGACTCCGAGAAGCGTGCGAGGCCCTGGCCGATCGCCCTTATGCCTTTGCCCGTCTCGACGGGTATGAAGCGCGAGGTGTCCGCCGAGCGCCCTACAGTCGGTACGTCATCTGCTACAGGGTCGAGGAACACGACGTCCTGATACTTCGCGTGTTCGACGGCGCGCGGGACATACCCTCGTTACTCTAGGCCATCCGCCCCGAGACGCCGCCGCCCCTTCTGACTCTCTAGACCGGCTTGGCGCCCGGCGTGCCGCACTTGGCGAACTTGCCCTTGGCGTCCTTGCACTTGGTCGGCTTGGCGGCGGCCGCCGGCGGGCACTTGATGAACTTACCCTTGGCGTCGCGGCAGGGCGCGGCGGCGAACGCGGCGCTGGCGCTCGACAGAGCCACGGCCAAGGCGACGGCGATGCTCAGGGACTTCGACATGGTTGGGCTTCCTCCTCGCGCGAGAAATGCGCGTTTCAGACGCTCGGGCCGTCGAAGAGTCTTGGCAAGAGAAAGAAATGTAAATTTCCGTTTTGGATCAACGCCTTGTAATTGTCCAAAGGCGTGCCGGCAACCCAAGCGGCAGCGCGCCGCCTAGTCGGTGATCGCCGAGAGGCCGAGCCGCCCCAGTTTGGAGACCACCGCCACGCCGTCGCCCGCCCGGATCACATCGTCCGGCTTGGGCGCCTCGATCACGTCGCCGTCGACGCGATCGATGCGGACGACCAGAAGCCCCCCGCCCCGGCGTTCGAACTCGCCGACCGTCATCCGGCGGGCCTGGAACGAGGCGGGCGCCGTGACCACGCTGAAGTCCAGGCCGAGCGCCGCCAGACGCTCTTCGCGGGTGCTCGTCTCGGTGCGGGCCTCGCGCAGATAGCCGGCCATGCGGGGGTAGAGGATGATTTCGGCGATGCGCTCGGCCCCGATGTGCGCGGGCATCACGACCTTGTCCGCGCCGGCCTGCAGCAGCTTGCGCTCGGTGGTCGGCCGCTCGCCGCGCGCGATGATCTCGATGGTCGGGTTGAGACTGCGCGCCGACAGGGTGATGAAGACATTGGCCGCGTCGTCGGGAAGGACGGTCGCCAGCACCTTGGCCCGCTTGACGTGCATGGCGCGCAGGACGTCCTCGTCGGTGGCGTCCGCGTGGCGGCAGAGATAGCCGAGATCCCGCGCCTCCTGACAGCGCCCCTCGTCGCGCTCGACGATGACGAAGGTCTCGCCCGCAGCTGAAAGTTCGCTGGCCAGCATCAGGCCGATGCGGCCGAAGCCGCAGATGATGACGTGACCGTCCAGCTTGTCGATGTCGCGTTCCACGCGCTTTCCGAAGAATTGTTCCAGTTGCGTTTGGGTCAGGGCTTGCACCAGCGCGCCGGTGACGATGATGACGCCCGTGCACCCGAACACCATCGTGGCCATGGTCACCACGTGCAAGTAGGTGGTGTCGATGGGCCTGACTTCGCCGTACCCGACGGTGAAGATGGTCAGGGTGACCATGTAGAGCGCGTCTTCGAACGGCCAGCCGGCCCGCATGTAGGCCAGGACCGCGCACGCGGCGACCGCGAACACGAAGGCCACGGCCGCGGCCAGATTGCGGAACGGCCGCGCGATCAGCTCGCCGATCACGCCGTCCCGCCCCCTCACCGCCCCTTGAACCCCGTCGCGACCAGGAAGACCTCCGAGCTGTCCTGGCGGCTGGCCTTGGGCTTGAAGTGCTGGACCTTGTCGAAGTGGCGCTTGAGCTTGCCGATCACCTCGGCCGTCTCGCCGCCCTGGAAGGCCTTGGCGACGAACGCGCCGCCGGGCTTGAGGACGTCGATCGCGAACTCGGCCGCGATCTCGATCAGGCCGACGATGCGCAGGTGATCGGTCTCGCGATGGCCGACGGTGTTGGGCGCCATGTCGGACATCACCAGATCCGGCTCGCCGCCCAACAGTTCCAGCAGCTTGTCGGGGGCGCCGTCGGCGGTGAAGTCCATTTCCAGGATGTGCGCCGGCGCCACCGGGTCGACCGGCAGCAGGTCGATGCCGGCCAGGGTCGTCACGCCGCGCTCGACGGCGATCTGCAGCCAGCCGCCCGGCGCGCAGCCCAGGTCGATGACCTTCGCGCCCTTCCGGAAGAACCGAAACTTGTCGTCGATCTCGCTGATCTTGAAGGCCGCTCGGCTGCGATAGCCCAGCGCCCGGGCCTTGGCCGAGAACGGATCGTTGATCTGCCGCTCCAGCCAGGCCTGCTGGCTGGGCGTGCGGCCATAGGCGGTCTTCAGGCGCGCCGGCTTGCCGCGCCCGCCCTCGTTGCCGCCGGTGGGCGGCTTGACCATGCGGCGGCGGGGAGGATCTTCGCTCATGCGGCTGCCGTTCTGCTGGGTGCGCCGCCGCGACGGCGTCGACGCGGACGCTTCTGCTGGTCGGACATCAGGGACATCAGAAGCCCCTCTCTAAGCCCTCGATCGGCGACGCGCACGCGCGAACAGGGCCAGAGCTCCTGAACCGCCTGCAGGATCGCCGCGCCGGCCAGGACGAGGTCGGCGCGATCGGCGCCGATGCACGGCTCCTTGGCCCGCTCCGCCGCGGTCAGGCCCAGCAGCCGGTCGGCGGCGGCGTCGCAGTCCTTGCGATCCATCCAGAGGCCGTCGACGACGTTGCGGTCGTAACGCGGCAGGCCCAGGTGCAGCCCCGCCAGGCTGGTGATCGCCCCCGAGGTGCCGACCAGATGCGCCCTGCCCTCGGCGAAGATGCGCCGCATCGGCTCGGCGTGCGGGAAGGCCTCGATCCGCGCCTTGACGTCGTCGACCATGGCCCTGAACCAACCCTCGTCGGCGCGCTCGCCTTCCGGAAAACGCTCGGCCAGGGTGACGACCCCGACCGGGATCGACAGCCAGGCCTTGATCGGCAGCTTCCAGGCGGCGAACTGCCGGGGTTTGGCGTCGAGGCCCCCGCCCTTGAGGTCGACCCAGGACAGCTCGGTCGAGCCGCCGCCGACATCGACCACCAGGGCCGCGTCCTGCTGGCGATCGAACAGGCTCATGCAGCCGGCCACCGACAGCTGGGCCTCCTCCTTGGGGCTGATGATCTGCAGCTTCAGCCCCGTCTCTTCCTGGACGCGCTTGACGAAGGCGGCTCCGTTGGCGGCGCCGCGACAGGCCTGGGTCGCCACGGCCTTGACCCGCAGCGCCTTGCGGCGGCGGATCTTCTCGGCGCAGACCTTCAGCGCGGCCAGCGACCGATCCATGGCCGCCTCGGACAGCTGACCGGTCTGCGACAGGCCCTCGCCCAGGCGCACGATGCGGGAATAGGCCTCGACGACGCGGAAGCCGCGCGGCGTGGGCGTGGCCACCAGCAGGCGGCAGTTGTTGGTGCCCAGGTCGAGCGCCGCGTAGCACGCGACGGAGTCGTCCTGAGACCGCCGGCGCCGACCTTGTGGCGCGCCGGGCGCGCGCGGCGCCTCCGACATGGTCTCGATACCTGTCTCGCAGACCGCGCGACGGGTTGCGCGGCCTCATTTCGAGTCGACCATATCATGTCGCTCGCCTCTCGGAAGGCGCCGCCTTGTCTTCCGCGTTCTGAGTTCTACGTTCAGCTTTCAGTCAGGTCGGCTCTGCTAGTTTGGGCGCCATGAACTCGAGACTCGCCAAGTTCGCGATCGGCCAGGTCGTCCGGCACCGCATCTTCCCCTTCCGGGGCGTGGTGTTCGACGTCGACCCGGTGTTCGCCAATACCGAGGAGTGGTGGCAGTCCATCCCCGAGGACATCCGGCCGCGTAAGGACCAGCCCTTCTATCACCTGCTGGCCGAGAACGAGGACAACAGCTACGTCGCCTATGTGTCCGAGCAGAACCTGCTGCCCGACGACAGCGGCGAGCCCGTGGGGCACCCGCAGACCTCGGTGATCTTCGAGTCGTTCAATCACGGCCAATACAAGCTTCGCCCGCGGATCTCGCACTAGGCGCAAGCCCGCGGGCTATCGCCGCGCGGGCCTAGGCCAAGGCTGTTGATCGATGAGCGGCCGTCTTGGCGGGCTCCCCCTTCAGGCCGAACAGGATCCGAACGCCGGGAACGCGGCGCGCGATCTCATAGGTCGCGAAGCAGCCGGCGAAGGTCGCCACGACCAGGATCGCGCCCTCCAGCCCCTGCGGCAAGCCAAGCTTGGCCAGATGGTAGGCCATGACGACGATCAGGGTCTGGTGCACGAGATAGAACGGGAAGACGCCCAAGGTCAGGTAGCGAAGGACCGGTCCGCCCCGCGTCAGATGCCTGGCGCCGAAGCCCAGGATGGCGACGATGGCGCACCAGGTGTCGGTCGCGAACACGAAGCGCATCACGAGCTTCAGCGCCGGCGACGGGACGGGCGTGTCGTGGCGATAGGTCCAGACATAGATCGCCCAGCCCGCCCAGGCCGCGACCGCCGCGATCAAGGCGGGCCAGCGGACGGCGGTCAGGCGGTCGCGCAGCGCCTCGGACTTGGCGAGCCCGAACCCCAGCAGGAAGGCGCTGAACGATACCGCGTGGACGTAGTGGTCCCCGATCAGGGCGTGGGTCTCGCCGAATCTCGGATAGAGCGTCGCGCGCAGGAAGCCCAGGAACACGATCGGCCAGACGAGCAGTCCAGCGCCCCGAAGCAGCCCTTCGGCGGCGCGCTGGATCGCCTGGCCGGCCGTTTTCCAGACCAGAAGCAGCAGCGCCAGAACGACCGTGTAGAACAGCAGATAGGCGACGAACCACATGTGGTTCCAGGTCGGCGTGACCAGGCAATGGCCATCGAGGCCGCACCAGTGGCCCGAGCCGGTGACATAGCGGAGCCAGAAGTGGTCGACCGACAGGCCGCTGTTCGGGTGCAGCGCGATGTACTCGACCACCTGGTAGTAGGACTGCGGCGGCACGACCACGAGCATGGCGAAGACCAGCGGCGGCGCCAGCCGCGCGACGCGGGCCCGCGTCAGCGCCCCGACGGTCGCCTTGTCGGCCATGAACCGCGTCGCCGCGCCCGAAACCAGGAACAGCAGGGTCAGCCGCCAGGGATTGGTCAGCAGCATGAAGGGCATCAGCCCCTCGACGATATGCGGCGACTTCACGTGCCAATCCCAGGGCACGTAGAACATTCCGGTGTGATAAAGGATCAGCAGGAAGAACGCGCCGACCCGAATCCAGTCGAGGTCGTAACGGCGGTCGAGCGGTGGGGCGGGCGTGGTCATCGGGGAATGTCCGGCGTGAAAGACGATGCCAGAGACCTGCCCAAGGACCGCGCCCGAGGCCAAGCGCTCGGGGATCAGCGGTCGCTGGCCGGGACAAGCGGAACATGGGCCGGGACGAGCGGCGGTCTTTTCGGGATGACCGGCGAGGCGCGGCTTTGGCTCAAGCGGGCCTGGCTGCTGGGCGTGACCCTGGTGTCGGCGATCGCCGTGGTCAACATCCTGACGATCCAGCACGACGCGCCGCGCCTCGGCCTGATCCGGCCCGCGATCTGGGAGATCAGCAGCGCGCTGGTCACCTTCTGCATCTTCTCGATCCCGGGAGCGATGGCGCTCTGGATGATCCGGGCCCGACCGACCTGGCGGCTCGCGGTTCCGGGCCACGCGGCGGCGATGCTGCTCTACTCGATCCTGCACGTGGCAGGCTTCGTCGCGCTGCGGCGGCTGGCTCATGGCGTGCTGCTGCGCGAGGCCTACCATTTCGGGCCGCTGGCGACGGAGTTCCCCTACGAATTCCGCAAGGACATGCTGAGCTACGGCATCGCCTCGATCATCTTCTGGCTGGCCCTGCGGCGCGGCGCCCAGCGGCCGGCCGAGGTCGCAGCCGCCGCCTCGCCCGCCACCTTCGACATCCTGGACGGCGCGCGTCTGGTCCGCGTCCCCGTCGCCGACATCCTGGCCGTGCGTTCGGCGGGGAACTATGTCGAGTTCCTGCTGGCCGACGGCCGCCGCCCCCTGATGCGCTCATCGCTGAGCGCGACGCTCGAGGGTTTGAGCCGCGAGGGTTTCGTCCGGACGCACAAGTCCTGGCTGGTCAACATGGCGCGCGTGACCGGCCTGAAGCCGGAAGGCTCGGGCGACTATTCGGTGGAGTTGGGCGCGGTCGAGGTCCCGCTGTCGCGCCGCTTCCCGGAGGCCCTGGCGGCGCTCCGCGCCTAGAGCAGCATCCCCATCAGAATGTCGTCCTCGAAGCGGCCATCGGGATAGAGTCCGCGCCTGGGCTGCCGCCCCTCATGCTGAAAGCCCAGGCGCTCGTAGAGGCGGATGGCGTCCAGATTGCCCGCCCCGGCCGCCAGCTCGATCCGCAGGATAGGCGGCGTCATGCTCCGCGCCTCGGCGATCAGGGCCTTGAACAGGCGTGAGCCGATGCCTTGACCTTGGGAGTCCGGCCGCACCGCCACGGTCACCCCGCCCAGGACGTGGGAGAAGATCGCGATATGCTCCCGGCGCGCATGGATTTCGCCGCGGATCGCTCCGTCGGCGTCGACGGCGACCAGGCAGACCCCGCCAGGCGCGTCGACGACACCGCGGACATAGGTCTCGGTGATCTCCTCGGGCGTCCGCGCCAGGCCGACCGGCTGGACCGCCGCGGCCTTGTGGACGGCCATGATCCCGGCGACGTCGTCGAGACTGGCCTGGCGGATCGTGACGCTCATGACGCCCTCTGGAACGGGTAGAAGTCGCCGCCAAGGTCGAGGAGCTGGGCCAGTTCGTCCAGCGCCTCGCGGCTCTCGATCAAAAGGTTCGGATCGGCGAGGTCCGACGGCGCCAGTCGGTCGCGATAACGGCGCGTGACCCAGTCGACCAGCGTCGCATGCAGGCCGGGGGTGAAGCGCTGGGCCGCGTTCGTCGCCGCCAGTTCGTCCTCGGTCAGCACCACCCGCAGCCTCAGGCAGGCCGGCCCGCCGCCATTGCGCATGCTCTGGCGGACATCGACATAGTCGACGCGACCGATCGGCCCGTTCGAACTGGCCAGACCCTCGGCGACGGCGAAGGCGCGCGGGTTGTCCCGCGTCTCGGCCGGCGCCAGCAAAACGAGGCGGTCCTCGCCCGGGACGACCAGCAGCTGCGAGTTGAACAGATAGCTGGCCACCAGATCGGCCATCGGCAGGTCGGCTTCGGCGATCTCGACGAAGACGGGCTCGAACAGCCCTTGCGCCGCCGCCCGGACCTCGCGCTCCATCGCGGCGCGGTCCTCGAAGGCGCGTTCGTGGAAGAACAGGCACTCCCGCGTGCCGACGCAGACCACGTCGTTGTGGAAGGCCCCGCCCTCGATCGCCGCCCTCGCCTGCCGGGGGAACACCGCCCGCGCCGCGCCGTGCCGACGTTGGATCGCCTCGAAGGCCTCGCGGGTCTGGCGCGCGGGGAACCTGCCGTCCCAATGGCCCCAGGCCTCGCGCCCCCAGACGAACAGGTTCACCCCCGGCGCCCCGTGCTCGGCGCAGAGCCGGACATGGTTGGCCGCGCCCTCGTCGGCGAAGTGCGGCTGGGCAGGCAGCGGATCATGCACCGCGAAGCGGGCCTCATCCGGGAACAGGCGACGCAGGGCGCGGGCGGTCTGCGGCCCCTCCAGGCTGCGGTGCAGGTTGGTCAGCAAGTTGGCCGGGGTGAAGTGGACGCGGCCGTCCTCGGCGTCCGCGCTGGGGGTCACGGTCGCGGCGTTGGCGGCCCACATCGGCGAGGCCGAGCAGGCGGCGGCGGCCAGGGCCGGGGCGACCTTCCAGGCCTGTTCCAGCACCGTCGCATCCGTGCCGAAAAAACCGAGAGTCTTCAGAAGGCTTACCGCCGGACGCTCATGCGGCGGCAGAACGAACTGAGGGATGCCCAGATCGGCCAGCCGGCGCATCTTGGCCAGCCCTTCCAGCGCCGCCGCGCGGGGGTTGGAGACCTCGCCGGCGTTGCGCGTGCTGGCCAGGTTGCCGGGCGCCAGGCCGACATAGCTGTGGGTTGGCCCGACCAGGCCGTCGCAATTGGCCTCGACCGCCGAGGTCATCCGCGCAGCCCCTTGATATCCTTTAGGGTGTCGACGACGGCCGGCGCCTCGAAGCTGGCGATCGGATAGGCGCAATAGTCGGCGGCGTAATAGGCGCTGGGCCGGTGATTGCCCGAGGCCCCCAGGCCGCCGAACGGCATCGAGCCCGCCGCGCCGGTGGTCGGCCGGTTCCAGTTGACGACGCCCGCGCGGATCAGGTTCAGGAACCGCTCCCAGAGCGTTGAATCCTCGGAGATAAGCCCCGCCGACAAACCATAGCGCGTGGCGTTCGCGGCCGTCAGGGCCTCGTCGAAACTGGCGACGCGGCGCACCTGCAGCCACGGCGCGAACAGCTCCTCGTCCGGCGTGTCGACGCCGGTGACGTCGACCATGCCGGGCGTGACGAAGGCCTCGCCGAGACCCTCGACCGGCCCCAGCGCGCGGATGCGCTCGCCGCCCAGGGTGTCGGCCACGGCGCGGGCGGTTTGGGCGGCGCGGACCGAGATCAGCGGTCCCATGAACGGCTCGACCTCGCCGTTCCAAGGCCCGATTGTCAGCCGGTCCATCAACACGGCCGTAGCCTCGATCACGGCGCGGCCGCTGGCGTCGTCGGGCACGATCAGGCGTCGCGCGCACGAGCAGCGCTGGCCGGTGGTGATGAAGGCCGACTGGACGACCAGGGCGGCGGCGGCCTCGGCGTCGCCGACGTCCCACACGACCAGCGGATTGTTGCCGCCCAGCTCCAGGGCCAGGATCACGTCGGGCCGATCGGCGAAATGGCGGCGGAAGAAGGCCCCAGCCGCCGCCGAGCCGGTGAACAGCAGGCCGTCGATCTCCTGATTGATCAAAGCCTGGCCCGTCTCGCGACCGCCCTGGACGAGGTTGACCACCCCGGCCGGAACCCCGGCCGCCTCCAGGGCCTCGACCATCAGCTGCCCCGCCAGCGGGGTCTCTTCCGAGGGCTTGAACACCACGGTGTCGCCGGCCAGCAGGGCCGGCACGATGTGGCCGTTGGGCAGGTGCCCCGGGAAGTTGAACGGCCCCAGCACCGCCATCACCCCGTGGGCCCGGTGCCGCAGCACCGCACGGCCGAACGGCATGGGATTGTCGGTGACGCCGGTGCGCTCGTCATAGGCCTTGATCGACAGATCGACCTTGCCGGCCATGGAGCCGAGCTCGGCCTTGGTCTCCCACAAGGCCTTGCCGGTCTCGCGGCTCAGGGCCTCGGCGAAAGCGGCGGTCCGCTCGACCAGAACCTCTTTGTAGCGGCGCAGGATCGCGATCCGCGCCTCGCGCGGCTGGTCGGCCCAGGCGGGGAAGGCGCGGCGGGCGGCCGCCACGGCCTCGGCGACGTCGGCCTCGCTGGCCGTCGCCTCGCGCCAGACGACCTCGCCGCTGGCCGGATCGGTGGAGACCCGTTCAGGGCCGCGCCCCGCGCGCCATTGGCCGTCGATGAACACGCCGCTCATGCCTTCACCCGCACCATTTCACCTTCGCGGACGCCCAGCGCGTCCATCGCCGCGCGATCCAGGATCGCCGTCTCGCCGTCGATCAGCACCGGCGCGCGGATCGCCCGGAACCGCGCCACCTCGCTGGTCGAGATCAGCGCCTCCTCGCCGAACGCGTCCTCGCCCGCCCTGATCCGCAAGCGCTTGGAGTCGCGCACCGTGCGGATGTCGTCGCGCGGGCAGGCCACGGTCGGGCCCGCGTCGAACAGATCGACCAGCCCCTGGTAGCGGAAGCCCTCGCGCTCCAGCATGGCCCGCGCCGCCTCGCCGTCGCGATGGACGCGGCCGATCACCTCGCGCGCCTCGTCGGGCAACAGCTCGGTATAGATCGGATGGCGCGGCGCCAGATCCAGGATGAACTGGCCGTCCGTCGAGGCGCTCATCAGGTCCGCCTGGTCGAACTCGAGGCGGAAGAACTTGTGCGACACGTGCTCCCAGAACGGACAGCGACCGTCGTCGTCAAACCAGCCGCGCAACTCGGCCAGCACCATCTCGGCGAAGCGCTGCGGCTCGATGCCGATCAGCATGTAGCGCGACTGGGCCAGCAGCCGCCCCGCCCCGCCCTTGCGCTTCTCGGGCCGCAGGAACAGCGAGCCGACCTCCGACCAACCGGCGCATTCATTGACCAGCACCAGCGCCTTGTGATCGAAGCGCATCGCCAGGGTCGGCGACGACTGGGCCAGGGTCACCACGCGGAACGAGAAGAACGGGCGCTTCAGGCCAACCCCGGCCTTGACCCCGGCGACGCCCTCGATCGAGCCGGTCTCCAGGTCCTCCAGCATCAGGGTGTACCAGGCCTCGGGCGGCGCGACGCCGGCCTGGAAGCTGGCTTCGGAGAGAGCCAGCCGGGCTCGCAAGGTCGGCTCGTCCTCGGGCAGGCTGGTGAAGCCGCGACCGGACAGCACGGCCAGCTCCATCAGGGCGTCGAAATCGGCGGCGCCGGCGGGACGGACGACGAGCATTCAGGGGGTCTCCATGGCCGACCGGATGCCGCGAGCGTCGATCTCGCCGCTGGCCAGCTTCATCAGGATCAGGGTCGACAGCTGTGCGCGCTCGACGAAGCTTTCGGGCCAGGCGTGTTCGGCCTCGCTGTGGATGTCGCCGCCGCGCACGCCCAGGGTGTCGACATTGGGCAGGCCCGAGGCGAACAGGTTGTTGCCCTCGCAGACGCCGCCCGACGGCTTCCAGGCGATGTCCTGGCCCAGCAGCGCGCCGACGTCCCTGACCGCGCCGAACAAGCGTTGCTGCGCGGCGTTGAAGGGCTTGGCCGGACGGGTGATCAGGCCGTGCAGGTGGGCGTGAAGGTCGCCGTCGATCTCGGCGACGATGCGCGCGACTTCCGCCTCGAACCAGGCGGCGGCCCGCGCCTCCGGAAAGCGGACGTTAAAGCGGACGACCGCGACATCCGGCACCATGTTCAGCGGCGCGCCGCCGTCTATGCGCGCGACATTGACGGTGACGCCGTCGCGGCGGCCGTTCAGGGCGTGAAGCTTCTCGGCGATGCGCGCCGCGCCGATCACCGCGTTGCGGCCAGCGGCGAAGTCGCGGCCGGCGTGGGCGGCGCGACCGCGCACGACGATGTGGAAATTGCCCGACCCCTTGCGCGCCGAGGCCAGCGCCCCGTCGGCAAGGGCCGGCTCATAGGTCAGGCCGACATGGCCGTGGCCGGCGAACTGCGCCAAGACCGGGCCGGACGCGATCGAGCCGATCTCCTCGTCGGGCGACAGCAGCACGCGGTAACCGAGCTTGGCGGCGTCGGGATGTCGCTCGAAGGCTTCCAGCGCCGCCAGCATCACCGAGATCCCGCCCTTCATGTCGGCGATCCCGGGCCCGTGCAGCGCGCCGTCCGGCCGGGTGCTGACCGTCTGGAACGCGCTGGTCTCGGGATAGACCGTGTCGTAGTGGCCGGTCAGCACGACCTGCGTCGGCGCCTCCGGACGCACGATGACGGCCAGGGCGGGCGGGTGATGGAACTCGGTCTCGAGGCCGTCGGGCGTGATCTCGCGCGACGGCGACAGAGGGATCTCGACGGGCGCGGACGGCAGGCTCTCGGCCGCCTCCAGCAGGAGCCGCCTTTGCCGCTCGAGCCCCGCCAAGTGGCGGCTGCCGGAGTTGACCGCGCACCACGCCACGGCCCGGTCGATGATCCGCCCGCCCTCGCCCGCGATCCAGTCCAGAACCGCGCGATCCTTCGAATCGAGACGCATGAAAGACCTGTCCTCCCTCAGTCACGATAACCAAGGGCCGCGGGTAATTCGTGCTCACCTCCCGAGAGGTAACCGGTCGCCCGCGCAACAGCCTTGCGAGAGCTCGCCCATTTCGAATGAAATTCGAAATGGATCAGCGAGCCCGTTCTTCGCTAACCCGCGACAGCCGTCAAAGCCGGTGTCCACTCCCGGCTATCGCGTGACCTCAATAGTCCTTTCGCCACCGGACGGAAAGCTTCGCGTCGTTCTGGCCGCCGATGCGGGAGACCAGCGACAGGGTTCGGCGAATCCGCCACTCGACCTGCGCCGCAGGTCCCTCGCGCCCGCCGCCGATGATCTCGACATAGACGTCGTCGGTCACGTACTTGCCGCCCGCCACGGTCATGCCCGTGGCGCTCTCGGCGAAGGCCAGGCGATCCAGGCGCGCGAAGCTTCTCAGGTTGCCGATCACGTCGAAGCCGCCCCCGCCCGCCAGCGCCGCCAGGGCCGAGGCCAGTTGCGCCGCCTCGATCGGCGTCAGCTGCGCGGCCGAGGCCCCGAACAGCACCTGGCTCAGCACCTCGTCGCTGGGCAGTTCCGGTTTGGAGGTCAAGGTGATCTCCGGCTTGGCCGCCGTGCCCTGGATCTTGACCACCGCGGTCAGAGCCGTGTCCTGCCGCGTCGCCGACAGGTCGAGGCGGATATGGTCGAGCTGGGTCGAGAGGTACACGACGCCGTCGTCATCGAACGCGAAGCGCTTGCCGGCGAAGTCGTACTCGCCGCGCACCACGCGGGCGACGCCGCTCAGGGTCGGCGCTAGCGACGTCCCGCCGACATGGGCGTTCATCGACAGCTCGACGTCGAGGCCTCGTCCCCGGACGAAGACGCGGCGCGGCGCCTTCAGATCGAGGTCCAGGATCATGCCGCCCGTCGGCGCGCGGCGCTGCAGGCCCTGATCCAGGTCCGGGGGACGGTTGCGCTCCACCACCTCCATCGCCACCACGCCGGCCGGGGTCTTGGTCTGGGCCGACACGTCGGCGCGGTCGAGGGTCACGGCGCCGGTCAGCTTGATCTTGCCGTCCGACGATCGGTTCACCGCGGCCTGGCCCGTCGCGACGGCCGAGGCGAGGTCGTTGTCGATCAGCCGGAAGCTCTTCATGTCGAGCTTGAAGTTGCCGACGCCGTCGCGGGCCAGGCTGATCCGGCCGGCGCCGGAGATGGAGCCGCCTTGCCCGTCCTCGCCGATCGCCTGGCTGACGTCGATGGCGTTGTCGGCCAGGGCCGCGCGCAGCGTCACGTTGCGCAGACGAAAGCCGGTCTGACCGTCGTCGAACCCGCCGCTGTCGAGCGTCGCCGAGCCGATCAGGCGCGGGTCGGCCAGGGTGCCGCCCAGGCTGGCGCGCAGGTTGATCCGTCCCGAAAGCGAGCGATCCGCGCCCATCAGCAGGTTCCACAGCGGCTTGATCTCGCCCTGGGCGAGGAACGTCCCCTGCACGCCGCGCTTGGTATTGATCATCAGGCTCAGCGGCTGGGCCGACGCCTCGACCGGCAGGACCAGATTGGCCTCGGCCTTCAGGCCCTGGCGGTTGTCGCCGTCGGCGACGATGGTCAGCTGGGTGTCGGTCAGTTCGCCGTGGACCTTGGCGTCCAGCCCCTGGTCCGCCTTCGCGCCCCGCTCGCGCGCGTTGGCCAGGCGCATGGTGAAGTCGCCCGCCAGCTTGTCGCCCTGGCCCCGCAGATTGAAGTCGCCGTCGATGTCGCCGTCTAGGTCGGGATCGAAGGCGGTCAGGGCGACGCCCGCCAGCCGCGCCTTCAGCATGGCCGCCGCGCCCCCGAGGTCGGCGTCGACATCGGCGGTCCCGCGGTCGATCGCCAGGCGTAGGCGGGTCTGGGTCGGGCCGTCGCCGAAGCGGATCTTGGCCGCCTCGCGCGTCTTGATCTCGGTGCGGCCCATGCGGCCGTTGGCGTTCAGGCTCAGGTCGTAGATCTTGCCGACCTGGGCCAGTTCGCCGTTCCCGTCCAGCCGCCAGCGCCCGCCCGGCGCCTCGCCGCGCGCGTCGATCGACAGCGGCAGCCGGGCCAGGGGGCCGTCGGCCTTGATCCGCGCCGCGCGCAACTTCCAGCCGCCGCTGGCCACGTCCTCGGCCGTCAAGTCCAGCGTCGCGGTCGCGCCGCCGCCGCCGGGCGCGTCGACCAAGCGCGCGGAGCCCTTCACCCGTCCCTGCGGCAGGAAGGCGCCCGGCCCGACCGACACGTTCAGGTCGGCCGTCGCCGGCAGACCGTCGCGCAGGCTCATCGCCCCCTGCGCCTTAGCCCCGCCGGCGTCGACGTCCAGCCCACTGAGCTCGATTCCGCCCGGCGAGAACCGGAAGGCCGTATGCCCGCGCGCGGCGCCGTAGGCGCTGCTCGCGGTCAGGGTCGCGGAACCGTCGGTGGCGTTCGGCCCCCGCGCGAAGGTCAGGGCCAAGCGCGCCTTGGTCAGGGGCAGTCGCGGCAGATCGATGGAGTCGAGGTCGGCGTTCAGTTCGACCTTCGGCGCCGACAGCGCCCCGCCCACATGGCCGTCGCCCGCCGCCTTGCCGGTGACCTCGACCGGACCCGCCCGGAACGGCCCCGACGCCGTCCAGTCCAGCTTGAAATCGAGACCCAGCCCCTGCGCCACCAGGCGCCCGGCGGACTTCAGATCGGCCGCCGCGCCGTTCAGTTGCGCCTCGGCGACGGTCAGAACGCCGTCGTTCCAGCTGGCCTTGCCCGTCAGGCGCGGCGTCGCGCCCAGCAGGCGGTCGATCTCGGCGTAGCCCGTGCCGAAACCGGCGCCTCGGGCGTCGACGGTGAAGCTCCAGGGGCGATCGGCGAAGCTGGACGCGGTCCAGCGGGCGGTCACCGAGCCCTTCGCGCCCGGGCGCACCGGACCCATGCTCGCGACCTTCATCTCGCCGTCGAAGGACAGGCCGCCCAGCGGGCCGCGCTCGCCCTTGCCGGTGACGATCAGGTTCGGCGCATCGATGCGCGCGGCCTTGATCAGGAAGCGCCCGCCCTTGACGCGCTCGCCCTCGAAGGTCGCCTTGGGACCAGGGCCGAGCAGCGCCAACAGGCCCGTCCCGCCGCCGCCGGCGCCGCTCGCCGCGGCCTTGATCGAGAGATCGCCCTTGGCCCAGCGCACCTCGGCCGGCCCCTTGGCGCGCTTGAGGCGGTAGCCCAGCAGCTCCAGGTCGGCGACGTCGACGTCACCCACGAGAGAGAACCCGCCAGGCTCGAGCCGGAAGACGCCGTTGGCTTGGCCTTGCCCCATCTGGGGGATGCTGACGATGCGCTTGAGGGCGCCCACCCGGGCGGTGAAGGCCAGCCCGTCCGGTCCGGTGCGGCGCTTGGCCAGGTCGGCGAGGCCATGGCCTTGCAGCGACAGGTTCTGCGCCTGGATATCGAGGTTCAGAGCCGAGAGCCCGTCCCGGGTCGCCTTCTTGCCGTCGAGCGTGAAGGTCGCCTCCGGCCCGAACATCCTGGCGAGGGTCTGGGTCAGGGACGAGGCTTGCAGATCGAGGCGGCCGCGCGCCGATCCGCCCTCTGGCGTCCAGGCTCCGTTCGCCCGCAGCGGCGTCTGGTCGCCCGTGCGCGCGATCAGGTCGAAGGCCGCGCGGCTGGTCGTGCCGTCGGCCTTGGCCTTGAGGTCGAACGGGCGGTTGGCGGACAGGCCCAGCGCGCCGGCGATGGCGCCGCCGTCGGCCTCGGTGGCGTCGGCGTTCAGGTGCAGCGTGTCGCTGCGGCCCAGGTCGAAGTCGAGGGTCAGGTGATCGCCGACGTGCAGGCGCGAGGCGACCGAAAGCTTGCCCTTCTGCCCGCCCAGCCGCGCCATGTCATAGGCGCCCGAGACATCGAAGTCCCCGTCCTTGCCGCTGAAATCGGGCCGCGTGATCAGGCGCAGGTCGAAGGCGTCGAGCGCCACCGAGACCGGGGCCGGACCGGAATCCGGCCCCTTGGGCGTCAGGGTCGGTCGATGCAGGACGATGACGTCGCGGGCGCTGACCCGCTCGGCGTGGAACCGGCGTCCGAACAGCTCGGTGGGCCGCCAGGCGACACGCACGTCATGCGCCTCCAGCCACACGCCCCGCTCGTCCGAGATCGTCAGGCGACGAACGCCGAAGTCCTTCCAGATGTCGCCCGACAGGCCCTCGATCCGCAGCCTGCCGATCCGGCCCAGCTTTAGACCGGAGGCCTGGGCTTCCAGGAACAGGCGCCCCTGCGGCGTGATCGGCGCCAGGCGCAGGCCGCCGGCCGTGACGATCAGCAGCGCCGCCAGAATCGCCGAGGCGATCAGCAGCACGCCGCCCCAGCCCAGCTTCTTGGCGGCCTTGACGGCGGTCTCGCCCGCGGCCTCGGCGGCGTGGGCGACCGACTCGCTCAGGTCGGGCTTGTCGTGCTCGCCGCTCAAAAGCTTTGCCCGATGCTGAGATAGATCTGGAAGGCGGGATCGCCCTTGCGGCGGCCCAGCGGCACGGCGACGTCGGCGCGGATGGGGCCAAAGCCGAGGTCGTAGCGGATCCCCAGCCCGGCCCCGGCCCGGAAGTCCTCGCGCTGCGGCGTGTTGTGCGTGCCGATCGCCCCCGCGTCGACGAAAGCCACGCCGCTCCAGTGCTGCGTGACCTTCTGGCGGAGCTCCAGCGAGGTCTCGACGACCGAGATCCCGCCCTGGGGCGTATTGTCGGTCAGACGCGGGCCGATGGCCTGATAGGCGTAGCCGCGCACCGACCCGCCGCCGCCGGCGTAGAACCGCCGCGAGGCCGGCACGTCCTGGATGCCGCCGCCCAGGATCGCGCCGATCTTCAGGCGCGTCGCCACCACCGTGCTCGCGCCCCGGCCAAGCGGAATATAGGCCGAGCCCTGGGTGGTCAGCTTCAGATAGGGAACGGTGGTGTCGCCCACCACGTAGGTCGGCTCGCCCCGCGCCTCCAGCCGCCAGCCGCGTTTCGGGTCGAGGATGCTGTCCGAAAAGTCCCAGGCATAGGCCCCCAGCCCCGCCACCGTGACGAGGTTGAGCTTCCGCCCGGCGACGAGACCGCCGCGATTGACCTGTTCCTTGGTCTGAGACACGTCCACCGTCACGCCGAAGGTGCGGTAGGCCGTCGTCTGCCGGCGCTTGGTGAGGTCGACGCCGATCCGGGCGCCGGTTTCGTTATAGGCGTCGGTATCGTTGCGGAAGATCGCGGTGTTCAGCTTCAAGGTCTGCTGAGGCCGACGCCAGTGTGGCAAGGCGACTTCGGCGCCGACGCTTTGCTCCAGCTTGGCGAAGCGGAGCGCATAGGTCCAGGTGTCGGCGCGCTTGAGGCGGTTGTAGCGGATCCACTTGGCGTCGACGCCGGCCCCCTCGCTGGTCGAATAGCCGGCGCCCAGTTCCAAGGTCCGGGCCTTGCGGTCGGCCAGGGTGACGACCACCGGCCGGTAGCCCTCTCGCGTGGCGCTGTCCTTGCCGGCCAGCGACACCGCGATCGAATCATAGACGCTGGTGTCGCGCAGGCGGCGTTCCAGCTCGGCAACGTCCTCGGGATCGTAGACGTCGCCCACCACCCACGGCGCCAGGCGGCCGACCCAGGCGGGATTGGTCCGCCCCTTTGTCACGACCTCGATCCCGCCCAGATGCACCAGCTCGCCGGCGGCGATCTTGAAGGATGGGCGGACGGTGTGATCGGCGTGATCGACCACGACCTCGCGCGGTTCGGCCGCGGCGTCGGCATAGCCGAGCTTGGCGACCTGGGCGACGATCCGGCCCTCCGCGCCGACCACGTCGGCGGCGCGGCCGGGCTCCCCCTCTGCCAGGTGCATGGCGGTGGCCGCGCGCTGGCGGGTGCCCTCGTCCGGCGGCTCGCCAGACCAGTCGATGCGCGGATCGGCCAGCACGAACAGCGGCCCCGGCGTGATCTTGACCACGGCGCGCGGCGGCTCGCCGTCCAGAACGTCCGGCTCGACGGCGTAGGCATAGTAGCCCTCGGCCCGCAGGACGGCGATGGCGTCCTCGCCGGCCTGGCGCGCGCGACGGCGCGCCTCGGCCCGGCTGAGCGCGGCGGACTTGGAGAGGGTCATGGCGCGCTGGATGGCGTCGCGAAGAGCCCGGTCCTCCACGCCTTGGATCTGGGCCATCGGCTCGTCCGCGAACGCGACCGACGCCGTGAGCCAAGTCGCCGCCGTGAGCGCTAGGGACGTCCGCCCAAAAGCCAAGTCTCGTTCCTCGCGCGAAGCGCCCCTCGCGCCCTGCTGTAGTCCGGGGTCGCGCCGCTGTCACGACCGGAATTGCACGGAACGGGCTGCGAGCGTGGCTTCTCAAAGCAGGCGAATGGCGCCCAAATGATAAGCAGTCGTGCGCATTCACGCGGCGGATGTCGAATCCGGCGCGCAGGGTCCTTGCGACGCTTTAGTGTCGAACCGGTCCATCGCCCTCTGGGGCGGGACCCAAGGCGAAAGACAAGCGTGGAAAGAAGCGTGGCGGCGAAGACCCAGACCCTCGTGGACGCACCAACCCTGCCGATGACCGAGGCGGCCTATCTGCCGGGGATCGCCTATGACGAGATGTTCACGCCGGAGGGCGAGGTCCGTCCGCACTACGCCCCGCTGCACGGTCGCATGTCGACCCTGGGCGCCGAGGAACTGGCCGGCCGCCAGCGCACGCTGGAGCGCTCGTTCCTGCTGCAAGGCATCACCTTCACCGTCTACGGCGCCGAAAACACGACGGAACGGATCATTCCGACCGACCTCTTCCCGCGCATCATTCCGGCGGACGAGTGGAAGCGGATCGAGAGCGGCCTGACCCAGCGCCTGCAGGCGCTGAACCTGTTCCTGGCCGACATCTATGGCGACCAGCAGATCCTGATGGACGGCGTGGTGCCGCGCGAGCTGGTGCTGGGCGCGCCGTCGTTCCGCCGCGAGATGCAGCACCTCTACGTGCCGCATAAGGCCTATGCGAACGTCTGCGGCAGCGACCTGATCCGCTGCCAGGACGGCCAGTTCGCGGTGCTGGAGGACAATCTGCGCGTCCCTTCGGGCGTCTCCTACATGCTGGCCAACCGCGACGCGGCCAAGCGCACCTTCCCGGGCACCTATCGCGCCGCCGGCGTACGGCCCGTCGAGCGCTATCCCGACCTTTTGCTGTCGACCCTAAAGAGCATGGCGGCCGAGTGGCGCAACGACCCGCAAGTCGTGGTGCTGACGCCGGGCGTCTACAACAGCGCCTATTACGAGCACGCCTATCTGGCGCGCCTGATGGGCGTGCCGCTGGTCGAGGGCCGCGACCTCGTGGTGCACGAGAACATGGTCTACATGCGCACCACCACGGGCCTGCGCCGCGTGGACGTGATCTATCGCCGGGTCGACGACGACTTCATCGACCCCCTGACGTTCCGGCGCGACAGTTCGCTGGGCGCGGCGGGCCTGTTCAACGCCTATCGCGCCGGCAACGTGGTGATCTGCAACGCCCCGGGCACCGGCGTCGCCGACGACAAGGCCGTCTACGCCTATGTCCCCGAGATCATCCGCTACTATCTGGGCGAGGACGCGATCCTGCCCAATATCGAGACCTTCCTGTGCCGGGAGCCGCGCCAGCTGGCCCACGTGCTGGACAATCTCGACAAGTACGTGGTCAAGGCGGTCGGGGCCTCCGGCGGTTACGGCATGCTGGTCGGGCCGCACGCGAGCCAGAGCGAACGCGACGCCTTCGCCGAGGCGATCAAGGCCGATCCGGAAAACTATATCGCCCAGCCCACCATCCAGCTCTCGACCGGGCCGTGCCTGGTCGACGGCCGGATCGAGCCGCGCCACGTCGACCTGCGGCCCTTCATCCTGTCGGGCGAGAAGACCATCGTCACGCCCGGCGCCCTGACCCGCGTCGCGCTGAAGCGCGGCTCGCTGGTCGTCAATTCCAGCCAGGGCGGCGGCTCCAAGGACACCTGGGTGTTGGCCGACGACAGCACCCACAACGGCCAGGGGGCGGCGCGATGATGCTCGCGCTTACTAAGTTGAAGAGGTCGCTCGCATGATGCTCGCTCGCGTCGCCGACAGCCTCTACTGGCTGGGTCGCTATATCGAACGGGCCGAGCATCTGTCGCGCCTGTCGTCCGTCATGCTGAACGCCACGCTGGACCAGACCGAGTCCGGCGCCCAGGCGGTGTGGATCGCCCTCGCCGCCGTCGGCGAGCCGGGCGAAGGCCAGGCCATCGGCTCGTTCGAGGCCGCCCAGGCGCTGGTCCTGAACCGGGGCGACCCCAACTCGGTCGTCTCGTCCCTGGCCCGGGCGCGGGAGAACGCCCGCCAGGTTCGCGACCAGATCACCACCGAGACCTGGGAGCGGCTGAACCTGCTCTATCTGAAGGTCACCGACCCCCGCGCCGCCAAGGAGTTCTCGGACGGCTCGGCCAACTTCCTGCACGACGTCATCGCCGACCTGCACCTGTTCAAGGGCGCGGCCGACACGACCATGAGCCACGGCGAAAGCTGGCGGTTCATGATGCTGGGCATCTATATGGAGCGCGCCCAGCTGGTGTCGCGCCTGCTGGAGGTCTGTTTCGCCGAGGGGCCGACCCGGGGCCGCGTCGACGACCACGTCGCCCTCGTCAGCGTGCTGCGCATGGCCTGCGCCCTGGAGCCCTATCTGCGCGTCTATACGGCCGAGATCGAGCCCCGCCACATCCTGGAGTTCCTGGTCTTCGACGAGGATTTCCCGCGTTCGATCCGCTTCTCCACCGCCCAGATCGAGCAGCACCTGTCGGCCCTGGCGCGCAGCGTCACCGCCAACGAACGGGCAGGCCCCGAGCGCTTGGCCGGACGCCTCAAGGCGCGGCTGCAGTTCGCCGATGTCGACGAGCTGGAAGCCGTCGGCGCGGGGCCGCTGCTGACCACCGTTGTCAACGAATGCGCGCGAATCCACGAAGCGATCTACGAGACCTTCGTGGCCTATCCGCTCGAAATGCGCCTGCCCGCCTAGCCAGGACCGACCCGTGCTTCTCGAAATCCGCCACGTCACCCAGTACCATTACGAAAAGCCCGTCCGGGAAAGCCTGATGGAGCTGTGGATGCAGCCCCAGAAGAGCGCCCGCCAGCGGCTGGTCAGTTTCGAGCTCGATCTCGAGCCCGCGGCCCAGGTGTTTTCCTACGCCGACAGCTTCGGCAACGCCGTCTATCACTTCGACGTCCCCCAGCCGCACGACCGGCTGACGATCATCGCCAGGTCGGCCGTCGAGACCGAGGCGGTGGGCGAGCGGCCCGATCACCTGGACATGGGCGAATGGGACCGGCTGCGCAGCGAGTTCGTGCGCGGCGAATGCTTCGATTTCCTGCGGCCGCACGGCTTCGTGCGCACGACCGACGCGCTGCAGACCTTCATCAACGAGCACGACCTCGACGCCCTGAAGCGCAAGGACCCGCTGACGGCGGTCCGCACCCTGTCCGAGACCATCTACAGCGCGTTCGAATACCAGCCGGGCGTGACCGACGCCGACAGCCCCATTGACCTGGCGCTGAGCGCCGGACGCGGGGTGTGCCAGGACTTCGCCCACATCATGCTGGCGGTCTGTCGCGGCTGGGGCATCCCGGCGCGCTATGTGTCGGGCTATCTGTTCACCGACCGCGAGGCCGGCGACCGCTCCGATCCCGACGCGACCCACGCCTGGGTCGAGGTCTTCCTGCCCAGCCTGCGCTGGGTGGGCCTGGATCCGACCAACAACGTGATGGCCTCCGAGCGACACGTGGCCGTCGCGGTCGGCCGCGACTATGCCGACGTGACGCCCTCGCGCGGCGTCTATAAGGGCGACGCCGAGAGCCAGCTGGCGGTGGGCGTCACCGTGCGCCGCGCCCGCGCCGCCGTGGCCGAGCCGGAGTTCCTGCGCATGGCCCGCCCCAGCTTCGCGGGCGGCCGCCGCCGTCCGGACGCGGCGCTGCGCCAGGACCTTCACCAGCAGCAGCAACAGCAGCAGCAGTAGTCGCCGCCGTCAGCCCTGCCCGCCGCCCGCCAGGGTCCCGGTGAACTTGCGGGCGATCTCCAGGGCGCCGGCGGCGCCGCCGGCGCGCGGACCGATGCGCTGGGTCTCCAGGAACTGAACGCCGGCCTCGGCCCCCGAGCGCCAGACCACCTGGGCGAGGTGCACGCGGCGACCGCCGGCGTCGACGAAGACGAACTTGTCCGGCGGCGGCTTAATGCCGGCCGTCGACAGCCGCGCGCCCTTCTCGGCGACGTCGAGCAGCGAACACTTCCAGGAGCGCGGGTCATCGACGATGTAGATCTTGCGCGCCGCCGGCATCCGGGGATGCGCGCGCCGCTCCGCGCCCGAAGGCTCCGACATGGACATCCGACCTTAATGCTCCCGCCGAGTCGGAGACGACTTTAGCGCAACCCCGGCGGCTTCGCGCGAACCTTGGCGGGGCTGGCCGAAGATCGTCGCGCGAATAGCGGGCTCAAGCCGCGTAGACGTGCGCCTTGCGGGCGGCGATCCGGATCGTGCCCGCGAAGCGGGCGGCCTCGGCGCGGGAGGCGCTGATCTCCAGACGGCGGCCGTCCGGGGTCACGGCGTTCACGGTGGTCAGCGGGCCCTGGACGTGGGCGCGCTCGACCCGCGCCTCGAAGCCGCTGTCGTCCAGCGCGAAATCGTGCGGCCGGACATAGGCCGTCGCCGCGCCGTCGCGCAGCCCCGTCGCCGGCAGGCCCAGGACCCCGGCCGAGAACCGGCCGTTGCTGACCTGGCCCTCGAACCGGTTGGCCTCGCCCACGAACCCGCAGACGAACGCCGTCGACGGCTGGTCATGGACCTGGTCCGGCGTGCCGATCTGCTCGATGCGGCCGTTGTTGAGAATGGCGACGCGGTCGGCCAGCTCCAGCGCCTCTTCCTGGTCGTGGGTGACGAAGATGGTGGTCACGCCGGTGGCGTCGTGCACGCGGCGCAGCTCCCGGCGCAGCGACTTGCGGACCGTGGCGTCCAGGGCGCCGAACGGCTCGTCGAGCAGCAGCACGCTGGGCTGCACGGCCAGAGCCCGCGACAGCGCCACGCGCTGGCGCTGGCCGCCCGACAGCTGAGAGGGATAGCGCTTGCCCAGGCCCTCCAGCTCCACCAGCTTCAAGAGCTCCTCGACCCGGCGGGCGATCTCGGCCTTGTCGGGCTTGTCCTTGCCCTTCCGGACGTCGAGGCCGAACGCGATGTTCTTGGCCACGGTCATGTGCTTGAACAGCGCGTATTGCTGGAAGACGAAGCCGACGCGGCGGTCGGCGGCCGAGGCGAAGGTCACGTCGACGCCGTCGAACAGCACCTGGCCCGCGTCGGGGAATTCCAGGCCGGCGATGGCGCGCAGCAGCGTCGTCTTGCCCGAACCCGAGGGCCCCAGCAGCGCCAGCAGCTCGCCGTCGGCGATCTCCAGATCGACCTTGTTCAGCGCCGGATAGCGGCCGAAGGTCTTCTCGACGGAGCGGATGGAAATGGTCATGGCCGTTCAGTCCGTTCAGTGTCCGCCGCGCCCGCGAACATGGGGCTGGGCGACTTCGAGCGCCGTCTTCAGGATCAGGGTCACCACGGCCAGCAGGCAGAGCAGGGCCGCGACGGCGAAGGCGCCGACGAAGTCGTACTCGTTGTAGAGGATCTCGACGTGCAGCGGCATGGTGTTGGTCAGGCCCCGGATATGGCCGCTGACCACCGAAACGGCCCCGAACTCGCCCATGGCGCGGGCATTGCACAGCAGCACGCCGTACATCAGGCCCCAGCGGACATTCGGCGCCGTCACCCGCCAGAAGGTGTAGAGGCCGCCCGCGCCCATCGAGACCGCCGCCTCCTCCTCGCTGGTCCCCTGCTCCTGCATCAGCGGGATCAGCTCGCGGGCGACGAACGGGAACGTGACGAAGACGGTCGCCAGCACGATGCCCGGCAGGGCGAAGATGATCTTCAGGTCACGCTCGACCAGCCAGTCGCCGAACCACCCCTGAAGGCCGAAGATCAGCACATAGATCAGGCCCGCCACCACGGGCGAGACCGAGAACGGCAGATCGATCAGGGTGATCAGCAGCGCCTTGCCCTTGAAGTCGTGCTTGGCGATGGCCCAGGCGGCGCAGAGGCCGAAGGCGGCGTTGAACGGCACGGCGATCGCGGCGGTGATCAGGGTCAGCCGCACCGCCGCCAGGGCGTCGGGCGCTCGGACCGCGGCGACGGCGGCGTCCAGGCCCTTGCGCAGCGCCTCGACGAAGACGGCCGCCAGCGGCAGGACCAGGACCAGGGCCAGAAAGGCCAGGACGATCCCGATCACCAGGGCCTTGGCCCAGGCCGGATCGTCGGTGGCGCGGCGATGCGAGGCGGCGGCCATCAGTCGAACCTCCGCGCCCAGGCCTGGACGGCGTTGATGATCAGCAGCATCGTGAACGACACGGTCAGCATGACGACCGCGATGGTCGCGGCCCGGGCATATTCGAACTGCTCCAGCTGGATGATGATCAGCAGCGGCGCGATCTCGGACTTGTAGGGCATGTTGCCGGCGATGAAGATCACCGAGCCGTACTCCCCGACCCCGCGCGCGAAGGCCATGGCGAAGCCGGTCAGCCAGGCCGGCGCCAGGGCCGGCAAGACGATCCTAAGAATGGTGTCGAGCCGCGTCGCCCCCAGACTCGCCGCCGCCTCCTCGACGTCCTCGGCCGCGTCGCGCAGCACCGGTTCGATCGCGCGCACCACGAACGGCAGGCCGATGAAGGTCAGGGCGATGGTGACGCCGACGGGGTTGTAGGCGGCCTTGATCCCGAGCGGCGTCAGGAACTGGCCGACCCAGCCGGTGGGCGCGTAGAGCGTGGCCAGGGCGATGCCGGCGACGGCGGTCGGCAGGGCGAACGGCAGGTCGACCAGGGCGTTGACGATCGTCTTGCCCGGAAAGTCGTAGCGCACCAGGGCCCAGGCGGTCAGGACCCCGAACACGCTGTTGATCGCCGCCGCCACGAACGCCGCGCCGAAGGTCAGGCGATAGGCGGCCATCGCGCGCCGCGAGGTCGCCACCGCCCAGAACTCGGCCGGCGACTGGTGGGCGGCCTTCAGCACGACCGCCGCCAGCGGGATCAGCACGATCAGGGAGAGCACCGACAGCGTGACGCCCATCGTCAGGCCGAAGCCGGGGATGGCCGACCGTCGGCGCAGGAACGGCCGTCTGGCCGGCGGCGGGGCGGCGGGGCCCGAGGCGGCGTCGGCGGTCGTCATCCGGTCGTCGTCCAGGGTTCGGGCTCGCCACATGGCTCAAGGCAAGGTTGAAACGCCCGGCGCCGCGTCAGGGTCCGGTCGTCGATGAAACTGAGCCGCTTAAATCTCTACCGACGCAATGGGGCAAACGAGAAAAGGCTGGCCCCGAGCCCAGAAAAACTGGTTCTCGATCATGGCCCACCAAACGCCGGCGCGTTCGCGTCGTCGAGCGCTCGAATGAGCCAGGACTATTCAAGAATAGGATTTGGTAGGCCGGCTGGGACTCGAACCCAGGACCATTCGATTAAAAGTCGAATGCTCTACCACTGAGCTACCGGCCCGCTCACGATCCGGCGGGACCGGTGGAAGCGGCGCGGACCATAGTCGGGGGCTTGAGCGGTCGCAAGCATGGTTTCGCCGTTTTTGCGGAGCATGACGGTAAAGCTGTGGGCGGGTTAGAGTGTGCCATGCGTAGAACCTTGCTTCCGACGGCGCTTTGCGTCGCCGCCTTGGCCGCCGCGGCCGCGACGCGCGCGCAGGACCAGCGACCGGCGCAGGAGGCTCCTGCCCAGGCGACCGACGACGGACGAATCAAGTCCAGTTCCGAGGCGAACAAGGACGGCCTCGCCGGCGCAATGACGGCGCCGCTGCGCGACGTCAACGTGGTCCGCACCAAGATCCCCCGCGTGCTGCTGGAGGCGATGGAGGATCCCTACCAGCGCCCGGCCAACGGACGTTGCGAGACCCTGGCGGCGCTGATCGGCCCGCTCGACACGGCCCTGGGCGAGGACATCGACCGCACCCCGCCGGCGGACAACGAGGATCTGACGGACCGGGGCCGCAAGGCGGCCGGCGAGGCCGCGCTGGGCGCGGTGGCCAGCGCGGCGCAGGACATGATCCCGATGCGCGGCTGGGTGCGCAAGCTCAGCGGCGCCGAGCGGCACGACCGCCTCGTCCAGAGCGCCGTCACCTCGGGCAATGTGCGCCGCGCCTATCTGAAGGGGCTCGGCGAAGCGCGCGGCTGCGATCCGCCGGCCACGCCGCAGCACAAGCCGCCAGCCCCGCCGCCCGTCGTCGATCCCGGCATGCCGCCGCCGCCGGATCCCTACGGCCCGCGCCGGCCGCGCTTCCCGATCCACAAGGAGGAGGCGCCGACCGTGCCGAAAGGGCCGAGAGACTGAGAAAGGCGAGGTTTCCGCCGCCCTCAGCCCCCCAGATGCCGCGCGGCGAAGTCGCGGCGAAAGGCCTCGAACCGCCCCTCGGCGATCGCCGCGCGCATGGCGGCGGTCAAGGCCTGGAAGAAGGCGATGTTGTGCCAGGACAGCAGCACCTGGCCCAGGATCTCCTCGGCCTTGAACAGGTGCCGCAGATAGGCCTTGGAATAGTCGCGGCTGGCCGGGCAGTCGCTGGTTTCGTCCAGCGGCGTCTCGTCCTCGGCGTATTTGGCGTTCTTCAGATTGATCGGCCCGTCCCAGGTCCAGGCCTGGCCGTGACGGCCCGAGCGGGTGGGCAGGACGCAGTCGAACATGTCGACGCCGCGCGCCACGGCCTCGACCAGGTCGATCGGCTTGCCGACGCCCATCAGGTAGCGGGGCCGATCCTCGGGCAGCAGGCCCGGCGCGTAGTCGAGCACCTCGCACATGGCCGCGTGCCCTTCGCCGACCGCCAGGCCGCCGATCGCGTAGCCGTCGAAGCCGATCTCGCGCAGGCGGTCCGAGGACTCGCGACGCAGGGCCTCGAAGGTCGAGCCCTGCTGGATGCCGAACAGGGCCTGGGTGTCGCGCGTCCCGAAGGCGTCCTTCGAGCGCCGCGCCCAGCGGGCCGACAGCTCCATGCCCTTGCGCGCCCTCGCCTCCTCGGCCGGCCAGGCGACGCACTCGTCCAGTTGCATGACGATGTCGCTACCCAGCAGGTCGGCCTGGATCTCGATCGAGCGCTCGGGGGTCAGCACGTGCTTGGAGCCGTCGACGTGACTGGAGAAGGTCACCGCCTCCTCGGTCAGCTTGCTGATGCCCGACAGGCTCATGACCTGGAAGCCGCCGCTGTCGGTCAGGATCGGCTTGTCCCAGCGCATGAACTTGTGCAGCCCGCCCAGGCGCTTCACCCGCTCGGCCGAGGGCCGCAGCATCAGGTGGTAGGTGTTGCCCAGGATGATGTCGGCGCCGGTGGCCTTGACCTGGTCGACGGTCAGCGCCTTGACGGTGGCGGCGGTGCCCACGGGCATGAAGGCGGGCGTGCGGATGTCGCCGCGCGGGGTCTTCAAGACGCCTGTGCGGGCCTTGCCGTCGACAGCCTTGATCTCGAAGGGGAACGCGGCCATCAGGACGCCTCGTCTTTGAACAGCAGGCTGCTGTCGCCGTAGGAATAGAAACGATAGCCATGCTGGATCGCGTGCGCGTAGGCCGCGCGCATGGTCTCCCGTCCCGCGAAGGCGCTGACCAGCATGAACAGCGTCGACTTGGGCAGGTGGAAATTGGTCATCAGCACGTCGGCCGCGCGGAAGCGGTAGCCCGGCGTGATGAAGATGGCCGTCTCGTCGGCGAACGGCCGCACGACGCCGTCCTCGCCCGTGGCGCTCTCCAGCAGGCGCAGCGAGGTGGTGCCGACGCAGACGATGCGGCCGCCGGCGGCGCGCGCGGCGTTGAGGGCGCCCGCGACCGCCTCGGTCACCTGGCCGTACTCGGCGTGCATCCTGTGCTCGGAGACATCGTCGGTCTTGACCGGCAGGAAGGTGCCCGCGCCGACGTGCAGGGTGACGAAGTGTAGAGAGACGCCCCTCGCCTTCAGCCGCTCCAAGAGCTCCGGCGTGAAGTGCAAGCCGGCCGTCGGGGCGGCCACCGAGCCGTCCTCGCGGGCATAGACGGTCTGGTAGTCCGCGCGGTCGCGCTCGTCCTCGCCCCGCTTGGCGGCGATATAGGGCGGCAGCGGCATGTCGCCGTGGCGAGCGATGGCGATATCGAGATCGGGCCCCGAAAGGTCGAAGGCCAGCAGCACCTCGCCGCCCTCATGCTTCTCGGCGATCGTCGCGTCCAGGCGCTCGCCGGCGCAGGCGCGGTCGTCGCGCGCCCCGAACGCCACGCGATCCCCGACCTTCAAGCGTTTGCCGGGGCGCATGAACGCGCTCCAGCGGCTGGGCGAGACACGGCGGTGCAGCGTGGCCTCGACGGCGACGGGCGTGCCGTCCGCGCCGCCGGTCACGCGCCCCTCGCGCAGGCCCGAAAGCCGCGCGGGGATCACCCGGGTGTCGTTGAAGACCAAGGCGTCGCCCGGTCGCAGGAAGTCAGGCAGCTCGCGGACGACGTGGTCGGCGAGGCCCTGGCCTGGGCGCACCACCAAGAGGCGGGCGGCGTCGCGAGGCTCGGCGGGCCGCAGGGCGATGCGATCCTCGGGCAGATCGAAGTCGAAGTCGGAAAGGCGCATGGGCGCGTTTCAAGCGCACGATGGACCCGGAAGGTCAAGAGACAGGCGCCAGACCCGCATCGAGGACGCGACGTCCAGACGCCGGCCCCGCCTGGCGAGGAGAGCCACGCAACCTTCGCTCAGCCGTGCTAAGGGCCAGGCATGCGACTGATTGCTCAGCTTCTCGGCCTCCTCGCGCGCGGCACCGCCCTGATGTTGGGCCTGGTCGGCGCGGGCATGGGTCTAGCTTGCCTGGGGGGCGCCTTCAGCGACAAGCTGGACGCCTTCACCCACGCCGCGCCGCTGTGGCTGGCCATGGGCGTCGGCGCCCTCGCCCTGGGCGGCCTGTTCGCGCGCGGAGGCGAGCGCTGGGTGATGGTCGGCCTGGGCTTGGCCACGCTGCTGGCCTGCGCGGTGCTGATGCTGCCGGAATACGCCGCCGCCTGGCGGTTCCGAGGCGCGACGCCGGCGCCGAGCGATCTGAAGATCATCCAGTTCAATGTCTGGCGCGACAACCGCACGCCCGGAAAGAGCATCGACTGGGTCCTGGCGCAGGACGCCGACGTGGTGGTGATGGAGGAAGGCGGCGGCGACGCCCTGCCGATCATCCGCGCCCTCAAGGCCGCCTATCCCTTCGCCTCCTGCGACAGGTCCGCGCTGTGCGAGACTTGGATCTTCTCGCGCAAGAAGATGCTGGCGCGCGGCGGGGCGCCCACCGATCCGCCATACCTGTCCGGAGCCTGGGCGACGCTGGCCGACGCCAACGGCCCGTTCACGGTCGCCGGGGTGCACTATACCTGGCCCGTTCCCGCCGGGCCGCAACAGGCCCAGGCGCGCAAGCTGGTTCAGATGCTGGCGCCGTTCGACCAGAAGAGCCTGATCCTGACCGGCGATTTCAACTCGACGCCCTGGTCGTTCTCGCTGAAGCGCCAGGACAAGGCGCTGGGCCTGCGCCGCTGGACGCGCGCCCTGCCCTCGTGGCCGGCCGGCCGGTTCTCGCGGGTGATGGCCGCGCCGGCCCCGTTCCTGCCGATCGACCACGTCTATGCGGGGGCGCGATGGCGGGCGGTGAGGATCGAGCGCGGCCCCGCCTTGGGCTCCGATCACCGACCGGTGATGGTGACGCTCCGGCGGATCGCCCAATAGAAACGGCCCCGGACAGGATCCGAGGCCGTCGCTGGAATGCCGTGTTTAGAGGGCGCTAGCCGCCGGAACCGCTCACACTTTCGGCTATCACGTTCTAGGCGTCGGCGGCGATCTTGGCGCTGACGATCTTGCCCGGCGCGCGCGGCGGCTCGCCCTTCGGTAGGGCGTCGACATGCTCCATGCCTTCGACCACCTGGCCCCAGACGGTATATTGCTTGTCCAGGAAGGTGGCGTCGTCGAACACGATGAAGAACTGGCTGTTGGCCGAGTCCGGGTTCGGGGTGCGGGCCATCGAGCAGACGCCGCGCACGTGCGGCTCGTCGTTGAACTCGGCCTTCAGGTCCGGCTTGTCCGAGCCGCCCCGGCCGGTGCCCGTCGGATCGCCGCCCTGGGCCATGAAGCCGGGGATCACGCGGTGGAAGACGACGCCGTCATAGAAGCCCTCGCGCACCAGTTCCTTGATGCGCGCGACGTGCCCCGGCGCCAGGTCGGGGCGCAGCTTGATGGTGACCGGACCGCTCTCGAGCGTCAGGATCAGGGTGTTTTCGAGATCGGCCGACATGGTCTTCCCTTGGAGATCGCTGGGTGAGTTTCTTTTCGAACGCGCTTCTAGCGCGTTTAGCGCCCGGCTGTGAACCGGATCGTGGCGGGAAATGGGCGGCGCGTCAGCCTATCCGGACCGGCGGCTCAATGTCGCAGACGGAGAAGTCCGCGCCCTTGAGCGCGCGCAGGCGCTTGGTCTCGGCGGCGAACCAGGGCCCCTTCGGATCGATCAGGCGAACCTTCGGACGCTCGCCCTCGGGGATGTCCGACAGCAGTCGGACCCTCCGCATCAAGTCTTGCGGCGCGGGGACCGGCTCGCCCGTCTTGATCGATCGCACCACATCGAGGCCGCTGATCACCCGGCCGAACGCGGTGTAGCGCTTGTCCAGCGACGGATAGGGCTGGCGCATCAGGAAGAACTGGCTGTTGGCCGAGTTGTTGTCCTCGTCGCGGGCCATGCCGACGACGCCGGGGCAGTAGGTTCCCCAGGCCGCGACCTTCTTGTCGCTGGTCACGTCGCTCCAGCTCCACGCCTGGCTGACGACCGGCAGCGACTTCAGATAGCCGACCTGCAGGCCCGCCGGCGCCGCCATGGCCACGAACGGCGTCTCGGTCCCGCGGCGGAAGGTGAACTCGGCTTTCAGGTTCGGCTTGTCCGTGCCGCCCTCGCCGGTGTCCCGAGGATCGCCCGTCTGGGCCATGAACCGGTCGATCACCCGGAAGAAGGTGCGGCCGTCATAGACCCCGGCGCGGGTCAGCTCGCGCAGCCGCGCCACGTGGTTGGGCGCCACTTCGGGGATCAACTCGACCAGCACCCGGCCCTTGTTGGTGTCGATCACCAGGATCGTGTCGGGAGCCGGGGTGCGCCAGTCCTTCTCCGTCGGCTTGGCGAGCCTCGCCGCCGGCGCGGCCAGGGACGCGGTGGAGATCGTCGCCAGGCAAAGCCCGGCCAGGAGCGCGCGCGAGGACATCATTTCATTTAATTTGCACGGGAACGTCGAGGTCGCAATTGGTCAGGCTCGGGCCGAGTTGTTCGCGACGCTTGGCGAGCAGGGCCTGGAAGGCCGGACCGCGCGTGTCCATGACCTGGATCGACGGGCGCTTGTCTGCGGGCAGGTCGGCCAGCAGCTTGACGCTGATCATCTTGTCCTGCGGATCGGGCACCGGCTCCCCGGTCTTGATGCTGCGGACGACGTCGAGACCCGACAACACGCGGCCGAAGGCGGTGTAGGTCTTGTCCAGCGCGGCCATGGTCTGGCGCATGAAGAAGAACTGGCTGTTGGCGCTGTCGGGGTCGCCCGCGCGGGCCATGCCGAGCACGCCCGGACAGAAGTTCCCCCAGCTGGCCACCTTGCGGTCGGCCGTCATCACGGCCAGGGCGGAATTCTGGCTGCTCACCGGCAGGGCGCCGATCCAACCGCTCTCGCCGGTTCCGACCTTGAAGCCCTGGGCCAGCGGCGTGTCGGCGCCGCGCCGGAAGGTGAACTCCGCCACCAGGTTCGGCTGATCGGAGCCGCCGACGCCGGTGTTCTGCGGATCGCCCGTCTGGGCCATGAAGTCGCCGATGACGCGGAAGAAGGTCAGGCCGTCATAGAAGCCGCTCTTGACCAGGCTCCGCACGCGCTCGACGTGGTTGGGCGCGGCCTGAGGATAGAGCTCGGCGATGATCCGGCCCTTGTTGGTCTCGACGACAATGACGTTGTTCGGGTCCGGCGTGCGCCAATCGGAGACGGTCTGGGCCGAAGCCGTGGTGGCGGCGAGCGCCAGCGCGGCGGCGGTCATGGCGAGCTTCATCGAATTCCCCGAACAGAAGAGATCGGGTGGGGGCGTAGAACGCCACGCCGCCCCGGACAAGTGTGAGGGCCTTTCAAGCGCAGGAATTCGACCGGATCGGGGCGAAGCGCGGCCGGCCGCGCCATCGCCGGTCGATCAGGATCCGCGAAGCCGCCTCGAAGCCTCAAGCCTTCTCGGGCTCGCCCAGGAAGTCCTGGGCGAATTCCGGCGCCTCGTCGTCGAGATCCAGCGGGTCCTCGTCCTCGCCGGCGCGCAGACCCAGCGGATCGGGCACATTGAACCCCGGCGGCAGGTTCATCTCCAGCAGGCCGGCGGCCTTCATCTCCGCGATGCCGGGGAGATCGGCCAGGCTGGCCAGGCCATAGTGCTCCAGGAAGGCGTCCGTCGTCCCGAAGGTCACCGGCCGGCCCGGCGTGCGGCGGCGGCCGCGCATGCGGATCAGACCCAGCTCCAGCAGCACGTCCAGCGTGCCCCGGCTGGCCTGGACGCCCCGCACCGCCTCGATCTCGGCCCGGGTCACCGGCTGGTGATAGGCCACGATCGCCAAGGTCTCCTGGGCGGCCTTGGAGAGGCGTCGCGGCTCCTCGCGCTCCTCCGTCATCAGGAACGCGAGGTCGGTCGCCGTCTGGAACCGCCACCGGCCCGCCACCTCGACGAGCTCGATTCCCCGCCCCTCATAGCGGGCTCGCAAACCCGCGATCCCGGCGGCGATGTCCGCGCCCTCGGGCAGCCGCTTGGCGAGGTCGACGTCGCTGAGCGGCTCGGCCGCGGCGAACAGCAGGGCCTCGATGCAGCGCTCGACGAAGAGGGGTTCGAGTTCGACGGTCATCCCCAACCCATACCCGTTTCCCCCGGCGAACGCCGGGGCCCAGATTCATCCTGACCGACCAGGAATGATCCGAGATGCGCCCCTTCAACCCGTCGGCCGGGCGTGGGTTCGATCTGGACCCCGGCGTTCGCCGGGGAGAACGGACGGGGGGTAGGCTTCACGCCTCGACCTCCAGCGGCTCCGCCCTCGTTCGCAGATAGATGTCGGAGAAGGCCTCCAGCTGGCGCGCTTCCAGCACGCCTTCCTTGACCAGCTCCAGCGAGGCCGACAGCGTCGAGGCCAGGTACGACGCCGGCGACGGGCCGTCGTCCTCCTCCAGAACCCGCTCGATCGGCGCCACGGTCGAGAGCACGGTCCAGTCCGTCATGCGCGGCAGCAGCCCCCGCAAGCGATCACGCGCGTCCTCCAGCGGATAGGCGGTCGGCGGGCGTGGCGCGTAGTGGCGGCTGTGCTCGCGCTTGCGCTGCTCGATATAGGCGCTCATCAGCCCGTAGAGGTCGCCTTCCAGGCGCGTCGAGGAGACGATCCTGACCGCCTCGGGATCGCCGCGCATGAAGACATCGCGGCCCAGGATCGGACGTTCCTTCAGGGCCTCGACGGCCTTGCGCATCACGTCCAGCTTGGCGAGGCGGAAGGCTAGTTGGGCGGCCATTTCCTCGGCGGGCGGCTCCTCGGCCTTGGCGCGCTCGGGCTTGGGCAGCAGCAGGCGGGACTTGAGGTAGGCCAGCCAGGCCGCCATCACCAGATAGTCGGCGGCCAGCGAGAAGCGCACGCGCCGCGCCTGCTGCACGAAGGCCAGATACTGCTCGGCCAGCCGGGTGATCGACAGCTGCAGCAGATCGACCTTCTGGCTGCGCGCGAGCGCCAGCAGCACGTGCAGCGGACCTTCGTAGCCCTCGATGTCGATGACCAGCGCCGCGCCGTCCTCGGCCGCCTCCTCGGCGGCTTCGAAGTCGAAGGTCGGCTGGAAGCCCGTGTTCAAGCGTACTTTCCGTCGAACGCGGCGTCGAAGCGGGCGCGGGCCTCGGCGACGTCGAAGGGTTCCGGAACCTTGACCAGCCGCCCCATGACGGCCTGAGCCCGCCGGCGGGCCTCCTTGGACATCCGACCGACGCCGGCCATCACGGCCTTCATCTCGTCCCTGTCGCCGTTGCAGTGCAGGACGACGTCGCAGCCGGCCGCGAGGCTGTCCTTGGCGCGCTGGCGGAAGTCGCCGGACAGCGCCTTCATCGACAGGTCGTCGCTCATCAGAAGCCCGTCGAAGCCGATGGATTCGCGAATGATCTTCTTGATGGCCTTCTTGGAGGTCGTCGCCGGGTTCTTGCGGTCGATGGCCGTGTAGACGACGTGCGCCGTCATCGCCATCGGCATGTCGGACAGCACGCGGAACGGCGCGAAGTCGCGGGCGTCCAGCTCCGCCAGCTTGGCCTTGACCACCGGCAGTTCCAGGTGGCTGTCGGCCATGGCGCGGCCGTGGCCGGGGATGTGCTTGATGATCGGCAGGACGCCGCCGGCCAGAAGCCCTTCCGCCGCCGCCCGGCCCAGCGTCGCCACCTGCTCGGGCGTGTCGCCATAGGCCCGGTCGCCGATGATCTCGTGGCCCTTGGGATCGGGGACATCCAGCACCGGCACGCAGTCGACATTGATGCCCAGCGACAACAGATCGTGGGCGATCAGGCGCGCGCCCAAGCGGGTGATCTCGCGAGCCGTCAGGGGATCGTTGGCGACCAGTTCGCCATAGGCGCGGCCCGGTGGATAGACGCGCCAATGCGGCGGCTGCAGGCGCGCGACCCGGCCGCCCTCCTGGTCGATCAGGATCGGCGCGTCGGGGCGTCCGACCGTCTCGCGCAAAGCCGCGGTCAGGGCGCGGACCTGGTTGGGGTCGGCGATGTTGCGCTTGAACAGGATGAAGCCCCAGGGCTTCACGTCCCGAAAGAACGCGACCTCCTCGGCCGTCAGCGTGGTTCCGGCGCAGCCGAGGATGGCGGCGGAGGGGGCGCCCATCAGCAGGTTCACTTGACGAAGCAGGACTTGCCCGAGGCGGCGATCGCCTCGCAGAAGGCCTTGGCCGCCTCGCGGGTGGCGAAGCCGGTCACCGAGGTGCGGTAGAGGGTCACGCCGTTCTTGTCGACGGTCTCGACCTTCTTGCCCTTGCCGGCGGCGAGGCTCGGGGCCAGGCGCACGGCGTCGGCCCAGGCCTTGTCGGCCAGGGCGGGCGAGGACAGCGCCCCGATCTGCACCGAGGCGGCGCCGGTGGCGGACGCGACCGGCTTGGGCGCGGCGGCGGTCGTCACCGGTGCGGCGACGGGTTTGGTCGGCGCGGCTTGCGCCACTTGGACGGGCTTGGCGGCGGGACGGACGCCGGCGTTGGCGGCGGTGGCCAGAGACTCGATCGTCGGGGCCGGCGCGGCGGCGGCCGGCTTGGCGGCGGGCAGCGCGGCGGTCTCGACCGGCGTGGCGTTCACCGGCGCGGTGGGACGCGCCTGCGGGGCCTCGGGCGGCGGCGCGAAGGTCGCCGACGGCTGCGGCTCGTCGTTGTGATAGATTTGCAGACCCGCGGCGGGGTCCTTCGGCTGGCTGCCGGCCGGCGGCGGGGTCTTCATCTGGGCGACCTCGGTCCCGACGGCCTGCGGCGGCTCGTTGGGTCCGCGCACGCCGCCGCGATAGATCATGACCACGGCCACCACCAGCGTCACCAGCACCACCGCGCTGATGATCAGGGTCATGGGCAACGGGCGCGCCCCGCGCACGGGCTGACGCGCGTCGAACGACAGCGGCGCGTCGGTGGGCGGCGTATAGGCCCCGCGGTGCGGATCGGACATCTCAGGCAGGCTCCAGATACTCTTGCGCCCAGAACTGTGGACGCACGGATCGAACGCATCGAATCAGACGCGCGCGACACGAGGTTACCCAACGCCGGCCCGTCTCAGAAGCGCCCGCCCCGCTCAGGTGGCAGACGATAAGCCGTTCGCGCCGCGCGTCGAGAATCTAGTTCCAGACGTCGAGATGGAACAGCTTGCGGTGCTCTTCTATCGCGAAGCGGTCCGTCATGCCCGCGATATAGTCGCAGACCACGCGGGCTCGGCCGGCTTCGTCGCGGTTCTGCGACTTGGCGAACCAGACGGTCGGCAGGACCTCCGGCTCCTTCAAGAAGAGCGCGAACATTTCGCTCAGAATGCGGCGAGCCTGGCTGCGCGTGCGATTGACCCGCCAGTGGCGATACATGCGCTCGTAGAGGAAGGCGCGCAGCCGGGCCAGGTCCTCGGCCATGTCCGGCGAGAAGGCGACCAGGGCGTGGTCGAGGGCGCGAACCTCGTCGGCCGAGGCGACGCCGCTGGCGGCGGCCCGCTGCAGGGTCTCGCCCATCACATCGTCGACCATGGCCCCGATCATGCGCCGCACGGCTTCCAGGTGAGTCAGGCGCGGGTCGAGCTCGGGGCGCTCGCTCTTCACCGCGGCCAGGATCGGGCCGATCAGCGGCACGTCCATCAGTTCGTCGAGCGTGAAGAGACCGGCGGTGACGCCGTCGTCGACGTCGTGGTTGTTGTAGGCGATGTCGTCGGCCAGGGCCGCGACCTGGGCCTCGGCCGAGGCCCAGCCGTCCAGGCCCAGCTCGTACTCGTTGTCGTACTTCGAGATCGCCTTCCACGACGGCTTGCCCAGCTTGTTGGTCACCGGACCGTTGTGCTTGATGATCCCCTCCAGGGTCTCCCAGGTCAGGTTGAGACCGAGAAAGTCCGGATAGCGATGCTCCAGCTCGGTCACGACCCGGAAGGTCTGGACGTTGTGGTCGAAGCCGCCATAGGGCCGCATCTGGATCTCGAGCTCGTCCTCGCCGGCGTGGCCGAACGGCGGATGGCCGAGGTCATGAGCCAAAGCGATGGTTTCGGCCAGATCCGCGTCCAGGCCCAGCGCGGTGGCCAGAGAGCGAGCCACCTGGGCCACTTCCAGCGAGTGGGTCAGGCGGGTGCGGAAATTGTCGCCCTCGTGCGCCACGAACACCTGGGTCTTTTCCTTCAGCCGGCGGAAGGCCGAGGTGTGGATGATGCGGTCACGATCGCGGGCGAACGGCGTGCGCGTACGGCTTTCGTCCTCCTTGAAGCGGCGCCCCTTCGACCTGAAGGGATCCTCGGCATAGGGCGCGCGGGGAACGAAATACGAAGCCTGGCTCATGAACCGCCTTTATCGCCTTGGACGATTTGGCCTCTTCCGAAGAGGCCGCGACGCCCTCATATAGTCCGAAGGTAAGTTTTCCACAGCCCATGACCCAAGCCGACTTAACGCTTTCCGAAAACGCCGCCCGGCGGATCAAGGCCATCGCCGCCAGCGAGGGCCGCCCCCTGATGCTGCGCGTCGCCGTCGACGGCGGCGGCTGCTCGGGTTTCCAGTACCGCTTCGATCTGGTGGATAGCGTCGAGGACGACGACCTCAAGGTCGAGCGCGACGGCGCGGCGGCCCTGGTGGACGTCGTCTCCCTGGCGCTCTTGAAGGGCTCGGAGATCGACTTCGTCGACGAGCTGGCCGGGGCGGAGTTCCGGGTCAGGAACCCGAACGCCAAGTCCAGCTGCGGCTGCGGGGTGAGCTTTTCGATCTGAGGGCGCATCACCGCCATACCCGCCCTTCCCCCATCGAGGGGGAAGGGAGATTGCTTACCCTTCCCGCCCCTTAAGCCGGCACGAACTGCAGCAGGGTCAACGCCACGGCGCCCCAGGCCAGGGGCACGGCCATCGCGGCCCAAGCCAGCGGCGTCGCGCCCTTGCGCCACAGGATCCAGCCGGCCAGCGGCGCCAGCAGGCACACCGCCCAGAACGAGGCGGCGAAGGCGAAGCCCAGCCAGGCGATCGGGTTGAGCCGATTGCCGACGCGGTCGAAGACCAGCGGCGTAAAGATCGCCATCACGCCGCCCAGCACCGCGAACGCCAGGCAGACGCCCGTCGCCAGCGCCATCAACGCCAGCTGCGCGCGATCGATGGGTTTACCGCCCGACTTGAGCGCGACCTTCATGGCCTCTAGCCTCCCGCCGCAGTTTGGAGCCGTCAATGCGTATAGCCACCTGGAACGTCAATTCGATCAACGCTCGCCTGGAAGGCGTGCTGGCGTGGTTCGAATCAGAAGCGCCGGACGTCGCCGTGCTGCAGGAGATCAAGTGCGTCGACGAGAAATTCCCGGCCGAAGCCTTTGAAAGGCTTGGCTATAATGTCGTGGTCCACGGCCAGAAGACCTATAACGGCGTGGCGCTGCTGTCGAAATTCCCCGTCGAGGACGTCCGCAAGGGCTTGCCCTTCCTGTCCGAGGACGAGGTCGACGAGCAGGCGCGCTATGTCGAGGCGGTGATTGCCGCGCCGGTCCCGTTCCGGGTCGTCGGCATCTATCTGCCCAACGGCAATCCGATCGGCACGGAGAAGTTCGCCTACAAGCTGGCCTGGATGCGCCGCCTGCACGCCCATGCCCGGGCGCTGCTGGCCTTCGAGGAGCCGCTGGTCATCGCCGGCGACTACAACGTCATCCCCGAGCCCGAGGACGTCGCCAATCCCGAGGCCTGGACGGGCGACGCCCTGTTCCAACCGGAGAGCCGCGCGGCCTTCCGGGCCTTGAAGAACCTGGGCCTCGCCGACGCCTACATGCAGGCCGACGGATCGCCGGGCGGCTACACCTTCTGGGACTACCAGGCCGGCGCCTGGCAGAGGAACCTCGGCATCCGCATCGACCACCTGCTGCTGTCGCCGCAGGCCGCCGATCGGTTGACCGGTCTCGTCATCCACCGCGACGAGCGCGACAAGGAAAAGCCGTCGGACCACGTCCCCGTGGTCGGCCACTTCCGCGACTAGAGCGTGATAGCCGAAAGTGTGAGCGGTTTCGGCGGCTAGCACGCTCTAGATGTTAGAGACCGAGCCCGTCTGTTTCGAATGATCCCATTCGAAACAGTCAGGCTCTAGTGGCCCACTGTTGGGGAATCAGGACTCCCGCTAGCCTGCGTGGCCATGAGCGAGCTCGCGCGTCTTTTGCTGTTCGTGGCCATCGCCGGCTCGGCGGTGACGTTCCTGGGCAGCCTGGCCATCTGGTACGGCGACGAGGACCGGCGCATCCGCCGGGCCCTGCGCAATGTCCTGAAGAGCGAGCCGGAGGGCGTCGTCGTCGCGCGCGGCCGCGGACGCGGCGCGGGCTTCTCGTTCGACACCAACCTCCTGGCCGTCGCCTGGGATCGCGGCGCCTGGTGCCTGATCTATCGCCTGGACGAGCTGATCGGCGCGGAGCTGGTGGTCGACGGCCAGGTGATGGGGCGTGTTTTCCGTGGGGAGGGCCGCCGGGCCATCGACCATGTCGCGCCCCAGGCCCAGACGGTCACTCTGCGGCTGATCTTCGACGATCCCCGCCACCCCGACTTCAGGCTCGACCTCTGGGCGCCCGGCGACGAGCAGCGGCGCGAGAGCCGCTCGCCGGCCGAGCTGATGCAGGAGGCCAATCGCTGGCTGGCCCGCTGCGAGGCGATCGTGCGCCGCCCGCTGCCGCCGCGCCCCTCCGCGACGGTCGTCGCCGAGCCGGTGGTCGCCGCGCGGACCGCGCCGCCGCCAGTACCCGAAACCGTCGACGACTTCGAGGACGACGACGACGATTTCGACACCCCGCCTCCGCCCCTGCCCGACACGCCGCCGCCGCTGGCGCGTCGATCGTCGTTCAGCGAAGCGCGCCGAGCTTCGCCCGCGTCGCGTCCAACCGCGCCGCCCCCCGCGCGCCCGCCGGCCGCGCCGGCCCTTCCGCTCGAAGGTTTCGACGATCCGCCCTGGGACGAAGACGACCGCGCCGCGAACCCCGAGCCGCCGCCACAACCCGCCTATAAGCCGGTTTCCAAGGCGCGCCGGGAAACCGCCAGCGACCAGGACGAGCTGCCGTTCGATGATTGAGCCGGATCACGCTTTCGGCATGGCCGCCCGCCGCGTCAATTTTTTCCATTGCTGCGACGCAGCGGCGGGCGTAAAGCGCCGCCGCCGGTCCTGAACCGGCGCTTTGGAGCCTCGAGCCCCCATGGCGGGTAAAGACCCCCTCGCCGCGTCCGACACCGTTTCCCCGACATCGCAGACCTCCCACCACGGCCACGCGAGCTCGCGTTTCTGGCCGCTGGCGCTGGGCAGCGTCGGCGTCGTGTTCGGCGACATCGGCACCAGCCCCCTCTACGCCTTCCGCGACGCGCTGGCCGAAGCCGCCCGCGACGGCCTGGTGCGGGCGGAAATCATGGGCGTGCTGTCGCTGGCGCTCTGGGCGCTGATCCTGGTGGTGACGGTCAAATACGTCCTCTTCCTGATGCGCGCCTCGAACAAGGGCGAAGGCGGCGTGCTGTCGCTGATGGCCCTGGCCCAGCAGGGCGCGGCGGGCCGCACCCGCCTGATCTTCGCGCTCGGCGCGATCGGCGCGGCGCTGTTCTATGGCGACGGCGTGATCACGCCCGCCATCTCGGTCCTGTCGGCCGTCGAGGGCCTAAAGTCGGTGCGCGGCTTCGACGGCTGGTTCGGCACCCAGGAGGTGATCATCACCAGCCTGGTGATCCTGACCGCCCTCTTCACCTTCCAGGCCAAGGGCACGGCCAAGGTGGCCGGCGTCTTCGGCCCGGTCATGGTCGCCTGGTTCCTGTGCCTGGGCGCGATGGGCGTGTGGCACATCAAGGACGATCCCAGCGTGCTGGCGGCCCTGTCGCCGACCTACGCCGTCTATTTCCTGACCCATCACGGCCTGACCGGTTTCATGGTCATGGGCGCGGTGTTCCTGACCGTGACCGGCGCCGAGGCCCTGACCGCCGACATGGGCCACTTCGGGCGGGGGCCGATCCAGTTCTCTTGGTTCAGCCTGGCCCTGCCGATGCTGGCTCTGAACTATTTCGGCCAGGCCGCGCTGGCCTCCAAGGCCCTGGCGGCCGCCGAGGCCGCGGGCCATGCCCTGCCCAACGCCGACTGGTTCTTCCTGATGGCCCCCCATCAGTGGCGCTTCGGGCTGGTGCTGTTCTCGGGCCTGGCCACGGTCATCGCCAGCCAGGCGGTGATCACCGGCGCCTTCTCGCTGACCCAGCAGGCGATCCAGCTGGGCCTGCTGCCCCGCATGGACATCAAGATCACCTCGACCACCGAAGCCGGCCAGATCTATGTCGCGCCGATCAACTGGCTGCTGTTCGTCGGCGTGGTGCTGGTGGTGCTGTCGTTCCGCTCGTCCAGCGCCCTGGCCCACGCCTACGGCATCTCGGTCACGGGCACGATGGTCGTCACGACCATGCTGGCCTTCATCGTCGTGCGTCATGTGTGGAAGTGGAGCCTGTGGGCCGCCCTGGCCCTGATCGTGCCGCTGCTGGCCCTGGACCTGACCTTCTTCGTCGCCAACCTCTTGAAGGTGCTGACCGGCGGCTGGGCGCCGCTGGCCCTCGGCGCGGGCCTTTGCCTGTTGATGTCGATCTTCGTCACGGCGACCGAGCGTCTGCGCGCCAAGCTCAGCAAGGACGGCCTGCCCTTCGCCGACTTCCGCGAGATGATCGCCCGCCGGCCGGCCGCCTCGACGCCCGGCACCGCCGTCTACCTGACCGCCGACCCGGACACGACGCCGCCGGCCCTGATGCACAGCCTCAAGCACTTCAAGGTGCTGCACGAGCGCAACGTGCTGCTTCGCGTGGTCAACGAGACCACGCCGTATGTCGCCGACGAACAGCGCATCGAGACCCAGAAGCTGGACGAGCGGTTCTGGCTGGTCACCCTGCACTACGGCTACATGGAGAGCCCGAACCTGCCCAAGGCGCTGGCGGTGTGCCGCAAGCAGGGCCTGAAGTTCGACATCATGTCGACGTCGTTCTTCGTCAGCCGCCGAACGGTGGTGCCGTCGGTGGCCCAGGACGCCCTGCCCGCCTGGAAGCGCAAGCTGTTCACCTTCCTGACGCGCAACGCCGCCGACCCGACCACCTTCTTCCACCTGCCGCCGGGGCGGGTCGTGGAGCTGGGAACGCAGGTCAGCCTGTAGCGGCGCGACCCGGACCCTGGTTCGGACGGAAATCCTCGTCCTTCGACAGGCTCAGGATGAGGATTTTGCGCCAGGGGCCCGACAGTCGTCCTCACCCTGAGCCTGTCGAAGGGCGAGGACGGCTTCCGCGAAGGCCGTGAGCGCTCAGCGACCAAACAACAAGGCCGCCGCCCAGCCCGGGCGGCGGCCTTTTCGTTCGCGAGCGCGAGGGAGACCTACAGGTCCATATAGACGTGGGTCTCGGCCGCCGCGCCGGGGTGGGTCACCGCGCCCAGGTGGGCCGGGCCGACCAGTTGGGCGAACTTCCAGATCGCGCCGCTGTTGTAATTGGTCGTGCGCGGGGTCCATTCGGCCTTGCGCCGGGCCAGCTCGTCGGCGTCGACCTCCAGCTCGATCGTGCCCGCCTGGGCGTCGATGGCGATGATGTCGCCGTCCTTGACCAGAGCGATCGGGCCGCCGACGGCCGCTTCCGGCCCCACGTGACCGATGCAGAGACCGCGCGTGGCGCCCGAGAACCGGCCGTCGGTGATCAGGGCGATGTTCTCCACGCCCTGGCCGTACAGCGCCGCCGTCGTCGACAGCATCTCGCGCATGCCCGGACCGCCCTTGGGCCCCTCGTAGCGGATTACGAGCACGTCGCCCTCCTTGTAGTCGCGGTTGCTGACCGCCTCGAAACAGGCCTGCTCGCCATCGAACACCCGGGCCGGGCCGCGATGGGTCTGGTGCTTCAGGCCCGCCACCTTGACGATGCAGCCGTCGGGGGCCAGCGAGCCCCACAAGCCGACGACTCCGCCGGTCGGCGACAGCGGGTTGGAGACCGGGCGGATCACGTCCTGATCGTCGCGCCAGACCACGTCGGCCAGGTTCTCGGCCAGGGTCTTGCCCGTGACGGTCATGCAGTCGCCATGCAGCAGGCCGGCGTCCAGCAGGGTCTTGAGCAGCATCGGCACGCCGCCGGCCTCGCCCATGTCCTTGGCCACGTAGCGGCCGCCGGGCTTCAGGTCGGCGATGTAGGGCGTGCGGGCGGCGATCTCGGCCACGTCCTTGAGGGTGAATTCGATGCCGCACTCATGCGCCATGGCCGGCAGGTGCAGGGCGCCGTTGGTCGAGCCGCCGGTCGCGGCCACCACGACGGCGGCGTTCTCGAACGCCTTGCGGGTGCAGATGTCGCGCGGGCGGATGTTCTGCTCGATCAGCCGCATCACCGCCTCGCCCGAGGCCACGGCATAGGCGTCGCGGTCGGTGTACGGCGCCGGCAGGGCCGACGACAGCGGCAAAGCCAGGCCGATCGCTTCGGACACGCAGGCCATGGTGTTGGCGGTGAACTGGCCGCCGCAAGCGCCGTCGGACGGACAGGCGTGCTTCTCGACCTGGCAGAGGCGCTCCTCGCTGATCGCGCCGGCCGCGAACTGGCCGACGGCCTCGAAGACCTCCTGCACGGTGATGTCCTTGCCGTCCAGGCGGCCGGGCAGGATCGAACCGCCATACAGGAACACGCTCGGCACGTTCAGGCGCAGCATGGCCATCATCATGCCGGGCAGGCTCTTGTCGCACCCCGCCAGGCCGACGAGAGCGTCATAGCCGTGGCCGCGCATGGAGAGCTCGACCGAGTCGGCGATCACGTCGCGGCTGGCCAGCGAGCTGCGCATGCCCTCGTGGCCCATGGCGATGCCGTCGGTCACGGTGATGGTGTTGAACTGACGCGGCGTGCCGCCGGCCCGCTTGACCCCGTCGGCCACCGCGGCGGCCTGACGGTTCAGGGCGGTGTTGCAGGGCGCCGCCTCGTTCCAGCACGAGGCTACGCCGACGAACGGCTGGGCGATGTCGCGCGTGCCAAGACCCATGGCGTAGTAGTACGAGCGGTGCGGCGCCCGGGCCGGCCCCTCGGTCACGTGGCGGCTGGGCAGGTTCGACTTGTCCCAGGTGCCGTCGGGTTTCTTGGTCATGGCAACGCCCTTCGAAATACGAGCGCCGGGCTTAGCCCATGGCGGAGTTCGGCGGAAGAGTTTCGCGCCCAGTTTTTACCGAAGAAGCGTCGTGAACGCGGATTTTCCTTGCGGCCGAACCGTCCTTAAGCGACCAGGGCGCACGATCAGACCCTTCACCCTTCGACCGCCTGTTCCACCGCCAGCGCGAGATCCAGCGCTCGCGCCGCCTCCTCGCCGGTCACCACCGGCCGGGGCGCTTCGCCCCGAACGGCCGCCAGGAAGCCGGCCACCGACAGGCCCAGGGGGTCCTTGCCGGCCGGGGTCTCGGTGAAGTTCTCGATCAGCGGATAGGGCGTGGTGTTGCGGAAGGTGCGCTGCAGGAAGTCGATCTCGACCTCGCCCGACGGATAGACGACCTTCATCGTCCGCTCGCGGGCCTCGGCGACGCGGGAGCTGTCGAACACGGCCGTGAAGCCGTTGTCGAAGGTGGCCTCGGCCTTGACCCAGTCCAGAGAGGTCGAACGGGTGATCGCCCCCTCGCCTTCCACGGCGATCGGCTCGCCGTCGCAGAGCGCGAGCGCCAGGTCGATGTCGTGGATCATCAGGTCCAGCACCACCGAGACGTCGAGATTGCGGTCGGACGGCGTGCCGCGGCGCACCGCCTCCAGGCGCAGCGGCTGTTCGGGAATGTCGAGCAGGCCCATGGCCTGGAACACCACGCGCTCCTGATGGCCGCAGGCCAGCGGCAGCCCGGCCTTGGCGGCGGCGGCGACCATCCTGTCGGCGTCCTCCGGGGTCACGGCCAGAGGCTTTTCCGAATAGACCGGCTTGCCGGCCTTCAACGCCGCCAGGGCCGGCGCGGCGTGGTGCACCGCCGGCGCGGCGACCGTGACCACGTCGACAGCGGCCAGGAAGGCGTCCAGGTCGTCGAAGCCCCGTGCGCCCAGCGACCCGGCCAGCGCCTCGGCGCGGGCGAGGTCGATATCGTAGACGCCCACGAGCGCGACGCCCTCTAGCTCTGCGTACTTCTTGGCGTGATAGCCGCCGAACACCCCGGCGCCGACGACGCCGGCCCGAAGCGGAGAAGCAGGAGAGCGCGCTTGAGTCATGGCCGGCTGTCTACCGCGCTTTGGGGGCGCTTAGAAGCACTGGAGACTTGCGTAAGGGCGCGCTAAACATCCGTTTGAACCGGCGGCGCTCAACGCCGAACAGGGAGGACCCTCATGACCACCTCGCGCGAAATCCGCCTCAAGAGCCGCCCCGTCGGCATGCCCCAGGCGTCGGACTTCGAACTGGCCAGCGTCGACCTGCCCGCGCCCGGCGACGGTGAGATCCAGGTCAAGAACCTGTGGATGTCGGTCGATCCCTACATGCGCGGCCGCATGTATGATCGCCCCAGCTACGTGCCCCCGTTCCAGCTGGGCCAGGCCCTGCAGGGCGGCGCGATCGGCCAGGTCGTCGCCTCCAACGATCCGGACTTCAAGCCGGGCGACATCGTCAATTCGATGTTCGGCTGGCGGGAATACTACAACGCCCATCCCAAGGCCCTGGCCGGCGGCGGCCTCGGCGCGATTACCAAGATCGAGACGCACGGCCTGCCGCCCCAGGCGTTCCTGGGCGTGGTCGGCATGCCCGGCCTCACCGCCTATGTCGGCCTGCTGCGCATCGCGGCGCTGAAGGACGGCGACGTCGTCTTCGTCTCGGCCGCCGCCGGCGCGGTGGGCTCGGTCGTCTGCCAGATCGCCAAGCTGAAGGGCCACACCGTGATCGGCTCGGCCGGCGGGTCCGAGAAGGTCGCCTTCCTGAAGTCGATCGGCGTCGATCACGTCATCGACTACAAGGCCACGCCGGACGTCGTGGCCGAACTGGCCAAGGTCGCGCCCAAGGGTATCGACGTCTATTTCGAGAACGTCGGCGGCGTGCACCTGGAAGCGGCGATCAACTCGGCCCGTCCGTTCGCCCGCTTCGCCCTGTGCGGCATGATCTCGCAATACAACGAGACCGGTAAGCCGGAAGGCCCGCCGAACATCATCCAGGCCGTGGGCAAGAGCCTGCGCCTGGAGGGCTTCATCGTCTCGAACCACGCCGACCTGTTCCCGCAATTCGCCAAGGACATGGCCGAGTGGATCAAGGCCGGGAAGATCACCTGGAAGGAGACCGTCGAGGACGGCGTCGAGCGCGCGCCCGACGCGTTCCTCAAGCTCTTCACCGGCGAGAACCTGGGCAAGATGCTGGTCAAACTGGGCTAGTTCCCGACATCTCCTGGGGGTAGATGACCACCGTCCGCCCCCAGGAGATTCAAATGCCCGTCGCCCACCTCAAGCGCTGGAACCTCTCGATCGGCGACGGCCAGCCGCTGGCGGTGATCGCCGGCCTGAACGTTCTGGAGAACCTGGACCTGGCGCTCGAGGTCGGCCGCGAGCTGAAGGCGGTCTGCGCCGAGCTCGCCCTGCCCTATGTGTTCAAGGCCAGCTTCGACAAGGCCAACCGTTCGTCGATCAAGAGCTATCGCGGCCCGGGCCTGGACGAGGGCCTGAAAATGCTGGCCGAGGTCAAGCGCCAGCTGAACGCGCCGATCGCCACCGACCTGCACGAGCCCTACCAGGCCGAGCCCGTCGCGGCCGTCGCCGACCTCGTGCAGATCCCCGCCTTCCTGTGCCGCCAGACGGACCTGATCGTCGCCACCGCCCGCGCGACCGCCGCTCAGGAGGGCATCCTTCACGTCAAGAAGGCCCAGTTCATCGCCCCCTGGGACTGCAAGAACATCATCGACAAGTCGCGCGAGGCCGCGCCCGGCGTCGAGATCGTGCTGTGCGAGCGCGGCTCCTCGTTCGGCTACAACAACCTCGTGGTCGACATGCTGGGCATCGAGGAGATGCGCCGCCTGGGCGCGCCGGTCAGCATCGACGCCACCCACGCCGTGCAGCTGCCGGGCGCCGATCCGCGCACCGGCGGCGCCTCGACCGGCGGACGCCGCGCCGGCGTGCCGATCATCGCCAAGGCCGCGATCGCCGCGGGCGCGGACGCGGTGTTCCTGGAGTTCCATCCCGACCCGGACAGCGCCCTGTGCGACGGCCCCAGCTGCCTGCCTCTGGACGGCGCGGCGGCCCTGCTGAAGACGCTGAAGGCGCTGCACGCGGCGGTGCGCGCCTAGACTCTCGCCGCTCGCGAGGCCGTGATCGTGCGTGAGGCCGGAGAGCCGCGCGCGCGCGTTCGCGGCCGCCGAGTCGCGCCGAGGCGAGCGCTAGACGGGCGTGGTCTTCGCCTTCGGGGCGAGCACGCGCATGCTCCACCCGCCCCGCGACCGCCGCTGTCGGCGCGCCGAACAGCAAGTCAGTTTAGGGAAAGCCCTGGAATCCATGGGTTCCGACGACTTCCCGCCAGCGGCGAGCTCCGTCCCGCCCGACTTTTTTCTCGCAACTGCGAAATCCGCGTGATTTCCGGTAGCGAATTTGTGATCGAGGTTTTACTGTAGGTCCCAACCGGCGGATCTCCGCGCCGGATCATTCCGAGATCTGACGACATGAGCGATCGCTCCTCCCTCTTCGACGTGCGCTCCTCCACGAGCGTGACCCTCGATCAGGTTGTTCGCCGAGATACGGTCGAGATCCCCGCCGAAGTGCCCCTGGCCATGCCGGTCCAGCCCCTGGGCTTCTGGCAAGGCGGTCCGCGCCGGGCCACCGCGCTGGTCGCCAACATGACGCTGCGCCGCTGGATCATCGCCCTGGCCACGCTCGCCATGGGCTTCGCCGGCTGGAAGGCCAGCTACGACACTATCGCGCTGGGCGGCGTGACCCGGCTGGAGGCGGTCGTTCTGACCCTGCTGGCCCCGCTGTTCCTGGCCCTGTCGCTGTGGTTCTGCACCGCCGTGGCCGGTTTCGTGATCCTGCTGGGCAAACCCAAGGACCCGCTCGGCATCGACGGCGCGGCCCCGATGCCCAAGCTGCACACCCGCACCGCCATCCTGATGCCGGTGCACAACGAGGACGCCGCCGCCGTCTTCGCGCGCCTTCGCGCCATGGACGCCTCGATCGCCGAGACCGGCATGAGCCGGCACTTCGACATCTTCGTGCTCAGCGACACCCGCGACGCCCAGGTGGCCCTGGCCGAGCAGGCCTGCTTCGCCCGCTTCCGCCGCGAGGCGCACAGCAACGTCTACTATCGGATCCGCAAGGAAAACACGGGCCGCAAGGCCGGCAACGTCGCCGATTGGGTCCGCCGGTGGGGCAGCGCCTACGAGCACATGCTGGTGCTGGACGCCGACAGCCTGATGACCGGCGAGGCCATGGTCCGCCTGGCCGACGCCATGGAGCGTCACCCGGGCGCCGGCCTGATCCAGACCATGCCGATGATCATCAACGGCCAGACGATCTTCGCCCGCACCCTGCAGTTCGCCACGCGCCTCTACGGCCGCGTCGCCTGGACGGGCCTGGCGTGGTGGTCGGGAAGCGAGAGCTCGTTCTGGGGCCACAACGCCATCGTGCGCACCCGCGCCTTCGCCGAGACCTGCGGCCTGCCGCACCTCGCCGGCCCCAAGCCGTTCGGCGGCGAGGTGATGAGCCACGACGCCCTCGAAAGCGCCCTGCTGCGCCGCGGCGGCTGGAGCGTGCACCTGGCCCCCTATCTGGAGGGCTCCTACGAGGAGAGCCCCTCGAACCTGCTGGACTTCGCCACCCGCGACCGGCGCTGGTGCCGGGGCAATATCCAGCATGTGCCGCTGGTCGCCCTGCCCGGCCTGCACTGGATGAGCCGGATGCACCTGGTGATCGGCGTGCTCAGCTACGCCCTGTCGCCGCTGTGGTTCGTGGCGCTGTCGGCGGGCGTCACCTCGCGCGCGCTGATGCCCGAGCTGAAGAAGGCCGCCTTCACCATGGCCGACCTGCAGGCCGCCGCCCACGCCCTGATCGACTGGCGCGAGATCCAGGCCACCGCCTGGGCGATGATCATCACCTTCCTGCTGCTGTTCGGGCCCAAGATCATGGGCTCGATCCTGGTCTTCTCGCGCAAGCAGGAGATCAAGGGCTTCGGCGGCAAGCGCCGCGTGGCCGCCGGCCTGGCGATCGAGATGCTGCTCTCGGCCCTCGTGGCCCCGATGCTGATGTTCACCCAGACCCGGGCCATCGTCGAGATCCTGGCCGGCAAGGTCGGCGGCTGGGCCACCCAGCGTCGCGACGCCGACAAGGTCAGCTTCAAGGAGGCCTCGGCCGCCATGGGCTGGATCAGCGTCACCGGACTGATCCTGGCCTCGGTGTTCTGGTTCACGCCGGACCTCTTCACCTCGACCGCCCCGATCCTGCTGGGCCTGGTTCTGGCCGTGCCGCTGACCATGCTGGGCGCGCACAAGGTCGCCGGCCTGAAGCTGAAGGCCAACGGCCTGTTCATGACGCCGGAGGAACGCCGCCCGCCGGCCATCGTCCGCGCCGCCCTGGGTCCGGCCTGCGAGCCGCCGATCCGCTGGTTCGCCCGCGACGGCCGGCCGATCGGCCCCACCGCCAAGGTCCGCGACGCCGCCTGATATCGGCGCGTCAAGCGCTTTGATGATCTGGCCGGGGCGCGGCCGGAAGAGTAGAAGCGCGACTTCGTTTCTCTCTCGGAGCTTCGCCCCGTGTCGCGTCTGTTCAGCGCCTATGTGATCGTCGACTGGAGCGCGGCGGCCAAGCCGACCACCGGCGCCGACTCCATCTGGATCGGCGTGCTCAAGCGCGACGTGCGCTTCCGCCTGATCTTCGAGAGCTTCAATCCCGCCACCCGCGCCGAGGCCGAGACGCGCCTGGCCGCCATCCTCGACGACCTGAAGAAGCGCGGCGAGCGGGCCCTGGTCGGCTTCGACTTCCCGCTGGGCTTCCCGCGCGGCCTGGCCCAAGCCCTGGCTTTGCCGGGCGAGACGCCCTGGCGCGCGGTCTGGGACCAGCTGGCCAAGATGGTCAAGGACAAGGCCGACAACACCAACAACCGCTTCGGCGTCGGCTCGGAGATCAACCGCCGCCTGACCGGGGGCCCCTTCCCGTTCTGGGGCTGCCCGCCCAAGGACGCCCTGACCACCCTGCAGCCCAAGCGGGCGCGCGAGCATGGCGAGGGCGACCTGCCGGAGTTCCGCCATGCCGACGAGGCCGCCAAGGGCGCGCACTCGATCTGGAAGCTCTATTACAACGGCTCGGTCGGCGGTCAGGCGATCATGGGCATCCCGGCCGTGCGCCGGCTGAAGGACGCGCGCGGCGAGGCCGTGCGGGTGTGGCCGTTCGAAACGGGCTTCAAGGCCCTGACCGACGCCGATCTCGACGGCGTGGCCGTGGTCGTGGCCGAGGTCTATCCGTCGCTGCTCAAGGCGGCCGCGTCGGCCGGCGAGGTCAAGGATCTGGCCCAGGTGCGCAGCCTGGCCGAGCACTTCGCCAAGCTGGACGAGACCGGCAAGCTCGGCGCGCTCTTCGCCGCGCCGAAGGGGCTGTCGGACGAGGCGCTGGCGGCGGCGGAGGCGGAGGAAGGCTGGATCCTGGGGGCTTAGTGGAACCGAGACCCTCGCCCTTCGACAAGCTCAGGGTGAGGATCTCTACTGCAAGCGTCTGCAATCGTCCTCACCCTGAGCCTGTCGAAGGGTGAGGACGCGGCACGGTCGCTACGCGTTCTGGGCCGCCCTTCGATCCCGCCAGTCCAGCATCCGGAACCGTCCGACCAGGAACGCCGCCGCCAGGAAGCTGGTGACGATGATCGAGATCAGCACCCCGTTCAGGCCCATGCCCCTGGGGATCGCCAGCCACCAGGCCAGCGGCCCCATGACCAGGGCGTAGCTGATCAGGTGGGTCACGGTCGGGATCCACACCTCGCCCCGCGCCCGCAGCGCCTGGGCCGCCACCACCTGCACCGCGTCGGGCGCGAAGAACAGGCAGGACAGCGCCATGGCCGGCAGGATCAGGGTCAGGGCGGCCGGGTCGGTGGTATAGGCCAGCGCCACCCAAGCCCTGAGCGGATAGAGCATCAGGCCGAACACGATCCCGACCACCGCGATCGCCGCGAAGGCGATCCAGCCCGCCCGCTTCATGCCTTCCGGATCGCGCGCGCCATAGGCCCGCCCGACCTGCACGGCGGTCGCCGTCGCCACGCCCAGCGGCACCATGAAGACGATGGCCGAGACGTTCAGCACCACGGCGTAGGCCGCCACGGCGAGGCTGCCGATCCAGCCGCAGACCAGGTTCATGCCGGCGAAGGCCGAGACCTCGAAGAAGTTCGACGCGCCGGCGCCGTAGCCGATGCGACGCTGCTCGACCTCGGCGGGCCGATCGCGGGCGGGCTTGTCGAACACGCCGAGGGTCCGGGAGTCCTTCATCCGCAGCACATAGACGCCCAGGGCCAGGGCCAGCGCCGTGCGGGCGACGAAGGTCGACCACGCGCCGCCGACGGCGCCCATCGCGGGCAGGCCGAAGGCTCCCGGCACGAACAGCAGGTTGGCGCCGAGGTTGACCAGATTGGCCAGCCACATCATCGCCGCGCCGGGACCGGGTCGGCCCAGGCCCTCCAACCAGAAGGTCAAGGCCACCGACACCGCGTAGACCGGCAGGGACAGCGAGAAGACGACCAAGGGCGCGGTCGCGCCGTCGGCGAGGCCGTCCTTCAGGCCCAGCGCGTGCAGGAACAGCGGCCCCAGCAGCGCCAGGACCAGGGCCGAGCCGACGCCGAGCCAGCCGGAATAGACCAGGCCGCGCCGCAGCACCGCCCCGGTCTCGTGCGGATTGCCGGCCCCGATGGCGCGCGCCGTCATCACCTGGATCCCGACCAGCAGTCCGACCGTGGCGGTGACCGCCACGGAGGTCGGCGCCCAGGCCATGGCGTGGAAGCCCAGCTGCCGCGCGGAGAAGTGGCCGACGACGATCGCGTCGGTCAGGCCCATGACCATGATCCCCAGGCGCGACAGCACGACCGGCCCCGCCAGGCGGAGCAGTTCGAGAAGGTCGGTCATGATCGGGCCGCGCGATCGCTTCGGCGGAAGCATCGCTTCGGCCGCGTCGCGCGGCATGGGGTCACCCGTGTCAAAGAAGGGCGCGAAACTGGCCCATGCCCGATTTCTAGGCAAGCCCGCATGTAGTGACGCTTGGAACATCGCGCCACCCCAGCGGTTCTCCGGGCTCCCCCTCTCACAGGAGACCGCGCCGTGGCCGAGACCCAGACTCCCGAATTCGAAGAGACCGGCGACCGCGTCGCCCAGGCCTATCGCGATATCCAGGCTCCGCTGGACGCCAAGGAGGAGCGCTCCTTCCAATCGGAGGACGCTGGCGACGAGGGCCAGAAGAGCCAGGCCATGCAGGCCGGCGCCCGCCCCTACCCCGCTCCGCCGTTCCCCCGGCAGCACCAGGCCAAGCCGGGCGAGGAAAGCAAGCTCGATCCTCAGCCGATGTACGACGCGCCGTACTACAAGGGCTCGGGCAAGCTGCAGGACAAGGTCGCGCTGATCACCGGCGCCGACAGCGGCATCGGCCGCTCGGTGGCGGTGCTGTTCGCCCGCGAGGGCGCGGATGTCGCCATCGCCTATCTGAACGAGCACGAGGACGCCGAGCAGACCCGCCTGGCCGTCGAGCTGGAGGGCCGCCGCGCCATCCTGCTGCCCGGCGACGTCGCCGACCCGGAGTACGCTCGAAGCGCGGTCGAAAAGACCGTCGCGGAACTCGGCCGCCTCGACGTGCTGGTCAACAACGCCGCGTTCCAGGAGCACGTCACCGACTTCGAGGACCTGACGGAAGAGCACTTCGACCGCACGCTCCGCACCAACCTCTACGGCTATTTCCACATGGCCAAGGCGGCGGTGAAGCACCTGCCCAACGGCGGCTCGATCATCAACACCGGCTCGGTCACCGGCCTGCTCGGCAACAAGGACCTGCTGGACTATTCGATGACCAAGGGCGGCATCCACGCCTTCACCCGCTCGCTGGCCACGCACCTGGTCAAGAAGGGGATCCGCGTCAACGCCGTGGCCCCCGGCCCGGTCTGGACCCCGCTGAACCCTGCGGACAAGATGGCGCCGCAGGTCGCCGAGTTCGGCTCCCAGACCCCGATGAAGCGCGCCGCCCAGCCGGAGGAGATCGCCCCGGCCTATGTCTTCCTGGCCTCGCCCCAGACCGCCAGCTTCATCACCGGCGAGATTCTGCCGATCATCGGGGGCTATACGGGCGGCTAGCGGCGCGGCCGTCCTCGCTCACCCGGACGCATGGTATGCAGGCGGCTCCCTAAACGGAGTCGCCCCATGGCCCGCCGCGTCGCCCTCGTCTCCCTGCTGGTCGCCGACTATGACGAGGCGATCGCCTTCTATGTCGGCAAGGTGGGCTTCACGCTCGTCGAGGACACCGACATGGGCGGCGGCAAGCGCTGGGTGGTGGTGTCGCCAGGAACTGACGGCGCGGACATCCTGCTGGCTCGGGCGACCGGCGAGCAGGCCGAGGCGATCGGTCGCCAGGGCGGCGGGCGCGTCTGGCTCTTTCTGCATACGGACGACTTCGCCGGCGATCACGCGCGCATGACCGCCGCCGGCGTCCGGTTCCTGGAGGCGCCGCGCCACGAGGCCTATGGCTCGGTGGCGGTGTTCGAGGATATCTACGGCAACCGCTGGGACCTGTTGCAGCCCAAGGCCTGAGGCCGAGCCGCGTCAGGCCTCCGGAAAGGCCTCGGCGGCGTAGGTCCGCAGCTGATCGGCGACATCGGGCGGCCAGTCCTGGATACGCGCCTCGAACCCGGCCGCGTCTCCGGCGAACAGGGAGCGCATGGCTTCCTCGAAGCCCGGCAGATCGCCGCCGATCGCCGAGGCGAAGCGATAGGCCGCCTCGCGCGCCGCGCGGACGCGATCGGGGCCTTCCTGCTCGCGACGCGCGGCCTCGACCAGCTTGCGCAGCGCCACCGACGCGCCGCCCGGCTGGCCGGCCAGCCAGTCCCAGTGACGCGGCAGCAGGGTGACCTCGCGGGCGACGACCCCCAGCTTCGGCCGGCCGCGTCCGCGCGGCGCCTCGCCGGCGGGCGCCAAGCGCGCGGTCAGGGCCTCGGGTCCGCCGCTCAGGTCGAAATCCGTGGAGCCGCCGCGTGGTCCGAAGATCACCACCCCGGCCTCGCCCGCCAGGCGCTGGGCCGCCAGCGCGGCCTCAAGGCGCGATCCAGCCGCCACGCGCCGATGGCCTTGGAAGACAACGTACCGCTCTTCCATCACATCAGCCCCTTGCCGTTCAGCGCCGCGATCCAGTGCGAGCGGCGCGCCTTCAGCCGGCTGTCGCGCCCGAACCGGTCCAGCCCCTCGATATCGACGACCTCCAGCGCGTCGAACACGAAGGCGTCGGGCCCATGCGTCTTCCAGGCGGTTTGCAGGCTCGCCTCGCGATGCGCCCCGTGGCCGAGCGAGAACCAGATCCCGCTCTGGCGAGTCGATAGATCGGGCGTGGCGCCGATCCATGCCTCGCCGGTCACGGCGCAGCGCACCGCGTAGATCCCGGCCTCGACCTTGCGTTCTCTGTATTGGCGCAGCAGCGCCTTGCGTCCGGACATGCGGTCCTCCTGGACGCGCTTTTGCCCGGGTGAAAATCCGGAGTCAATATTATCCGGATAAAAGTCCGTCTTGCTAAGCCTGACTTGGCTTGTAGGCGACGTAGCCCCGCTCGACCATCCGGCGGGTGGCTTCGTAGACCGAGACCAGCTCGTCATAGGTCGAGCGCAGATGGGCCAGCCGGGCGACCTGCGCCTCGGAGAGACTGGCCCCGGCGTCGACCATCGCGGCCGCTTCCGACACCCACTTGGCGCGGGCGGTGGCGGCGGCGACGGCCAGACGCTGGAAGCGTTCGCCCTCGGCGCGGCCGACGGTCGCCCCCAGCACGGCCTTGTTCGAGGCGAACGCGGTATAGTCGATCTGCTCCAGATAGCCGCGCAGGCGGCGCTGGACCTGGGGGTCGGCGTCGCTGGGCTCGAAGTGATCGCCCGTCCGCCGCGTGCTCGTGGTCATGATGGACATGACAGCCTCCGATCCGGCCGGGAGCGGCCGTTCAGACCCCGCAGCGTACGCCCCACAGTTTAAGGACGGGTTGAAGTCGCCCCGCCCTCGCCCTGGTCAGAGCAGCTTGCGGAAGCCCAGGCGCACCGTGCGGCCCAGCGGGTCGAGATAGTCGCGCTGATAGGCCTGCGGCGTCGCGCCGCTCTGGTCGTGGACCGACTGCTTGGCGTTGAACAGGTTCTCGAAGTTCAGCGAGGCCTGCACGCCCTTCAGCAGCGGATACTTGTCGACCCACTTCTTGCGCTGCGGGACGCTGAAATTGGCGAACAGATTGACCCCGACGGTCGCCAAGTCCGAGAAGTACAGCGTCTGACCGCCCGTGGAGCCGCCGTCGACCCAGGTCGAGGCCCTCCAGGTGGCGTTGAAGCGCATGCCCACGCCGTCCTTGAAGTAGCCGCCCTGGACCTGCACCTCGTGCCTGGGCTGGCCCGTGCGCGAATTGATCGCCGAGCCGTTGAGCTGGTCGAGAACCGGCAGCCCCTTGCGAATGGTCACTTCGTCCGACAGGCGCCAGGTGTGATAGATCGAGAGCTGCAGCAGACCCTGGCCCGGCCGGATCATGCCGGGCGGGGGACCACCGCCGCCACCGCCCGGGCCGCCAGGGCCGCCGCCGCCGAAACGGCCGCCGCCGCCACCGCCGCCGAAGCGGGGCGGACC
>NZ_CAMQSF010000008.1 GCF_947036865.1 uncultured Caulobacter sp. | reverse complement strand
CGACGGCGTCGCCGCGGCGGTCGCGGGCGGCGCGGCGGGGGCGGAAACGGTCGGGGTCGGCGGCAGCGGGGTCAGGACCGTGCCGGCCTGGTCGGCGGCCGCCAGGGCGCCCGTCTCGTCGACGCCCACGTCGAGGGCGCCGGTGGCCACCCCGTTCTTCTTGGCGCATTCGGCCAGGGTGATCTCGCCCACGAAACTGCCGCCGACGAAGCAGCGGAGCGGCCGCGCGGGGTCGAGCTTGGCGTCGTCGTCGCGCCCGGTCTCGACGATCAGACCGGCGCGCGAGGCGGGCGGCTCCTCGGCGGGCTTCTTGTCGTGGCCCGACATCAGCGCCACGGCGATGCCGAGACCGGCCAACAGCGCGAGCGCCGCGCCGCCGCCGAAGATGATCCGTCGATCTTTCAGAACGTCCATGGTCCCTGGCTACGACGCGGAGATGACGCTTTCAAGCGCGACGGGCGGGGAAACGCGCGGGCGCGCCCCATTCCCAGCCGATCGACCTAGCCGCCCAGGCGGCTCAGCGCGGCCTGGTAGTTGGCGATCTGGTCGGTGAGATACTTCGGCACCGCGCCGCCGCTCTTGCCCGCCCCGGATCCGCTGTCGGTCTTCACGCCCAGCGCCGTATCGGCGGCTTCGCGATAGGCGGTGCGGACCTGCGACATGGCGCGCGTCACGACCAAGGTCGCGGCCTTGCGACCGTCCTCGGTGGAGAGGTCCAGTTCCGGCGGCAGTTGCAGACCATAGACCGGCCCGCTGCCGTCGGCCGAGACGGTCTTGCCCCCGTCCAGCTTCGTGGCGCGAACGACGCCGCCGGCCAGACCCAAGGATTTCAACACGTCCGTCCCGCCCTTGCCCGCCACGATCTCGAGGGTCGAGGTGTTCGAGGCGGGGCTGATCTTCAGAACCCGGCTGTTGCCGCTGGTCCCGATCTCGACCTTCGCGCGGTAGCCCGAGGCCTTCTTGACCTTGTCGGCCAGGGTTTCGAGCGTGTCCTTGGCGTCGATGGTGATGGTCGTCAGGCTGCCGCGCTCGCGCGTGCGGATCTGGAAGGTGTCGCCGGCGCGCGCCGATGTCGCCGAGACGATGCGGTCCGACTGGGTGAAGTCCATCACGCCGGAGGGCAGGCCCAGCACGTCCAGGCTGCTGGCGCCGGACTTGTCGACCGCCACCGAGGTCGGCGTGGCGTAGCCGTCCTTGCCCGTCAGGCGCTGGCTCCAGTCGACGGCGCCGGTCGCGACATTGAGCTGGGCGACATAGCCGTCCTTGGTCCCGACCGTCGCCTCGCCGTCGAGGTTCTTGCCGGCCGCGCCGACCAGCCACGCCTTGCCGTCGGCGACGTCGAAGCCCGTGACGGTGTCGTCGCCCGTGCCGCCGTAATAGGTCAGGGCGTCCTGGCCATTGTTGGTCAGGTCCAGCGACACGCGTCCCACGAAGGCGTCCATACCGCCCGAAGGAGCCGTCGTCGCGCCGTTGATCGACATCAGATTGTTGGCGGTGGACCCGGCCACATAGAGCTGGCCGCCATCGATCTTCAGTCCCGCCAGGTCTCCCCCCTTCAGCGAACCCAGGTCGCGGGTCGCGGCCTGACTGACGGTGGCGGTCTTGGTGTAGGTGACGGGCACCGTCTGATAGGCGCCGTACTGGTCCTTCTGGGTCACGTTCTCGGTCACGACGTTGGGCGTGACGTTGAAGGCGCGCAGCATGGCCTCGCCGTTCTCCTTGGAGCCGACGATGACTTGCGCGCCGTTGACGACGATGCCCGCGACGCTGTCGTTCTCGCTGGTGCCGAACCTCTGGGTGAACAGGGACTTCGGCTGGCCGTCGGCGCCGGTCGCGAAGGCGGTCAGATAGGCATCCCAGCCGCCCGTCGGATCCGTCCCGACCGCGCCCGGCAGATCCGACTTGCTGCGCCCGCCGACATAGAGAACGCCGTCCGAGCCGAAGGCGACGGCGGTGGCCTCGTCGTCCTGCAGGCCGCCGCGCCGCACGGTCCACTGCTCGTCGCCCTTGGCGTCATAGCGCGTGACGAAGCTGTCGGTGGTGGTCGACGTGTCGCTGTTGTTGATCGGCCCGTTGACCGCGCCTTGCAGGCGGCCGCTGACCGAGCCGGCCACCGCCACGCCGCCGTCGTCGGCCACGGCCAGCGACAGGCCGCTGGCGCTGTCGGTCGCGCCCAGGGTGCGGGCGTAGAGCAGGTGTCCGGCGTTGTCGTACTTGAGCAGAGCCACGTCGCTCTGGCCCTTGATGACCTGACCATTGATGTCGGTCTTGCCGCTGACCGCGGTATCGACATCGGCCAGCATGTAGACCGACCCGTCCGCGCCGGTCAGCGACTTGCGGACGGTGTTGATCGTGCCCTGCAGCGTCTCGGTGAAGACCTTGCCGCCGGGCGCGCCGGCGCCGGGGCCGCCGCCGGTTCCCGCCGCGCTGTATTTGGTGAGCGTGCTTTCGTAGACCGCGTCCTTGGTCTCGGGCTTCTTGTCCGGATCAGGGTCGCCGGCCTTGGTCGTCACATAGACGGCGGGCGCGGCGGTCGGCGCGGTAAAGGTCAGCTGCTCGGCGGAGTCGCCGTTGATCCGCAGGGCGAAGTCGTCCCCGGTGGCCGGCAGGGTCACGGGCTTGCCGCCGACCTGCACGGTGCGTTGTTCGCCGGGCGTGCGCTGGACCGAGAACGAGGTGTTGAACCCCGCGGCCTTCAGCTTGCCGTTCATATAGGTCACGACGTTGGACATCGTCCGGGGCGTCGAGCCCATCTCGGCGAGATTCATGGTCACGTTCGAGGTGACGCCGAAACTCTTGACCGCCACGCTGAACGACACGTCGCCCTTGAAGCGTGGGACCTCGTCATCGACCTGGCCGGTATAGAGCGTGTCGGTCTTGTAGCTGTAGGTCGCCTTGGGAACGCCGACGGTCGCCTTGTCGGTGGTCATCACCGAACCGGTCGTCAGGCGCAGCTGATCCAGGGAGAGGTTCTGGACATAGCCGCTGACTTCGCCGAGGCCGCGCGTCAGGGCGGTCTGCAGGCGGGCGATCTCGCCGTCGGTCTGGCCCTTCTTGCCGGCTTCGGTGATCAGGGCCGACATCGTGTTCAGCGCCTGATAGGTCGAGAACAGCTTGGCGTAGTCCGGGCTGGCGCCCTTGAGCTTCGAGGTGTTGGCGGCTTCGTCGACGAACTTGCGACCGTTGACGGCCGCGCGGACCAGTTCGCTGGCGGGCGGGATCCCGCCGCCCAGCCAAGGCGCGTTCGGAACGACCGCCTTGCCCCGCGCCGGCGTCGCGCCGCTCGACGCGGACGCGCCGGCGCCCGCCAGGCTCGACCGAGCCTGGTAGAAGTTGAGCAGCAGATTGGAATCGAAGCTGATCACGACCTGTTCCGAGCGGGCGCGGAAACCCACGCCTACCCATGCCAGACGATCGCTGACGACTCGTTAAGATGTCGCGTCAGGCGGCGATCAGGTGGGCGTCCGACAAGGCGCGGCGGGCCGCCTCGCGCAGCTGCGCCCATTCGGACGCCAGGATGCCCAGCAGCACCACGTCGCGGGGTTGGCCGTCCTTCAGGACATGGCCGCGCAGATAGCCCTCGCGCCGGAAGCCCGCGGACGACTGCGCCTTCAGCGCCGCGTCGTTGTCGGCCATCACCTCGGCGAACACCTTGTGCAGCCCCAGTTCGCCGAACGCTCGATCCAGGCCCAGCACCTGGGCGGCGCGGCCGACGCCCCTGCCCCGCGCCTCGGCCGAACCGAGGAACCAGTTCCAGCTGGCGCGACGATGATGGCTGGAGAGCCCCGTCAGGGTCAGAAGGCCCATGGGCGCGCCGCCGCGGGTGATCATCCAGCCTCGCAGATCCGGATCGGCGCGGAGCGCGGCGAACCACGCGGCATGCGCCTCGTGGCTGGGCAGATCGGCGTCGGACATCCAGCGGTCGACCTCGGGCTCGGACCGCCACTGGAAGAGGACCGCCTCGTCCTCGTCTCGCAAGTCGCGCAACTCGATCATGCCGCCGCCGAATCCCCAGGTCCGCCTGGCGCGAGTTTAGCCCCGGGATGCGACAGGACCTAGACCTCCGCCCCCCGTGGCGGGTCTAGGCGCCCTTGAACAGGGACAGGATGATCTGCGGCGCGCCGTTGGCGATCGACAGCGCCTGGGCGCCCAGCTGCTGCTTGACCTGCAAGGCCTGCAGGCGGGCGCTCTCCTTGGCCAGATCCGCGTCCACCAGATTGCCGACCCCGGTCTCGAGCACGTCGTTGAGCTTGGAGACGAAGCTGTTGTGGGCCTCGATCTGCTTGGACTGCGTGCCGATGTTGCCGACCGCCTGGTTGACCGAGGTCATGGTCGCGTCCAGGCGCGTCAACACCGCGGCGGCGTTGGTCGGCGTCAGGATGTCGTCGGTGGCGGTCAGGGTGTTGATCGTGCCGCCCAGAGAGAGGTTCTGCAGGGTCAGGGTGATCGCTTGGGCCGCGTCGGCGTCGGCCAGGAACGTCATGTCCGCCGCCTGGCTGCCGTCCAGCAGATTGGCCCCGTCGAACACGGCGCTGGAGACGACCTGTTGCAGGTTCTTGAGCAGACCCTGGAAGTCGGCGTTCAGCGACTGTCGCGAGCTCGTGGTCAGCGAGGTGTCCTTGGCGGCGACCACCTTCTCGCGCATCGTCTTCAAGAGATCGGACACCGACTCGCCGGCCGCCAGAGCCACGTCCGAGATCGAGGTCGCTCGGTCCAGGCTCATCTTGACCGCGCCCAGCGCGCTCATGTCGGCGCGCTGTTGTTGGGCGATCGACCAGACGGCGGCGTTGTCCTTGGCGGTCGAGATCGACTGACCCGTATTGATGTGGGTCTGGACCGACTGCATGTCGTCGTTGGTCTTGTTGAGATTCTGCAGCGCGATCAGCGCGGGCTGGTTGGTGTTGACGCTCAGCGACATGCGCGGCCTCCGGTCGGCGATTTTGCCGTTGGTTGCGACCGCGCGTGATTCGGCGCGCGATCAACTCGCGGCCGAGATTGAGATCAGAAAGTAAGATTATGGTTAACGCTTATAAACCATCTTCATTAACGGCCGCGACCCGCCGTCGCACCCGTCCCCTATCCCCCTCGGGAAGGTCTCAAGCCTTACCGTCGAACACGTCGCCCATGGCGTAGCGCGCGTTCTCGCGCAGCTTCAGGATCTGCTCGCGCGGATATTGCTGCAGCGTCTCGCCAGTGCGGCGGTCGACCGTCTTGTACACGTACTCTCCCGTCTCATGGTCCTGCTCGATGACCAGGCGCAGGTCGCCCGGCTGAGGCCCGTTATCGACGGGTTGAGCCGGCGCGGCTTCCGCCGGCTTGGGCGTCGGGACCGCGGCGGCCGCGACGGGCGCGCCAGCCGCAACGGCGTTCGCGCCCACGGACGGGTCCGGGGCGGTCGAAACAGGCGAACTGGATGCGACGAAATCGTGGATCGCCGACAATGCGGCCTTGGGTTCCATGTTTGACTACCGGCTTTTCCGTGCCGGCCCTCCTTCCGATATGTGAAATCTCCCCCGCGGCTCGTTTCCGATGGAAAAGGCGGAGGCGGGCTAGGGCCCGCCTCCTTCCCGCTCCTTAACGGAAGAGGCTGAGGAGCGACGAACTGGACTGGTTGGCGATCGAGAGCGCCTGGACGCCCAGCTGCTGCTTGGTTTGCAGCGACTGCAGCTTGGCGCTTTCCTTGGCCAGGTCGGCGTCCACCAGGTTGCCCACGCCGGCGTTCAGGCTGTCTTGCAGCTTGCCGACGAAGGTCAGGTGGGTGTCGAGGCCCTTGGAGCTGGTGCCCAGCGACGACAGCTTGTTGGTGGCCGTGCCGATCGCCTTGTCCAGCGTGGCGAGCGCCGACTTGGCGTTCGCCGCGGAGGTGAAGGTGAAGGCGGCGGACAGGCCGATGCCGGTCAGGTTCAGGCTCTTGGCGCTGACCGTGAAGCCGGTGCCGTCCGTATTGGCCAGGAAGGTCAGCTTGGTCGTGGTGCCGTCGGCGATGCTGACGCCGTTGAACTTGGCGTTGCTGGCGGCCTTTTCGATCTGGTCGCGCAGCGAGTTGAAGTCGGACTTCAGCGCGTTGAACGAGGCGGTGTTCAGCGAGGTGTCGGAAGCGGCCAGGGCCTTTTCCTTCATCTTGCCCAGCAGATCGGTGATGGTGTCGCCGGCGGCCAGCGCGACGTCGATGGTGGACTGACCGCGTTGCAGCGAGTCCTTCACCGCGTTCAGGCTGTCGGCGGTGCCCGACTGGATCTTGGCGGTGGCCCAGATCGCGCCGTTGTCCTTGGCGCTGGCGACCTTCTTGCCGGTGTTGATGCGTTGCTGGACGACTTGAAGCTCGCTGTTGGTCGAGTTCAGGTTCTGCAGGGCGATCAGAGCGCCGGCGTTCGTATTGATGCTATTCAGCGGCATACGAGTAGTGTCCTTTTCAAGGTATCCGACGCCATTTTGGCTGCCGGGAGCATTTTGCTCGAAAGGACCTGAAGCAATTGCCGGGCCAATATTGCCGGGCGGCACGCAACGCCTAAACCTTTGAAATCACGGCGTTATAACTTCATTAAGCACGAAGGCCCCCGGCAGATTCTGCCGAGGGCCTTTCGCAATAGGAAATTGTTGCCGGGCACATAATGCGCACCTGCACGAAAGAGGCGCCGGACGGCTTTTGACAGCCGCCCGGCGTATCGGGCTCACCCCTTGAACAGCGACAGGATCGTCTGAGGGGACTGATTGGCGATCGACAGCGCCTGCACTCCGAGTTGCTGCTTGGTTTGCAGCGACTGCAGCTTGGCGCTTTCCTTCGCCAGGTCCGCGTCGACGAGGTTGCCCACGCCGGCGTCCAGGCTGTCCTGCAGCTTGCCCACGAAGGTCAGGTGCGTATCCAGGCCCTTCGAGGCCGTACCCAGGGACGACAGTTTGTTAGTGGCCGTTTGCAGCGCGAGATCCATCTTGGCGACGATGCTCTTCGCGTTCGCGGCCGACGTGAAGGTGAACGCGGCGGACAGACCGATCCCGGTCAGGCCCAGGGTCTGAGCGCTGATCGTGAAGGCGCCCCCGTCCGCGTTCGCGAGGAAGGCGAGCTTCGTGGTCGTGCCATCGGCCAGGCTCACGCCGTTGAACTTCGCGTTGTCCGCGGCCTTTTGAATCTGGTCGCGGAGCGAGTTGAAGTCCGACTTGAGCGCGTTGAACGAGGCGGTGTTCAGCGAGGTGTCGGAAGCGGCCAGGGCCTTTTCCTTCATCTTGCTGATCAGATCGGTGATGGTGTCGCCGGCGGCGAGAGCCACATCGATCGTCGACTGACCGCGTTGGAGCGAATCCTTCACGACATTCAACGAGCTCGAGCTCGCGCTTTGCAGCTTGGCCATCGACCAGATCGCGCCGTTGTCTTTCGCGCTGGCGATCTTCTTGCCGGTGTTGATACGGCCTTGGGTGGCGGCGAGCTCCGTGTTGGTTGCGTTCAGGTTCTGGAGCGCGAGAAGCGCACCAGGATTGGTGTTGATGGAATTCAGCATTGGCTACCTACCGTTTTGGTCGGATTTATCCGGCTTCGCCGGGCGGGCCTTTTGCCCGCGCGAACCATCGCAAGGCGCGGGCCAGCGGGGCCAAGCGCGCCAAGGAATTCCAAGTTATTGATCTCGTTGAACTTTAAGTCGACTTGGCGACGAAACGAAAACCGCCCGGCGAATGCAGGATTCGCCGGGCGGCAGGTTTTTCCAGATAAGGCTAGGCAAGACGTTCAGTCTTGCGAAAAGCAGAGAATCAGGCGGCGTCCGCCCGCCCCGCGAGCCCCTGCATGATCATGCGGTTGATCTCGATCAGCGGCTCGAAGTCCTCCTCCTTGCGCATCACGGCGCTGGAGTGACGACCGACCCAAAGGCTGAGCGAAATGATCCCGGCGCGCAGCTCCGTCGGGAGCTGGTTCTCGGGCAAGGAACAGTCGGTCGCCAAGGCCGACCAGACCTTGCGATTCCAATCGAGTGCGTCGATCCGCGTGGCGAAGTCGTCCGCCGGCGCCTGGGACGCGTCCATCAGGGCGCGCGTCACCTGCCCGAACAGGCGGTACTCCAGTTCACGGGGATTCTCAGCCCGCGTCGCCGCCTGCTGATACGCCCGAAGAGACATGCCCCAACCTCTCGTCTTCGTATTCGATAAGCTTCCGGCTCAGCATCAGAGCCTTGTAGTACTCTCTCGCCATCACATGTTTGGAGATGGCGATGCAGTCCTGCAGAATGACAGGATTGCGGACAACTCCCATGAATTCGTTAAGGCGGCCGGCGAAATCCTCGAAGAATTTTCCGGCAGAGCCCTCGTCGAGATACATCATCATCACCGGAAAATAGATCCGACGCGCGGGCGTCGTGACCTGGTCCGGTTGCATGATGTCCTTCTCGCGGAGGACCGAGGCCTTGTTCTGGAGCACCAGAACCCCGCGCCGATCCCCGTTCTGGACCACGGCGCCGTTGAGAACGAACTTTTCGCCGGGCTTCAGCGACAGCTTCAAAGGCACCTAATACCGCTCCTTCGTTGACGCCGCCTCGCCCGCTCCCGCCGAGATCGACGGGTCGGCGGTCAAGCTAGGCGGAGACCTGTTAACGCCATCTTGCCGCCTCTGGTCCGCTCCCGCGGCGATAAGACGCGGCTTAGGACTCGATTAAGCATGACGCCTCAAGACATGGTTAACACAGAGTCGAGGATAAGCCTTCCATGTCCCGCAAAAGCGCCCTCGAGATGTCAGCCAGCGCCCTCGCCCAGGCCGACGTGGGGGCCGCGCCCGTGCATGCGGGACAGATCGGCGGCGCGATCGGCGACGCGGCGTCCAACGAAGCCATCGCGCGCCTGAAGCAGGCCAGCCAGAACATCAAGAACGCCGAGAACAGCAAGATGCTGGTCCGCGCGGTGCAGGCCGTGCACGCGGGCGACTACGTCAAGGCGGACAAGCTGGCGCTGAAGCTGCTCCAGCGCGAGGAGCAACTGGGTCTGGCCTGGCATATTCTGGCGATCGCGCGGGAGAAGAACGGCGACTACGCCTCGTCCCTGCGGGCCTATGAGGCGGCGGTGGCGCTGCTGCCCGACCAGTCCGCCGTCGCCGGCGACCTTGGACGCCTCGCGTTCCGGATGAACATGCCGGAACTGGCCGCCAAATTCTTCGCCCATTACCGGCTGAACCGCCGCGACGACATCGAGGCGTCGAACAATCTGGCCTGCGCTCTGCGCGAGATGAATCGCGACGACGAGGCGATCGAGGTCCTCAAGGAGGCGCTGGCCCTGAACCCCGAGGCGACGGCGCTGTGGAACACGCTGGGCACGGTGCTCTGCAATATGGGCCGCGCCGGGGATTCCCTGGTCTTCTTCGAGGAATCGCTGCGCCTGGACCCCGACTACGCCAAGGCCTGGCACAACCGCGCCTTCGCCAAGTGCGACCTCGGCGACATCGAGGGCGCCCTCGTCGATTGCGAGGCGGCGCTGAAGCTGCCGGCCCAGGCCCAGGACGTGGCGATCATGCGCTTCGCCCGCTCCACGCTGCTGCTGGCCCTGGGGCGGCTGGAGGAAGGCTGGAAAGCCTACGAGGCGCGCTTCTCGCCGGAACTCACCGAGGCCCCGCTCTTCTATATCGGCGGCACGCGCTGGACAGGCCAGGACCTCACCGGCAAGGCCGTGCTGATCGTGGCGGAACAGGGGCTCGGCGACGAGGTCATGTTCGCCAGCATGCTGCCCGACATCATTGAGCGTCTCGGCGCGAAGACGCAGGTGACGCTGGCGGTCGAGCGCCGCCTGGTTCCGCTTTTCCAGCGCTCCTTCCCGGACATCGAGGTGCTGCCTCACCGCACCGTCTCGTTCGAGGGCCGCGTATGGCGGACCGTGCCGGACGTCCAGGACTGGAGCCGCTTCGACTACTGGACCGCGCTGGGCGCGTTTCTGCCGACCCTGCGCGGCTCGGTCGCCGACTTCCCCGCGCGCGACCGCTTCCTGGCGCCCGATCCCGAGCGCGTCGCCTATTGGAAGGCGCAGCTGGAAGCTCTGGGTCCCAAGCCGAAGGTCGGCCTCCTCTGGAAGAGCCTGGTCCTGCAGGGCGAGCGCGCCCGGCAGTTCTCGCCGTTCCAGCACTGGGAACCCGTGCTGAAGACGCCCGGCGTGACCTTCATCAACCTGCAATACGGCGACTGCGCCGAGGAGATCGCCTTCGCCAAGGAAGCGTTCGGCGTCGAGATCTGGCAGCCGCCCGGCATCGACCTGAAGCAGGACCTGGACGACGTCACCGCCCTCTGCGCCGCCGTCGATCTGGTCATCGGCTTCTCGAACGCCACCACCAACCTGGCCGCGGCGGCCGGCGCGCCGCTGTGGCTGATCACCATCGCCAAGGCGTGGACGCGTCTCGGCGCGCCGAACTATCCCTGGTACCCTCAAGCCCGTTGCTTCGTGACGGAGACCTATCGGGACTGGACCCAGCCGATGGCCGACATCGCCGAGGCGCTGGCCGTCTTTCCCGCGACCCGCTGACGCGGCGCTCGATCCGCCAGGGAGGCCACAACCGATGACCACGACCGTTTCCCTGCGCGACGTCGCCGAGGCCGATCGCGACCAGCTGCTGACCTGGCGCAACAGTCCCGAGGTCAGCGCCTACATGTATTCGGACCACCCGATCTCGCGCGAGGAGCACGACCGCTGGTTCGACGCCCTGCCCCTTCGCCGGGACCGCCGTTACTGGATCATCGAGGTCGACGGCGAGCGCGTGGGCCTGGTCAATCTGACCGACATCGACCACACGCACGGCCGCTGCGCCTGGGCCTATTATCTGGCGAGCCCCAAGGTGCGGGGGCTGGGCGTGGGCTCGTATGTCGAGTTCTGGGCGATCGAGCACGTCTTCGGCGCGCTGGGCCTGAACAAGCTGTGGTGCGAGGTTCTGCTGTCGAACGAGGCCGTCTGGAAACTGCACGAGACACACGGCTTCCAGCGCGAAGCGCTGTTCCGCGAACACGTCGTCAAGAACGGCCAGCGGGTCGACGTCGTGGGCCTGGGGCTGCTGGCGCGCGACTGGGCCGACAAGCGCGCCGAAATGGCCGCCCGCCTGCGCGGCAAGGGCTACGACATCCCCGCCTGAGCGGCGCGCCGTTCGACCCTCTTGCCAAGCGCGCGCCCGCCGGTAGTTTGATCAGCTTGTTTTGAACAACTGTTCGAACCGGACACGACTCCGGCGGAGATGGGCATGGATCAACGCTTCGAAGGCACTTCCGACTACGTGGCGACCGACGACCTGAAGGTCGCGGTGAACGCCGCCGTGGCCCTTGAACGTCCTCTGCTGATCAAGGGCGAGCCCGGCACCGGCAAGACCGTGCTGGCCTATGAAGTCGCCAAGGCGCTGAACGCCCCGCTGATCACCTGGCACATCAAGTCGACGACCAAGGCCCAGCAGGGCCTCTACGAGTACGACGCCGTCACCCGTCTTCGCGACAGCCAGCTGGGCGACGAGCGCGTCAAGGACGTCAAGAACTACATCAAGAAGGGCAAGCTCTGGGAGGCGTTCGAGAGCGAACAGCGCCCGGTGCTGCTGATCGACGAGATCGACAAGGCCGACATCGAGTTCCCGAACGACCTGCTGCAGGAACTCGATCGGATGGAGTTCTTCGTCTACGAGACCGGCGAGACGATCAAGGCCAAGGTCCGGCCGGTGATGATCATCACCTCGAACAACGAAAAGGAGCTGCCGGACGCCTTCCTGCGTCGCTGCTTCTTCCACTACATCCGCTTCCCCGAGGAGGCGACGATGCAGGCGATCGTCGACGTGCACTTCCCAGGCATCAAGCAGAAGCTGGTCGCCGAGGCGCTGCGCATCTTCTACGACATGCGCAAGGTTCCGGGGCTGAAGAAGAAGCCGTCCACGTCGGAGCTCCTGGACTGGCTGAAGCTGCTGCTGGTCGAGGATATCGACGAGACGATCCTGCGCGAGAAGGATCCGACCAAGCTGATCCCGCCGCTGCACGGCGCCCTGCTAAAGAACGAACAGGACGTCCATCTGTTCGAGCGGCTGGCCTTCCTGGCCCGACGCGAGGGCTCGGGAGCGCGGCCCGGGCAATAGGCTCGAGCCGCCCTTACCGGGATTTCACTGGACGCGCGCGCGCCGCGCGGCCAACGTCCCGCCAAACCTGGGGGGACGCATGCGTTATTCGAACTGGCTGACCGCGGCGCTGTTGATCGGCGCGGGCGCGAGCGCGCTCAACGCCTGCCACCGCGCCGAGGCCCCTAAGAGCGATCGGCCCGAGCATCATCTGGGCCGCCGCGAGCCCGCGCGCGTGATCGACCGCCTCGACTGCCCCGAGCGGCAGGGCCAGCTCAAGCGCGTCAGCGTGGCGGCGGACGGGCAGTCCTGCGTCTACGCCTCGTCGGCCGCCACGGTGGACCTGCGCCTGATCCGACTGAACGGCGGCGACGCCGAGGCCGCCCTGGCGCCGATCGAAACCGAGCTGAAGGCCATGATGCCGGCCGCGCCGCCCTCGCCCAAGCCGCCGGAGCACAAGGGTGGCGACAAGAACCGCACCAGCATCAACCTGCCCGGCGTCAAGATCGACGCCCGCGACAATGGCGCCGACATCCGGATCGGCCACCTGACCATCAACAGCGACGGCTCGGCCGCCGAGGTCAAGATCAACAAGAACGTCAACATCAAGGGCGACGACGGTCATGGCTCGGTCAATGTTCGTACCGATGACGAACATGAGGGCGACGTCACCATCAAGGCCAACGACAACGGGGCCGAGATCCGCGCCAAGAAGGGCGGCGGTGACATGGTGCGCTCGACCTTGATCCTGGCCAACGACAAGGCGCCGAAGGGCTATCGCCTGGCGGGCTACGAGGCGCGCGGCCCCAAGGGCGGGCCGCTGGCGGTCGCGGTGGTCAAGGCCAAGACCCGCGACACCGACGACCACGACCTGTTCAAGGACATGAAGGCGCTGGTGCGCCACAACGTCGGCGGCTAGGGCCGTCGAGGCGTCCCAGCCTTCGACGGGGACGCCTGCTCGGCGTCAGCTACGCGACGGGTTCGACCTGCATCACTTTGTAGGTCAAGGGGCGTCCCTCTTCGTCGGTGACGGTCACATATTCGCCCAGCGCGAAGCGGTGTTCGCCCAGCCGGTGCAGAGGCTCGTCGTCGGTCTCTTCCGAAGCGTCGTAGTCGAAGAACCAGCGCGTCCCGCGACGATTGAGGCGGCCGTCCACGGCGTCCTCGTCAGGCGCGAACCGGCGCACGCTGCATTCGCCCTTCACCTTGGCGTATTCGCCCTCGTCGATATGGCCATCCTCGGTCAGCGGCGCGGTCAGCGCGTAGCCGCGATGGTCGTCGCCGCCGGCGAACTCGGTGCCTGGATTGCGGGCCAGACGCATGACGATGCGGGAAAGAGACATTCGAGGCCTCCCTTGTTCGGGGTTTCAGACGTCTAGTGCGACAGGAACAGCGACGGCCCGTCGCTGTTCAGCAGCGTGCGGGTGGTGCCGCCGAAGATGAACTCCTGCAGCCTGGGATGCCCGAACGCGCCGGCGACCAGGAGGTTCGCGCCGGTCTCCTTGGCCGCGCCCAGCAGAAGGCCGGCCGCGTCGCCTTGCCCGTCCAGGGTCTGGATGGACGCGGTGACACCGCGGGCGGCCAGGAACTCGGCGAGCCGCGCGAGGTCGAAGGCGCGCGACGAGGCGCCCGGCGCGCCGGCGATGATCACCGATCGAGCCTTTTGCAGCAGAGGCAGCGCCGTGCGCATGGCCCGGCTGGCCTCCTTGCCGCCATCCCAGGCCACCAGGGCCACGCCGTCGACCTGGAACCCCGGACGCGCCACCAGGGTGGGACGCTGTTCGTCGGCCACCAGTTGCTGGAACGCTTCGGCCAGCGGTCCCTTGCCGCGCGCCGAGGCGTCGTCGAAGACGATGACGTCGGAGAGCCGCCCCTCCATCGCCAGCCCCGCCCAGACGGGCGACTCCAGACTGACGACGCGGGTGCGGGCATAGCCGAGTTCGGCCGCCAGCTTGGCGCACGCCTTGGCGCCCTCCTGAGCCGCGTCCTTGAGGCTTTCGAGGGCCGTGACCTGCACGCCGCCCATGAATCCCTCGCCCATCCAGGGCATCAGGTCCGCCACGTCGGCGGGCGCGTGGACGCAGGCGAGTTCGGCCTGGAACGCGGCGGCCAAGGCCGCGGCGGGGGCAAGCAGGCCCTGGTCGTTCGGGGTTCCGGCCAGCGGAACCATGATTCTCGCCCAACTCATGATCGAACTCCCTTGCAGGGCATTTCCACAGATGACGGCGACGGCCTCATTGATCTTTCTCAATCGATAGGCCAGTCAACCACCTTCACCGTGAGGAACGATCTGGTGGCCAAAGGGCTGCATAGGGGCGGACCGCCCCGCGCTTGGCAAAGGATGCTCTCCGGCCGTCGGCTCGACCTGCTCGATCCGTCGCCGATGGACATCGAGATCGAGGACATCGCCCATGGCCTGGCGCGGGTGGCGCGCTGGAATGGCCAGACGGTCGGCGACCACGGCTTCTCGGTCGCCCAGCATAGCCTGGTGGTCGAGGAAATCGCCGCGCATATCAAGCCCGACCTGGAGCCCCGCTGGCGGCTGGCCGCCCTGCTGCACGACGCCAGCGAATATGTGATCGGCGACATGATCAGCCCGTTCAAGGCGGCGCTGGGCGTCAGCTACAAGGACTTCGAGGCGCGCTTGGAGGACGCCATCCACATACGTTTCGGCCTGCCGCCGAAGACTCCCGCCCCGATCAAGAAGCTGATCAAGCAGGCCGACCGCGCCTGCGCCTTCTTCGAGGCGACCCAGCTGGCGGGCTTCGAGCACGCCGAGTCCCTGGCCATCTTCGGCGCCCCGCCGGCGGGCTACGAGCTGCGCATCACGCCCCTGCCGCCGTTCGAGGCCCAGGCGCGCTACGTCCAGCGCTTCCACGTGCTGTCGCGGGCGGCCGGCTACGAGAGCGCGCCTGGCGCCGCGTTCGAAACCGAGTGAGCCGGTCATGAACACCTCGGTCGTCATCGGTCTATCGGCGGTGGTCGTGGCGATCCGCGACGGCGAGGCCGTGGTCCTGACCGTGCGGCCGCACGACGCCATCACCGATGTCGCGTCCTCACTGTCGGGCCTGCCCTTCGGCCCGTTCGATCCTGACGAACACCGCACCTTCGAGCTTGGCCTTCGGGCCTTCGTGACCGAGCAGACCCGGTTCCAACTGGGTTATGTCGAGCAGCTCTACACCTTCGGCGACAAGGGCCGCGACGCGCCCCGCGCCGAGGTCGGGGCCGGGGCCGCGCGGGTGGTCTCGGTCGGCTATCTGGGCCTGACGCCGCGCGCCGTCGACACCGACGCGCCGGACACGGCCTGGGCGCCGTGGACCCGGTTCTTTCCGTGGGAGGACTGGCGCGACGGCCGCCCCGCCCTACTGGACGAGGCGATCGCCCCGGCCCTGCGCCGCTGGGCCGGCGACGACATGGCCCGCTGGTCGCGCGCCCGGCTGGCCTTCGCCCTGGACGGCGCGCCGTGGAACGAGGAGCGCGTGCTGGAACGCTACGAACTGCTCTACGAGGCGGGCCTGGCGCCCGAGGCCGCCCGCGACCGGGCTCGCGCCGACGGCGACGATCCGGCCGAGCCCGAGGCGCTGTCGGCGGCGTTGGGCGAGCCGATGATCTCGGACCACCGGCGCATCCTGGCCACCGGCCTCTCGCGGCTGCGGGGCAAGATCAAGTACCGGCCGGTGGTGTTCGAACTGACGCCCGAGGAGTTCACCCTCTCCACCCTGCAGCGCACCGTCGAGGCGATCGCCGGCGTGCCGCTGCACAAGCAGAACTTCCGTCGCGTCGTCGAGCGCGAGGAACTGGTCGAGGGCCTGGGTCGCCTCGACGCCGAGACCGGCGGTCGGCCCGCCGAGCTTTTCCGCTTCCGTCGCGAGATGCTGGCGACGCGCCAGGCGACCGGGCTGTCCCTGCCGCTACTGCGGGACTAGGTGAGGCGTAGGACGACGATCCACCGCGCCAAATTTGCGGCGAGAACGCGCGCATGGGCGCGTTGATATCCTCGGTCACGCCTGGATAACAGGGCAGTTTCAAACCGCGCCTTGCCCGGAACGCGAACGTCTAAGACACGCGTAGATACTTTTCCCCTAAGCGTCTCCAGACGCCATGTCGCTTCGCGATGTGGACGACTTTGAGATAACCGCCGATCGCATCGCCCTGTCGGTCGACAAAGAACAGAGCGCCGTCGCCAGAGCGATTGAGCACAGGCATCGTGGCCGAGACGTAGAAGTGCGCCGGGGGCGGAATGGGTTCGCCCGCTACCTCCACCGTTCGCGATGTCGCAGCCCTCCTTTGGGTCACTTCCGCCACGGTGCGCTGAGCCGCGAGACAAGCGCTCAAACCAATCGCGCGCGATCGTAGCAGACGGTCAACAAGCTCAGCCCCAGGCGGCGGACCGCTCCATCGCTCGGGAGACAAGAGAAGCGCGCGTGTTCGCGCGGGCCCCAGCGGATTTTCAGGAAGCCTCGCCGCGTCGAAGCGATCCAGCGGCTCGAAATCCCTCCCGTCCAACAAGACCTGGGCGAGGGCGTGGCATGCCGCCGACTCCCGTTCGGTTGAACTAGCCTCCGCCGCCGCCACCCCGACAATGAAGAAGAGCACGCTCCACGCCAACGAGCGTGGCGATATCAATCCTAGTGGCATGGCGTCGAGCCTCACAAAACTAGTTGGGAATCGTACCACCCCGATTGGTAAGCTGCGCATCCGTTGGATAAGCAAAGCCAAGAGCCGCCGCCAAGTCTCGCCCGGCGCTATTTGCTAAAGCCTCGCTAGAGCTTCCACCCGTGATAACGTGCCCAAACTCATGAAACACGGCATAGTCCTTGCCAGCTTCGCCACCATATAGGCCGGGGTTGGACGATACATTTGTATTATTAGGGTCCACATAAATCTCGATATGATCGGAGGAATAGTAGTAGGTGGCCGCCCCTCCAAATGCCATTGAGGAACTACCTAAATACACTTGAGTATGATCGAGGAAAGAAAAGGCCTGATTGTAGCTCAGGGCCTGGCCGTTCGGCATTGCGAACGTGGCGTTTGTAGAACTCACGTATTTATCATAGGCGGCGGATAGCGCATTATGAAACGCTGCGTACGTGGTGTAGGTGTTGGGGTCGTTGAGGTCGCCAGTTAGGTGAATAGGCGCGGCGGCGAACGCTAGCGCCGCGTTGCTGTGACTTGCACCTCCCCCTCCACCGCCGCCAGCAGAGCCATCCCCCGCACCGCCACCTCCGCCGCCATTGCCGGGCGGAGGAACGGGATGTTCATACTCGCCCCCCCGGGGGCGTTACGACGATTGGATCGACTTCATTATCGCCACTAGTCGTGGGAGGCGTGAAAGTCGAACTTAGGTTCAGCGGAATGACTCCGGGATAATCAGTCAGCGATGGCGCCGCCCCGATAGCCATGTTTCTGCTCTCATAGATTGACGCCTCCCACTAGGAGGTCACAATCTAAAGTTATTATCAACGAATATTCTACCCTGATCGGTGTTAGTTGGCCACCGCAGCGGCCGCGTCACCCCTCCTCGACCCGCGCCCGCCACTTGGCCTTCAGCGTGTCGGAGGTGTCGCGCGAGCCGTCGGGGCTCCAGCCCGGCGGGCCGAAGATGTAGCCCAGGGCGTGGCGCGGCGATCCCGCGACGTCCTTGGCGATGCCGATCCACTCGTGGAACACGTTGTGGAACAGATTGAAATTCCCCAGGTTCTTCACCGTGCCGTAGCGGCACGGCTCCTCATCGACCTCGGGAATGAACGTGCCGAACATCCGGTCCCAGATGATCAGGATGCCAGCGTAATTGGCGTCGAGATAGCGGGCGTTGCGCGCGTGGTGCACGCGGTGGTGAGAAGGGGTGTTGAACACCGCCTCGAACCAGCGGGGCATGCGCTTGATCGCCTCGGTGTGAATCCAGAACTGATAGACGAGGCTGATCCCCTTCTGGATGGCCACCATGGCGGGCGGAAAGCCGACGAAGGACAGCGGCAGCCACAGCAGCCAGGTTCCGGCGACGCCGCCCGTCCAGGTCTGCCGCAGGGCGGTGGACAGATTGTAGTGGGTCGAGGTGTGGTGGTTGACGTGGCTGGCCCACCAGATCCGCCGCTCGTGAGCGATACGGTGGAACCAGTAATAGGTCAGGTCCTCAAGCAGGAAGACAGCCACCCACGCCCAGACGGCGGTCATCGGGATCGTGAAGATCCGATGGTTCCAGACCCAGACCGTCGTGGCGAACACGACCCCGCCGAACAGCACGCCGGCGACGGTGCTGCCCAGGCCCATGCTCAGGGACATGGCCGTGTCGCGCGGCTCGTAGTTGGCCTTCGCCTTGCCGAACCGGCCGAGCAGGATTTCCAGGATGATGGCCAGCACGAAGAACGGGATGGCCAGCTGGACGGGATCGAACGGGGCTTTCAGCATCAGGCGAGCTCTCTAGGCGGCCAGGCGTCATCGGCGACGGCGAAGACGGGGCGGGCGTCGGGGACGCGGACGGCAAGCCGCCCCTTGGCCGGCTTCAGGTCGGCGACAGCGCTCCAGGGCAGGTCGCGGGCGACATAGCCGTCCCCGCGACGCCAGAGAACGAGCGCCAGCGTTCCAGCCCTAGCGATCATCCCCGCGCCGTCGGCGGCGATCCAGATCGCATCGGGTCGGTGATCGGGAAATTCTACGGCGAGCAGCGCCTTGGCCGCGTCCGCGTCGAGCGGCGGCGTCGGCCGCGCCACGCCCAGCCAGGCCGTGAAGGCCACCAGCAACGCCACGGCGACCAACGAGCCGCCCAACTGAATCATCAGCGCCTTGTCCAAGACCGACGCGTCCCCCCAATAACTTATTGCCGTTCAGATTGACGACGGCGGCGGCCGCGTCAAGCGCGCGAAAACGGCGCGCCCCTCGCGAGGCGCGCCGTCGTCAGGTCGGAAAGACCTCGAGCCTTAGAAGTGGCGGACGTAGCCGACCGACACCGTGTTCGAGCTCAGGTCGCTCTTGGTGTATTCCGACTTGGTCCAGTCGGCCCGGAGGCCGTTCTTGTCGTCGAGCTTGTACTCGGCGCCGACGCCGTAGTTCCAGCTCTCCCGGCTGCCGTCGAACGCGGCGGCGGCCGGATTGCCCGTCGAGAACTTGGTCGTGCCGTAGCCGGCGCGGGCCAGGAGGTCGAGGTTCGGCGTGACGGGCAGGTAGCCGACAGCGTAGCCCGCGACCTGATGCTCCATCTTCACCTTGGCCGGACCGCCGGCCGTATAGACCCGGTCGCCGTCGACGCCGCCGGCGACCTCGGCCTCGACACCAAAGTTAGGCGTAAACTTGGCGCCCACTCGCCCCTGAATAGCGCCGGTGTCGGCGCCTCGCGTGCGAGTTTGACCATAGTTCACCGAACCGTAGACGTCCGTCGAAGTCTGAGCTTGAGCCAAGAGCGGGGCCGCGAGAACCGAACCGGCGACCAGGGTGGAGGCGATGAGAGTCTTCATTGTTGTACTCCTATGTTACGCTTAGTCTTGAGCTCCCTCAGCCAGCTTTCGCTAGGCGCATAACGCGGCGCGGATGGGGCGGTTCACGGCCGCGTTTGCGGCCATCGCGTGTCGGCGACGGACAGGCGTGGGGATGACGCCGGCGCCATCCGTGCTATTTACGAGTCAAACAAGCGTCAGAACGCGGGCCGCAGAACCGCCCGCGCGCATCATCGGGACCGCCGTCTTGCCGCAAGCCGTCATCGCCGCCACGGGGCTCTACACCCCGCCCTTCGCCATTTCGAACGCCGAGCTGGTCGAAGCCTTCAACACCTTCGTCGAGCGCTTCAACGCCGCCAACGCCGAGGCCATAGCGGCCGGCGACGTCGTCGCCCTGCAGCCCTCCTCGCCCGAGTTCATCGAGAAGGCCTCCGGCATCAAGTCGCGTTTCGTGATGAACAAGGACGGCATTCTCGACCCCGACCGGATGTGCCCGATCATCCCGGAGCGACCGAACGAAGAACTGTCGATTCTCGCCGAGATGGCGGTCGAGGCGGCCAAGCAGGCGATCGCCCGCTGGGGCAAGCCGGTCTCGGAGATCGGCGCGGTGATCTGCGCCGCCTCCAACATGCAGAGAGCCTATCCGGCCATGGCCATCGAGGTGCAGCAGGCGCTCGGGATCGAGGGCTTCGCCTTCGACATGAACGTGGCCTGCTCGTCGGCGACGTTCGGCATCAAGACCGCCGCCGACTTCGTGACCTCGGGCAGCGCCAAGGCGGTGCTCATGGTCAATCCCGAGATCTGCTCGGGCCACCTGAACTTCAAGGACCGCGACAGCCACTTCATCTTCGGCGACGTCGCCACCGCCGTGATCATCGAGGACGCCGACCAAGCCCAGGGCGGCTGGGAGATCCTCGGCACGCGGCTGAAGACCCAGTTCTCGAACAATATCCGCAACAACTTCGGATTCCTCAATCGCGCCGCTCCGGAAGGGATCGGCGCCAAGGACAAGCTGTTCGTCCAGGAGGGCCGCAAGGTTTTCCGCGAGGTGGTGCCGATGGTCAGCGACATGATCGTCGAACACGCCAATGACCTGGGCGTGGATCCGACCGGCCTGAAGCGCCTGTGGCTGCACCAGGCCAATATCAACATGAACGAGATGATCGGCCGCAAGGTGCTGGGCCGCGATCCGGCGCCGGGCGAGAACGTGATCATCCTCGACGCCTACGCCAACACCAGCTCGGCCGGCTCGATCATCGCCTTCCACACCGCCAACGACGATTTCGCCGCCGGCGAGACGGGCCTGATCTGCAGCTTCGGCGCCGGCTATTCGGCCGGCACGGTGTTCGTCAGGAAGCGCTAGCCAAGGAGCGGGCTCGCCCGCCACTGGCCGCCGAAAGCTTCGCCGCCGGTCGGTCCGGAGACCTCACCCCAAGCTTGTCGAAGGGCGAGGTTTCCGTCTCTCCCTCTATTTCGGGTGCGTCGCCTTCCAGTCCATGGCCCGGCGGATCCTGACCCCGACGGCCGGGTGGTCGTAGAATAGCGCCTCCTCCAGCTTTCCCGGCGTCGCGGCGCGGTACTCGATGGTCTTGACCAGGGCCTTGGACAGCCCGTCGGGCTCGTTGAAATGCGTCAGGCTGTAGCGATCCGCGTCGCTTTCCGCCGTCCGGACCAAGGCGTTCACGAGCGGCGTCCCCAGCAGGTTCAAGACGGCCATGATCACCGCCAGGACCGGCAAGCCGGCGGGATCGGCGATGCCCGTCACGCCCTTGGCGCCGAGCGCCCGGGCGAACCAGGGGAAAACGCGGTCGACGATCAGGAACGCGATGACAGCCAGAAGGCTGAAGGCGCCGGTGATCCAGAGGTTGTGCTGATGGGCGTAGTGGCCCATCTCGTGACCGACCACGCCTCGAACCTCGGCGATATCGGCGCCCTTCGCGAACATCACGTCGCTCATCGCCACGCGGGCCGAGCCGCCTAGGCCGGAGACGTTGGCCGTGTAGGCGTTCGACTGTTTCGAGCCGTTATAGACGAAGATCTTGTCGCTCGGGATGTTCACCGACCTGGCCATCGCCACGACCTCGTCGCGAACCGCGCCGGGCGGCGCCGGCGTGTACTTGTTGAACAGCGGCTCGATGTAGATGGGCGACAGCAGCATGCCGAACACGACGAAGACGGCGGTCAGCCCGCCCGCCCATAGCCACCAAATCCGGCGCGCCCGGCGGATCAGCAGGTACAGCAGCGCCAGGAACAGCGCGGTGAGCACCACCGAGATGGCCGTCGACAGCAGGTTCTCGCCGAACCAGCCGCCGAACGCCTGGCTGGTGAGGCCGTACTGCTTGGGCCGCCACCAGTCGGCATAGACCGACCACGGCAGCTCCAACGCCCAGCTTAGGCCGACAAAGACGGCGGCGACCATCAGGCTGGCCAGGAACGGCCGCGCCTTGCCGCGCTCCACGCCCGCCTGAAGGCGCGTCAGAATTCCGCTGCGAATGATGATCCACGACGCGGCGACCGAGACGAGGAAGCCCCACAACAGCAGCCAGTGGCCGCCTTGCGTATAGTGCTGGGCCTTCAGGTGCGCCTCGGGCGGCAGTTGCGCCAGATAGGCGGCCGTCGCCGCGGCCGGATCGAACGAATGCGACATGTCCCCTTCTCCCGGTTAAGCTTTCGAGCAGGCCAGAGTCCCTCGGCGCCGTCAGCTAAAATCGTGCTCACCATCGTCACATCGGCGACACGTTCGGGCTGGCGAACGCCGTCGCGCCGTATAGAACTGCGCGAGCTAGTTTCGTCGAAGGTCTCTCCGATGCGATTCCCCGCCCGTCGCGCCGTGCTGTCCGGCCTCGGCCTCGCCCTGCTCGCCGCCTGCGGCAAGAAGCCCGCCCCGGGCGCCAGCGCCTGGGAGCGGATCAAGGCGTCCGGGACCTTGCGGATCGGGCTGGAAGGCACCTATCCGCCGTTCAACTTCCAGGGCAAGGACGGCCAGCTGACCGGGTTCGAGGTCGATTTCGCCAAGGCCCTGGCCGGCAAGCTGGGCCTGAAGCCCGACTTCCGCCCCGCGCCGTTCGCGGGCCTGCTCGGCGCGCTGGAGTCCGGCCGCGTCGACGTGGTGATCAACCAGATCACCATCACGCCCGAACGCCAGGCCAAGTACGACTTCTCCGAGCCCTACACCGTCTCGGGCATCCAGATCATCAAGCTGAAGGATCGGCCCGGCCTGGAAAAGCCGGAGGACCTGGCCGGCAAGAAGGTCGGCGTGGGTCTGGGGACCAATTACGAGCAATGGATCCGAGCCAACGTGCCGACCGCCGACGTGCGCACCTATGACGACGATCCGACCAAGTACCAGGACCTCAAGGCCGGCCGCATCGACGCGGTGCTGAACGACCGCCTGGTCGCCGCCGACTTCGTCAAGACCTCGCCGGAATTCGCCGCCTCCGGCCCGCCGTTCGCGGCCCAGGGCTCGGGCGTGGCGATGAAGAAGGATCCGGGCCTGAAGATCGTGATCGACCAGGCGATCGCCGCTCTGCGCAATAGCGGCGAGCTGACGGCGATCTCGCAGCGCTGGTTCGGCCTGGACGCGACCCGCTAGACGATGGACGCGCCGCTCGACCTGCTGCGCCAGTCCGCGCCCCTGCTGCTGAAAGGCGCGGGCTATACCGTGCTGCTCAGCGTGATCGGCATGGGGATTGGCGTCGTTCTGGGCTTTGGCCTGGCTTTGATGCGGCTTTCGCGCTCGGCGGCGTTGCGCTGGCCGGCGGCGGTCTATGTGTCGGCTTTCCGGGGCACGCCGCTCCTGGTCCAGCTGTTCCTGATCTATTACGGCCTGCCGCAGTTCGGGGTCGAGATGCCGCCGCTGCTGGCGGCGGGCATCGGCTTTTCGCTGAACATCGCCGCCTACGCCTCGGAGATCCTGCGCAGCGCCATCGACGCGGTCGACAAGGGCCAGTGGGAAGCCGCCAGCGTGCTCGGCATGAGTCGCGGCCAGGCCTTGCGGCGCGTGATCCTGCCCCAGGCCGCGCGCACCGCCGTGGCACCGCTGTCGAACAGCTTCATCGGCCTGGTCAAGGACACCTCTCTGGCCGCGACCATCCAGGTGCCGGAGCTGTTCCGCCAGGCCCAGCTGATCACCGCCCGGACCTACGAGATCTTCACCATGTACCTGGCGGCGGCGGCCATCTACTGGATCGTATCCACCGTGCTCGCCGCCCTGCAGGGCCGGCTGGAGCGCCGCGCCGCGGAGGGCCGCCGATGAGCGCGATCGACGCCAAGGGCCTGCGCAAGAGCTTCGGCGCGACGCCCGTGCTGGCCGGAGTCGACCTGAGCGTCGCGACCGGCGAGGTCGTGGCGATCATCGGACCCAGCGGCTCGGGCAAGAGCACCCTGCTCCGCTGCCTGGCCGGGCTGGAGGCGCTGAACGGCGGCGACCTGACGATCGCGGGCGTCACCGCCGGCGGCAAGATCCCGCTGGCCCGCGCGCTGAACGGCCGGGTGGGTTTCGTCTTCCAGAGCTTCAATCTGTTCCCGCACCGCACGGCGCTGGAGAACGTGATCGAGGGTCCGGTGGTGGTGCGCAAGGAGGATCCCGCCAAGGCCCGCGCGCGCGGTCGCGCGCTCTTGGAAAAGGTCGGGCTCGGCGACCGCGCCGACGCCCATCCGGCCGCCCTGTCCGGCGGTCAGCAGCAACGCTGCGCGATCGCCCGCGCCCTGGCCATGGATCCGGAGGTCATCCTGTTCGACGAGCCGACCTCGGCCCTCGACCCGGAACTGGTCGGCGAGGTCCTGGCCGTGATCCGCGATCTGGCCGCCGAGCGGCGGACCATGGTCATCGTCACCCACCAGATGGACTTCGCCCGCGACGTCGCCGATCGGACCATCTTCATGGACGGCGGCGTGATCGTCGAACAGGGGCCCTCGCGGTCCCTTCTGGCCGCCCCTCGCGAGGAGCGGACCCGTCGGTTCCTGGCACGCTCCGGAGTTCCGCAAGCTTGACCAGGTCATAATTTGGTCCCCGGCGCGCTGCACGACGAAGCGCGCTCCGGACGCGATCGTCCGCCTCGTCGAGAGGCCCGGACGTGCTATAAACAGTTGAATCTAAAGCCCTCCGCCGGGTGGCTTTTGTGGCGAGGACAGCGTGAAGCCTTATATCGAACTCAAGGGCGCCTCGGGCGCCGTCTACCGCTACAAGCTGGCAGAGAACGGCGATCCCGGCACGACGATCGCCGGCAACTACGTCTATGTCGACGCGCGCGGCGACGTGGTCTACGCGGGCGAGGCCAACAACCTGATCGACGCCAAGAGCCGCTGGGCGGACGCCCGCGCCCGCCACGGCGCGACCTGGCTCTACACCCGCCTGAACGTCTCGGGCGCGTCGCGGGCCGACGAGTATTCCGACATCGTCATCGCGCTGCAGCCGGTGATGAACCAGGCCGACTAAAGCCATTTGAGGTCTCCTCGCCGGGCGCCCGGAGCGGCTATGGTCGCGGTCGATGCGCCCGGAGATTCTCTTTCCCCTGTTCAGCTCGGTGTCCACGCTCAAGGGCGTGGGCCCCCGCGTCGCGCCGCTGGTCGAGAAGCTAGCCGGGCCGATCGTGCGCGACGTGCTGTTCACCCCGCCGACCGGCCTGATCCGACGCGCCGTCACCACGGTCGACAAGGCGGTCGAGGGCCAGGTCCAGACCTTCGTCGTCACCATCGACGCCCACCAGCCGCCGCAGCGGGTGGGTTATCCGTGGAAGGTCCGCGCCTGGGACGGCACGGGCTTTCTGACCCTGATCTGGTTCAAGGGCTACGGCCCGCACCTGGAACGCCAGCATCCCAAGGGGGCGCGGCGGGCGGTCAGCGGCAAGGTGGAGCGGCCCGACGGCTTCGCCTCCGAACTGCAGATCGCCCATCCCGACTATCTGGTCGAGGAGGCCCGCGCGGACGACATCCCGGACATCGAGACCGTCTACCCCGCCACCCATGGCCTGCCGTCGCGAGTGTTCCGCAAGTTCGCGCTGGAGGCCCTGAGCCGCGCGCCCGACCTGCCCGAGTGGCAGGACGACGCCTGGCGCGCGCGCGAACATCTGCCGAGCTGGCGCGAGGCGCTCGCCGCCTTGCACGCCCCCGCCAGCGAAGCCGATCTGTCGCCATTGGCCCGGCCGCGCCGGCGCCTGGCCTATGACGAGCTCCTGGCCCACCAGCTGGCCCTGGCCCAGCGCAAGGCCTCGCGGCGCGCGACGCCGGGGCCGCGCATTCCCGCCGGTCCCCTCGCCGAGGCGGCCGAAAGGGCCCTGCCCTTCAAGCTGACCGGCGCCCAGATCCGCGCGCTGTCGGAAATTCGCGGCGACCTGGCCTCGGGCGAGCGGATGAGCCGGCTGCTGCAGGGCGATGTCGGCTCGGGCAAGACCGTGGTGGCGATGCTGGCCATGGCCGACGCGGCCAGCGCGGGTCTGCAATCGGCCCTGATGGCGCCGACCGAGATCCTGGCCCGCCAGCATTTCGAGACCATCGCCGCGCCGCTCCAGGCCCTGGGCTTGTCGGTGATCCTGCTCACCGGGCGCGACAAGGGCGCGGCGCGCTCGGCCAAGCTGCTGGGCCTGGCCGACGGAACCCACCACGTCGCGGTCGGCACCCACGCCCTCTTCCAGGACGACGTGGTGTTCGACTCCCTGGCCCTGACCATCATCGACGAGCAGCACCGCTTCGGAGTCAACGAACGACGCCGGCTGCAAGACAAGGGTGAAGGCGTGCATCTGCTGGCGATGTCGGCCACGCCGATCCCGCGCACCCTGGAGCTGACCGTGTTCGGCGACCTCGATGTCTCGCGCATCGACGAGAAGCCGCCCGGCCGCACGCCGGTGGCCACCCGCGCCGTCCCCACCCCGCGCGTGCCGGAGATCGTCGAACGCCTGCGCGCCGCGATCGCCGGCGGGGCCCAGGCCTTCTGGATCTGCCCGCTGGTCTCGGAGTCGGAAAAGGTCGATCTGCGCGCCGCCGAGGACCGGGCGGCGGATCTGGCGACCCGTCTGCCGAACGTCGGCCTGGTCCACGGCCAGATGCCCCCCGCCGAGAAGGACGCGGTGATGCAGCGCTTCGTCGACGGCGAGGTCAGCGTGCTGGTCGCAACGACCGTGGTCGAGGTCGGGGTCAATGTGCCCAACGCCAGCATCATGGTCATCGAGCACGCCGACCGCTTCGGCCTGGCCCAGCTGCACCAGCTGCGCGGCCGCGTCGGCCGGGGGACGCGCGAGAGCGCCTGCGTGCTGCTATACGATCCGCCGCTGTCGGAGGTGGCCCAGCAGCGGCTCGATATCCTACGCCGCTCCGACGACGGGTTCGAGATTGCCGAGAAGGACCTGGCTCTGCGCGGCGGTGGCGATCCGCTGGGGCTGAAGCAGAGCGGCTTCCCGGCCTATCGCCTGGCCGATCCGGTGGCGCATCGCGACCTGATCGCGGTGGCCGCCGACGACGCGCGCCTGATCCTGGCCCGCGACCCGGACCTGACCTCGCCGCGCGGCCAGGCGCTGCGGACGTTGCAGGAACTGTTTGATTGGAAGCCGGGCTCGCCGCTGGGCGAGGCGGGTTAGCGGGGAGCTCCGTCATGCTGACCAAGGACCAGGAATATCTCCGCGACAGCCAGTACAGAGACGCGTCCAAGCTGGAGGCCCGCTCGCGATTACACCGCAAGTACGGCCGCCAGGACTGGTTCGAATGGCTTGCGAACCACGGCCATTGGCCGGAACGCGGCGCTTGCCTGGACGCCGGCTGCGGCGCGGGGGCCTTCTGGAACGCCATGGCCTCGAACCTGCCCGCGAGCTTGTCCCTGACTCTGCTCGATCTTTCCCCGGGCATGGTGGCAGCGGCGGTCCAGGCGGCCCTCGGGGCCAATCGCTGGGACAATGTCGAAGGCAAGACCGCCGACGCTTCGGCCATACCCTTCGCGGACGGGTCGTTCGACTGTGTCCTGGCGATCCACATGCTCTACCATCTGCCCGATCCAGAGGCGGGCGTCGCCGAGCTGAGACGGGTGCTCAAGCCGGGCGGTGTCGCCCTCATCGCCCTGAACGATCGCCACAACATGCGCGAGCTGGGAGACCTGCGTCGCCAGGCGATCCCCGACGCCGGCCCGCCTCGGCCTCCACCCTACGATCTGACAGACGCCGAACCGGTCTTGCGCAGGACGTTCAACCAGGTTGAGTTGATCCGCTATCCGGATGAGCTGGTGTGCACCGAGCCGCAGGACGTCATCGATTACCTCATGAGCATGCCCCCGGCCGACGCGGCGTCCGAGGCGCAGCGGCTAGAGCTGGCCACGGCGGTGCGGGCGGCGTTCGCGCGCCAAGGCGGAGTTTTTCGGGTCGGCAAGGCGGTCGGGCTGTTCCGCTGCGTCGCTTAGTGCGCCGCCGCGCCCTTGCGGTGATGCCACAGGTGCATCAGGCCCGCCAAGACGCCGCCGACCGCCAGGCCCACCACGGCCGAGCCGAGCGCGAAGGCCAGCCAACCCGTCAACGCGCCGACGCCCGGCGCCTGTTCGGCCCAGTGCTTGAAGCCCTCCACCCAGACTGGGATCGGCGTCAGGTGGAACGTCTCGAGTCCATGAACGATGATGCCGCCGCCGACCCACAGCATCGCCGCCGTACCGATCAGGGTCAGGGCTTCCATGGTCCAGGGCATGGCCTTGACCAGGCCTCGGCCGAAGCCGCGCAGCCCCAGGGACTTGCCCCGCGACAGGTGCAGGCCGATGTCGTCCATCTTCACGATCAGGGCGACGACGCCGTAGACGCCGACGGTCAGCAGCACGCCGACCACGGCTAGGGCGGCGGCTTGGATCGCCAACGGCTGGGCGGAGACGTCGGCCAGGGCGATGGCCATGATCTCGGCGGAGAGGATGAGGTCCGTGCGGATCGCCCCGCTGACCTTGGCCTTCTCCAGTTCGGGACCGCTCAGCGCCAGGTCCTCGACCGCCTCGCCCTCGCTTTCCGGCGTGAAGGCCTCGAGGACCTTTTCGGTCGCCTCGAACGCCAGATAGGCCCCGCCGCACATCAGGAGCGGCGTCACCGCCCAGGGCGCGAAGGCGCTCAGGAGCATCGCGCCGGGCAACAGGAACAGCAGTTTGTTGCGCAGCGACCCCAGCGCGATCTTCCAGACGATCGGCAATTCGCGGTCGGGCGAGAAGCCCATGGCGTAGCCGGGGGTCACCGCCGTGTCGTCCACCACCACGCCGACGGCCTTCGACCCCGCCTTGCCGGCGGCTCCGGTCACGTCGTCCAGGGAGGCGGCGGCCAGCTTGGTGATGCCGGCGACGTCATCGAGCAGCGCGGCGAGACCGGAAGGCATCGGATATCCTGACGTTGAGCTTGAGGCTCCGTGCCTAAGGCTCCTCGCGCGCGGCGTAAAGGCCGCCTCTTGCCTGACGCTGGGTGAAGGCGCGGAAGCTGCCGGCATGGACGTCGCCGCCGCCCTCGATCACCTCGCCCCGCGCCTGTCGCCGACCGCGACCAAGGCGCTGAACGCGCGCCGGCTGTCCGGCGGCGCCAGCCTGGAGACCTGGGCTTTCGAGCTGGACGACGGAACGCCGCTGATCCTGCGGCGCAGGCCCGCCGGCGCGGCGATGCGCGAGACCGCCTTGCCCCTGACCTCCGAGGCCGCCCTGATCCGCGCGGCCGGCGCCGCTGGCGCCCCGACGGCGGACGTCGTTCGCGTCTGTGACGGCGCCGATGCCCTGGGCGAGGCCTATGTGATGCGCCGGCTGGAGGGCGAGACCCTGGGCCGGCGGATCGTGCGCGACGAGGCGTTCGCGAGCGTGCGTCCGGGCCTGGCCCGCCGCTGCGGCGAGGTGCTGGCGCGTATCCACGCCGTGCCCACAGCGGACTTGCCGCCGCTCGCCGCCTCCGACGCCCTTGGCGAGCTCGCGCGCTACGAGACGATCTACCGGCAGCTCGACGCCCCACGCCCGATCCTGGAGGCGGCTTTCCGCTGGCTGGAAGCCGTCGCGCCGTCCCCGCCGGAGCGGCCGGTGCTGGTGCACGGCGATTTCCGCAATGGCAATCTGATGGTCCATCCCGACCAGGGCCTGGTCGGCGTGCTCGATTGGGAGCTGGCCCATCTGGGCGACCCGGCCGAGGACCTCGGCTGGATCTGCGTCAATTCCTGGCGCTTCGGCGAATGGCGAAGGCCCGTCGGCGGCTTTGGCGACTATGCCGACCTGCTGGCCGGCTACGGCGCCGCGGTGAGCCTGGAGCGCCTCCGGTTCTGGCAGGCGCTCGGCTCTCTGAAATGGGGCGTGATGTGCCTGATGATGTATCAGAGCTTCGCCACTGGCCAGGATCGCTCGATCGAGCGCGCCATGATCGGGCGGCGGACCAGCGAGGCCGAGATCGATCTGGTCAAGCTGATGGAGACCGCATGATCTCGCATCCGACCGCCGCCGAGCTCGCCGAGGCCCTGGCCGCGTTCGAGGCCGAGCCCGCCGCGCCAGGCGACGCGCGTCACGTGTTTCTGACCCGCGTCGCCGACAATGCCCGCGCGATCCTGGCCCGAGAAGCCGAACAGAGTGCTCGGCTCGAGGCGGAAGCCGCCCAGCGCCTGACCGCGCTCGTGGGCGCGCAAGGCGATGCCGCGACGTTGAACGCGCGGCTATGCCAAGCCTTGCGAGACAGCGCGATCGCGCCTTTGGACCCGGCCTTGCTGTCCCATCTGCGAGAGACGGCCATCGCCCAGATCGCCATCGATCAGCCCGGCTACAGCGGCCTAGCGGCGCTGCTCGACCGTTGAGGCGGCGGCCAGCGGCCGGCCGGTGATCGTCGCCGCGCGGGCCAGGGCGTCGGCCTCGATATCGGCATAGAACAGGTTGAAGGCGTCGACCTTGCGCCGGTCCGCCCAGGAGCCGCTGTCGCTCAGAGCGCTGGACTTCGGCCGGCTGGTCCGCAGCAATCCGTTCTCGCAGACCGCCGAGACCTGGCGCTGCAGGAAGGCCGGCCGCGCGCCCCATTCCAGGCCGGTGGCGTTCGCCGCGCCGAGATTCAGCCGCGCCGGCGCGCGTTCCAGGGTTGCGCCGCCCAGCACCGGGTTGAAGCAGAGCGGCGCGCGCTGGTCCAGATTGGTCAGTTCGTCGCCGGAGTCCCAGATCAGCGAGCGACCCAGCCACTCCTGCACGGCCTGGAAGTCGCCTTCCTGGGCCGAGGCCCAGGCCGCGACGCAGCCGGTCTCCCCGCGCCGCTCGCAGGCCGGGAGCGCGGCGTTGGGCTGATACTCGTCGGCCGGAACGATCGTCTCGATCAGATAGGCCGCGACGAGCCGACGCTTGAGATCGGGCTCCTTGGCCACCACGTCGCGCAGCAGGCGCGCCGCCAGGGTGCCGCCCTGCTCCACGCCGACAATGATGAACGGCCGCGCCTCGCCATAGCGCGCTAGATAGGTCTCGAAGGCTTGGCGGACGTCGCCATAGGCGAAGCGGCGGGCGTCGCGGGCGTCGTCGCGCAGGGTCAGATAGGTGTAGAGACTGGCCTGACGATAGCGCGGGGCGAACACGCGGCCGACCCTGTCGAATGGCCCGGCATAGTTCGGCAACACCACCCGTGACAGCAAGCGCTGAGCCTTCGGCTGGTCGATAGCGCCGTTCCAGTCGCGACCGCCGTCGAACGTGGTTGGATGGACGAAGAACACGTCGACCGGCCGATCGGGGGGCGCCGGCCCCTCGCGAGGCAGCAGCGCCCAGGCCGAGCGCTTGGCGTAATCCGGCGCCGGCGGCGGCCGATAGGTCAGGTAAGGAACCTTGGGGTCCAGCGCGTTGCTGAGAATGTCGTAGCGAAAGACGAACGCCGCCGCGACGAGGACGGCCAGGAACAGCGCCGCCCCCGCGAAGATCCAACGCTTGAAGCCTTTGAACGCGCCGCTCATGCCCCTCGGTTACACCAAGGTCCGGGCGGCTTTAAGCCCCTTCCTGGCCGATGATCGCCACCGAGCAGACATTGCTGGCCGGCGCGCCGCCCAGGTTATGGGTCATGCCGAACACCGGATTGGCCAACTGCCGCTCGCCCGCGCGCCCCTGGAGCTGTAGGTACATCTCGTACAGCATCCGCAGGCCCGAGGCGCCGATCGGGTGGCCGAAGCACTTCAGGCCGCCGTCGATCTGACACGGCACGCCGCCGTCGGCGTCGTAGAAGCCGTCCAGCACGTCCCGCCAGCCCTGCCCCTCGGGCGAGATGAACAGGTCTTCCATCGTCACCAGCTCGGTGATCGAGAAGCAGTCGTGCACCTCCATCATCGAGATCTGCTCGCGCGGGCGCTCGATGCCGGCCTCCTTGTAGGCCTTGCCGGCGGCGATGCGGGCGGTGTGGAAGTGGCTGCCGTCCCAGCCGTTGTACTGGCTCTCATAGCCATTGGAGACCGACAGCTGCAGCGCCTTGACCGTGACCAGGTCGCGCTTGCCGAGGCTACGGGCGATCTCCGGCGTGGTGACGATCGCGGCGGCCGCGCCATCCGAGACGCCGCAGCAGTCGAATAGGCCGAGCGGCTCGGCGATCAGCGGCGCGTTCAGCGCCTGCTCCTCGGTGATCGGCTTGCGCAGGTGGGCCTTGGGGTTCTTGGCGCCGTTGGCGTGGCTCTTGACCGACACGTGGGCGATGGCGCGCTTCAGGTCCTCCTTGGAGACCCCGTGCTTGGCGCGGTAGGCGCTGGCCAGCTGGGCGAAGTTGCCGGGCGCCGAGCCGTTCGGCATGACCTGCGGATTGAGCGTGCCGGGATTGGCGACCGGCAGCCCGCCATAGCCGGTGTCCTTCAGCTTCTCGACCCCGACCGCCAGGGCGATGTCGGCCGCGCCGGCCGCCACGGCGTAGACGGCGCCCCGAAACGCTTCAGAACCCGAGGCGCAGAAGTTCTCGACCCGGGTGACGGCGATGTTCGGCAGGCGCAAAGCGATCGACAGCGGCGTGCCGCCCTTGCCCGTGCCGATCTCGTCGATGTGGGTCGAGAACCAGGCCGCGTCGAGCTGGGTCGGCTCGATCCCGGCGTCCTTCATCGCCTCCAGATAGGCTTCGACCATCAGGTCGTCCGGCCCGGCATCCCAGCGCTCGCCGAACTTGCTGCAACCCATCCCGAGGATGGCGACCTTGTCGCGGATACCCTGAGGCATGACGGTCTCCCTTATTCGGCGGCTTGGGTTTGAGCGGATCGGGCGGCGATGGCGGCGCGGTCCGGCGTGGCCTTCCAGAAGTAGCGGGTAAAGCCGCGCTTCTCGTCGATCTCCTTGATGCGGAACACCATCCGCACCGGCAGGCCGGTCTCGACGTCGCCCGGCGCGACATCGGTGATGTCCATCATGATCCGGCCGCCCCCCTCGAACACGACCATGCCGTAATGGTTCGGCGGAGCCATGGAAAAGGTCAGATAATCAGCGGAGTAGCTGAGGATGCTCGCGCGGCGTTCGGCGAACTTGTAGGGCTCCTGGGTGTCGACGGCGGGGTTGTTGGGCGCCACCGAGATCCGGGTGCGCGGGAACTGCACGACGCCGGTCTCGCGGCAGCGACCGCCGACCAGGCCCAGGATCATGTCCTCGTTGCGGTAGAGGGTGGTCAGGGCCGTCTTGTTGTCCTTCTCGGCCCGCATGCCCTTGTCCCATTCGACGAGGCCATTGAAGGTCAGGAATTTCAGATAGTTGGTCTCGACTTCTCGATCCGCCAGCGACCCCGTGACGCCGCGCGCCGGACGCGGCCCCTTGCCGGTGGCGCGGAAGACGAGCGCCTCGGCGCCCTGGCCGAACTGGGCGACGAGCACGACCTCGTTTTCCCGAGCGTCTTCAAGCGCATGGGCCAGCATGATGGGGCCGTGGGCGCAGCCGGCCTCGCCCATCACCGAGGCCAGATTGTCTCTGACGGCCTCGGGCCGGATGCCGATGGTCTTGGCCAAGGTGGCCGCCATGCCGGAGAAGGTCGAGGGAAAGCAGAAATGATCGACATCCGAGGGACTTAGCCCCGCGACCTCGAGCGCCTTGCGGATCGCCGGCGGAACCAGCTTGACGATGCCTTCGTCACGGATCCAACGCTCTTCCCAGTAGTAGTCGAAGCCGCCGTCGTCGCCCCGGAAGTGGTCGATGAAGTCGTCGGTGACGCTGCCGCGCCCCAGAAATTGCGCGGCTCCAGGACCCTCGCCGATCACGAAGGCCGCCGCGCCGTCGCCGAAGTCCAGCTCCTGGGCCGAGGCCGCCCGCGCCTTGCGATGCTCCCCGACAGCCACCAGCGCGCGACCGCCGGCGGCCAGCGCCTGTCCTAGCGCCGTCAGGCCGCAACGCTGCGAGCCGGTGACGTCGGTCGCCGTGATCGACTTCTCCAGCGTCAGAGCGGCCGAGACGATGCCCGCGTTCAGCCGGTCGGCGAACGGCGCGGTCGTCGAGGCGAAATAGAGGCTGTCGATGTGCGAGCGATCATCATCCGGGCCCAGGGCGTCGCGCGCCGCCTCGACCGCCATGGTCAGGGCGTCCTCGTCCCAGTTGGCCATGGATCGCTCGCCCTTGCCCTTGGCCTTGAGGTTCGGCGCGACCCAGGCGTTGGCCTCGGTGACCGCCTTGCGGCTCAGACGCAGACGCGGCGCATAGGCGCCCCAGGCGGCGATGCCGACCATTTCTCGCTCCCTGCCCGTCGGGCTCGATCCCGACTTATCGGCGTTCAGCTTACGCTCGCGGAAATGGACGGCAACCGTGCCCTTGGGTCACCGGTAGGGGTCGTCGGTGTTGAGATACCCGGCGACGTAGTCGGCGACGCCGTCCTCCAGCGCCGTCATCGGCGCGTTGTAGCCGGCCGCGCGCAGCCGGCTCATGTCGGCCTGGGTGTAGTACTGATACTTGCCGCGCAGCACCTCGGGCATGTCGACATAGGCGATGTCCGGCGCGCGGCCGGCGGCCTGGAAGGTCGCCAGGGCCAGATCGCGGAACGATCGCGCCTGCCCCGAGCCCAGGTTGAAGACGCCGTTCACGCCCGGGCTGTTCGACAGCCACGCGATCACGTCGACTACGTCGCGCACATAGACGAAGTCACGCAGCTGGCCGCCGTCCTCGTAGGCCGGATTGTGCGACTTGAAGAGCTTGACGCCCTCGCCCGCCGCGATGCGCGGCCAGATCTGGGCCACGACCGACTTCATGCCGCCCTTGTGGTCCTCGTTGGGGCCATAGACGTTGAAGAACTTCAGCCCGACCCACTGGGCCGGCGCGCGGCCGCGCTGAGCCTCGCGCACGGCGTGGATGTCGAACAGGGCCTTGGACCAGCCATAGGCGTTCAGCGGGCGCAGGGCCTTCAGCGACTCCAGGTCATCGCGGCCGTCGAAGCCCAGGGCGCCGTCGCCATAGGTCGCCGCCGACGAGGCGTAGATCAGCCGCTTGCCGTGCTCCACGCACCAGTCCCACAGGTCGCGCGACAGCACGAAGTTGGACTGGATGATCTTGTCGGCGTCCGGTTCGGTGGTGGCGGAGACCGCGCCCATGTGGACGACGAGCTCGACATCCGAGCCGCGCCTGGCCAGCCAGTCGAACAGCTGCTCGGGCGCGACGAAATCGGCGATCGGGTGCTTGGCGAGGTTGCGCCACTTGCCGCTCGCCGCGTCGCGCAGCCGGTCGCAGACCACGACATCGACGTCCGAATCCTCGCAGAACCGGGCCACCAGGTTCGAGCCGATGAACCCCGCGCCGCCGGTGACGAGCACGACGCGCCGACGGCTGGCGCGGTTGGCGATTTGCGGATCATCCACGGGCGTTGTTCCGACGTATCAGGACCCTGGCCGCCAGTCGGCGACCATTGGGGCGAGGTGAAGCACGTGCGGACAGGCCATGACCAGGACCCGATCATCGTCTGGTTCCGCAAGGATCTGCGCTTAGCCGACAATCCCGCCCTGCGCCATGCCGCCGATAGCGGACGGCCGGTGATCTGCCTCTACATCCTCGACGAAACGCCGGGCATCCGTCCGATGGGCGCCGCGTCGCTGTGGTGGCTCGACAAATCGCTGAAGAGCCTGGCGCAAGCGCTTGAGGCGATTGGCAATAAGCTGGTGCTCCGTAAGGGCGTCGCCGCTGAGGTGTTGGACGCTCTGATCGCCGACACCGGCGCGACCCGCGTGCTGTGGAACCGGCTCTACGACAAGGCCTCCATCGATCGGGACAGCGCGATCAAGACGCGCCTGAAGGACGTCGGCGTCGACGCCCAGAGCTTCAACGCCGGCCTGCTGAACGAGCCTTGGACGGTCCAGAACGGCTCGGGGCAGCCCTACAAGGTCTTCACGCCCTATTGGCGCGCGGCGCGGGAGCATCTGACCGAGGTCACCGTGGAAGCCGCGCCCAAGGCCTTGAGAGCCTTGGAGAAGGCGACGCCCAGCGAACGTCTGTCGGACTGGCGTCTGCACCCGACGGCGCCGGACTGGTCCAAGGGCTTCGACCTCTGGACCCCGGGCGAAGACGGCGCCCGCGCGCGACTGGACAGGTTTCTCTCGGGGCCCGTCGCGCGGTACGGCGAGACGCGGGACATTCCCGGCGTCGAGGCCACCTCTCGCCTGTCGCCCCACCTGCATTTCGGCGAGATCGGCCCGCGCCAGGTCTGGCTCGCCGCCCGCCACGCCGCCGAGGCCGGCGACATCCCGGGGGCCCAGGCGGACAAGTTCCTGTCGGAGATCGGCTGGCGCGAGTTCAACCATTCGATCCTGTTCCACTGGCCCGACCTCCCCAGTCGGAACTTCAAGCCGGAGTTCGACGGCTTCCCGTGGTCCAAGGATCACGCCGCCCTCGAGGCCTGGACCAGGGGCGAGACCGGCTATCCGATCGTCGACGCCGGCATGCGCGAGCTGTGGGTCACCGGCTTCATGCACAATCGCGTGCGGATGATCGTCGCCTCGTTCCTGATCAAGCACCTGATGATCGACTGGCGGGAGGGCGAGGCCTGGTTCTGGGACACGCTGGTGGACGCCGATCTTTCCAACAATGTCGGCAACTGGCAGTGGACCGCGGGCAGCGGCGCCGACGCCGCGCCCTATTTCCGCATCTTCAATCCAATCACCCAGGGGGAGAAATTCGATCCCGACGGCGCCTATGTCCGGCGCTGGGTTCCAGAGCTGGCCGGCGCGCGGACCGATCTTATCCACAAGCCGTGGACCGCCCCCTTGCATCTGCCGGCCGCCGCCAAACGTCTATATTCTAGACCGATCGTGGATCATGCGATGGCGCGTGAGCGGGCCCTGGAGGCCTATCACGGCCTTTAGCGCGGGGTCTTTACGAGCCGGTCGTTAACGGCGTTAATGAACGGATCAAACCGGATGCGAGACACTCCCTTGGACACCGCGCTCTGGAACGATCCCGACCTTCGCACCGCCCCGGCGGCCTTTCGCGCCGCCCTCCGCGTGGCGTCCGACAATTGGGGCATGGGTTCGGTGACCTTTGTGCTCCCGACCGGCAAGCCGATCCGCATCGCCGGCGCCGCCCCTGGGCCGGACGCGGTGATCAAGATCCACGACTACCACTTCATCCGCCGAGCCTTCTCGTCGGGCGACATCGGCTTCGCCGAGGGCTTCATGGCCGGCGAGTGGGAGACCCCGGATCTTTCGGCGGTGCTGGAGGCGTTCTCGCTGAACTTCGACCGGCTGTCGGCCCTGGTCGAGGGCAATCCGCTGATGAAGCTGTTCAACCACCTCTACCACCTGCTGCATCGCAACAGCCGCGAAGGCTCCCGCCGCAACATCCACGCCCACTACGACCTGGGCAACGCCTTCTATTCGCGCTGGCTGGATCCCAGCATGACCTATTCGTCGGCGCTGTATGAGCGCCCCGGCCAGCCGTTGCCCGAGGCGCAGCACGCCAAGTACGCGGCGCTGGCCAGGACGATCGACCTCGCCCCCGGCAAGCACGTGCTGGAGATCGGCTGCGGCTGGGGCGGCTTCGCCGAGTTCGCGGCCAAGGAGGTCGGCGCCAAGGTCACGGGCATCACCATCTCGCGGGCCCAGTACGATTTCGCCAAGAAGCGCTTGTTCGACCAGGGCTTGGCGGAAAAAGCCGACATTCGTCTGGTCGACTACCGCGACGTCGAGGGACGGTTCGACGCCGTCGCCTCGATCGAGATGTTCGAGGCCGTCGGCGAGGCCTATTGGCCGGCCTATTTCGGCAAGATCCGCGAAGTGCTCGCGCCCGGCGGCCGGGCCGGCCTGCAGATCATCACCATCCGCGACGAACTCTTCCCCCATTATCGCGGCCGCACCGACTTCATTCAGCGCTACATCTTCCCGGGCGGCATGCTGCCCAGCGAGGCGCGCCTGAAGGAAGAGACCGAACGGGCGGGCCTGGAATGGAGCGATCTCAAGCGCTTCGGCCAGAATTATGCCGACACCCTGGCCGAGTGGGCGCGCCGCTTCGAGGCCGCCTGGAGCGAAATCCGCAAGGACGGTTTCGACGAGCGCTTCCGCCGCCTCTGGCGCTTCTATCTCAGCTACTGCGAGGCGGGTTTCCGCACCGAACGGACCAATGTGATCCAGCTGGGCCTGAGCCGCGCCTAAGGCGCTTAGCCTCGCGGCTAGGTGTCGACGCCGCGCGTTTGTGGATAGGCGACCAACACCCTGTCGCGTCTAGGATTTAGCCGCCCCGCTCGCGCGCTGTCAGGAAAACTGGGGTTGCCTGGGCCAGGCGCGGCACGATCTACCAGCCATTGAAGCGCTCCGCCCAAGGCTCGCCATGACCGTCCCATCCCACGTGCTCCCGAGCGTCCTGGAGGCCATCGGAAACACACCGCTGATCCGCCTGCGGCGCGCCAGCGAGGCCACCGGCTGCGAGATCCTGGGCAAGGCCGAGTTCATGAACCCCGGCCAGTCGGTCAAGGATCGCGCGGCCCTGGCCATCATCCGCGACGCCGAGGCGCGGGGGGTCCTGAAGCCCGGCGGACGCATCGTCGAGGGCACGGCGGGCAACACCGGCATAGGCCTGGCCATGGTCGCCTCGGCCCTGGGCTACAAGACCACTATCGTTATTCCGCGCACCCAGAGCCAGGAGAAGAAGGACGCCATCCGCCTGCTAGGCGCCGAGCTCGTCGAGGTGGACGCGGTCCCTTATGCGAACCCCGGCAACTATGTCCGCTATTCCGGGCGCTTGGCCGAGGATCTCGCCAGGACCGAGCCGAACGGCGTCGTCTGGGCCAACCAGTTCGACAATGTCGCCAACCGCGAAGCCCACTACCGCACCACGGGGCCGGAAATCTTCGCCCAGACAGAGGGTAAGGTCGACGGCTTCATCTGCGCCGTCGGCTCAGGCGGCACTCTGGCCGGCGTCGCCGCCGCCCTGCGCGAGCGCAAGCCCGGCGTTCAAATCGGTCTCGCCGACCCCCACGGCGCGGCGCTCTATCGCTGGTACAAGGACGGCGAGCTGGCCTCGGAAGGAAGCTCGATCAGCGAAGGCATCGGCCAGGGCCGGATCACCGGCCATCTCGAGGGCCTCGCGGTCGACCACCCGTTCAGGGTTTCCGACGAGGAGATGCTGGAGGTGCTTTTCGACCTCGTCCAGCACGAAGGCCTCTGCCTGGGCGGCTCGGCCGGGATCAACGTCGCCGGCGCCGTCAAGCTGGCGCGCGAGATGGGCCCCGGCCACACCATCGTGACCGTGCTGTGCGATCACGGCTCGCGCTATCAGTCCAAGCTGTTCAATCCTGAGTTCCTTAAGGAAAAGGGCCTGCCGACGCCGCCCTGGATGTAGCTTGCGGCGCTCGCGGCGCGAGGCGAAAGTGCGCGCCTCCAACAGGGGCGAGTCAGACCCCGAAAGGTCACCACATGAGCACGCCGTCCGATCCGCTGGTCTCCACCGCCTGGCTGGCCGAGCACCTCGAGGCCCCGGACGTGCGCGTCGTCGACGCCTCCTGGCACATGCCGGCCGCCCAACGCGAACCCTACAAGGAGTTCCTGGCCGCCCACATCCCCGGCGCGGTGTTCTTCGACATCGACGACATCGCCGACGAGACCACCGACCTGCCGCACATGATCCCGACGCCGGTCAAGTTCGCGTCGAGGGTCAAGAAGCTCGGCCTTGGGGACGGTTCCCGCATCGTCGTCTATGACAGCACCGGCATCCTGCCGGCCGCGCGCGCCTGGTGGCACTTCCGGGCCATGGGGCACGAGGACGTGGTCGTGCTGGACGGCGGCCTGCCCAAGTGGATCGCCGAGGGCCGCCCGATCGAGGACGGTCCCGCCGCGCCGCAGGAGCGGCACTTCACGCCGCGCTACCAGGCCGACATCTATCGCTCGCTGGACCAGATGCGCGCCATCGTCGAGACCGGACGCGAGCAGATCATCGACGCTCGCGCCGCCGGCCGCTTCGAGGGCAAGGATCCCGAGCCCCGCGCCGGCCTGCGCGGCGGCCACATGCCGGGCGCGCGCAACATTCCGCTGTCGAGCCTGATCGCGCCGGACGGGACCATGCTCTCGGCCGAGAAACTGAAGACGGTGTTCGAGGGGGCCGGCGTCGACATCAACCGCCCGGTCGTCTCGACCTGCGGCTCGGGCATCACCGCCTCGGTGGTCGCCCTGGCCCTGGCGCGTCTCGGCAAGCCCCGTTCGGCGGTCTATGATGGCTCCTGGACCGAATGGGGCGGTCTAGCCGACACGCCCGTGGTCACGGGTCCGGCGGCCTAACGCATCGGCGGGGCGTAGAGCAGGCCCGGCTTGGCCGCGTTCCACGGCGCGTTCAGGCCCCGCTCCAGCTTCAGAGCCGAGCCAGCGCCGATCTCGCGATCGAAGATCTCGCCGTAATTGCCCTCGGCGAGGATCGCCCGATAGGCCCAGTCGGGACCGAGGGCCAGCATCGCGCCATAGCCGCCCTCGCCCAGCAGCCGCCGCGCCTCGGGGTCGGCGCCGGTCTTCATCGCCTGGGCGTTGGCCCGCGTGACGCCGTGCTCCTCGGCCAGGACCAGGGCGTAGAGCGTCCAGCGGACGATGTCGGTCCAGCCCGGATCGCCCTGGCGGACCAGCGGGCCCAGGGGTTCCTTGGAGATGGCGTCGGGCAGGATGACGTGGGCGGAGGGGTCGTCGAGCACCGACCGCGCCGCCGCGAGGGCCGAGATGTCGGCGGTCAGCGCGTCGCACTTGTCGGCCTGGTAGGCGGCCCGGGCCGCGTCCTCGCTGTCGAACACCACGGCGGTGTAGGCGATGCCGCGCGCCCGGAAAAAGTCCTCGAGATTCTGCGCGGAGGTGGCGTTGCTCTGGACGCAGATCCGCGCGGTGTTCAGCTCGACGGCGCTGGTCAGGTTCAGGCTTCGGCGAACGAGGAAGCCCTGACCGTCGAAATAGGAGACGGCGGCCATGTCCAGCTGGTCGCCGGCGTCGCGCGCGAACGTCCAAGAGGTGTTGCGCCACAGCACGTCGACCTTGCCGGTGCGCAAGGCCGTGATCCGCTCCTCGTTGCCCAGCGGCACGAACCGCACCTTGTCCGGCTTGCCCAGCACGGCGGCGGCCAGCGCGCGGCAGAAGGCGACGTTGAAGCCGCGCCAGCGCCCGCCGTTGTCGCGGAAGGCGAAGCCCGGGAGGTCCGGATTGACGCCGCACAGCAACTCGCCCCGCGCGCGCACCGCCTTTAGGGTCGGACTGGGCGTGGCGGGCTTGATCTTCAGCGGCGCGGCGGTCTCGGCGGCGTTATCCGCGGGCGCTCGCGCCGGCCGTTCGCAGCCCACGAGGGCGAGGGCCGTAACCGCCATGATCAAAAGGCCAAGACGCCCAGACACCGATCGCTCCTTGAACCGCGCGCGCGCGGCCTTAAACCACAGGGTTTCCGCAGCGTCGCCGAGAGTCTCCCGCCGATGGATGAAGAAACCCGCCTGATCCGCAAGGGCTCCGCGCCGCAAACTCTGGCGCGCACGGTCAATCCGCCCATCCAGCGCGCCTCGACGGTGCTGCTGCCCAACGCCGCGTCGCTCTATGACGACGATCAGCTGACCTATGGCATCACCGGTCTGTCCTCGCCGGCGGCCTTGCAGCAGGCCCTGGCCGAGCTGGAGGGCTCGCCGGACGTCACCCTCTACCCGTCGGGCCTGGCGGCGATCACCGGCGCCATGCTGGCGGTCCTGAAGGCCGGCGACGAGATCCTGGTCGTCGACAGCGCCTATAAGCCGACCCGCCGTTTCTGCGATCGGGTGCTGAGCCGGTTCGGCGTGGCGACCACCTATTACGACCCGGCCCTCGCGCCCGACGACCTGATGGCGCTCGCCACGCCCCGGACGCGGATGGTCCTGCTGGAGGCGCCGGGATCGCTGACCTTCGAGATGCAGGACGTGCCGGCCATCGCTCAGGCGGCGAACGCGCGCGGGATCATCACCTTGATCGACAACACCTGGGGCGCGGGCTTCTACTTCAAGCCCCTGGCGCACGGGGTGACGATCAGCGTCCAGGCCTTGACCAAATATGTCGGCGGCCATTCGGACTGCTTCATGGGCAGCGCTACCACCATGGACACGGTGATCGGCAACCAGCTGGGCGACGCCATGTGGGATATCGGCTGGTCGGTCTCGCCCGACGACGCCTACCAGATGCTGCGCGGCCTGCGGACTTTGGCCGTGCGCCTGCCGCGCCACCAGGAGAACGGCCTGGCCGTCGCGCGTTGGCTACAGGCGCAGCCCGAAGTGTCGCGCGTGCTGCACCCCGCCCTGCCCGACGATCCGGGTCACGCCCTCTGGAAGCGCGACTTCACCGGCGCCTGCGGCCTCTTTGGCGTGGTGCTGAAGCCTTGTAGCCAGCGCGCCGTTCACGCCTTCCTCGACGCGCTCAAGCTGTTCGGGCTGGGCTTTTCCTGGGGCGGCTACGAGAGCCTGGCGATCCACTGCGATCCGCAGCTCAAGAACCGTTCGGTTCCGGTGAAGCTGGAAGGTCCGCTGCTGCGCCTGCACATCGGGCTGGAGACGGTCGAGGACCTGACGGCGGATCTCGACCAGGCCTTCGCCGCGCTCCGCGCCGCCTAGAGCCTTTTGAACGTTTGGCGCGCGACGAGGCCGGCGGCGCCGTTTGGGCCTTGCCGCGGTCTCCGCGATGACGTCAGTCTCGGCGCTCTATTTCGGGGAGCACCGCATGACCCTCTACATCCTGGCCTTGTTGATCGGCGTCATCGCCGGCCTGCGCGCGATGACCGCGCCCGCCGCCATGGCCTGGGCCGCGAGTCTTGGCCGGCTGTCGCTGGCGGGCTTCCCGCTGGCTTGGCTGGGCGGCCCGATCCCGGTGGGCCTCTTCACCGTGCTGGCGCTGCTGGAGCTCTTCGCCGACCAGCACCCCAAGACGCCCAGCCGCAAGGTTCCGCAGCAATTCGCGGCGCGCGTTCTGAGCGGCGCCTTCAGCGGCGCGGCCCTGATGATGCCCAGCGGTCACTGGCTGCGCGGGGCGGCGATCGGCGCGGTCGGCGCGGTGATCGGCACGCTGGGCGGGGCCGAGGCGCGGGCGCGCCTGGCCAAGGCGTTCGGCAAGGATCAGCCGGCCGCCTTCGTCGAGGACGCCGTGGCCGTGCTCGGCGCGGCCCTGATCGTGATCCTGGCCCCGTGAGCGACGCGCCGAGGGCCTTCGACGCCATCATCGTCGGCGCGGGTCAGGCCGGCCCCGCCCTGGCCGGTCGGCTCAGCGCGGCGGGCCAGACCGTGGCGATGATCGAGCGCAAGGACTTCGGCGGAACCTGCGTCAACACGGGCTGCATGCCGACCAAGACCCTGGTCGCCAGCGCCTACGCCGCCCACCTGACGCGCCGCGCGGCGGACTACGGCGTGGTGCTGGCGGGCCCGGTCGGCGTGGATATGCGCCGGGTCCGCGAGCGCCAGCAGACGGTCGTCCGCAACGCGCGCGGCAATGTCGAGAAGTGGCTACGCGGCATGGCGGGCGTCACGGTCGTCGAAGGCCACGCCCGTCTCGAAAGCGCCGACACGGTGCGGGTGGGCGATGATCTTCTGACCGCGCCGAGGATCTTCCTGAACGTCGGCGGCCGCGCCAACGTGCCGGACATGCCGGGGATCGACGAGATCCCCTATCTGACCAATGTCGGCATGATGCGGCTGGACGTCCTGCCCGAGCACCTCGTGATCGTCGGCGGCAGCTATATCGGGCTGGAATTCGCCCAGATGTTCCGGCGCTTCGGCAGCCAGGTGACGGTGGTCGAGATGGGGCCGCGCCTGATCGGCCGGGAAGATCCCGACATCTCCGACGCGGTGCGCGAGATCCTCGAGGTCGAGGGCGTGACGGTGCGGCTGAACGCCGAGTGCATCCAGTTCAGCAAGGTCGAAGAAGGCGTCCAGGTCCACGTCACCTGCGAGGCCGGCGCGCCGCGGGTCACCGGCTCGCACGTACTGCTGGCCGTGGGACGTCGCCCCAACACCGATGATCTCGGCCTGGAGGCGGCCGGGATCGAAACCGACAAGCGCGGCTATATCGTCGTCGACGACCAGCTGCGCACCACCGCGCCCGGCGTCTGGGCCCTGGGCGACTGCAACGGCCGGGGCGCCTTCACCCATACCGCTTATAACGACTTCGAGATCGTCGCCGCCAATCTGCTGGACGACGATCCGCGAAGGGTCAGCGATCGGATCGGCTGCTACGGCCTGTTCGTCGATCCGCCGCTGGGTCGCGTCGGCATGACCGAGGCCGAAGCTCGCGCCACCGGCCGCCCGCTGCTCGTTTCCAAACGTCCGATGACCCGGGTCGGCCGCGCGGTCGAGAAGGGGGAGACCCAGGGCTTCATGAAGGCCGTGGTGGACGCCGAGACCAAGGCGATCCTGGGCGCGGCGATCCTGGGCCTGAACGGGGACGAGGTCGCCCATGGCCTGCTGGACGTGATGTACGCCAAGGCGCCCTACACGGTGATCTCGCGCGCGGTGCACATCCACCCCACCGTGTCGGAGCTCATCCCCACCCTGCTGCAGGACCTGAAGCCGCTTTAGATTTCGAGAGCCGGCTTTCAGACGAAATCAGAGCCTGTTGCGGTTGCGAACGCGGCGAGCGTGACCAGATATCCGCCAGACGCCGACGGAGGGTCGGCGCCCCTTGTTCAGGGACAGTCTCCATATGCCCACTCTGTTCGATCCGCTGCGCGTCGGCGCGCTTGATCTGCCCAACCGCGTCGTCATGGCGCCGCTGACCCGGCTGCGCGCCGGCCCGACCCAGATCCCCAACGCCTTGATGGCCGAGTACTACGCGCAGCGCGCCTCGGCCGGTCTGCTGATCACCGAGGGCGTGCCGGTCACGCCGCAAGGCGTCGGCTATGCCGGCGTGCCGGGGATCTGGTCGAAGGAACAGGTCGAGGGCTGGAAGCAGGTCACCAAGGCCGTGCACGACAGGGGCGGCCGCATCTTCATGCAGATCTGGCACGTGGGCCGGATCTCCGATCCCGAGCACCTGAACGGCGAGCTCCCGGTCGGCCCCAGCGCCATCGCCGCCAAGGGCCATGTCAGCCTGCTGCGTCCCGAGCGCCCCTACCCCACCCCGCGCGCGCTGACCACCGAAGAGGTCGCCGGCGTCGTCGAGGCCTTCCGACAGGGCGCCCAGAACGCCAAGGACGCGGGCTTCGACGGCGTGCAGCTGCACGGCGCGAATGGCTATCTGCTCGACCAGTTCCTGCAGGACGGCTCCAACCAGCGCACCGACCAGTATGGCGGCTCGATCGAGAACCGCGCCCGCCTGCTGCTGGAGGCCACGGACGCGGCCATCTCGGTGTTCGGCGCCGACCGCGTCGGCGTGCACCTGGCGCCGCGCGCGGACAGCCATTCGATGGGCGACAGCGACTTGGCGGCGACCTTCGGCTACGTCGCCAAGGCCCTGGGCGAGCGCAAGATCGCCTTCATCTCCACGCGCGAATACGCCGGCGCCGACAGCCTGGGCCCGGCGCTGAAGGCCGCGTTCGGCGGGGTCTATTTCGCCAACGAGAAGTTCGACCGCGACAGCGCCAACGCCGCGATCGCGGCGGGCGAGGCCGACGCGGTGATGTTCGGCAAGGCCTATATCGCCAATCCGGACCTGGTCGAGCGTCTGAAGGCCCATGCGCCGTTGAACGCCCCCGACCCGACCACCTTCTACGGCTTCGACAATGGTCCCCGCGGTTACACGGACTATCCGACGCTGGAGCGGGTCGCCGAACCGGCCGAATAGAGGCCGACCGGCGCGCGTCTAGGCCGGGATCAGCCCCGCCTCGACATAGGCGCGCGCCACCGCCTCGGCGACCTTGATGCCGTCGACGGCGGCCGAGAGGATGCCGCCGGCATAGCCCGCGCCTTCCCCGGCCGGGTACAGGCCGGCGGTGTTCAGGCTCTGGAAGTCCTTGCCGCGGGTGATCCGCACCGGCGAGGACGTCCGGGTCTCGACCCCGGTCAGCACGACGTCGGGATGATCGTAGCCCGGGATCTGGCGGCCGAAGATGGGTAACGCCTCGCGCATCGCCTCGATGGCGAAGTTCGGCAGACACCGGCTCAGATCGGTCAGGTGGACGCCCGGCTTGTACGACGGAAGCACCGCGCCGAATTCCGTTGACGGCCGTCCGGCCAGGAAGTCGCCGACCAGCTGACCGGGGGCCTTGTAGGTCCCCCCGCCCGCCTCGAAGGCCAGGCTCTCCCACTTGCGCTGGAATTCGACCCCCGCCAGCGGGTGGCCCGGATAGTCCCGCTCGGGATCGATATCGACGACGAAGCCGGAATTGGCGTTCCGCTCGTTGCGCGAATACTGGCTCATGCCGTTGGTGACGACGCGGCCGGGCTCCGAGGTCGCCGCCACCACCGTGCCGCCGGGGCACATGCAGAAGCTATAGACCGTGCGGCCGTTCTTGCAGTGATGCGAGATGGCGTAGGCCGCCGCGCCGAGGTCCTTGTGGCCGGCGCAGTCGCCAAAGCGGGCGCGGTCGATCCAGGACTGCGGATGCTCGATGCGCACCCCGATCGAGAACGGCTTGGCCTCGATGTGGACGCCGCGATCATAGAGGGCCTGGAAGGTGTCGCGCGAGCTGTGGCCCAAGGCCATGACCACGTGGCGGGCGGGGAGATAGTCGCCGCCGGCGATATGAAGCCCGCGGATGCGGCGCGCCCCGTCCTCGCCCATCTCGATGTCGAAATCCTCGACCCGATTTTGCCAGCGGTACTCGCCGCCCAGGCTCTCGACCAGGGCGCGCATGTTCTCGACCATGTGCACCAGGCGGAAGGTGCCGATGTGCGGGTGAGCCTCGGTCAGGATCTCTTCCGGCGCACCGGCCTTGACGAACTCCTCCAGCACCTTTCGGCCCAGGAAGCGCGGATCCTTGATCTGGCTGTAGAGCTTGCCGTCCGAGAACGTCCCCGCCCCGCCCTCGCCGAACTGGACGTTGGACTCCGGATTGAGCTCGCTCCGGCGCCACAGGCCCCAGGTGTCCTTGGTCCGCTCCCGCACGACCTTGCCCCGATCGACGATGATCGGCTTCAGCCCCATCTGGGCCAGGATCAGGCCGGCGAAGAGGCCGCACGGCCCGGCGCCGATCACCACCGGACGCGGGCCCTCGAAGCCCTCCGGCGCCCGGGCGACGAACCTGTAGGCGGTGTCGGGCGTCGGCCGCACGTGATGATCGCCCGCGAAACGGCTCAGCACGGCGGTCTCGTCGCGCAGGACGACGTCCACCGAATAGACCATCAGGATCCTGGACTTCTTGCGCGCGTCGTGCGCCTGGCGCGCGACGTCGAAGCTCAGCAGGTCCTCGGCGGGAATCTCCAGGCGCTCGAGGATGGCGGGCCTCAACGCCTCGGGCGGATGGCCGAGCGGCAGTTTCAGTTCCGAAAGACGCAGCATGGCGCGCGTCTTAGCCGGAACCGCGCCGAAGCGCCATCGGCGGCGAGCTCGGGCGGCGCGGCCCCTTGCCACGGCCGGCGCGATGGCCGACAAAACCCCATCGCCTTTCTAGAGTATCTCGCATGCCGCACCCGTCCGCGCCCGTCATCGCCGTGGTCGGGGCGGGATTCAGCGGGGTGATGACCGCGCTCAATCTGCTGCGCCGCTCGCCCGAGGCCAAGGTCATCCTGTTCGAGCGGCGGGTCCCCGTGGGCCTCGGCGCCGCCTACGCGACGCACAATCCCCGGCATCGGCTCAACGTGCGGGCGGGCAATATGAGCGCCTGGCCCGATCGGCCCGGTCATTTCGTCGAGTGGCTCCAGGCCCGCGGCCTGGGGCTGGGCGCGGCGGATTTCGCCACGCGCGCCGACTATGGCCGCTATCTGCAGAGCCAGGTGGCCGAGATCGCCGAGGGGCCGGCCGGCGCGGGACGCCTGGTGGTGGCGCCGGACGCCGTGGTCGGGATCGAGCCGGGCGGCGACGGCTGGCGCCTGACCTCGGCGATGGGGCGCGCGTTCGACGTTCATGCCGTGGCCCTGGCGCTGGGCAACCCGCCGCCCGCGCGGCCGCCGGGCATCGACGAAGGCTTCGCCGCCTCGGACGCCTATGTTCCCGATCCGTGGCGCTGGGACGCGCGCCAACTCGGACCCGGGCCGGTGCTGCTGATCGGCGCGGGCCTGACCATGGTCGACGTGGCGCTGTCGCTGGACGACGCCCAGCCCGGCCGGCCGATCCTGGCGCTATCGCGACGAGGTCTCGCCCCGCTGGAGCATGACGGCGCGCCGCCGGCCCAGCCGCTGGCGCCGCCGCCGGGCGACTTGTCCCCGTTGCGGGCGCTGGCCTGGCTGAAGGCGACCGCGGCGGACCACGGCTGGCGCACGGCCATCGACGCGGTCCGCCCCGCCACCCGGGCGCTGTGGAGCGGCTGGTCCGCGAGCCAGCGCCAGGCCTTCCTGCGCCACGCCCGGCCGTTCTGGGAAATTCATCGCCATCGGCTGGCGCCCGAGGTCGCGCGGCGGATCGCCGCCCTGCGGGCCACGGGCCAGCTGGTGATCGCGGCCGGCAAGATCCGCGACCTCGCCCCACAGCCCGATGGCCTGGCGCTGTGCCGATGGCGCGGCCGGGGCGAGCGCGCGACCTATGTCGCCCGGGCGGCGGCGGTCATCAACTGCACCGGTCCGACCGGCGATATCGTCACCTCCGACGATCCGCTGATCCTCGATCTGGTCCGCCGGGGGCTGGCGCGGCCCGACGGCTTGCGGCTGGGCTTCGACGTCGACGCGGCCGACCGCCTGCGCGACGTTTCCGGCGCCAGCCATCCCACGCTCTTCGCCGTCGGCCCCGCCACGCGCGGCGCGCACTGGGAGATCACCGCCGTGCCCGACATCAGAGGCCAGGCCGCGGCGGTGGCGGAGGCTATTCTCGGCGCGCTCGGCGGGCGCGCTCCGGCCGTCTAGAAGGAACCCCCATGTCCGTCGTTCGCTTGTTCTCCTACGGCACGCTGCAACAACCCAAGGTCCAGCGGGAGACGTTCGGGCGGCTGCTGGAGGGGCGTCCCGACGCCCTGCCGGGCTTCCGCCAGACCCTGCTGCGGATCACCGATCCGGCGGTGCTGGCGACCAGCGGCGAGGCGTTCCACCCGATCGTCACCCCGACCGGCGATCCGGCCGACCGGATCGAAGGCGCGGTCTTCGAGATCACGCCCGAGGAACTGGCCGCCGCCGACGCTTATGAGGTTTCCGACTACAAGCGGATCGCCGTGCGCCTGGCGTCGGGGCTCGAGGCCTTCGTCTACGTCCAGGCCTAGGCATCGGCGACCAACAGGTCCTCGAAGAACGCGCCGAACGGGCGCGTGGGATGGCGGATCTGGATCTCCAGGATCCACAGGCCCGACGCGGGTTGGCGTTCGAAATCGCCCAGCTTGCCGCCCTTATAGATCGCGTGCGGGAAGTCGCTGACCCGATGCCCGCGGATCTCCCAGTTCAGCACCCAGCCCATGGCGTCGGCCCGCGCTCGCGCGAAGTCGTAGAGGGTCTGGCCGGTGACACCCTCTTCGCGCCACCGCTCGGCCACCTCCTTCCACAAGGTCCGCGCCGCCTCGGCGCAGGCCGCCATCTCGGGATCGTCGCCGACCACAAAGGTGTCGCCCGCGTCGCCCTCGTGGCCGTTCCAAACGACGCCCAGGTCGACGAAGAAGATGTCGTCGGCGCCCAAGGTCCGTTCCGGCTCCATCAGGGCCAGGAAGGTGTCGAGCGTGCCCTCGCCGAAGCGGATTATCGACTTGTGCCAAAGCCGCTCCATGCCCATCGCCGCCAGCACGGCCTCGGCGTGGTCGTGCGCCCTCGCCTCGGTCATACCGGGCTGGATCCCGGCGGCGATCCGCCGGACGGCCTCGAAGGTCAGGTCGCGCGCGGCGATCATGGCGTCCAGCGAGAAGGCCTGGCCCACGCCCTCCCGGCGCTCGGCGGCGAGCGTCATCGGGCGGCCTTCGCCGAGAGGAAATGGCGCGGATCAAGCGCGGCGTGGGTGAACCGCGCCTGGCGGATCGCGCCCTTGAAATAGTCGATCTTGTTCATCCGCGCGCCGATCGACGCCTTGCCGGGCCCCTGCGGCTTGAAGGCGATCTCGGCCTCGCCCTGCAGCACGCCGTCGACGAAGCAGCGATACATCTTCCCATCGAAGCTCTGGGCCACGGCGTACCAGCGCCCGATCGGAAAGGTCTTGTCCGGAAAGATCAAGGTCTGCTTGTAGCCGGGCCCGGTGACATAGGTGTCGAGCCACCACTGGCCGTTCTCGGTGCGGATCTCGAACATCATGCGCGTGTTCAGCGGCGGCCCGTCGGTCGGCGCCTGCGGGTCCTCGGCGATGTGCATCCAGCGCTGGGCCTGGGCGCCGCCGTCGGGACGGAACAGGGCCTCGGCGGTGAACCGCGCCGCGCCGGCGAACGGGTGCTGGTCGATCACCAGCCGGTCGTCGACGCCGTCGAACAGCACCGCCTTGCCGAATGGGCTCCGGATCAGCGTCGGGTCGCCCTCGACATGGGTCGGGACGCCGCCGATGTCGGTCAGGCGGTCGAAGGTCCAGGTGACCGTCTTGGGACGAGCCAGGGCCGGCGAGGCGGCCAGGGCCGCGCCGGTCGCCAGCACGGCGCGTCGAGTCCAGGGATGGGTCATGTCAGGCTCCGCGAGTCGCGCCCGCAACTTGGGCCGCTTCGCCGCGAACGGGAAGCCGGCGCGTCGCCCGGTCTAACGCGGCGCGGTCAGGCCGGGCTTGGCGCGCGGATAGCTGCGCGTCGACAATGGCGCCGGCTTGTAGCCGACCTGGAAATGACAGGCCTCGCCATAGGTCTTGACCGCCTCGGCGCAGCCGGCGGCCAGGCTGGCCGGGCTCGGCTTGATCCCCTTGCCGGTCCAGGCGTCCATGGCCCTGAAGAGGGCCGCGTATTCCGGCGTGGCGAGCTTGGAGTGCTCGTGCTCGTCGGTGAACGACTGGACCAGGAGATCACTCTTGCCGGCCTTGGCGACGGTGTCGCGGAAGACGCTTTCCAGTTCCACGAAGGCGGTGGGATCGTCGATGGCGTGCATGGTCAGGGTCGGGACCATAAGCTTGCCGGTGAGGTCGCTGTCCTCGGCCAGGCGCCGCACGCCCTCCGGATCGGCGGCGAAGCGCGGGACGCCCGCGTTCAGGGCCTTGTCGTCGTCCGAGCCCTTGTAGACCACGCCGACGTTCGAAAACGGGTTCTTGCCGCCCAGGCGCTTGTTGACCATGTCGGCGAAGGTGAAGGTCGCCCAGCCAAGGTGGCTGCCCAGCGTGCGCTCCGGAATGCGCGTGACGGCCAGGATGTTGGCGAGATTGCGCTTTTGCGCCGCCGTGCGCTGGCCGGCCGGCAGATCAACGCCCGTGCAGGCGTTGAGCCGCTCGTCCAGCTGCCTGTTGGTCAGTTTCGAGCCGACCGGCTGGCCCTGCCAGAGCGGGTACTGCGCCTCGTCCTTGGCCGGGTGATTGCCGCAGTAGAACTGGTAGACCGCCCGGAGGTCGGCGCGGAAATCGTAGCTGCGCGTGCCGCCGCCCAGCACGCCGCTGGTCAGGATGACGCCGTCATAGACCGGCCTGCCGTCGGCGCCTTGACCATAGAGCTCGGCGGTCTTGGCCGCGACATTGCCGCCCCAGGACTGGCCGTGCAGCAAGGTGCGCTTGGGCCGGCCGAATGTGTCCCAGAACAGTTTCCGCAGGTTGTCGCTGTCCTCGGCGGCCGAGCGCACGCCATAGCCTTCGCGGCGATAGTTCGAACCGGCCCAGGCATAGCCCTCGGCGACGGTGACGGAAAACCGCTCCAGGTCCTCCAGAGCGTCGTCGGGCTTGGGCGCCTTCAGGCGCGGCCCGCCGTGGGTGTGAACCACCAGCGTCCCGTTCCAGGCCTTCGGGACGGCGATCCAGTAGTAGGCGCCGTTGGCGTCCTGGCCGGCCAGGCACTTGGTCTCGGCGGGGAGTCCCTCCGGACAGGACCTTTCGACCGGCTGGGCGTGGACGACGGTCGCGGACAAGGCCAGACCCAAGACGGCGACGGAGAGCTTCAGCACCTGACGGACCTCATCACGCGAAAAACGAAAGGACGGCGTCCGCTTCCGGGGGAGGACGGAAGCGGCCAGCCGGAGCGTCGCTAGATCAGAACGACTTGGCGATGCTCATGTACCAGTAGCGAGCGTACGGATTGTATAGCGAGCCGATGTAGCCCGACGACGACAAGGGCGGATCCTTGTCGAACAGGTTCCGCGCGCCCACCCGGATGCGGGTGTCGTTGGCCCAGCCCTTCTGGCTAAAGCGATACTGGCCATAGAGGTTGACCGTGGTCAGCGGCTGAACGCGCCAGGGCTCGCCGGCCGTCGACAGGAAGTCGGTGTCCAGCACCGCGCCGGTATAGATCACCGAGGCGCCGATCTGCACCGGACCGCCGCGCCAGGTGGCCGTGCCGTTCCACTTCCACTTGGGCTTGCCGTTCTTCTTCAGCAGATTGCCCGGATCGGTCAGCGGCGTGGCGCGGTTGATCGTGCCCTTGTCGCGCGCGGCGAACAGATCGGCGATCGGCGGCGAGAGCTGCTGCGAGAACTTGTCCATGAAGGTGGCGTCGATGTTCACGCTGAACCGACCGAAATCCTTGGTCCGCAGGCTCCAGTCCAGGCCGTAGTCGATGCCGCTGACCGTCTGGGGCTGCAGGTTCTTGAACTGGTCGCGGATTTCGAGGATCTGGCCCACCGGCGCCAGGCCCGTGCCGTTGAAGAAGGCGACGTCGTCGACCGTCGGGGCGGCGCGGATGACGTTGGCGTTGTTCGAGCCGGTCAGGCGGAACAGATAGTCCTGGACGGCGATGTTGGTCGAGCCCAGCGAGCCGACGATGCCGGTCTGCTTGATCTGCCAGCGGTCGACGGTGAAGGTGAAGCGACCGAACCGCTGGGGGATGAAGGTCGGCTGCAGCACCGCGCCGATCGAATAGTTCTCGCTCTCCTCGGCCTTGAGGTCGGGATTGCCGGCCGTGGTGAAGCGGATGCCGACGCTGCGCGTGCAGGCTGTGAAGGTCGAGATGCGGCCGGCGCGCAGGTCGGCCTCGCAGCGGTAATAGTCGGTGACCGTATTGGTCCGCGAATAGCTGAACGGGTTGGTGGTCTCCAGGTTCGGGGCGCGGAAGCCCTTCTGCCAGGAGCCGCGGAACCGAACGCCGTCGACCACGTCCCAGGCGAAGGCGATCTTGGGCTTCGCGACCGAGCCGAAGTCGCTGTAGTGCTCGTAGCGACCGGCCAGCTGGACGTCGACGCGGCGCACCAGCGGGATGTTCATCTCCGGCGAGACCAGCGGCAGGGCCAGTTCGGCGAAGGCCGAGCCGACATTGCGCGAGCCCTTGGTGCTGGGCGTGTCGTTGACGCCGGTGACATTGCTGTTGCTGGTGTTGCCCGTCACCGGATCCGTGAACGGCGTGCGGCCGTCGACCATCGGGTCACGGCGGTCCTGCTGGGTCTCGTGGCGGAACTCGACGCCGGCGGCGATGCCGACCGGACCGCTCCAGATGGTCAGCAGTTCGGGCTTTGAGACCTTGAAGTCGGCCAGCGTCAGGGTGGTGGTCGAGTGGCGCTTCAGGCGGAAGCGGATGGCGTCCAGCGCCGCCTGGGAGCTGGGCGTGCAGTCCTTGCCGCCCGTGCCGTCCAGGCAGCCGCCGTTGAACGGGTTATAGGCGTCGGGCGTCGACAGGGCGAGCTGGGCCGCCAGCTTCTTGCTGTCGATCCCGTCGCTCTCGTCCTTGGCGTCGGCCTTCGAATAGAGAACCGCCGAGTCGAAGTTCCAGCCCCACTTCTCGCCCTTCAGGCCCGCCAGGAAGCGCGTCTGATAATTCTCGACCTCGACCTTGTTGGGTCCCAGATCGTTGAAGCGATAGTTGGTGAAGGTCACCGCCGCGCCGTTGACGGACACGTTGGTCAGGTTCGGCAGGCGATTGGGATTGGCCTGGCCGTTGGCGAAGGTGACCGGGCCGAAGGGGTTCCAGTAGTTGGTCGCGGGCACGCCGATCGCCACCAGGCTGGTGCCCTGGGTGGTCAGGCCCTCCGACGTCGCGTGATAGAAGCCGAGCTCGCCATAGGCGGTCAGATTGTCGGTAATGTCGTAGTGACCGTTCAGGAAGACGTTCTGCCGCTTGATCGCGGGCTGGATCGTCGTCGCGTCGCCTTGCGGGGCGTTGTAGCGATAGGCGTTGGCCGTGCTGCCGGTCGCGAGGTTGCCCGTGCCCAAGCAAAGACCGTTGGCCAGCTGGGTCGCGCAGCCGGCGATGGTGTTGGGCTGAATGTGAGCGGCGCCGGCCGCGGTGGTCAGGGCCGTCGTCCCCTGGCGGATGGCGTTGGTGACGCCGAACACCGTGACGTTGGCGAACGAGTTCTGGTTGCCGCGGTTGTCTGGCGCGCTGCTGGCGGCGTAGTCCGGATAGCCGGCGAACAGCGAGCGCAGGTCCTGGGTCGCCGTGTAGGGTCGGTCGCTGGGCCGCTGGGCGGTCCGCCAGGTGAAGTTGCCGTTCACCGAGATATTGCCTCGCCCCTCGGCGAAGCTGCGGCCCGCGAAGATGTTGCTGGTGTATTCCTTGCGGTGCGTGCCTTCGGCCCAGCCGTACTGGGCGTCCATGGTCAGGCCGTTGAAATTGTCCTGCAGGACGGTGTTGACCACGCCGGCCACCGCGTCGGAGCCGTAGATGGCGGCGGCGCCGTCGCGCAGCACTTCCAGGCGCTCGAGATTGGCGGTCGGGATGGCGTTGGCGTTGTAGCCCAGCAGCGGCACCGTGCCCGACGATTGGCTGGTCGGGTGCGAGACCAGGCGGCGGCCGTTCAGCAGCACCAGGGTGTTGCCGACGCCCAGGCTGCGCAGGTTGATCGAATTGACGTCGCCGCGCGTGGAGTTGCTGGTCTGGGGCGCGTTGCTGGGATTGATGAAGACGTCGCCCATCTGCGGGATCGAGCGGAACAGGTCATCGCCCGACACCGCGCCGGTGGCGGCGATCTGGGCGTTGTCCAGCACCGTGACCGGCAAGGCGGCGGTGGTCTTGGCCCCCTTGATCTGGCTGCCGACCACGACGATCTCCTCGACCTTGATGGCTTCGGAAGCCTGCTGGGCCGCCGCGCCGGTGGCGATCAGCAGGGCGGCCAGGGCCACGCCCTGACCGAGGCGGCGGCGGTATCCGCGATGGGTTTGGTTCGTCACGCTCTTAGCTCCCCAATGTTCTTGTTCTGACTGCGTTTCGTCGAGGTTCGGCCGCCGCTCAGGGGCGGGCCGGGTCGGGTACCGGTCCGCCCCCGGAGGGCGGGGCCTTGTTCGGATGCAGGGCGGCCTTCAGGGCCGCGCCGTCGAGACCGCGTTCCCAGCGCGAGACGACGATCGCCGCCACCGCGTTGCCGATGAAGTTGGTCAGGGCTCGGCACTCGGACATGAAGCGGTCGACGCCCAGGATCAGGGCCATGCCGGCCACGGGCACCGACGGGACGACCGACAGGGTCGCCGCCAGGGTGATGAAGCCCGCGCCGGTGACGCCGGCCGCGCCCTTGGAGCTCAGCATGGCCACGCCCAGCAGCAGCGCCTGCTGCTCCCAGGACAGATGCACGCCGGTGGCCTGGGCGATGAACAGCGCCGCCAGGGTCATGTAGATGTTGGTGCCGTCCAGATTGAACGAGTAGCCGAGCGGCACGACCAGCCCGACGACCGACTTCGGGCAGCCGGCCTTTTCCAGCTTCTCGATCAGGCTGGGCAGCGCCGCTTCCGAGGAACTGGTGCCCAGCACCAGCAGCAGTTCGGCCTTCAGGTAGCGGATCAGGCTCAGGATCGAGAAGCCGTTGACCAAGCCCACCGCGCCGAGCACGACCACGACGAACAGCGCCGAGGTCAGGTAAAAGGTCCCGACCAGCAGGGCCAGGTTCGCCACGGAGCCCAGGCCGTACTTGCCGATCGTGAAGGCGAAGGCCCCGAAGGCGCCGATCGGCGCGGCCTTCATCACGATGTGCACGAACTTGAAGAAGGCCTGGGCGACCACCTCCAGGAAGTCCACCACCGGCTTGGCCGGGTCGCCGACCAGGGTCAGGGACAGGCCGAACAGCAGCGAGATCAACAGCACCTGCAGGATCTCGCCCTCGGCGAAGGCGCTGACCACGGTGTTGGGAATGATGTTCATCAGGAAGCCGACGACGCTCTGGTCGTGAGCCTTGGCGGCGTATTCGGCGACCTTGCCCGCCTTCAGGGTGGCGGGGTCGATGTTCATGCCCGCGCCCGGCTGGACGACATTGGCGACGATCAGGCCGACGACCAGGGCCAGGGTCGAGAACACCAGGAAATAGATCAGGGCCTTCAGGGCCACGCGGCCGACCTTCTCCAGATCGCGCAGGCCGGCGATGCCGGTGACCACGGTCAGGAAGATCACCGGCGCGATGACCATCTTCACCAGCTTGATGAAGGCGTCGCCCAGCGGCTTCAGCGCTTGGCCGACCTCGGGATAGTAATGGCCGATGGCGCCGCCGAGCACGATCGCGACCAGCACCTGGAAGTAAAGGTGAGTGAAGAACGGCTTGGGCCGCTCCTTGGACCCCGTCGGGGCCGCCGGTTGGATCGTCTGCACGCGCGCCTCTTGGCTCGGCCCGTAGGCCGCGTTTCCATCCCGCGCCCCTTTGCCGAGGCGCTTGGATAGACGATCCTCGTTGCCAGAAGGTCGCGCAAGCGATCCCGAGGGAAGCCACAACACGTTGTTTTATTTAAACTTCGACGCCGGGACGGCGACGCGCGTCGCGCGGATCGTGGCGGAATTCCCTCCTCTGGACGCCACGTTTGTGCGAAAATCCGCACAGAGAGAGGACCAGCGATCATGGCCTGGCCGCCAAATCTGACCGATCCGATCGCGCGCCGCTGGGTGGTGTTCGTCACGCTCGGCGCGATATTGCTGGCCGGCGCGGTCGGCTTCGCTGGGGCGGTGGTCGAGCGTCGCGCCACCAGCGATCTGGCGCGTCAGGCCCAGACCTCGGCGACCTTGCACGCGGCCGTTCTGCGCAGCGAGTTGGCCAAGCACCGCTCCCTGCCCTTCGTGCTGGCCCAGGACGCGGACGTCGCCGAGACCCTGCGCTCGGCCGACCCGCGCGGCGTCGACGCCCTGAACCGCAAGCTCGAGACCCTGAGCGGCGGCACCCGCGCGGCGGTCATCTATGTGCTGAACGCCAAGGGCGTGACCATCGCCGCCAGCAACTGGCGCGAGCCGACCAGCTTCGTCGGCTCGGACTACAGCTTTCGCCCCTATTTCAAGAACGCCCGCGCCGACGGCGTCGCCGAGCTCTTCGCGCTCGGAACGGTCAGCCGTCGCCCTGGCCTCTTCATGTCGCGCCGCGTCGACGGCCCGAACGGCGTGCTCGGCGTCGTCGTCGTGAAGGTCGAGTTCGAGGCGCTGGAGGCCGAGTGGTCCGCCGCCGAACCCGCCTTCGCGGCCGATCCGAACGGCGTCATCCTGGTGACGTCGATCCCCGCCTGGCGGTTCTCGACCCTGTCGCCCCTGCCCGGTGTCGAACAGGGTCGACTGCGGGCCGAGCACCGCTTCGGCGACGCGCCGTTCGCGGTCCTGCGGGCCGATCCGCCGCCGCTGCCGCATCGCCCGCCCGTGCTGACGACGGTGTCGCCGCCGGGGCAGAACGAGACACGCTACATGGCCGCCAGCGTGGATCTGGGGGCCGGCGGCTGGACCGTCTACACCCTGACCCCGGTCGGAGCGGCGCTGCGCACCGCCGTGACGGCCGCACGGGCCATCACGCTCCTGATCGGCCTGGCCATCTGCGGCGTCGCGGCCCTGCTGCTGCGCTGGCGCGGCGAGGCCGCCGTCCGCGCGGCCCGGCAGGAGGCCGCCCGGCGCGAACTGGAAGCGCGGGTCGCCGAACGCACCGCCGAACTCAGCGACTCCAACCGCCGCCTCAGAGTGGAGATGGAGGAGCGCCGACGCGCCGAGGCCCATGTCCACCTGATGCGGGACGAACTGATCCAGTCGAACAAGCTGGCGACGCTGGGCCAGATCGCCGCCGGGGTGGCTCACGAGATCAACCAGCCCGTCGCCGCGATCCGCGCCTATGCCGACAACGCCGCCGTCCTGCTCGACCGCGACGACGACCGGACCGCCAAGGCCAATCTCGGCCTGATCGCCGGCCTGACCGACCGGATCGGTCTGATCACCGACGAGCTCCGCGCATTCGCGCGCAAGTCGGGCGCCCCGGCCTCGGTGGTGACGGTGAGGGACGCCGTCGACGGCGCCCTGCTGCTGGTCGGCCCGCGCGCCCGCCAGCAAGGCGTCAGCATCGTCCGCGACATCGGCGACGAGTCGGCCCGGGTGATGGCCGAGCGGTTCCGCCTGGAACAGGTTCTGGTGAACCTGCTGCAAAACGCCTTGGAAGCCGTGGAGCGCACGCCCGATCCCGAAATCCGCGTGCAGGTCCTCACCAAGCGCGCGCAGGTGCGGATCCTGGTCGCCGACAACGGCCCCGGCGTCGCGGCCGAGGCGGCCAGGACCCTGTTCACGCCCTTCGCGACGACCAAGCCGCGCGGGCTCGGCCTTGGGCTGGTGATCAGCCGCGACATCGTCGCCGAGTTCGGCGGCGAGCTTTCCCTGGAGCCGGGCCACGGCGGCGCCCGCTTCGTCATGTCCCTGCCCAAGGCGCGTTAGAAATGTCCGAGACGGTCAACAAGGTCGCCTTCGTCGACGACGACGAGGTTTTGCGCGACGCCAACGTCCAGACCCTGCAACTGGCGGGGTTCGAGGTTCTCGCCTTCGGCTCGGCCGAGACGGCCCTGGCCGCCCTTTCCGCCGGGTTTCCGGGCGTGGTGATCAGCGACATCCGCATGCCCCGGATGGACGGCCGCCAGCTCTTTCGGCGGCTGAAGGACCAGGACGAGGACCTGCCTGTCATCCTGATCACGGGGCACGCCGACGTCGCCGAGGCCGTCGAGGCGATGCACGACGGCGTCTACGACTTCGTCGCCAAGCCCTACGCGCCCGACCGCCTGGTCTCCAGCGTCCGCCGCGCGATGGAGAAGCGGCGGCTGGTCCTGGAGAACCGCGCCTTGCGGACGCTCGCGGCCCAGGCCCAGAGCGACTGGCCGCTGATCGGCCAGACGCAGGTCATGGAGCGCCTGCGCGCCACCCTGCGGCAGCTGGCGTCGGCCGATGTCGACGTGCTGCTGGAGGGCGAGACGGGCGTCGGCAAGGAGCTGGCCGCCCGGGCCCTGCACGCCTGGGGCCGCCGCCGCGACCATCCGTTCGTCGCCGTGGACTGCGCCGCCCTCCCCGCCGCCGCGCTGGACAGCGAGCTCTTCGGCCACGAGCTCGGCGCGTTCAACGGCGCCTTGCGCCAGCGCACCGGCCGCATAGAGCAAGCCGATCGCGGAACCCTGTTCCTCGACGAGGTCGAGACGCTGTCGAGCGACGCCCAGGGCCGCTTCCTGCGCGTGCTGGAAGAGCGCGAGATCACGCCGGTGGGCTCGAACCATGCGCGCACCTTGGACATACGGGTGGTGGCCGCCGCGAAGATCAACCTGGCCGAGGCCGTGGCGACGGGCGCGTTCCGGCAGGACCTTTTTCACCGGTTGGACGTCGTGCGGGTCCGCATCCCGGCGCTGCGCGAGCGGCGCGAGGACGTGCCGCTGTTGTTCGCGCACTTTCTCGCCCGCGCCGCGGAGCGGCTGGGCCAGCCGCAGCCGGCCATCGACGACGCCGTGCGCTGGCGGCTGCACAACCACGACTGGCCTGGCAATGTGCGGGAACTGGGCCACTTCGCCCAGCGGGTCGCGCTGGGCCTGGCCGAGGATGGACCGCGCGACGCCGACGACGCGCCGCCGCCGCTTCCGGCCCGCGTGGCCACCTACGAGGCGCAGGTGATCAAGGAAGCGCTGGCCAGCAGCGGCGGCGACGTGCGCAAGGCGTTGGACCTGCTGAAGATCCCTCGCAAGACCTTCTACGACAAGATCGAGCGCCACGAGATCGATCTCGCGACCTATCGTCGGGGCGGGCCGGCGACCTAGACCCGCCCCGACGACGCGCTTATTGGCCCGCGCCGCCCGCCGATTTCAGCTGGGCGACGTGATCGAGGTGAGCCTGGATCTTGGTCACGGCCTGCTGGGCCGCGCCGCGCAGACCAGCGTCGTCGCCGCGCTCGCCATAGCCCCGCATCAAGGTCAGGGCCTCGTTGTGAGCGGCGTCCTGCTGGTCCAGATAGACCTTGTCGAAATCCTGGGCCGAGGCGGCGTTCAGATTGTCGATCATGCCCTTGCGGCGCTCGTCGAGCCCGGTCGGCGCGGTCTTGCCGGCGGCGGCGATCAGCGGCTTCATGCTGTTGGACAGCGCCGTGTGGTCGGTGACCATCATCTTGCCGAAGTCCTTGACCGCCTTCGACTGCCCCTTCTGCTGGGCGATGCGGCCGGCCTGGATCTCGTACATGTCGCTGATCACCGCATTGGCGACGAAGGCGTCGGTGTTGATCGGTCCCGCCGTCGAGGCCGACGCCGTGCCGACCGCGGCCGAGGTCGCGTCCTGGGCGGCGTTGACGGCGGCGTTGCCGGTGCCCGGCTCGGCGGGGTTGGGGGCGGCGTCCTTCTTCTGGCACGCGGCCATGGAAAGGGCCGCCACGGCGGCGGCGGTCAGCAAGATGTATCGAGCCATGAGTATCTCCCGTTAGACCGCATCCAACGCGGACGGCCCGGGTCGGTTCGCCGCTAGACCAAACGATGTGCCGCGCGCCCTATTCGGGCTTCCGGATCACCGCGCCGATCGCCGCGATCCGCTCGACATCGGCATACGGGGCGCGGCCGAGTTCGCTGGCGAAGATGTCCGGGTCGAGCTCGGAATAGGCGAGCGACGCGCCGACGGCGGAGACGAGGGCTTCCAGGCCGTCTCGAACCACGTCCCGCCCTCCGGCGCGGATGGGAGCGCCGGTATAGAGGATCATCCGCCCGCCCGGCGCCAGACGCGCCAGGGCCGTCCTCGCCCAGTCGAGGGCCAAGCCTTCGCCGAGCTCGCCGCCGCCGTCCTTGTAGGCCCGGCCGCTATCGCCGGCGACATAGGGCGGATTGGCGACGATGAGGTCGAGGTCGGACGGAGCGTCGTCCAGACCGGGCGACAGCCGGAAGGTCGCCGACACGCCGGCGTGCGCCGCGTTGGCGCTGGCCAGGCGCAGGGCCGCCGCGTTGACGTCGCTGGCGAAGATCCGCGCGCCCGGAACCCGCGCGCCGGTGACCACCGCCCCGACGCCCGCGCCCGTTCCGACATCGAGCGCGCGCCGGACCGGCGCCGCGCCGATCTCCCGCCCGATCAGGGCCGCGAAACGATAGCTGTCCGGACCGACGAAGACCGCGTCGGGTCCGGCGCCCGCGCAGGCCGAATGAAGGAACAGCCTGCCGTCCACCCGCGCCGCCCGGATCCGGGCGCGCTGCCCCCGGTCGCTTTCGACAAGCGCGCCGGCTTCCCTCAAGGCCTCGAACAACGCCTCGGGAAGGTCGCCCCGCCGAAACGGAAAGCCCCACCCGAGAATGTCCCGCAAGTCCGGGCGGGCGGGCGGCGGGCGCGACAGCCACCGCCGCACGGTGGCCGGGTTCGGCGTCGTGAAGTCGTAGCCCGCCGAGTCGAGATGCTGGAGCACGGCGCCCAGCGCCGCGTCCGCCCGCTGGCCCGGCATCAGCGATAGAAACTGTCGGGGACCAGTCCGCCGTTCTCGGCCAGGCGGCGCATCACGGCCCTGTGCAGGGCGATGTTCTGCTCGGCGCTGCCGGGCTCGGCCGCGTGGACGCCCAACTCGTCGGCCAGGGCCTTGCGGGCCTCCAGGCTGGAATCGAGCTTCAGGAGCTTGAGAAGATCGACGATCGAGGACCGCCAATTGCCGCCGCCATTGTCCATCTCGGCCATCGACGCGAGCACCGCTTCGACGTCGACCGGCGGCATGGCGACGGAGGGCGTCGGGGCGGGCGTCGGGGCGGGCGCGCTGTTCGCGGGTGCAGCCGACGCCGAAGGGGCGGCGCCGACCGGCGTCGTCGCGCGCGGGGCGTGAAAGATCTTGTCCATGATCTTCGAGAACAGGCTCATGAGCATCCTTGGGTCGTCGTGAGGGGTCAGACGGCAACGACGACCCGCCGCGCGGGTTCCTCCCGGCGTCGGCCAAAGCGCCTCGCCACGCGCGCGTCGGCTTCTCATTTGGCAAAAGCCTGACCTTGTTCGCCGGACGCGCGTTGTGACCCTCGTCGGCCGCGCGACGCGCCGAGGGGAGCGCTTGGCATGCATCATCGTCCCGCCCGGAGAACGCGGCTCGCGCGGGCCCTCGCGGGACTGTCGTTGGCGTGTGTCGGCGGGTGCTCGGGCGGCGTGCTGGATCCGGCGGGACCCGTCGGGGCGGGCGACGCGGCGATCCTGATCAACGCCACCTTCATCATGCTGGCCATCGTGGTGCCGACGATCCTGCTGGCCTTCTGGATCGCCTGGCGCTATCGCGCCTCGAACACCAAGGCCAAGTACCTGCCGCACTGGTCGTACTCCGGGCGGATCGAGGCCGTCGTCTGGTCGATCCCCACCCTGACGATCATGTTCCTGGGCGGCTTGATCTGGATCGGCTCCTACCAGCTCGATCCGTTTCGCCCCCTGCCCTCCAAGAGCCCGCCGGTCGAGGTGCAGGTCGTCTCGCTGGACTGGAAATGGCTGTTCATCTACCCCGAGCAGGGGGTGGCCAGCGTCAACCAATTGGTCGTGCCGGCCGGACGTCCCGTCCACTTCTCGCTGACCTCGGCCAGCGTCTTCAACGTCTTCTTCGTGCCGCGCCTGGGCTCGATGGTCTACGCGATGCCGGGCATGGTCTCGCAGCTGCACCTGCAGGCCGATAAGCCGGAGCGGCTGTGGGGAACCTCGGCGCAGTTCTCCGGGGACGGCTTCTCGGACATGCAGTTCGAGGTCCAGAGCGTTCCGCAGCGAGACTTCGACGCCTGGGCCGCCCGGGCGCGCGGGGCCGGGCCGCCGCTGGACCGCGCCGCCTATGCCGAGCTTGCGCGTCAGAGCGCGAACCTGGCGCCGCGCGGCTATGGCTCGATCGACCCGCACCTGTTCCACGCCATCGCCATGGGCGCGATCGCCCCCGCCCCGGGTCCCGCGCCGGAAGGGCAAGGCCACGCCGGCCGCGAGAAGACTCCAGAAGGAAGGCGCTGACCATGTTTGGAAAGCTCGACTGGTCGGCCGTTCCGTTCAGCCAGCCCATCCCGCTGATCACCTCCGTGGTGATCCTGCTGGCGATGCTGGGCGTGCTGGTCCTGGCGACGGTCAAGGGCTGGTGGCCCTATCTGTGGCGCGAGTGGATCACCAGCGTCGACCATAAGCGGATCGGCGTCATGTACGGCCTGCTCGGGACGCTGATGCTGATCCGCGGGTTCGCCGACGCGATCATGATGCGCACGCACCAGGCCATGGCGGTCGGCGGCGGCGAAGGCTATCTGCCGCCCGAGCACTACAACCAGATCTTCACGGCCCACGGCACGATCATGATCCTGTTCGGGGCCATGCCGCTGGTGCTGGCCTTCATGAACTATCTGGTGCCGCTGCAGCTGGGCGTGCGGGACGTGGCCTTTCCGACCTTCAACTCGGTGGGCTTCTGGCTGACGGCCAGCGGCGCGCTGCTGGTCAATGTGTCCCTGTTCGTCGGTGAGTTCGCCCGCACCGGCTGGCTGCCGTACCCGCCGCTCAGCGAGAACGCCTACTCTCCCGGGGTCGGCGTCGACTACTACCTTTGGGCGGTGCAGATATCCGGGATCGGGACCCTAATCACCGGGATCAATATCGTCACGACGGTGCTGAAGATGCGCTGTCCGGGCATGAGCTATCTGCGGATGCCGATCTTCTGCTGGACGGCGCTGGCCTCGTGCCTGCTGATCGTCGCGGCCTTCCCGATCCTGACCGCCACCTTGGCGATGCTGACCCTCGATCGGTACCTGGACTGGCACTATTTCACCAACACCGCCGGCGGCAATCCGATGATGTTCGTGAACCTCGTCTGGGCGTGGGGTCACCCGGAGGTGTACATCCTGGTGCTGCCCGCCTTCGGCATCTTCTCGGAGATCTTCCCGACCTTTTCCGGAAAGCCGTTGTTCGGCTACCGCTCGATGGTCGCCGCGACGCTGTTCATCTGCGTCGTCTCGATGCTGGTCTGGCTGCACCACTTCTTCACCATGGGCGCGGGCGCGGCGGTCAACACCTTCTTCGGGATCTCGTCCAGCATCATCGCCGTCGGCACCGGCGTGAAGATCTACAACTGGATCTTCACGATGTACGGCGGACGGGTGCGGTTCGAGGTCCCGATGCTGTGGTCGATGGGCTTCATCTTCACCTTCATCATCGGCGGCCTGACGGGCGTGCTGCTGGCCATTCCGCCGGCTGACTTCCTGACCCACAACTCGATGTTCCTGGTCGCCCACTTCCACAACGTCATCGTCGGGGCGGTGGTGTTCGCGGTGTTCGCGGGGCTCGAGTTCTGGTTTCCCAAGGTCTTCGGCTTTCGCCTGCACGCCGGCTGGGGCAAGGCGGCGTTCTGGCTGGCCTTCACCGGTTTCTGGGTCACGTTCACGCCGCTCTATGTGCTGGGCCTGCAGGGCATGACCCGCCGCCTGCAGCACGTGAACGTGCCCGACTGGGCGCCGGGCCTCTATGTCTCCGTCGTCGGTGTGGCGATCCTCGCCCTGGGCGTCGCGGCCCAGATCATCCAGCTGGTGGTCAGCATTCGACATCGCGACACGCTGCGAGACGTCACCGGCGATCCCTGGGACGGCCGCTCGCTGGAATGGGCGACCGCCTCGCCGCCGCCGTTCTTCAACTTCGCGGTCATGCCCGATGTCGAGGGCGAGGAAGCCTATTGGGACATCAAGCGGCGCGCGCTGGAAAGCCAGCAACTGGGTCCCGAGCCCGACTACGCGCCGATCGAGATGCCGCTCAACAGCCCCGTCGGAATCTACACCGCCTTCTTCACCTTCGTGTTCGGCTTTTCGATGGTCTGGCACATCTGGTGGGTGGCCGTCGCGGCCCTGGTCGCGGCCTTCGCCGGCTTCGTGGTCTTCGCCTGGCGCGACGCGCACGAACACGAGGTCCCCGCCGAGGAGGTCGCGCGCCTCGACCGGGCCCGGCGCGAGGCGCGGACGGCCCTGCTGGCCCGCCTGCCGCGCGAGGAGTCCGCGTCGTGACCGACACCGGCCTGCCCGCCAGCCTGGAGGCGCTGCGGCGCCTGCGCGAGGACCCTCACCGCCTGGGCCATCGCGCTCACGGCCCCGCCGCGCCCGTCCCCGGCGCCGGCCATGGAGAGACGGGTCCCGCGCGCAAGCGCGTCATCGTCGGCTATGGCTTCTGGATCTTTCTGCTCAGCGACATCGTGATGTTCGCCTGCTTCTTCGCGGCCTTCGCGGTGCTGCGCGGCGCGACGGCGGGCGGCCCGACCATCGCTCAGATCGTCGACCTCAAGCGCGTCGGCTGGGAGACCGCCTGCCTGCTGTTGTCCAGCTACACCTGCGGCCTGTCGTTCGCCGCGACCAACGCCCGCAACAAGCTCTGGACCCAGGTCTTCCTGCTGCTCACCGGCCTTCTGGGCCTGGCCTTCGTGGCTCTTGAGCTCCAGGAATTTCTCGATCTGGCCGCCAGGGGGATCACGCCCCAGCGCAGCGCCATGCTGACCGGCTTTTTCGGCCTCGTGGGCCTGCACGGCGTTCACGTCACGATCGGCGGGCTGTGGCTGGCCACGATGATGGCCCAGGTCCAGTTCAAGGGCTTCCGCCAGGAAATGATGCACCGGCTGCTGTGCTTCAACCTCTTCTGGCACGCGCTGGACATCGTCTGGATCGGCATCTTCACCATCGTCTATCTGCTGGCGGCCGCCCCATGAGCACTCTCGAAGACCAACCCCTTCGCCGCGCCGGCGACATGGACGACCGCGAGGACCACGCCCCCGGCGACGCGCCCGAGGAGAGCGCCGGCCATTGGGTGACCAACACCCATCTCGGCCTGGGGTTTTCGGTCGTGCTGACCGTGGCCGCCTTCGTGCTGGCGCGCGGCGGCCTGGTCTGGGCGCCGGCCATCCCCGTGGCGCTGATCGTGCTGGCCATCGCCCAGATGGGCGTCCACCTCGTATTCTTCCTGCATGTCACCACCGGCCCCGACAACACCAACAACGTGCTGGCCCTGGCCTTCGGGGTCATGGTGGTGTTCCTGATCGTGGTCGGCTCGCTCTGGATCATGGGCCACCTGAACCACAACATGATGCCGATGGACGAGCTGATGCGCATGCAGCGCTGACGGCTCGCCGTTCGCCCCCGCGCGGCGATGCCAAAAGGCACTAGCGGGCGCCCGCGGCGCCGGCCACGCATTGGGTTGCCGAGGCCGCGACCGGCGGTCACCCTCGAGGACCTCCGATGCGCACCCTGATCGTCGCCGCCGCCCTGGCCTGGACCACGGCCGCCGCCGCCCAGTCGACTTCCGCCCAATCGACTTCAACCCAGTCCACTTCCGCCCAGTCGACTTCCGCTGGATCTGCCGCGAGCGACGCCGCCTCGCCGCCCGCCGCCCCCGCCTTCGTGATGATGGCCGGTCAGTCGGACGCCTTCGAGATCCAGTCGGGCCAGATGGCCGCCGACAAGGCCTCGCGCCCCGATCTCCGCGCCTTCGGCCAGCGAATGGTCAAGGACCACACCGCCAGCACGCAGATGGTCATGGCCGCCGCGCGCAAGAGCGGCCTGTCGAGCGCGCCGCCGCCCGCCTTGCGCGCCGACCAGCAAGCCATGTTGAGCCAGTTGCAGGGCGCGGACGGCTCGGCGTTCGACACGCTGTACGTCAGCCAGCAGCTGCGCGCGCACCAGGAGGCGCTGGCGCTGCATGGCGCCTACGCCCGGAACGGCGACGATGAGAACCTCAGGAAGGCCGCCGGCAAGATCGTCCCGGTCGTCACCATGCACCTCGACATGCTGCGCAAGGGCGACGGGGGCATGAGCGGGTCCATGAGTCACTGAACCTTCCGGCGCTGACGACCAAATGGGGGCCGACATGTCCGATCCCGAGCCCGGCGCGACGCCCGAGACGCCGGTCCGCAAGTTCAACATCAATTTCGGCCCCCAGCACCCGGCGGCGCACGGCGTCCTGCGCCTGGTGCTGGAGTTGGACGGCGAGGTCGTCGAGCGCGTCGATCCGCATATCGGCTTGCTGCATCGAGGCACCGAGAAGCTGGCCGAGGCCCGCCCCTATCTGCAGATCATCCCCTATTTCGACCGCCTCGACTATGTGGCGCCGATCAGCCAGGAACACGGCTTCTGCCTGGCCGTCGAAAAGCTGCTCGGCGTCGACGTGCCGATCCGCGCCCAGACGATCCGCGTGCTGTTCGACGAGATCAGCCGGGTCCTGAACCACCTGCTGAACGTGACGACCCAGGCCATGGACGTCGGCGCCCTGACCCCGCCGCTTTGGGGCTTCGAGGAGCGCGAGAAGCTGATGGTGTTCTACGAACGCGCCAGCGGCTCGCGGCTGCACGCCAACCTGATCCGTCCCGGCGGCGTTCGCCAGGACGTTCCGCCGGACCTGATCGAGGACATCGACGATTGGGCGAAGGCCTTTCCCAAGGTGCTGGACGACATCGAGGGTCTGATCACCGGCAACCGGGTGTTCAAGGGCCGCAATGTCGACATCGGCGTGGTCAGCCAGGACCAGGCCCTGGCCTGGGGCTTCTCCGGCGTGATGCTGCGCGGCTCGGGCGTCGCCTGGGACCTGCGTCGCAGCCAGCCGTACGAGAACTATAACGACTTCGAGTTCGATATCCCGCTGGGCAGGAAAGGCGATTGCTATGATCGCTATCTCTGCCGCATGCAGGAGATGCGGGAGTCGACCAAGATCATCCGCCAGGCCTGCGACCGCCTGCGCAAGGAGCCAGGTCCGGTGCGGACCGACGACCGCAAGATCGCGCCGCCGCCGCGCGCCGACATGAAGCGGTCGATGGAGGCGATGATACAGCACTTCAAGCTCTACACCGAGGGCTTCCACACCCCGCCCGGCGAGGTCTATGCGGCGCTCGAGGCGCCCAAGGGCGAGTTCGGCGTCTATCTGGTCAGCGACGGGACGAACAAGCCGTACAAGTGCAAGATCCGCGCGCCCGGCTTCGCCCACCTGGCCGGCATGGACTGGATGACGCGCGGCCATATGCTGGCCGACGTGTCGGCGATCCTGGGCTCGCTGGACATCGTCTTCGGCGAGGTCGACCGCTGAGGGAGACGGCGGACTAGGCGCTCCCGGCGCGCTCGAGCCGCTCCACCGCCGCGGCGACCACCTCTGGCGCGGCGTGGTGGATCATGTGGCCCACGCCCGGCAGCGGGCTGAACCGAGCGCGCGGCGCCAGCGCCGCGAGAAGCCGCCCATGCAGGGTGTTGTTGACCACCAGGTCGCTGTCGCCGCCCAGGATCTCCAGAGGAACATCCAGCGCCCCGACCCTCGCCAGCAACGCCAGGAGCTCCGGCCCGACGGCCAGGCAATCCTCGCCGATGCGCATGGTGGCCGCCGCCTCGCCGGCCAGATCGAACGGGAAGGCCCGCGTCATGGACGGCGGCATGGCCTGGGGCAGGAACATCGCGCGCCACAGGATCGGCAGAAGCCCGCGATCGAGCCCGGCGTGCGCCGTGGCGGCCAGCAGGTCGCCGGATCCCGGCCAGGCGCGCGGACCGAAGATCAGATGCTCCAGCCGCCACTCCGGGATCACGAGCGGCGCCAGGGCCACCACGCCCGCGACGGCGGCGGGACGCAGCACCGCCATGGCCACCGCGACCGACGCGCCGAAGGAGTGGCCGACAATGATCGGGCGCTCGACGCCTAGCTGATCAAGGCCGCGCCAGAGACCGCGCGCCTGGGCGAAGATCCCAGCGCCGGAGAGCCGATCGCGGCCGCTCCGTCCGAAGCCCGGGCGATCCACGGCGATCAGGCGACGGCCCGGCGCCAGCAAGTCCGACAGGGCCAGGGCCATGTCGTCCAGCGTGGTCAGGGTTCCGTGGATCAGGACCAAGGGGCGCCCTTGTCCGACCTCCGCATAGGCCAGGGCGTGGCCGCCGACCTCAAGGAAGGCGCGTGCCACCTCGCCGCCGCGCCAAGGCAGGGCCGACGTCCTGTCCGCCGTCAGGGGCGACTGATCGTGCATTCGACCTCGCAAGGAACCGCCGGCCAAACGGCGCGCCGCCGGGGCCGTTCCGCGCCCCAGGAAAAGCCACGCGTCGGGGCTCGTCGGCGGCGGCGGGTGCTTCCATTCGCCACGCCGCCGAGACGACATGTCCGGCTGCGCGCTTCGGCGTCCGGCGCCATATCGGCGGCTCGTCCTTTTTGCGAGTCGGTCCATGTTCTCGATCTATCGTCGCGCGATCGCCTCCCTGATCCAGGAACGTCGCCGCGCCGCCATCATCGTCGGCGCCAATCTCGTCTTGGGCGCCGTGGCCCTGCTCGACCCGATCGTGTTCGGCAAGGTGGTGGGCGCGGTCGGCCGCGGCGCCGCCGCCTGGCCCTACATCGCCGCCTGGGCCGCCGTCAGCGCCCTGGGCGTCGGCGCCGGGGTGACGGCGTCGATCGTCGCCGACCGGCTGTCCCACCGCCGACGGCTGCAGGCCATGACCGAGGCGTTCGACAACGCCGTGACCCTGCCCAGCGCCCTCATCTCCGAGCGCGGCACGAGCCGGCTGGTCCGGATCATGACCGCCGGCGGCGACAGCCTCTTCTGGGTGCTGCTGGGCTTTCTACGGGAGCAGATGCCGGCGCTCTTCGCCCTGGCGCTGATGATCCCCGTGGCGTTCTGGATGAATCCCGGCCTGGCCGGCGTGCTCGTCGCGCTGGCGGGGATCTACGTGGCCGCCAATCTCTACGTCATCCGGCGCACGGAGAGCGGCCAGCGCAGCGTCGACGATCAGGCGCAGGCGGTGTCCAGCCGCATCGGCGACGTCGTCGCCAACGTCTCGGTCGTCCAGGCCTACGCCAATCTGTACAGCGAGACCGCCAAGCTGCGGCAGCTTTCCCAGCAGTTGCTGAAAGCCCAGTTTCCCGTGCTCAACTGGTGGGCCCTGCTGATCGTCCTCACGCGCAGCGCCTCGACGATCGCGCTGGTCTCCATCTATGCCGTGGGCGGCGCCATGGCGGCGCATGGCCAATCGAGCCTGGGCGAGATCGTCGCCTTCGGCGGCTTCGCGACCCTGCTGATCGGACGTCTGGACCTGCTGTCCAGCTCGTTGTCGCGCCTGTTCGTGGGCCTGCCGACGCTGAAGGCCTTCTTCGCCCTGATCGACGAGCGCCAGGGCTTCAGCGACGCGCCCGACGCGCGGCCGCTGGAGAACGCTCGCGGCGAGGTGGCTTTCGAGGGCGTCACCCATTGGATCTGCGATCGCAACGACCTGGGCGTCTTCGATCTGAACGTGAGCGTGCCGGCCGGCGCGACGGTCGCGCTGGTGGGGTCCTCCGGCGCGGGCAAGACGACGATGATGTCGCTGTTGCAGCGCATCCGCGAACCCGATCTTGGCCGCATCACCATCGACGGCCGCGATCTGCGCGAGACCACGCTGGCCTCGCTGCGCGCCTCGATCGCGGTGGTGTTCCAAGAGGCCGGCCTCTTCAATCGGTCGATCGGCGAAAACCTGCGGATGGCGCGGCCCGAAGCCACGGACGCCGAGCTTCAGGCGGCGCTGGTCGCCGCCGAGGCCTGGGAGTTCGTTCAGGACAAGGAGGGTGGCCTGGATTTCGTGATCGGCGAACGCGGCCAGCTCCTCTCGGGCGGCGAACGGCAGCGCCTGGCGATCGCGCGCGCCATTCTCAAGAACGCGCCGATCCTGATCCTGGATGAAGCGACCAGCGCGCTCGACACCGTCACCGAGGCCAAGGTCAAGGCCGCGCTGGACAACGCCGCGCGCGGGCGCACCACCTTCGTGATCGCCCATCGCCTCTCGACCATCGTCGACGCCGATCTGATCCTGGTGCTCGACAAGGGCCGGATCGTCGAGCGCGGGACGTTCGCGGACCTGGTGGACCAGAACGGGCGCTTCGCCCATCTGGCCCGCGAGGCGGGCCTGGCGCCCGCCGAGGTCATTCCGCTGTCACCCAGGGCCGCGTGAGCAAGCGGCGACCGCGTTCGCCATCGATCAGCAAGTCCAGCGCCTGATCCAGGCGCGCCCGCCCCTCGGGCTCCGCCACGGCGACGTCGGCGCCGAACTCGGCGATGAGGATCCGCGCGTCCATGGCCAGCAGTTCGGCGACCAGGGGTTCGGACACGCTGTCGCCGCCGACCAGCGCCAAGAAGGCCAGGCCACGGATCGCGCTGGCCGCCGCCCAGCGAACGACCAGGTCATCTCGCGCCTCGGCCGCGTCGAGGGCGGCGATGATCGCCCACGGGCGCTCGCCATCGATCAGCGCCCCGGCCTTCGCGCGGTCGCCGACGATCCGATAGTCGAGCCCGCGCCAGAGGCAGGCTTGCGCCACCGCTTGCCCGAGCGTTCCGTCCCCCAGGATCACCAGAGGCGGTCCGGCCTCGGGAGTCCTGAGCCAGGTCGGCGGCGGGTCGTCCAGAGGGCGACGGACCGGCGCGTATTCCAGTCGGATGTCGCGCCGCCACCAGCCCGCGCCCAGCGCCGCCGGCGGCGGATCGGCCCGTTCGGCAAGGGCCTTCATCAGGGTCGCCAGGCCGGTCGGGCGAGGCGCCCCATCGCGAAGATCGAAGACGCCCGGCTCGTACGAGCCTGTCGCGCGCGTCAGCAGGCTGTCCCAGTCGAACGCCCCCAGCAACGACCAAGCCGTGACCCCGATCACCGGGATATCGTCCGCCCGCAGGCGCTCCGCCGCCCGCCAGGCCTCCAGAAGCCAGCGCATCTGCTCCTCGCGCGTGCAGCCGTTGTGAACCTCGGTCACCGCCATCGGAAGGCCGTAGCGCGCGTGGGTCTCGCGCAGGACGCCTTCCAGCCCGTCGGGTCCGGGCAGCAGCACCCGAACCGCCTCGACATCGGCATAGCGCACCGTCGCGTTGCCGCCGTGGCGCTCGGGCGGGTAGCGCTCAAGCCGGTGATCGAGAAAGCGCTCGCTGGTCAGGTAATGGTTGACGCCCAGGACGTCGGGCGGACAGGGCGCGTCGGCGATGGCCCGCAGCCGGTCACCCAGACCATAAAGGTCCAGCCGCTCGAAAAGACCGTGTTCGCGGTCAACCCGCCCGGTCAAGAGATCCCAGGTCATCCAACGCCGCAGGTTCTCAAAATCGGCCTGCTCGCGCAGCGGCGGCGTCGCGTAGGTGCGCCCCAGGTCCTCCGTCTGGATCAGGCGCGCGTCCGGCCGCGCGCGGCGAATGGCGCGCATCGACAGCCGCACCGCGTCGATCTGGTTCAAGAGCGCGGTCCAGAACGCGCCCTCGTCCGCGGCGTGCGGATGCCAGTGGCCGTAGAGGGCGCTGAAGCGCGCGGTGGTCAGCGGCTCGTTGACCGGCGTCCAGTCCTCGATCCAGTCATAGCGCTCCGCGACCGCCTGGGCATGCGCCGCCAGCCCCGGCGCGAACTCCGGATCCAGGAGGTCGGTGTGGCGCGGCCCCGATCCGTGGTGACAGAGCCCGACGATGGGTCTGATGGAAAGGGCGCGCAGGCGCTTCAGGCGCTCGTCGCTCCAGGTCCAGTCGGGCGGATCGTCCCGGCGGGGCGAGACCCGCTCCCACAGCACCGGATAGCGAAGCGCTCGGCACCCGGCCGCCGCGAACAGGTCGAGGTCGGCGACCCGCGTGTCATGGCCGCTGATGACCGACTGATCGCGATAATCGTCGCGGACGCGGTTCACCGTGCATTCGTGACCGCCCCAGAGCTCGAGCATTCCACCTCCAGCGAAACAAGTCTCTGAAAGCGGACACGGGGCCATGGAGCACGGACGATAAAATTTGTTGTCCACCCGCAGGGTATCCCCAGAACATCAAAACATATTCCAGGAAACCCGGACTTCGTTCGTTTCTTCTCTCCCAAATTACCAGGGAGATTTATGTGCCGCCGTCTTCACTGAACGCTAATCGGACTGGCCGCGCGGCCGATGACGCTCTTATCGTTTGCTTTTCTCACCTCCGCTGGGACTTCGTCTTCCAGCGCCCACAGCATCTGATGAGCCGGTTCGCCCAGCAGCGGCCGGTGATCTTCTGGGAGGAGCCTCGCCCCGGCGAAGGGGATCCGCGCGTCGAGACGCGGGTCTGCCTGGAAACCGGCGTCGTGGTCGCCACGCCGATGCTCGACCCGAACCTCGACGACGAGGCCCGCGACGCCACCTTGGGGCGTCTCTTGACCGAGCTCATCGCCGGCCGACCGGTGCGGGCGCGCTGGTACTACACGCCGATGATGCTGCCGTTCTCGCGGTCCGTGTCGGGCGCCTGCGTGGTCTATGACTGCATGGACGAGCTGGCGAACTTCAAGTTCGCCCCGCCGGCCCTGGTCGCGCTGGAGCGGGAACTGCTGGCGGCCGCCGACGTGGTCTTCACTGGCGGCTACAGCCTGTACGAGGCCAAGCGTTCGGCCCACGGCGACATCCACCCCTTCCCGTCCAGCGTGGATCGCGACCACTTCGCCAAGGCCCGCGCGTCGCGGGACACGCCGGCGGACCAGGCGGGCCTTGGAACCCCGCGCCTGGGCTTCTATGGCGTGATCGACGAGCGCATGGATCTTGATCTGATCGCCGCCGTCGCCGACGCGCGCCCGGATTGGACGCTCGTGCTGGTCGGCCCGGTGGTCAAGATCGACCCCGAGGCTCTGCCCCGACGCGCCAACATCGCCTATCTGGGCGGCAAGTCCTACGCCGCGCTCCCAGACTATCTGGCGGGCTGGGACGTGGCCCTGATGCCGTTCGCGATCAACGAGTCCACGCGGTTCATCAGCCCGACCAAGACGCCGGAATATCTCGCCGGCGGCCGTCCGGTGGTCTCGACGCCGATCACCGACGTCGTCCGGCACTACGGCGCCTTGCCGGGCGTGCGGATCGCCGCCGACGCCGAGGGCTTCGTGGCCGCCTGCGCCGAGGCGCTGGAGGACGCCAGGAGGCCCGAGACCTGGCTGCCCCGCGTGGACGCGGCCCTCGCCGATCTGTCCTGGGACGAGACCTTCCGCGCCATGAACGGCCGAATGGAGACCGCCATCGCCCGGCGCGCCCGCCAGGCCAGCGCCGACATCAAGGTCGCCCTGCCCTATGCGCCGGCCATCAGGCCCGCCTCGCGCCAGAGGCCGTTCGACTATGTCGTGGTCGGCGCCGGCTTCGCGGGCAGCGTCCTGGCCGAACGCCTGGCGGCGGGCCTGGGCAAGCGGGTCCTGCTGGTCGATCGCCGCCCGCACATCGGCGGCAACGCCTATGACGAGTACAACGCCGACGGTGTGCTGATGCACCGCTACGGGCCGCACATCTTCCACACCAACAGCGAGGACGTGGCGGCCTATCTGTCGCGCTTCACGCGCTGGCGGCCTTACGAGCACCGCGTCCTGGCGCGGACCAGCGCCGGCCTGCTGCCGATGCCGATCAACCGCACCACCCTGAACGGGCTCTATGGCCTGAACCTGACCTCCGACGACGAGGCGGCCGCCTTCCTGGCCAGCCGCGCCGAGCCGGTGGCCAGCGTCCGGACCTCCGAGGATGTCGTGATCTCGGCGATCGGCCGCGATCTCTACGAGCGCTTCTTCCGGGGCTATACGCGCAAGCAGTGGGGCCTTGACCCCTCGGAGCTGGACAAGTCGGTCACGGCTCGCGTCCCGACCCGGGTCAACACCGACGACCGCTATTTCACCGACAGCTTCCAGGCCATGCCCGCCGCCGGCTACACGCGGATGTTCGAGGCCATGGTCGATCATCCCAACATCACCGTCGAGACCGGCGTCGATTGGGAGGACGTGCGGGGCGAGACCGTGTTCGACCACGTGGTCTATACGGGTCCGATCGACGACTATTTCGATCAGCGCTTCGGGGCCCTGCCTTATCGCAGCCTGAGGTTCCGCCACGAGACCCACGACCAGGAATGGTTCCAGCCGGTGGGGACCGTCAACTATCCCGCCGAGGACGTGCCCTATACGCGGGTCAGCGAGTACAAGCACATCACCGGCCAGAGCCACCGCAAGACGACGATCACCTACGAGCATCCGTCGGCCACGGGCGATCCCTACTATCCGATCCCGCGACCCGAAAACCAGGCGCTCTACAAGCGCTACGAAGCGCTGGCCCTGGCCGAGCGCGGCGTGACCTTCGTCGGCCGGTTGGCGAGCTATCGCTACTACAACATGGACCAGGTGGTGGGGCAGGCTCTGGCCACCTTCCGCCGACTGGCCGAGCGCGAAGGCCGGGTCCTCAAGGGCGCGGAGATCGGCTCGGCGGTGGGGGACGCCTGATCGGCGGCCGGCCCTCGTAAGTTAATCGCCGGAGCGGCGGCGCGCTGGAAGTTACCCTCCCGACGCCGCCAGCTCTTCCCCCCAGCATGACGCGGCGTCGGAGCCCCGGTGTCGTGACACCGGGGCTCCATTTTCTGGACCGACGAGCGCGAGGTGACGATGTTTCAGCCGGAAATCCTCTTCGGGGTCGGCGTGGGCCTCCTCTTCGTCGCGCTGATCTACGGCATGATCCAGTACAAGACCCGCAACCGCGCCAACGACCGGCTGACGGAGGCCGCGACGAAGGCGCTCTACGACGATCCGGAACGCTTTCCCGAGAAGCGCCAGGCCCTCGAGCGGGACGTCGAACGGTCGTAACGCGTCGGCGCCCGATCGCCCCGCCCTATCGGCCCGCGTAGATCCGGTCCAAGGTCTCCGCCAGGCGAACCAGCTTGTCCGCTTCGGGATCGAACCGTCCGCCGCCCGCCAGACCGCGCGCCCAGGCCACGGCGGCGCGTCCGCCCCAGGCGTCCGGCGGCGAGACCAGCCTTTCCCGGGTTTGGCCGCGCAGCCTTTCGGCCGCGAAGTCGTAGAACGAGCCGCCGACATTGCTGAACGCCACCCCGCCCTCGGTCCCGTAGAAGGCCGCCGAGATCACGGCGTCCTGGCCCGCCGGCAGGCGCCATGAGCAGGCCAGGCGCACGACCGCGCCGCTGGACAGGGTCAGGGTCGCCACCCCGAAGTCCTCGACCATGTCGGCGCCAAGCGGGCGCCCGCCGGAGAGCAGCGCGCTGGACACGCTGGCGATCTCGGGGCCGTCCAAGGTCCATAGCGCCAGATCGACCAGGTGCGTGCCCAGATCCATGACGCAGCCGCCGCCGGCCAGGGCCGGGTCGTAGAACCACGCCTTGTCCGGTCCGTAGGCGTTATGGAAGGTCAGGTCGACGTGAAAGACGCGGCCGATCTCGCCGGCGGCGACGATGTCCCGTACGCGGCGCATGGCCTCGACGTGGCGATACGACAGGTCCACCGCCAGCAGGCGATCGGCCCGGCGGGCGGTCTCGACCACGGCGGCGACCTCGGCGCGGTCGCGGCCCAGCGGCTTCTGGCAGAACACCGCAACGCCGCGCTCGAGCGCCGCGATGGACTGCCGGGCGTGCAGCGCGCTGGGCGTGGCGATGACCAGCCCGTCCAGATCAAGGTCCAGCAGCCCGTGCAAGCCATCGACCGCCGAGGCCCCAGGCGCGAGTTCCAGCGCCGCGTCCAGCATCTCCGGAGAAGGGTCGGCCACGCCGACGGCCTCGACCACGCCGGCCTCGATCAGCGCCTGGAGACGGTGTCGACCAATCCAGCCGACGCCCAGAAAGCCCACGCGCGGCGAGCGGAGGTTCGCTTGGCTTCGAGAAGCGATCATCGTGTCGGTCATGGCGTCACCAGAGCCTTGAGGAAGCCGTCCGGTCGGTCGCGCGTGGCGTCCAGCGCCTCGTCCAGCCGCTCCAGCGGATAGGCGTGGGTGAGCAGCGCGCGCGGATCGATGACGCCCGCCTCCACCGCCGCGATCGCCGCGCGCACCCCGTCGGCATAGACCGCCGGGTCGCGCTCGTGCGCGTTGATCACGTCGAGGCCGCGCCAGTTCCACAGCCACATGTTCACCTGACGCGGACCATCCTGGTGGTAGCCGGCGACGATCAGTCGACCGCGCTCGGCCGTCAGCTCGGTCGCGAGATCCAGCGCCTCCTGCTTGCCGACGGCCTCGATCACCCGCTCGCACAAGCGCTCGTCGGTCAGCAGCTTGACCGCCTCGACCACCTTCCAGCGCTCGCCCATCTCGACCGTCTCGACCGCGCCCATGCGACGCGCGACATCCAGGGAATAGGCGCGCCGCGAGATGGCGATCACCCGCGCGCCGGCGTGGGTCGCCAACCGGGTCAGCACCGCGCCCAGGAAACCCGCCCCGACGATGGCCACGGTCTGGCCGGGCCGGATGTCCGACCGCGCGAAGATGTTCATCGCGCAGCCCAGCGGCTCTCCGGGGAAGGGCTGGCCAGCGAGGCTCTCGGGCAGGCGGACCGCCGCCGCCGCGTCGACGACATCGTATTCGGCGTAGCTGCGGTACGACAGCGCGGCGACGCGATCCCCGATGGCCAGGTCGCTCACGCCCTCCCCGACCGCGTCGACCACGCCCCAGCCCTCGTGGCCCAGACCGCCGGGCTCGGTCGGAAAGCTCATCCACTCCGGACCGGCCCAGGGCGTCAGGTTCGAGGCGCAGACGCCGCAGCCCTCCAGCCTGACGCGGACCTGGCCCGGACCAGGTTCCGGCCTGGGCACGTTTTGGACCACCATCTGGCCAGGACCGACGACGACGGCGGCGCGCATCAGGTCGCCCGGCGGCGAGGTTCCATCCATGAGTCTTCTCCTGAGGTTTGGTCGGCGAAGCGCCGCAGCGCCTCGCGATATCGGCGGGCGTGCGTCTCGACGCGCGAGGCCTCCTCGGCGGGCGCGAAGCTCCAAAGGCCCAGCTGGAAGGCGGGGTAGCAGGCGCGGTGGATCGCCAGCAGCGGTGGCGCGACGCCGAGGATCGCCGCGAGTCGGTCGGTCTCGGCCTCCGACAGACCCAGCTCCAGCTCGGCGCCGGCCACGTCCCAGGCGATGTCCTGACAGCCGACGAGATCGTGGCCGCGCGAATGGTCGACCGCGTCGGTCTTCAGCAGACGCCCGTCCGGCGTCACCAGCCATTCCCAGCCATGCAGGCGCGCGTCGACATGGACGGGACGGCTGGCCGGCGCATCCGCTAGCAGGGCCCGCAGCCGTCGCGCCACGGCCTGCCCGACGGCGTGGCCAAGCGCCTCGCCGGCATTGATCGCGGCCATCTCCGCCAGGGCCTCCAGGCCGGCGCCCTCCTCGACGCGCGCCGGAAACCGGTCGGCGCGGAAAGCCAGGTAACGGGCCAGGTGGTCCATAAGACGGGCGCGGCCCCAGCACTCGGGGTCGAGAGGCCGCGCGTCCGCGATCCAGCGGGCGGCGAGAAAGCCGTGCAACAGCCCGCCCGTCTCGGGGCAGAAGCCGTCGGCGGCGAGCGCCCGCGCCCGCTCGGCCTTGGCCTCGCCCTCCTCGCCCAGGCCGGCGAACTTCAGCAGCCACGCGCCCGTCGGCGTCTCGACGCGGAACTTGCGGCGTTCCAGCATCGGCAGGACCGGCGCGGCGCCGTCCGCGCGCCAGCGGCCGCCCGACAGGTCGACGGGCGGGCCCGACGGCGCGCCGAGCGTTTTGGCACACCAGGACGCCAGGCGAGACGGGCCGATCCAGCGATCGAAGTCGGCCGCCGACCGCCGCGCGAGGTCCCAGCGCCGCCGATGCCGCCCGCTGGCCATCGGCCCCGGCGCGCCATCGTGGCTGGGCAGATAGACGATCCGCTCGGGGCTCACGCCCGCGTCCTCCAGAAGGTCGCCGACCGCGCCGAACGAACTCCCCGACAGCCCCGGGCCTTCGTCGACGATCGCATAGGGACCGGCATGGCTCAGCAGGTCGCGCCGAACGGCCGCGCTCAACGCCAGATGACGCGCGAAGGGCTCGCCGACCGGGCGCGGCGCGACCACGCGCGTTCCCGGCGGAAAAGCGGCGCTGACCATGGGCGCCAGGGCCGCGCCGATGCTGCGCAGGCCGATCACGCAAGGCGGCGCCGCCCACCTCGTCGCGCGCGTGGCCTCGAAATAGGCCTCGGGATAGACCGCGTAGTGGGCGAAGCCCTCGGCGACGCGAAGCGACAAGGGCTCGGCCGGCAGGCTCGTCCGCCATCGGGTGAGCGCGTCTCCCAAGCCCAGCGGCGCCGCGTGGGCGGGGTCGTCCCACGACATGGCGACCGCGCCGGCAAGGCGCGAGAGGACCTCCAGCCCGACGCTCTGCGCGACGGTGGTGTCGTCGACGCCGTCACGGGCGAGTTCGAGGTCGGCGACACCCTGGTGCAGCGCGGCGGCGTCGATCAGCAGGCGCGTGAGCCGCGCATGGCGGTCGAGGCCCCGGCGCGCCCGCGTTTCGGCGACGCCCTCGGCGAGCGCGTCGAGGGCGGCGCTGGCGGATCCCGTCCGCGCCCGGTCGCCATAGACCCGCATCAGCCCGCCCGCGCATAGGCGATCGCCGCGCAAGCCTCGAAGCTCGGGGCGGCCTGTCCCCGCCGCGACAACCAAGCGCGCCAAGCCTCGATCTGCTCGACGCTGGGCGAAGCCTTGCGACGGCGCGACTTGACCAGGACGAGCGCTTCAAGCGCCCCCATGCCCCGCTCGACCAGCACGCACAGGGCCAGCATCACCGAACGGCCGATCCCGTGTTGGCAATGGATCAGCAGGCGTCGCCCCGTCCGCTGGGCGCGCTCGGCGAAGTCCAGTCCGGTCCGCAGCATCTCCGGCGTAACGGCCGCGTGATCCTCGGTGGGCAGGCTCAGAAAGACGACGCCCTGGCTTTCCCAGGCCGCGGCCTCGTCGATCGCCTCGGCGCGCGCGTCGATCACCGCGCCCAGCCGGTGGTCGCGCGCCAAGCTCGCCAGCGCCTCGGGCGCGCAGCAGCCGCCGATCGCGAGATCCTCGGTGATCCAGTCCAGATCGCATCCGTCTCCCACGGCCTAGCCGACCGCGCGCAGCGGTTCGACCGCCGCGCCGACGCGCGGCGCGTAGCGGCGCACCATGGCGGCGCAGAAGTCCGCGTACTCTTCGACGATCTGGGGCGGGCTGGTGTGATGCGGCTCCAGGCCGCGGTGCTCGGGCGTGAAGCAGAAGGTCACGGTCACCTCGAAGTCCGCCAGGGCCTCCATCTGCCGGTCGAACCAGGCCAGGGCGTCCGGGCGGAAGCTGTCCGCCCACGACAGGCCCGTGCGCAGGTGGCGCACGCCCAGCCGCTTCATCCACGCGACCGCTTCGTCGAGCCGATGGTCCTGGAAGTGGAACCATTGGCAAAGGCCCATCTGGCCGGCGTGGTCGGCGTAGACCTCCAGCCCCGGCTTGGGCGTTCCGTCCTCGCGCAACAGGCCCATGTGGAAGTGCCGGTAGTAGGACGAGCCCTCGGCCTCCCGGTGACGCGTCGTGGCTTCCCAAGTCTTGGGCAGATCATAGAGGCTGTACCAGTGGACGCGCGGCGCGCGGCCGATCAGCAGGTCGGCGGTCTTCTTGACCCCCCAGGCCTGGACCTCCTCCGAGCCGAAGCTGGAGACGCCGACCTCGGTGACCCAGACCGGTTTGTCGGTGACGGCCTTGATTTCCTCGAGCTTGGCCGGCCACTCGTCGATCGACCACAGATTCCAGTCCAGCGGAAAGCCATGGACGGCCAGCACATCCACATGATCGAGCGCGCCCTTGGCCTCCAGACGCCGCACGAAAGACGGATCGATCGGCGACATGCCGCCGAGCACCCGGGTCAGGCCCGGCGCCTCGGCCGCGATCGCCTGGCCGGCCAGACGCGTCATCTCGGCGAACAGGTCCCATTCGGGATCGAGATTGGGGTCCCAGTGCGACTTGTTGTTCGGCTCGTTCCAGATCTTGACCGCCTCGATCATCGCGCGTCCCCGTTTGAATGTCCGTTCTTGCCGTTCGGCTTTGGCCGCGCCGGATAGACCGCGCCGTCCCCCGCCCCGCCGACGCGGCGGCAGACGAAGATCTCGCTTTCCGGATGGTCGACGATCTCGAAGCCGGCGCTGCGCAGCATCGCCGCCGAGCAGGCGGCGTTCGGCGCCCACCAGTTGGTCGGGTCGCCCGAATAGCGGCCCTCGATGAAGTGCATCTTCGGATAGCCGGGGTCGTCGAAATGCTTGTCCTCGAAGAAGCCGTAGTCCTCGCGGACGGGCGCGATCGCGTCGGAGCCGCGCTGCATCGACTGATAGACCAGAAGGTCGCCGACGACGTGGTCGTGGATCAAGTCCAGCGCGAGCAGCGGGTGACGCAGGTGGTACAGCACGCCCATGAACAGGACGACGTCGAAGCGCTCGCCCAGGCTGGCGACGTCGTAGACCGACAGCTTGCGAAACTCGATGTCCGCGCCCTTCACCTCGGCGGCGAAGCGGGCCTGCTCGAGGTAGCGGTCGTCGAAATCGATCCCGAGCACCCGGCCCGCGCCCCGTCGCTTCATCTCCAGTGAATAGAAGCCCGCGTTACAGCCGATATCGAGCACGCTCTTGCCGGTCAGGTCCGCCGGAATGGCGTGCTCGAAGCGCCGCCATTTGACGTTCGGGTAGTCGTGCAGGAAGTGGTCCGGCGCGGTCGCCACGCCGTCCAGATCGAGGTTGTGGAACCACTGCCCCAGGGCCTCGACCCGAGCCTTGATCGTCTCGCGGCTCATTCCGACCATGGGGTCACCTCGTTCACGCGTTGCACATTGAGCCCCCACGACCCGATCACGACGGTGCTGAGCGAGGCCGGGGAGATCTCCAGCCGCGCGTGGTGGTCGAGACAGAGACCCAGGGCGTGGGCCAGGGCCGCCTTGATCACGTCGGCGTGGGACACGGCCGCCACCACGCCGCCGCCGCGCGCGCGCCAGATCCGCTCCAGCCAACGGGCGACCCGCGCCTGGACCTCCAGCATGCTCTCGCCATTCGGAGCGCGGTGCTGGCTGCGACCGGCGTTCCAGAACGCCCATTCCGGCGCATGGTCGAGATCCTCGAAGCGCGCGCCGGTCCAGTCGCCCAGGTCGATTTCGTTGAGCGGCTCGGCGATCTCGACCGCCAGTCCCTTGGCCTCGGCGAGCGGTTCGGCCGTGCGCAAGGCGCGCTCCAGCGGGCTGCTGTAGAGAACGTCGACCGTCTCTCCGGCGAGACGGCTCGCGAGCGCCCGCGCCTGGGCCGCGCCCACGCCGTTCAGCGCCGCGTTCGTACGGCCGCTGAGCGAGACCCCCAAAGCATCGGTGGCCCCGTGGCGGATCAGGTGCACGGTCAAGCTCATGACGCCAGGCGAGCGCCCGTGATCGCCGCCTCGCCGTCGTCCTCGCGCAGGCCGGCGATGAAGCGCTCCGTCCGCCGGTGGGCTTCGTCGTCCGAGAACTGACGCGGCGGCGACTTCATGAAATAGCTGGACGGCGCCTCCAGCGGGCCGGCCAGCCCGCGATCCAGTCCCAGCTTGGCGCAGCGCACCGCGTCGATGACCACGCCGGCAGAGTTCGGGCTGTCCCAGACCTCGAGCTTCAACTCGACGTTCAACGGCGCGCCGCCGAAGGCCGTGCCCTCGACGCGGATATGGGCCCACTTGCGGTCCGTAAGCCAGGGCACGAAGTCGCTGGGGCCGACATGCACGTCGTCGGCGTCTGGCGCGGTCTCGAACTGGCTGGTGACGGCCTGGGTCTTGGACACCTTCTTGGACGCCAGCCGCTCGCGCTCCAGCATGTTCTTGAAGTCGGTGTTGCCGCCGAAATTCAGCTGATAGGTGCGGTCGATCCGCACGCCGCGATCCTTGAAGAGGTTGGTCAGCATCCGGTGGATGATCGTGGCGCCGACCTGGCTCTTGATGTCGTCGCCGACGATCGGCAGGCCGCGCTCGCGAAACCGCCTCGCCCACGCCGGGTCCGAGGCGATGAACACCGGGATGCAGTTAACGAAGGCGCAGCCGGCGGCCAGGGCCTGTTCGGCGTAGAACTCGGTCGCCGCCTGCGAGCCGACTGGCAGATACGAAACGAGGACGTCGGTGCCGGTGCGGCGCAGTTCCTCGGCCACGTCGACGGCGGGCGCGTTGGCTTCCTCGATCTCGTCGGCCAGATAGCGGCCGATGCCGTCCAGGGTGGGGCCGCGCCGCACGACGGCGCCGGTCCGCGACGGCTGCGCGAAACGCATCGTGTTGTTCGGCGCGGCGAACACCGCCTCGGCCACGTCGCGCCCGACCTTGCCCGCGTGGATGTCGAAGGCGCTGGCGATCTCGATGTCGGCGACGTGGTAGCCGCCCAGGTCGACATGCATCAGCCCCGGCGGCGGCGCGTTGGCGGCGGCGTCCGCGTAGTGGCCAAGCCCCTGCACGAAGGACGAGGCGCAGTTGCCGACGCCGACCAGTCCCACGCGGAGTTTCCTGCGAGCCATCATGATCCCTGTTCGGAGGAGCCCCGCCCCGTGCGGCAGCTTTGTAGCTGCAGGACGCTCTCGACGAGACCTTTGTTCCTGAGACGGCCGCGTTTACATCAAATGATGGATCTCAAACCCGAAACAGAACAACAAATGATAATAACATTTGATCAACGGGAACGGTAATTGCTTGAATCATATTGTTTGATAACTTGAGCACAGCAACTTAGCTGAGGAACTTACAACAAGAAGATCGTGTTGCCTTGCCAAGTTCAGCAAGGGACGCGCCATGAGCCAAGCCAAGTCGATCACGGACCACGACGCCATTCGTCGGTGGGCGGAAGAGCGCGGCGGGCGGCCGGCGCGCGTCAAGGCGACCGCCGACAAGGACGGCGGCGGCGTCCTGCGCTTCGACTTCGGCGACAAGGACGACGCGCTGGAGGAGATCGACTGGGAGACCTTCTTCCGCATCTTCGACGACAACAAGCTCGCCCTGCTGGAGCAGGACGAAACCAAGGACGGCCAGCTCAGCCGCTTCTCCAAGTTCGTGCAGCGCTGAGGCCGGGATGTCGGAAACCGTTCTGATCACCGGCGGCGCCGGCTTCATCGGCCGCTGGCTGGCGCGCGCCCTGCTGCGCGACGGCCATCGGGTCCGCGTGCTCGACAGCCTGATCGAGCAGGTCCACCCCCGCCGCGAGCGGCCGACCGAGCTCGACGCGGAGGTCGAGTTGATCGTCGGCGACGTGCGCGATGAGACCGCCGTGCGGCGGGCTCTAAAGAGCGTCGACGCCGTCGTCCACCTCGCCGCCGAGGTGGGCGTCGGTCAGAGCATGTACGCGGTCGATCGCTATACCTCGGTCAACGATCTCGGGACCGCCGTGCTGTTTCAGCAGCTGATCGACAATCCGGTGCGCCGGGTCGTCACCGCCTCGTCGATGAGCGTCTATGGCGAGGGACGCTATCGCACCGCCGACGGCGAGATCCGCGACGAGGTCATCCGCGACGGACGCGGCCCTGACGGGTCGTGGGATCCGCGCGACGAACGGGGTCGCCCGCTGACCCCTGCCCCGACGCCGGAGACCAAGCCGACCGCCCTGAAGTCGGTCTACGCGATCGGCAAATATGTGCAGGAGCGGCTGACCCTTACCCTCACCCGGCAGTACGGGATGGAGGGCGCGGCCTTGCGCCTGTGGAACGTCTATGGCCCGGGCCAGGCGCTTTCCAATCCCTATACCGGCGTGCTGGCGATCTTCGCCTCGCGGATCGCCAACGGCCAGCCGCCGATGATCTTCGAGGACGGGTTGCAGCGCCGCGACTTCGTCCACGTCACCGACATCGCCGAGGCCTTCGTCCTGGCGCTGAAAGAGGCCTCGGCCGATGGCGAGGTGTTCAACATCGCCAGTGGCGAGGATCGCACGATCGCGGACGTCGCCCGCTTGCAGGCCGCCTCGATGGGGCGGTCGGACCTGACGCCCGAGATCACCGGCAAGTCCCGGGCCGGCGACATCCGCCACTGCATTCCCGACCTGACCAAGGCCCGCGAGCGCCTCGGCTACGCGGCGCGGCGCGACTTCGGCGAGGGCTTGGCGGAGCTGGCCGAGTGGGTCTCGCGCCAGGAGGCCGAGGACCGGGTCGCCGAAGCGCGCAAGGAGCTGGAACTGCGGGGACTGGTGGCATGACCGGCGGCCCGATCGTCGTCACCGGCGGCGCCGGCTTTATCGGCAGCAATCTCGTCGACCGCCTGGCCGGCGCGGGACGCGACGTCGTGGTGCTCGACGCCCTGGCCCGCCCCGGTGTCGAGCGGAACCTGGCATGGCTGAAGCAGCGGCATCCCAGGCGCGTCCGCTCGACCATCGCCGACATCCGCGACCGCCGCGCGGTGGACGAGGCGCTCGCCAGCGCCGACGCGGTGTTTCACCTCGCCGCCCAGGTGGCGGTGACCACCAGCCTTGTCGATCCGATCGAGGACTTCGAGATCAATGTCGGCGGCGCCGTCAACGTACTGGAGGCCGCGCGCCGGGCCGAGGCGCCGGTGATCTTCGCGAGCACCAACAAGGTCTATGGCGACCTGGGCGATGTCGGGCTGGCGCTGACGGACGGCGCCTATCGGCCAACCGATCCGGCCATGCGACGCGCCGGCGTCGCGGAGGACCGGCCGCTGGATTTCCATACGCCCTATGGGTGCTCGAAGGGCGCGGCGGACCAGTACGTGCTGGACTACGCGCGCAGCTTCGATCTGCCGACCTGCGTGCTGCGGATGAGCTGCATCTATGGCCCCCGGCAGATGGGGACCGAGGATCAGGGCTGGGTCGCCCACTTCCTGATCCGCGCCCTGGCCGGCGAGCCCATCACCCTCTATGGCGACGGCCGGCAGGTGCGTGACGTGCTGTTCGTCGACGACGCGGTCGACGCCTATGTCGCGGCGCTCGACCGGATCGAGGCCGTCAAGGGCCAGGCGTTCAATCTCGGCGGCGGCGCGGCCAACGCCATCAGCCTGCTGACCCTGATCGACCATATCGAGCGGCTGATCGGCCGGCGCGTCGAGACCCGCTTCGAGGGCTGGCGGCCGGGCGACCAGCGCTACTACGTCTCGGACGCCGGCAAGGCGCGGGCGCTGCTAGGCCTGGGACAGCCGGTCGCCTGGCGCGATGGCGTCGCGCGCCTCGCCGACTGGCTCGAACGCGAGAGACCAGCGGCCGCTCCGCGTCGCGTGGGGGCGGTCTCTTGAAGGCCCCGGCGACGCCTGACGAGGGACGGCATGTGCTGATGACGACCGACGCCGTCGGCGGGGTCTGGACCTATGCCCTGGATCTCGCGGCCGGTCTGGCCGAGGCGGGCGTCCGCGTCAGCCTCGCGGTCCTGGGCCCGCCCCCGACCGCCGACCAGATCGCCGAGGCCGCCGCCACCCCGGGCCTTGACTTGATCGACACGGGGCTGCCGCTCGATTGGACGGCCGAGGACGCGCGGGCTTTGGATCAGGCCGGGCGGGGCGTCAGCGACTTGGCCGCCGAGCTTGGCGTGGATCTGGTTCACCTGAACGCCCCGGCCCTCGCCGGCGCGGCGCGGTTCCGGCAGCCGGTCGTCAGCGTCGCGCACTCGTGCCTGGCGACCTGGTGGCGCGCGGTGCGCGGCGGGCCGCCGCCCGAGGATTTCCGCTGGCGGATCGAGGCCCATCGGCGCGGCCTGCTCGCCTCGGACGCGGTGATCGCGCCCAGCGGCGCCTTCGCCGACGACACCATGCGGGCCTACGACACGGTCAGGCCCTTCGTCGTTCCGAACGGCCGCCGGCCGGACACCGCGCCGGCGCGGGCGTCGCGGTCCGGAGTCGTGACCACCGGGCGCCTGTGGGACGACGGCAAGAACATCGCGACTCTGGATCGCGCGGCCGCGCGCCTGCCCTTTCCGCTCAAGGCGATCGGCCCGCTGACGGGTCCGCACGGCGAGCGGCGACGCGTCGATGACGCCATCGCGGTCGGCCGCCTCTCCGCCGAGGCGGTGCGCGTCGAGCTGAGCGCCGCCGCGATCTTCGCCTCGGCTTCCCTCTACGAGCCGTTCGGCCTTGGCGTGCTGGAGGCCGCGCAGGCGGGCTGCGCCCTGGTGCTGAGCGACATTCCGACCTTTCGGGAATTGTGGAACGGCGCGGCCCTGTTCGCGCCGGGGCGTGACGACGCGGCCTTCGCCAGCGCGATCCAGGCCCTCTGCGACGATGATCATCGTCGCGAGGCGCTGGGCCTGGCGGCCCGGGCGCAAGCGGCGCGCTACGGGGTCGAGGCCATGACCGCCGGCGTCCTCGACATCTATGCCCGCCTCGCGCCAGGCCTGGGGCCGTCCGTTCGCCGGGAGGTCGCCGCGTGAGGATCGTCTATTTCACCCATTCGCTGAGCTCGTGCTGGAACCACGGCAACGCGCATTTCCTGCGCGGCGTGCTGCGCGACCTCGGCCGCCGCGGCCATGTGGTCACCGCCTTGGAGCCCGACGGCGCCTGGAGCCTGGCCAGCCTGCTCGCCGACCACGGCGAGCGGGGCCTGACGCCCTTTCGCGAGACCTATCCCGACCTCGACTGGCGCGCCTACGGCCGGCTCGGCGAGGCCGTGGACCAAGCCGCCGACGCCGATCTGGTGATCGTCCACGAATGGAGCGACCCCGCGCTGGTCGCGGCCTTGGGCGCCAAGCGAAAGGCCGGCGGGCGGTTCACCCTGCTGTTCCACGACACCCACCACCGCGCCGTCAGCGATCCGGACGCCATCCGCGCCTTCGATCTCGACGGCTATGACGGCGTGCTGGCCTTCGGCGAGACGCTCGCGGCGGTCTACCGCCGCTGGGGCTGGGGCGATCGGGTGTTCGTCTGGCACGAGGCCGCCGACGTCACGGTGTTCCAGCCCCCGGCTCATGAGGGCGAGCGGCAAGGCCTGGTCTGGATCGGCAACTGGGGCGATGGCGAGCGGACGGCCGAGATCGAGGCCTATCTGCTGGCGCCCGCCCGAGACGCGGGGCTGTCGCTGGACATTCACGGCGTCCGCTATCCGGAAGCGGCCAAGGCGCTGCTGGCCCGGTATGGCGCGACCTATCGCGGCTGGCTGGCCAACGCCGCGGTTCCGCGCGCGTTCGCCCGGCGCCTGGCCACGGCCCACGTGCCGCGACGGTTCTATGTCGAGGCCTTGCCCGGCATCCCGACCATTCGCGTCTTCGAGGCCCTGGCCTGCGGCATCCCCCTGGTCAGCGCGCCGTGGCGCGACGTGGAGGGCCTGTTCCGGCCGGGAACCGACTATCTGATCGGCGAGGATCGCGCGGCGATGACGACGCACCTGCGCGCCGTCGCGGCCGATCCGGAACTTCGCCAAAGCCTCGCCCAGCACGGGCTGGAGACCATCCGCGCCCGCCACACCTGCGCCCACAGAGTCGACGAGCTGCTGGCGATCCTTCGCCGGATCGGCGCGGCCCCCGCCTTGGAGAGCGTCGCATGAAGATCGCCTTCTACGGATCGAGCCTCTTGTCCGCCTACTGGAACGGCGCGGCGACCTATTACAGGGGCCTTCTGCGCGACCTGGCCGGGCGAGGCCACCAGATCGTCTTCTACGAGCCGGACGCCTTCGATCGCCAGAAGCACCGCGACATCGAACCGCCGGCGTGGGCCCGCGTGGTCGTCTATGACGCGACGGAGTCGGCGGTCGACGCGGTCATTCAGGAGTCCGGCGACGCCGACGTCGTGGTCAAGGCCAGCGGGGTCGGCGTGTTCGACGACCGGCTGATCGCCGGCCTGGTCGCGGCCGCCGCGCCGCACGCGGTCAAGGTGTTCTGGGACGTCGACGCGCCGGCCACCCTGGCCGAGATCACGCCCGCGCCCGACCATCCGCTGCGCCAGGCGCTAGAGAGACTGGACTTCGTGCTGACCTATGGCGGCGGGCCGCCGGTGATCGACGCCTACAAGCGCCTCGGGGCCCGCGCGTGCCAGCCGATCTACAACGCCCTGGACCCGCATACGCATCATCCCGTCCCGATCGAGCCCCGCTTCGCCCGGGATCTGAACTTCCTGGCCAACCGCCTGCCGGATCGCGAGCGGCGGGTGGAGCGGTTCTTCCTCGACGCCGCCGCCCGCCTCCCCGACCGCCGGTTCCTGCTGGGCGGCTCGGGTTGGGACGACAAGCCCATGCCCGACAATGTCGAGCGCCTGGGGCATGTCGGCACCGCCGATCACAACGCGTTCAACGGCTCGCCCCTGGCGGTGCTGAACGTCGCCCGGGACTCGATGGCCGAGGTCGGCTTCTCCCCGGCCACGCGCGTCTTCGAAGCCGCCGGCGCCGCCGGCTGCCTGATCACGGACGCCTGGGAGGGCCTCGAACTGTTCCTCGCGCCCAACGAGGAGGTTCTGGTCGCCCGCGACGGCCAGGACGTGGCCGAGCATCTCCGCGCCCTGACGCCCGAGCGCGCCCGCGCCATCGGCCAGGCCGCCCGCCAGCGGGTGCTGGCCGAACACACCTACGCCCGGCGCGGCGCGGAGGTGGATCAGCTGCTGCGCCACGCCGTCGATCTGAAGCGCGAAGGGAGCCTGGCGTGAAGCTCGTCGTCCTCGGCCTCGCCCTCTCCTCGTCCTGGGGCAATGGCCACGCCACCACCTATCGCGCGCTGCTGAAGGCCTTCGCCGAGCGCGGTCACGACATCCTGTTCCTGGAGCGGGACGTTCCCTGGTACGCGGCGCACCGCGACCTCGAACCCGACTTCTGCCGGCTGGCCTTCTATGATGACCTCGCCGGCCTTGAGGCCTGGCGGTCGGAGATCGCGGCGGCCGACGCCGTGATCGTCGGTTCCTACGTGCCCGAAGGCGCGGCGATCGGCGACTGGGTGCTGACCCACGCGCGGGGCGTGAAGGCGTTCTACGATATCGACACCCCGGTCACCCTGGCCAATCTGCAGGCCGGCCCGCTCGACTATCTGTCGGCGGACCTGATCCCGCGCTACGACCTCTATCTGTCGTTCACCGGCGGGCCGACGCTGCGGCGCATCGAGCGCGACCTGGGCTCGCCCGCCGCCCGCGCCCTCTATTGCTCGGTGGACGCCGACCTCTATCGGCCGATCGAGACGGCCAAGCGCTGGGACCTCAGCTATCTGGGCACGTACAGCGTCGATCGCCAGCCGATCCTGGAGCGCCTGCTGCTGGAACCGGCCCGCGCGGCGCCGCACCTGAAGTTCTGCGTCGCCGGGCCGCAATATCCCGCCGACATCGCCTGGCCGGATAACGTCGAACGGATCGACCATGTCGGTCCCGCCGAGCACCCGGCCTTCTACGGCGCCAGCCGCTTCACGCTGAATGTCACCCGCGCCGACATGTCGGCGGCCGGCTACAGCCCCAGCGTCCGCCTGTTCGAGGCGGCGGCCTGCGGGGCGGCGATCATCTCCGACCGGTGGGACGGGATCGAGACGCTGTTCGAGCCGGACCACGAGATCATCCTGGCCGACGACGGCGCCGCCGTGCTGGCGGCGCTCGCCGCCCCCGTCGACCTGCCGCGACGGATCGGTCAAGCCGGACGCCAGAAGATCCTCGGCGCCCACACCGCCCGTCACCGCGTGCTCGAACTGGAGCGCCTGTTGCTCGCGGCGGCCCGCGCCCCGCTTTCGCCCCCTGTCGCCGAGGTCGCCCATGCCTGAGAAGACGTCGCTCTCCATCCTCGTCGCCGGCGGCGCCGGCTTCGTGGGCTCGCACCTCTGCGAACGGCTGATCGCCGACGGGCACCGGGTGGTCTGCCTCGACAACCTGCAGACCGGCTCGCGCGACAACCTGCGCCGGCTGGAGGCGCACGAGCGGTTCAGACTCCGCATCGGCGACATCGTCAGACCGCTGCCGACGCGCGTAAGCCGGACGCGGTTCGACCGCATCTACAATCTGGCCTGCGCCGCCTCGCCGCCGCTCTATCAGCGCGATCCGGAGCACACGCTGCTGACCAGCGTCCTGGGAACCGACCGCCTGCTGAGGCTGGCCGAACGCGATGGCGCGCGCCTGCTGCAAGCCTCGACCAGCGAGGTCTATGGCGATCCGATCGCCCACCCGCAGGTCGAGAGCGACTGGGGCAACGTCAACTGCACTGGCCCTCGCGCCTGCTACGACGAGGGCAAGCGGGCCGCCGAGGCCCTGTGCTTCGACTTCGAGCGCCTGGGCCGCGCCGAGGTGCGGGTGGCCCGGATCTTCAACACCTACGGTCCGCGTCTGTCGGCCCACGATGGCCGGGTGGTCTCGAACCTCGTGAGCCAAGCCATCGCCGGAGAGGACATCACCGTCTTCGGCGACGGCGCCCAGACCCGCTCGTTCTGCTTCGTCGCCGACCTCGTCGAAGGCCTGATGCGTCTGATGGAGCACCCGGTCTCGCCGCGCGGCCCCGTCAATCTCGGAAATCCGGAGGAACTGACCATCCGCCAGCTGGTCGAGGTCGTGCTGGAGCTGACGGGCTCGTCGTCGAAGGTCGTCCACCAGCGCCTGCCGGTCGACGACCCGCGACGCCGCCGTCCCGACATCACTCGCGCGATCGAGATCCTGGGCTGGCGGCCGACCACCAGCCTCGGCGATGGCCTGCGGACCACCATCGCCTGGTTCGAGGCCCAGGACCGCCCGCGACCCCGTCAGGACGAGACGGAGCTCGTGGCCTAGGCATGACCCGCCCCAAGCGCGTCGGCGTCCTGACCTTCCATCGCTGCATCAACTATGGTTCGTACTGGCAGGCCCGACGCCTGGTCGAGGGCCTGAGGGCGCGTGGCCACGACGCCCAGCTGCTGGATCATCGCTCGCCGCGCGTGGATCGCGCGGAGTGGCGTTGCGCGCTGTCGCCCCACCTTCCCGCCCCGACCCCGGCCGAGGATCGGCGCGCCTATGCCGACAAGACACGGGCCTTCTTCGACGCCTTCGGGCGCCTACCGATGTCGAAGCCGTTCGACCTCAAGGCGCCCGCGCGCATGGATCGCCAGGATATCGTCGTGGTCGGCAGCGACGAGGTCTGGAACCTGCGCCATCCGTGGTACGGCGGCGAGCCGGTGTTCTTCGGCCAGGGGCTGAACGCCGACCGGATCGCGGCCTACGCCGCCAGCGTCGGCAATCACGGCGACGCGGGGCTGGACGACGGCCTCGCCAGTTTGCTGCGCGGTTTCGCCCATATCTCCGTTCGCGACGAGAACGCCCGACGACTGGCTCGCGGCGCTTTGGGCCTCGAGGCGCCGCGCGTGCTGGACCCCTGTCTGCAATTCGCCCCGCCGCGCGCCGCGTCGGCGTCATCGGGCGAGGTGATCGTCTACGGTCATGGCTTTCCCGCCTGGCTCCAGCGCGCGCTTAGCGCTTGGGCGGGGCGACGCGGTCGCCGGCTGTTGAGCTTCGGCTACCGCAACGCCTGGGCCGACGCCCAGACGCTGGACGCGGGCCCGGAGGCGTTCGCCGAGGCGATGGCCAGCGCCTCGGGGATCGTGACGAACTTCTTCCACGGCTGCGTCTTCGCCTTGGCCGAACGCAAGCCGTTCGTCTGCGTCGGCACGCCCTATCGCGCCGACAAGATCGGGGACCTGCTGACCAGTCTCGGGGCCGAGGATCGGCTCATCGGCGACGACGCCTCCCCCGACCGGATCGATCATCTGATGACCACGCCGCCGGAACCGATCGTCGAGGCGCGGATCGCGGCGTTGAGGGCGCGTTCGGACGCCTTTCTCGACACGGCGCTCGCCTAGCCCATGGATCAGCCCCATCAAGCCCTATCGCCGGACGAGGTGGTCCGCGCCGGCCTCTGCGTCGGCTGCGGCGGCTGCGCGGGCCTTCGCGCCGAAGCGCTGGAGATGAAGCTCGACGCCTTCGGCCAGTTGAAGCCCCGGGGACCGGCGGCCGAGGTCGCCAGCCTCGCCTTCGCCCGAACCTGTCCTTTCTCGCCCGGCGCCGCCGACGAGGACGCCATCGCGACCGCGCGGTTTCCCGCGGCCACGGGGCGAGACGAGCGCCTGGGGCGGCACGAGGCGACCTATATCGGCTATGTCGCCGAGGGCGACTACCGCGCCCGCGCCAGTTCCGGGGGCCTGGCGACCTGGACCGCCGCGACCCTGATGGAACGCGGCCTCATCGACGCCGTCGCCCACGTCGCGCCCGACCCCGGCGAACGCCTGTTCAGCTACGTGGTCTCTCGCAACGTCGACGCGCTGCGCGCCGGCGCCAAGTCGCGCTACTACCCGGTCGAACTTTCCGGGGTGGTGCGCGCCATCCTCGCCGCGCCGGGTCGCTACGCGGTGATCGGCGTTCCCTGCTTCATCAAGGCCATCCATCTGCTGCGCGCCCAGGACCCCAGGCTGGCCGAGCGGATCACCCACACGATCGCGCTGTTCTGCGGCCACATGAAGAGCGCGCGGATGGCCGAGAGCTTCGCCTGGCAGATGGACGCCCGACTGGAGGACGCGGAAGGCTTCGACTTCCGGCTCAAGATCCCGGACCAGCCCGCCAACTGGTACGTCGCCGCGATCGACCTGCCCGGCGGAGACCAGCGCCGCAAGCACTGGTGGGACATGGACGACGGCGACTGGGGCGCCGGCTTCTTCCAGAACTCGGCCTGCGACTGGTGCGACGACGTCGCCGGCGAGACGGCGGACCTGACGGTCGGCGACGCCTGGATCGAGCCCTACAGCGCCGATGGGCGCGGGCACAATGTGGCGATCGTCCGCGATCCGGCCCTGCACGTGCTGTTCGAAGAGGCCGCGGCCGATGGGCGGCTGGCGCTCACCCCGGCGACGGCGGATACGGTGGCCGAAACCCAGGCGGCGGCCTTCCGCCAGCGCCGCGAGGGCCTGGCCTACCGACTGGCCGTTACGCCGCCGGCCTTGCCTCTCGCCAAGCGAGTCGCGCCGCGGACCGACCTTCCGCCGCGTCGCAAGCTGATCTATAGCGCCCGCCGCCACATCGCGCGGACCAGCCATCGGTTGTTCTGGCTGGCCCGACGCCTGCGACGGCCCGCCCTCTATCGCGCCTGGGCGCGCAGCGTGCTGAGCGTCTACGTCGCCCTGGCCTACGGTCGAGGACGCCTCGGCAAGATCCTCGACCGCTGGCGCTGACCGGCCGCTCCGCCCGTGGACGAGCTTCGGCGCGCAAGGGTCGGAACCCTCTGGCCCGCTTTCGACAAGCGACGCGTCGAGATGACCTTCGCCGACCGTCCGGAGGCCTCTACGCAGCCTATGCCGAAGCGCCATGGCCCGCGCGAGCGGGTGGCGCGCCGATCTCGGCCCTCTCAAGCCTCGCGAGCAGCCGATCGTAGGTCGACTGTCGGATCGGCCGGCCGTCGCGCAGCGACCGCCAGGTCGTCTCGCTGACGCCCAGGACTTCCTGGAGCCAGACCTTGGTCACCGCCGGCAGCGCCTTGCGGATGACGTAAACCTGTTCGGGATCGACAAGCACCATGTTCATCATTGATCTCCCGCGCGTGGCGTCAGGGCGGCTCAAGCCGTCGGCGAGCGGCGCCCGCCGACGGAAGACTGGGGACTAGGGCTTCAGGGTTCGGGCGCGCAGATCGGCGGAGCCCTTCAGGGCCAGGTTGTCGGCGGCCGCGCCGACGCCGACCTGATAGGCGCCCTTGTCGAGCACCCAGCGATTGGTCTTGACGTCGAAGCGACCCAGGAGCCGCGCATCGGCGGTGAGCGTGACCTTGCGCGTCTCGCCCGGCTGGAGCTCGACCTTGTCGAAGCCGATCAGCCGCTGCGTCGCCTTGCCGGGCGCGCCGGTCAGATAGACCTGCGGCGCGTCCTTGCCCGTCCGCTGCCCGGTGTTGGTCACGTCGAAGCTGACCGTCAGGGTCTCGCCGCCCGTGACCTTGAGATTGCCGTAGGCGAAGCTGGTGTAGGACAGGCCGTAGCCGAACGGGAAAAGCGGCTTCTGACCGCTGGCGGCGAAGCGCCGGTAGCCGATGTCCGCGCCTTCCGAATAGACGACGTCGAAGCGCGTCTTCTCGGGCGCGCCCAGACCCGGCAGCTGGGCGCGGGGATACTGGTCGATCGAGGCCGGGAAGGTGATCGGCAGGCGGCCGGACGGATTGATCGCCCCGAACAGCACGTCGGCGATCGCCTCGCCGCCCTTGACGCCGGCGTACCAGGCCTCCACGACCGCGCCGGCGTCGGTCAGCCACGGCATCGAGACCGGGCCGCCGGTCTGCAGCACCACGACGGCGTTGGGATTGGCCGCGACCACCGCGGCGATCAGCGCGTCTTGGCCGTTCGGCAGCGAAAGGTCGTAGGCGTCCTCGCCTTCGCCCATCCACTGGTTGCCGAACACGATCACGACGTCGGCGGCCTTGGCGGCGGCGACGGCCGAGGCGACATAGCGGCCATCGTCGAAGGTGACCTTGGCGCCCGGCGCGGCCTTGCGGATCGCCGCCAGGGGCGAGGAGCCGTTGAAGTACTGGCTGCGGAACGCCCCCATCATGCCCTCGCCGCCCAAGGGCACGACGCGCTTGGCGCCGCCAGGCGGCACGACCTGAGAGGAACCGCCGCCCGACAGCACGCCCGCGTCGGCGTGGCCGCCGATCACGGCGATCGTCTTGGCGGTCTTGGCCAGAGGCAGAAGCCCCGAACGGTTCTTCAGCAGCACGATGCCTTCCGCCGCCGCCGCGCGGGCGACCTCGGCATTGGCGTCGTAGTCGATCGCGCCGCCGGGGGTCACCGGCTTATCGAACAGGCCGGCGGCGAACATCGAGCGCAGGATGCGCCGCGTCGCGTCCGACAGACGCGCGGCGGGAACCTCGCCCTTCTCGACCGCCGTCTTCAGGGGCTCGCCGAACCAGACCTTGGCGTCAAGCTGCTCGCCCGACTGCTGGTCCAGGCCCCTGAGGATATAGTCGGTCGCGTGGACCGCGCCCCAGTCCGACATCACCCAGCCCTTGTAGCCCCAGTCGCGCTTGAGCACCGCGTTGAGCAGGTGATTGTTGCCGCAGCTGTAGTCGCCGTTCACCAGGTTGTAGGCGCACATCACCGCGCCGGGCTGGCCCTTCTCGATGGCGATCTGGAACGCCAGCAGGTCGCTTTCCCGATGCGCGGCCTCGTCGATCACCGAATTGGCGAAGTGGCGATTGGTCTCCTGGCCGTTCAGCGAGAAGTGCTTGATGGTCGAGACGACGCGCTGGGCCTGAATGCCGCTAATCTGCGCCGCCGCCATATTGCCGGCGAGCCAGGGATCTTCGCCCAGATACTCGAAATTGCGGCCGTTGCGCGGGTCGCGGGCCAGGTTCACGCCGCCGGCGAGCTGGACGTTGAACCCCTTGGCGCGCGCCTCGCGGCCGACGACCGCGCCGCCCTCGTAGGCCAGCTTGGTGTTGAAGGTGGCCGCCAGGGAAAGGCCCGAGGCCAGCGCGGTGGCGCCGTCGCCCGGCCGCACGCCCAGAGGATTGGTCACGCCCAGGCTGGCGTCGCTCTCATTGACCGCCGGCACGCCCAGGCGCGGAACGCCCGGGATGTAGCCGGCCGAACCGATCGCGCCGTCCGGCTTCCTGATCCCGAAGATCGGCATCGACATCGGTCCGTGGACGAGGCCGATCCGCTCGTCGAGCGTCATCTCCTTCTCCAGCAAGGCCGCCCGTTCGTCCGGCGAGAGCTTCACGTTCATCCAGGGCCGGTCGGCGGCTCGCGCCGGGACGGCGAGCGCCAGCACCGCGAGGCTCGCATTGAGGGTGAGAAGTCGGGACGCGGTGATCATCCTTCGCCGTTCCAAGCTGGTGGGGACGCGGGACGAGCGTTCAGCGGGCGCCGCGACCTCGTGGTCGCGCGGACGCGCCGTTTCGTTTCCTCCGGCCTCCCCGATTGAGGCCCTTGCCGCGCCTAGGTCTTCGCCCCGGATAACGACAACGTTGTCGTATGCCTCTACGACAACGTTGTCTAGCCCACGGACCGTTGATAACGCTGTCGGCCGCCAGGGTCTTGCAAGGCGTCGGGCGGCGGAAGCTTCAGCCCCGTGGCGGGGCCGCCGAGCCTCGGACAACGAGGCGGTAGTCGAGCTTCTGTTCGGTGATCTGCTCGCGGAAGCGCGCGTCGCCGAAGCGCTTGACCAGCATCTCCACCGCCGCCTCCGCCATTTCGGCCGTGGGCTGGTGCACCGTGGTCAGCCGGGGCCAGGACATCTCTCCGGCCGGGGCGTTGTCGAAGCCGACGACCGAGAGCGCCTCGGGCACCGCGACCCCGTGCTTGGCGGCGGCGGCCAGCACGCCCAGCGCCATCTCGTCATTGCCGGCGAAGATCGCCGTCGGCCGCGGGTCGAGCGCCAGCAGCGCCTCGCCGGCGTAGAAGCCGGACAGGCCGAAGAAGTCGCCGGGAGCGATCCATTCGGCCGGCACGGCGACGCCGCGCTCGCGCATCGCCTGGAGGTAGCCTTCGCGCCGCTGCACGGCGGCGCGGTGATCGGAGGGACCGCCGACGAACGCAATACGGCGATGTCCCATGTCCCAAAGCCCCAGCGTCTGTTCGCGCGCGGCCTCCAGGTCATCCATCCAGACGAAGGGCGCCCTGCCCGGCTCGGTGTTGGGCGCCATGCGGACATAGGCGACGCCGGCGGCCTCGACCGCCGCGAGCACGTCCTGATCATCGCAGAGCGGTGGCGTCAGGACGACCCCGTCGAACGCCACATTGGCCAGCACGGCCGCGAAGGCTTCCAGGTCGAAGCGGCCGTCGGCGGCCTCCACCTGCTCGACCACCAACTGGTAGCCCGCCCGGCGGGCGGCCCGCAGCGCGCCCGCCTGCACCTCGCCGACATAATGGTGACTGACCAGCCGCAGGAAGATGACGCCGATCAGATAGCTGCGTCGGCTCGATAGGTTCCGAGCCGAGGCGTTGGGGCGATAGTCGTGCTTGTCGATGATCGCCTGGACGCGCGCCCGCACCTCGGCGCCGGCCCCTTCCTCTCGGTTGATCACCCGCGAGACGGTCTTGATCGACACCCCCGCCTCGCGGGCGATGTCGACGATCGTCACGCCTTTACGGTCATTCCTGGCCATCCGCTCCCTCTAGCAGGAAACGCCCGGCGGACGAGTCTCTCGCGCGGCGAAAGGACGACCGCGCCGATAAAAATAGCGGCGCGGCCTGAAGCCGCGCCGCCCGCCGCCACGGCGGCAAGGGTCTCTGGGGGAGGAAGATCCAGAGAAGAGAGCCGTCGATCAGAAGCCCATCCGCGCGCGGACGCCGACATAGCGCCGGGAATTGCGCGGCAGCAGCTGGGCCACGGCGCCGGCGTTGGACGAGCCGGTGTAGCCCAGCGACGTGGCGTAGTGCTGGTCGAACAGGTTGTTGACGAACAGGGCGACGCGATAGTTGGCCTCGTCGCGACCGGCCACGCCCAGGCTGGCATTGACCACGCCATAGGCCTTCTGGCGCGAGATCGGCGACCCCAGCAGGTCCAGCATCACCCCGCTCTGGTGGGTGTACTCGGCGGTGACGAAGCCATCGAAGGGCATGCTCGGCATCGAAACGTCATAGACGCCCGACAGCGAGTACTTGAACTTCGGCGAGTTGGCCAAGGGCTTGCCCGAAAGGTCCTGGAAGTTCGCGCCGCCCACCGGACGGCAGCCCTGGGCCAGGGTCTGGTTGGTGTAGCACGGCGCGTTGGCGAACTCGCGGATCGTGGCGTCGGTGTAGGCGGCGGAAGCGTCGATGCGCAGCGCGCGGACCGGCTTGGCCGAGGCCTCGACCTCCACGCCCTTGCTGCGCAGGGAGCCCACGTTGCTGAGCTGCGGCACGATGGTGCCGTCGGGCTGGGTCACCCCGCCCTGGGCCTGGAAGTCGGTGAAGTCGGTCAGGAAGCCGGTGACGTTCAGTTGCACGCGCTTGTCGAGGATGCGGCTCTTCAGGCCCAACTCGTAGGCCTTGCTGGTCTCCGGCCGGACCGGCTTGGCGGCGCGGCCGGGGTTGAAGCCGGTGCTGATGTCGAAGCCTTGTCCCTTATAGCCCGTCGAGAACGAGGCGTAGGCCATGACGTCGTCTGCCAGATCCTGGCGCAGGGCCATCTTGTAGGTGACGTGGTCGTCCTTGGACTTGCCGGCGCACACCGACAGGCAGCTGGCGTTGTTGGCCGGCGGCGAGGCGGTCGGCGTGCGGTTGATGAAGGTCGCCTCGATGGCTTCGTGGTTGAAGCGCACCCCGCCGTCGAGGTGCGTGCGCTCGCCGACGTGGTAGGTCATCTGGGTGAAGGCCGCCAGCGTGCGGGTTCCGGCCGTCGCCGCCCAGCTGGTGGCCGCGTTCGGCCCGCGCGAGAACGAGCGGTCGGAGTCGCCATTGGCGTAGAACAGGGCGAACAGATAGTCGAGCTTGCGGGCGCCGCTGGAGACCAGCCGCAGCTCCTGGGTGAAGTTCGTCGAATGGAACGGGCCGCCGGCCGTCGAGCCGGTGGGCAGGACGCTGGTCGGGTCCGCCGGGTTCAGCAAGGTCGGCGAACCCAGGGTGTCGAGGTCCTCCAGGAACCGGAACCGCCAGTCCTGATAGCTGGTGATCGAGACCAGGTTGGCGCCGCCCAGGTCCAGGCTGGCGCGACCGGTCAGCATGGTCTGCTTGCTGGTGTTCTTGGGCTCGGTGTCGAGGCGGATCTTGTAGTTGTCGTCGCCCGGCGTCAGCCCGACGGCCGAGAGGGCCAGCGGCGCGCCGAACGCGGCGGCGCCGGGCTTGATGCTCTGGAAGGTCCGCACCTGGCCGTCGGTCTTGGTGTTGGTGTGCGAGGCCGTGAGGCTGATGTTCAGATTATCGGTGGGATCCAGCTCGAGGCGCGCCCGCAGGCCATAGGCGCGCTCGCCGTTCAGCTTGTGACCGGTGTTGAGATTTTTGATGTAGCCGTCGCGGTCGCCATAGAAGGCGTTGAGGCGGAAGCCGGCCTTGTCGGAGATCGGTCCCGAGACCATCCCCTCCACGCGCTTCTCGCCGTCGCTGGTCAGGGTCCCGCCCACCGAACTCGTCAGGGTCTTGGTCGGCTTCTGGGTCACGATATTGATCACGCCGGCGGCGGCGTTCTTGCCGAACAGCGTGCCCTGGGGCCCCCGCAGGACTTCGAGGCGGGCGATGTCGTTCAGGCCCGAGAAGGCCTGGGCCTGCTGCAGCAGCGCCACGTCGTCGACCACGACCGCGACGCTGGGCTCGATGCCGATGCTGAACGAGAAGGTGCCGATCCCGCGCAGATTGATGCTGTTGCCGGTGGCGTTGGTGTTCTCGGTGACCGTCAGGCTGGGCGAGACGCGGACCACGTCGGTGACCTGCGCCACGTTGCGGGCTTCCAGCTGCTCGCTGGTGACGGCGCTGACGGCGACGGGGACGTCCTGCAGGTTCTGCTCGCGCTTCTGCGCGGTGACGACGATTTCCTCCAGCGCGGTGTTCTGGTCGGCGGCGCGCGGCGCGGCCTGCGCCCAGGCTTGGCCCGCCGTGGCGATCATGGCGACGCTCGCCATCCAAAGAAGACGCCTGTTCATTTCCCCTCCAATTGTTCTTACGCCGGTCTGTCCGGTCGCACTCGGTCTGTCTGACCAATTCTTGGGTGGTTAAAAATCGGGTCAACCTCTTTTTGCCTGACATCTTCGCCGCGCCAGGGCACAATCGCGGAGGATCGCGAGACGGTGGCGGCGACCGCCCGACCCCGCGGCGAAGGGAGGATGACGATTGGCAGCGCGCGCGAAGGGCGGAGCGGATCGGGCGACCGTCGACGACGGCGCCATCACCGGCGATCGCATCTATCAACGGCTGGCCCGCCACATCTTCGACGACCTCTTGGCCGGACGCTACGCGCTCGGCAGCCGCCTGCCCGCCGAGCGCGAGCTGTGCGCGGAGTACGGCGCCAGCCGACCCGCCGTGCGCGAGGCGCTGATCGCGCTGGAGGTCCAGGGCTATATCGACATTCGCGTCGGGTCGGGCGCCTATGTCCGCAAGCTGCCAGGCCGAGAAGATCACCCCGGCTTCGCCATCACCGCGTTCGAGTTGACCGAAACCCGGCTCGCCTTCGAGGGCGAGGCGGCCGCCTTGGCCGCGAAGCACGTCACCGACGACGAGGTGGCCAAGCTTGAAGGTCTGCTCGAGGCGATGACCGAGGAGAACCTCCGCGCCCAGGTGACGGAGGACGCGGACCGCGAATTTCACATGACGATCGCCCGGGCGACGCGGAACGCGGGGATCGTGCTGATGATCGACGAACTCTGGCGGCTGCGCTCCACCTCGCCGGCCTGCGCCCTCCTCCACGACAAGGCCCGCAGCGCCAAGATCCGCCCCGTCGTGGCGGAGCATCGCCGCATCGTCGAAGCCCTGAAAGCCCGCGATCCCCAGGCCGCCCGGACCGCGATGCGCGCCCACCTCGCCGCCGTGATGGACCACCTGCTGTTCACGACCGAGGAGATGGCCCTGGAAGAGGCCCGCCGCGCCGCCGCCGGCGTACGCGCGCGGTTCTCGATGGCGGCCGACGAAACCTGACTGACCAATTTCTAAAATTGATCTGGCAGATTTGATCGGATCCGCTAAGCTTCCCTCAAAGTCGCCGTCGAGCGACGCGCGGGGAGGCTTGCCGATGAAACGATTGCTCCTGGCCACGACCCTGGCCGCCCTCGTCGCGCCCGCGGCGTCTGTCGCCGCCCCCGCCCCTGCCAGCCCGGTCAGGGTCGAGACCTCGCTGGCCCAGGACTGGCGGTTTCGGCAGGACGACACGCTGACCGGCGTCGAGCGCCCCGACTTCGACGACAAGGATTGGAGCCGCGTCAGCGTTCCCCACACCTGGAACCGTGTCGGACTCTATCTCCCCGGCCCCGTCCAGCGCCTGCACGCGGCCAAGGACATCAACAAGGTCCAGGGGATCGGCTGGTACCGCCTCGCCTTCGCCGCGCCCAAGCTGGACGGCCGGCGCGCCTACCTGCAGTTCGACGCCGCCAGCCGCGCGGCCAAGGTGTGGCTGAACGGCGTCTATCTGGGCGAGCACCAGGGCGGCTTTTCGCGGTTCCGCCTGGACGCCACAGACGCCCTGCGGTCGGACGGCCAGAACCTGCTGGTCGTGCGCACGGACAACAGCAAGCCCGCGCCGGGCTCCTCGACCGCCGACAACCTGCCGCTGACCGGCGACTTCTTCGTGCATGGCGGCCTCTATCGGCCGGCCGTTCTGGTCCTCACCAACGCCGTCCACTTCGACATGCTCGATTTCGGCGGCCCCGGCGTCTACGCCCGCGCGAGCGCCCTGACGGCCGACAAGGCCGAGATCCAGGTCCGCGCGCGCTTGCGCAACGACCTGGCCAAGGCGACGCCGGTGCGCGTCGCCGCCCGCCTCTACGACGCCGCGGGAAAGCTGGCCGCCGAAGCGAGCGCCTCGGCGGTGCTGACGGGAAAGGCCGGTCGTGAAGCCGAGCTCTCCCTGGCGTTGGGCAACCCGCATCTCTGGAACGGCGTGGCCGACCCGTATCTCTATCGCCTGGAGACCGAACTGATCGGTCGCGACGGGAAGGTTCTCGACCGCGTCTCCACGCCGTTCGGCGTGCGCCAGATGGCGTTCGATCCCGACAAGGGCTTCCTGCTGAACGGCAAGCCCTATCGCCTGCACGGGGTGGGCTATCACCAGGATCGCGAGGGCAAGGGCTGGGCCGTTTCGCCGGCCGATATCGAAGAGGACATGGCCATCCTGCGCGAGATGGGCGCCAATACCCTCCGCCTGACCCACTACCAGCACGGCCAGACCATCCACGATCTGGCGGACAAGTACGGCTTCGTCCTGTGGGACGAGATCCCGCTGGTCTCAGCCTGGACGATCGGCGGCGCCATGGAGCCGACGCCCGCCCTGGTCGAGAACGCCAAGCAGCAGCTGCGGGAGCTGATCCGACAGAACTACAATCACGCTTCGGTCGCCAGCTGGGGCATCGCCAACGAGGTCGATTTCGGCAATTCGTTCCCCGCCTTCCTGACCGGCTACAAGGACGGCAAGGCCCCTGATCCCATCCCGCTGCTGAAGGCGCTGAACGCCCTCGCGCGCGCGGAGGACCCGGCGCGCCCGACGGCGCTGGCGACCTGCTGCGAAGGCCGGGTGTTCGCCCCCGGCGTCGACGTGCCGACGACCGCCGAAGCCGCCGATCTGGGCGGCGCCAACCGCTATTTCGGCTGGTACTTCGGCGCGGCCGACGACCTGGGCCCGCACCTCGACGCCTTGCACGCCAAGCGTCCGCGTCAACCGCTGTCGGTGACCGAGTACGGGGCCGGCGGCGGCGTCACTTTGCACACGGACGATGTGCTGGGCGGCCCGGTCGACTCGCGCGGACGGACCCAGCCCGAGGAGTATGAGAGCTACATCCACGAGACCGCCTGGGCGGCGCTGTCCCAGCGTCCCTATCTATGGGCCTCCTGGCTGTGGAACGCCTTCGACTTCGGCACCACGATCCGCCACGAGGGCGACGCCGACGACATCAACACCAAGGGCCTGGTCACCTACGACCGCAAGATCCGCAAGGACGCGTGGTACTTCTACAAGGCCAACTGGACGACCAACCCGACCGTCCACATCAATGGTCGCCGCTATGTCGATCGCGCCTATCCGATCACCGACGTACGCGTCTATTCGAACGGCGCGACCACGGACCTGACGCTGAACGGCCGGTCGCTGGGACAGCGCGCCGACTGTCCCGGGCGCGTCTGCGTGTGGCCCGCCGTGCGCCTGGCTCCCGGCGAGAACGTCCTGGTCGCGACGGCCGCGTTCGACGGGCGCAAGGTCGAGGACCGGATCACCTGGCGGCGTCCAGCCGAGCCCAACGCCCCGATCCGCATCGACGCGGGAGCGCTGATCGGCGCGGGCAAGAAGGCGCGGTTCGGATCGGACGCCTTCTTCCAGGGCGGCGAGGCCCTTTCGGCCAATACGCCCGCCGACTACGGACGCCCGGAGGTGCGCGCCGCCATAACCGGGACCGACGAGGTCGACGTGGCCACGAGCTACCGCCAGGGTCGGTTCGTCTACGCCATTCCGGTCGCGCCAGGCCGCTACAGCGTCCGCCTGACCTTCGTGGAGCCCAAGCTCGCCGCCGGCGAGCGGCGCTTCGACGTCGTGGCCAACGACACGCCGGCGCTCAAGGCCCTGGACGTCGCCGCCGAGGCGGGCGGCGCCCTCAAGGCGCTCGACAAGACGTTCGAGGTCGAGGCGCGGGACCAGGGACTGACGCTGCGCTTTATCCCGATCAAGGCCGACGCGATCGTCTCGGCGATCGAGATCACGCCGCTCGATCCGGCCAAACACTGAAACGCCATAAGAAAGGTCCGAGCGGACGGCGGAGCGGCGCGATGAGCGGCCTCTCCAAGGCCGCCGGGCCTTCCGGGGACCACACGGCGCCGGCGCCGCTTGTCGCCCTGACCTGGCGGCTCCAGCTCGCCGACGCCTGAGGCCACGCGACGCGGGCGGCCCGAGGCGACCGATCACGCCCCGGTCGCGGCCGCGATCGCCCAGGACATGGGCGCATTTTTCACGCTCCGCCTAGCCGCCTTGGACGCGCCGCCTGGCTCGGCGTCCGCTCCAGCTCGGGCCTTCGCCCCGCCGCGCGGTCGACCGTCCGGACGATGTCGCCACCTGCCCCCTTGCCAATAGATAGTTTTTATTATCGTATTTGCGAAAGCAGTCGCAGTACTGGGTGAGATGGGGAGTTAGGCATGAAGTCAGCTTGGCTGATGGGCGTATCCGCCTGGGCGATCTCCGGTGGTCTCGCCGCCGCGCAGTCGACCGTAACGTCGCCTCAGGACGACACCGCGATCGCGGAGATCGTCGTGACCGCGCAAAAGCGCGCCGAGAACCTGCAGGACGTTCCCGTCGCGGTCACCGCCCTCACCGCCGACACCCTCGCCGCGCGCGGTGTCAACAACGTCCTGGCGCTCAACAACATGGCGCCGGGCATGCGGATCAGCGCCAACGACGCGGCCGCCAATCCCAAGATCTATATTCGCGGCGTCGGGCTCAGCGACTTCAATCCCAACGCCTCCAGCGGCGTCGGGGTCTATGTCGACGGCGTCTATATCGGCTCGCCCCTCGCGCAGATGGCCGGGTTCTACGACCTGGCGCAGGTCGAGGTGCTGCGCGGCCCGCAAGGCACGCTCTATGGCCGCAACACCAACGGCGGCGCGATCAACATCACCACGAAGCGCCCGACCCAGACCTTAACCGCCGACGCCTCGGTGGAATACGCCACCTTCAACGCCGTGACGGCCGAGGCGGCGGTGGGCGGCCCGATCATCGCCGACAAACTCGCCTTCCGCGCCGCCGGCCAGTGGGTCAAGGACGACGGTTACACCTACAACCGGGTGACCGGCCACGACGTCAACGCCGCCGACCACTGGGCCGGCCGGCTGTCGCTGCTCTACACGCCGACCGACAAATTCGAGATGCTGACCCAGGTCAGTCGCTACGTGAACCGGGGCGACGCCATCGCCCCGCAGCACCGCGCCCTGTTCCCGTCCACGGCCGCCGCGACCGGACCCAACGGCCTGTGCGCGCCCAACGCCTATGCCAGCGGCGCTTGCGCGGACCTGCTCGGCTATGCCGACACCGACAACAACAGCCGCGCCCTCGACGCCAATCTGGAGGGGAAGGACAAGGTCGACCTGTTCGGCGCCTCCAACCAGGCGACCTGGACCTTCAAGGGCGTGCAGCTGGTCTCGGTGACGGCCTGGCAATGGGCCCACCGCAACGACATGGAGAACACCGACGGCAGCCCGGCCCGGATGCTGGAGATCAACTACCGCTCACGTCAGCATCAGTTCACCCAGGAGCTGCGCCTGCAGTCCGACAATCCGTCGGGCCGCGCCAATTGGGTGCTCGGCGCCTACTTCATGGACGAGACGGTCCGGGACAACACGCGCCAGGACACCCTGCGCGACCTGCGCCCGCAGTTCATCACGCCGGACAACCCCACCGGCCTCAGCCCCGAAAACAGCGTCGCGGTGTTCGGCTGGCCATACACCCAGACCACCAAGGGCTACGCCCTCTTCGGCCAGGCCGACTACAAGCTGACCGACAAGCTGACGGGCACGGTCGGCCTGCGCTGGTCAGCCGACGACAAGCACATGAACTATCGCAGCCAGATCGAGGACGGGCTGATCGTCCTGCTGACCTCGGACCAGAAGAAGACCTTCTCGGCGTTCTCGGGACGGCTGGGCCTGCGCTACGCGCTGAGCGACGACGCCAACCTCTACGCCACCTATAACCGCGGCTATAAGAGCGGCGGCTTCTTCGGCGGCCTGGCCACCACGCCGGCGGAGGTCGAGCCCTACGACAACGAGACCCTCGACGCCTACGAAGTCGGCGTGAAGTCCGAGTTCCTGGATCGCCGCGTGCGGCTGAACGTGTCGGGCTTCTACTACGACTACAAGAACCAGCAGGTCTTCGCGCAAGCGCTGCGCAACGGTCTGACCGTGCTGGTGCTGGACAACGCCGCCAACTCCAAGGTCTACGGCGGCGAGGCCGAGATCACGGCGCGGCCGATCCAGCCCCTGACCCTGACCGCCGGCGTCTCGCTGCTGCACGCCAAGTACGGCGACTATTTCAGCGAGGGTCAGGACTTCACCGGCAACTGGCTGCCACAGTCGCCCAAGGTGACCTTCAACACGTCCGCGACCTATGTCGCCCCGCTGGCCAACGGCGCCTCGATCGTCGCCAATGTCGACGCCAACTATTCGTCCAAGGTCTATTTCGACAACTCGAACGCCGAGCGGCTGTCGCAGGACGCGGTGTGGATCGCCGGGGCCCAGGTCAGCTGGCGCTCGCCGGACCAGAAGATCGAGGCGGGCGCCTTCGCGCGGAACCTGTTCGACAAGACCTACGTCGTGTCGATCTCCAACATCGACAGCCTGGGCGAGGACCTGCTCAGCATGAACCGCCCACGCAGCCTGGGCGTCTTCCTGCGATACCACTACTAGGCGGCGGTTGGTCGGCGGCGGGCATTCTTGCTATCACCAGCGCATGGCAAGAAGCACCGCCGCCAAGACCGCTATTCCCAAGACCGACACGCCGTCGCTCGACACCAAGTCTCGGCCCTCGCGCCGGCGCGGCAAGGACACCTTCGAGGCGATCCTGACCACCGCCGGCGAGTTGCTGGCCGAGGTCGGCTTCGAGCGCCTGACGACCAACCTGGTCTGCGAGCGCGCCGGCCTGACGCCGCCGGCCCTCTACCGCTACTTCCCCAACAAATACGCGCTGCTGAAGGAGTTGGCGCACCGGCTCATGGACGCGCAGGACAAGGTGGTGCTGGCCTGGCTGGAGGACGGGGGGACCAAGGCGTCCTCGCTGGAGGAGTCGGTCGCCAAGAACCGCGACCTGCAGAAGCAGATCAACGCCATCACCCGCGACTTCCCCGGCGGCGACTGGATCCTGCGGGCGCTGCGGGCGCTGCCGATGCTGCAGGAGGTGCGGACCACCTCGCGCGACATGGTCGCCCAGGCCCTGTTCGAGATCCTCAAGACCGAGAACCCTCACGCCAGCGAGGATCGCCTGCGCACGGCCACGCGCCTGACGACGCAGATGATGTACGCCGCCACCGAAATGGTCCTGGAAGAGCCCGACCAGGACGAGGACAAGATCAACGAGGAGCTCTGCTGGATGGTCGGTCTCTACTACCAGCACCTCACGCGGGCGACTTCGGCCGCAAGAAGCTGATCAGACTGAGGGCCAGGGCCAGGCAGACCGCGGACAGGATCAGCGCCCGGCGGACGGGACCGTCCCCCACCACCAGCGACGCCGCCAAGGGCCCCGCGCTGCTGCCCAGGAGCTGAGCCGCGCCCAGCTGCATCGAGGCGCGGCGGGTCGGGTCGATGCGGATCAGCAGCAGGGTCTGGAACGGCAGGGCGAACAGCCACAGGAAGCCGAACGCGGCGACGCAGGCCACGAATACGAGACGCCCAGGGCCGCTCCACAGCACCGCCAGGATCAAGGCGTTGATCGCGCCGACGCCGAGCAACAGCCTCGCGGGCGGAACGCGGTCGCCGACCAGGGTGGCGGTCGCCCCGCCCAGGACCTGCAGCCCGAGCGCCAGGGCGATCGCCATCCCGGACTCGCGCGGCGAAAGGCCCGCCTGGGCGGCCAGCGGTTCCAGATAGACCCAAAGGGCGACGATGAAGGCCATCCAGAGAAACACGGCGGCGAGCCCCGCCAGGGCGGGAACGGCCAGGCGTCCGCCTTCCTCCGTCTTCGGCAACGGCGCCAGGCGATCGGGTCCCGCCAGCGCCGCGACGGCGGCCAGCACCGAGATCGCGGCGAGGGAGGTCAGGGCGCCGTTGACGCCGCCATGGACCATGACCGTCGCCGGTAGGGCCGCCGCCAGCACCAGCTGGGCGAAGGTCTGCACGGTCACGAACACGCCCGAGGCCCGCTCGGGCCGCGAGGATCGCGAGATCACCCCGATCGCCAGCCACAGCATCACCCCCGCGCAGGCGCCGGCGAAGGTCCGCGCCAGGATGACCTGCCCGCCGCTGACCAGGGTCGTGGCCATCATCGCGCCGGCGTGGAGCAGGCAGGTCAGCCCCATCTTCAGCCGGATGTTGGTGGGCTTCAGGAACGCCGCCGCCAGGCCGGCGGCGACGCCCAGAGCCATCAGCTCGGCCGTGGCGGCCAGCCCGATCTGGGCGGCGCTGAGCCGCCCTTCCCGCTCCATCGCGCCCAGGATCACCGGCTGCAGCCCGGCGATCAGCAGGGCCGCCACGCCGATGGCCTGGCCGATGGCCGCGTCTTGGCGGGACGGCGCGGCGACCGGGCTCGCACTTGGGGCTGTCGCGTCCATCACGGCATCGGTCATCCGCGCTGCCCGTACGACTTGAAGCGTTGCAGGATGCGGATCATCTCGTCGTCCGCCAGCAGGGTCGGACCGCCGATCGCCAGCGTCCCCCAATAGACGGCGGCCTGCTCCTCGACCTCCTCGGCGATGGCCAGGGCGTAGTCGAGGTTGGGCGCGGCGACGATCTGGCCGTGATTGGCCATCAGGGCGGCGTAGCGGCCGTCCAGCGTGTCGACCACGGCGGCCGCCAGCTCTTCCGAGCCGAACGTGGTGTAGGGCGCGACCGGCACGCTGGCCCCGCCGCCGACGGCGACCATGTAGTGCACCGCCGGAATGGGCTTGTTGGCGCACGCCAGGATGGTGGCGTGCCGCGAATGGCAGTGGACCACGGCGCCGACGTCCGGCCGGCGATCCAGAATCCCCTGGTGCATCCGCCATTCGCTGGACGGCTTCAGCGCCGCCGCCGCCGTCGCGCCGTCCGGCTGGACCAGCACCATGTGCTCGGCGGTCAGGCGCGAGGCGGGAATGCCGCTGGGCGTCACCAGCATCGCCTCGCCGCAGCGCGCCGAGACATTGCCGGAGGTGCCGCGATTGAGGCCTCGCGCGTCCATGGCCCGCATGACCTCGGCCATGCGCTGGCGCAGCGCGCTCTCGTCTTCGCTGGCCATCACGCGGCCTCGCTCAGGCTCATCTGGCGCATCGCCGCCTCGGTAGCCTCGAAGCTCTCCAGCTTGCCCAGAGTGGCCAGGCCCTGCGCCACCAGCGCCGCGGTGGCGGTGGCGAACCGCGCGGCCTCCAGCGGCGGCCATCCGCGATCGAGGGCGGCGATGAAGCCCGCGCAGTAGGAGTCGCCGCAGCTGGTCGTGTCGACGGGCTTGATGGCATGGGCCGGCAAGGTCGCGCGGACGCCGTCCAGCACCACCACCGAGCCTCGCCCGCCGTTCTTGATCACGCACCCGCCCGCGCCCAGGTCGCGGAAGACGTCGGCGGCGGCGAAGAGGTCTTCCTGGCCCGTCAGGAATAACGCCTCGGCGGCGCTGGGCATGAAGTAGTCGACATCGGGCAACAGCCGCTTCAGTTCGTCCATCGCCGAGGCCTGGGGCGAGATCAGATCGCAGGTCACGATCGCGCCGGCCTCGCGCGCCGCCTTGACGACCTCCGCGCCCGGCCCGCCATCCAGGCGCGGCCCGCCGATCCCTGCATAATGCAAGACGCGCGAGGACCGGGCCGCCTCCAGCGCCGCCGGCGTCGCCGCCGCCAGCATGCCCGCCCCGAGGGCGTGGAAGTTCGGCCGACGCCCCGCCGAGTCGACCGCCAGCACGGTGGTCGAGCTCGGCAGGCCCGGAAGGATCTCCAGCGCGGCCAAGTCCACCCCTGCTTCATCCAGCGCCATTCGGATGAACCGGCCGACCAGATCGTCGCCCACCGCCGAGGCCAGCCTGACCGAGAGGCCCAGCTTGGCGGCGACCAGGGCCGCCCCCGCCGCCGTTCCCGCCGGCGCGCAGGCGATCCCCTCGATCAGCGTGGTGCCCTCCCCCTCCGGCAAGGCGTCGATGGCCCGCGCCACCACGTCCAGGGTCGTCAAGCCAATGCATGTCAGGCCGGTCTTCATCGCCGTCTCTCCCCATGTTGACAGCCAGTATGCCTCAGCCATTATGATAGTCAAAACTATCTTATCGGCGAGACGCTCGACATGACCTGGACCAACAGTAAGGACACCACGCTGCGCGAGCGCGCCATGGCCGTGATCCCCAACGGCATGTACGGGCACCAGTCGGTCATGCTGCTGCCGGACGACTATCCGCAGTTCTTCGACCGGGCCCAAGGCGCCTATCTCTGGGACGCCGACGGCAACCGCTATGTCGATTTCCTCTGCGGCTATGGCCCCAACCTGTTCGGCTATGGGCATGCGGGCATTGACCAAGCCTATGTCGACCAGATGAAGCGCGGCGACACCATGACGGGTCCCGGCCCGGTCATGGTCGAACTGGCCGAGACCCTGGTGGCCCAGGTCAGCCACGCCGACTGGGCCATGTTCTGCAAGAACGGCACGGACGCCACGACCATGGCGATGATGATCGCCCGCAACTTCACCCAGAAGAAGACCATCGTGCTGGCCAAGGGCGCCTATCACGGCGCTCAGCCCTGGTGCACGCCGCTGAAGAACGGCACGACGCCCTCGGACCGCGCCCACCAGGTGTTCTACGAGTACAACGACGTCGAGAGCCTGGAGGCCGCCGTGCGCGAGGCGGGCTCGGACCTGGCGGCGATCTTCGCCTCGCCGATCAAGCACGACACCTTCGTCGATCAGGAGCTTCCCGACCCCGAATACGCGCGGCGCGCGCGAGAGCTGTGCGATGAGCACGGCGCCCTGCTGATCGTCGACGACGTCCGCGCCGGTTTCCGCCTGGCGCGGGACTGCGGCTGGTCGCTTGTCGGCGTGAAGCCGGATCTGTCCAGCTGGGGCAAGGCGATCGCCAACGGCCATCCGATCTCGGCCCTCCTGGGCGCCGATATCGCGCGTTTCGCGGCGGCCACCATCTACGCCACCGGCTCCTACTGGTTCTCCGCCGCGCCGATGGCCGCCTCGCTGGCCACCCTGAAGCTGATCCGCGAGACCGACTATCTGGAGCGGACCATCACGCTGGGCGAGCGCCTGCGCTCGGGACTCGGCGAGGCCGCCAGCCGTCATGGCTTCGGGTTGCGTCAGACGGGTCCGGCGCAGATGCCGCTGATCATGGTCGATGACGATCCCACCGGCGCCAAGGGCTACTTCTGGAACAACGCCCTGCTCAAGCGTGGCGTCTACTTCCATCCCTGGCACAACATGTTCATGACCAGCGCCATGACCGACGCGGACATCGATCACGCCATCGAGGCCGCCGACGACGCCTTCAAGCTGCTCAAGGCCGCGGGCCCGCTGGAGCCCGTGGCCAAGCTGGAGTTCCTCCACGCCGTCGCCGGCTGACGTCCGCGGCGCCGAATCCAGGCCGTCAGACCAGGCCTCGGCGTATCAGCAGGGCTTCGATCGTCATGGCGAGTTCCTTCACCGGCGCCTGTCGGATCGGCCGACTATTCCGACTCGTCTCGGCGACAGGCCCCGGCGATCCAGGCGGCGACCTCGGCGCGGCACGCCGAATAGGCGGCTGTGGCCGCCTGAAGCTGGGCCGAGAAGCGTCTTTCCAGCTTGGGATGGCCCTCGGCGAACAGGCCGGGGATCTGTTCCCGCGACGGCGCGGCGGCGGAGCCCTCGCCGGCGCTGATCGCGGTGAGGATGCCGATCGCCTCGACATCGTCAGCCTCGGTCCAGCCCGTGGCCAGCGCGGCGCGCCACGCCTTGAGCTGGCACAAGGCGGTCAGGACCTCGGTCAGGCCAGCCCCGGCCTCGGCCAACGGCCAGGCCGCGGCTTCGGCCACTTTTCCCAGCAAGCCCGCCAGCCGATCATCGCTGTCGCCTAGCTGGACGGCCTCGCCGCGCAACCGCCGCCACAGCGCCGGATCCTCGACGCCGTCGCGGTGCGCCTCCAGAAGGCCTTCCAGGACCGGCGACGCCGCCTCCGGCCAGGGGCGCGAGGCGAGCAACATCCAGCCCAGAAGCCGGGTTTCGTCGGAGACGTGGCCCCAGGCGGGATCCGCCGGCGGGACGCGTAGCTGCGCGCGCAACGTCCGCATCGCCGGCGTCAAGGCGCTGGCGGTCATGCGGATGCGCCGCCCTCGACGGCCTTATCGAGCATGATCGCCAAGCGGGTGCGGCTCTGGCCGCCGACATGACGGGCGAGCTGCTGGCCGCCGCGCCGAACCACGAGGGTCGGCACGCCGCGCACCTCGAACTGCCGGGCCAGGCCGGGCGAGGCCTCGATGTCGATCTTGGCGACCGCCACGCTGTCGGCGTACTCGCGGGCGATGTCCTCGACCGCCGGCGCCATCGCCTTGCACGGCCCGCACCAGCTGGCGCTAAACACCAGCATCTGCAAGCGCTCGCCCGAGACGGCGTCGATCGGCTCCAGGGTTTCGCCCGAGATGACGGTGATGTTTTCAGCCATGGCTCTGTCTTTCGTTACGCGATTAGCGGGATGAGGCGGCGGCGCCGCCGACCATCATCTCGTCGATGCGGATGGTGGGCTGGCCGACGGCGACGTCGAGATGCTGGCCCTGCTTGCTGCAACTGGCGACGCCGTCGTCGAGGCGGAGGTCGTCGCCGACCATCGAGATATGCCTCAGCGCCTGGTGACCGACGCCGATCAGCGTGGCGCCGTCCACGGGCGCGGTGACGCGGCCGTTCTCGATCAGCCAGGCCTGGGTGGTCGAGAAGTTGAAGCGGCCGGTGACGGTGTCGACCCGCCCGCCGCCGAAGGCGGTCGCGTACAGGCCATTCTTAACCGAGGCGACGATGTCGGCCGGATTGTCCCCACCGCCGACCAGGAAGGTGTTGGTCATCCGGGGCATCGGCAGGTGGGCATAGGATTGGCGGCGGCCATTGCCGGTGGGCCGCATGTTCATCAGGCCGGCGTTCAGGCGATCCTGCAGCAGCCCCGTCAGAACCCCGTCCTCGATCAGCGGGGTGCGCTGCCCCGGCGCGCCCTCGTCGTCGACGCCCAGGGAGCCGATGCTGCCCGGGATCGCGCCGTCGTCGACGACTGTGACGCCGGGCGCGGCGATCCGCTGACCCAGCTTGCCGTCGAAGGCCGAGAGCTTCTTGCGATGATGGTCCGCCTCCAGGCCGTGCCCCACCGCCTCGTGGAACAGTACGCCGGGATACCCAGGCGCGAGCACGATCGGCATTGTTCCGGTCGGCGCCGGACGGGCGTCGAGATTGATGATGGCCATGTCGACCGCCGTGGCGACCATCGCCGCCAGCCTCTCGTCAGACAGATCCGCCAGGCCGTGGCGGCCGCCCAGGCCCGCCTGGCCGCGGGCGCGCCGCCCGCCGGCCTCGGCGACGACATCGACGAACAGCTGAGCGGTCGGCCGGATGTCGGCGGCGAGGCGGCCATCGAGATCGGCGACCAGGATGGCTTGGTCGACGATCCTCAGAACGGCGTTGACGCGGACGATGCGCGGATCGGCGCCGCGAGCGCGCGAGTCCACAACATCGAGGATCGCGATACAGGCCGCCGCGTCGCCGGCCGCGTCCAGGTCGATCGCCGGATAGAGCTGATGGGCGGGCGCCGGCGCGGCCGACGGCGCGCTCGCCTGACCGCCCTCGCCGCCGTCGAGGGCGCGCACCGCCTCGGCCAGGGTGGCCAAGGCGGCGGGGTTCATCGCGGCCGAATGGGCGAAAGCGACCTGGGCTCCGCGCGCCGACCGCGCCCCGACGCCCTGGTCGATCTGGAAAGATCCGCCCACGACGCGACCGTCCTCCAAGCGGAAGGTCCGCGAGCGCTTCGACTCGAAGAAGAGGTCGGCCAGGCTGACTCCCGCCGTGGCCAGGGCCCCCAGCGTTCGCGAGAGATCCGAGAGCTCCAGACCGGCGGGCGCCAGAATGCGGTTGCTCACCGCCACGAAGGCGGCGTCGGCGTCGGCCGTCATGCCACGCCTCCGATCTGCAGCCCGTCCACCAGGAGCGATCCCGTTCGGATCGCGCCGGCGCGGTGGATGTCCTCGCCGACCGCCGTCACCGCCCGCAGCATGTCCTTCAGATTGCCGCCCACCGTCACGTCGGTGACGGCGTGGACGGGCTCGCCGTCCTCGATCCAGGTTCCCGCCACCGCGTAGGTCCAGTTGCCGGTGACCGGATCGGCCGCGCCGCCCATCAGCCGAGTCACGACGAGGCCCCGGCCCATCAGGCGTCTCAGGGCCTCCAGCGAACCGCCGGGAGCGCGGCTGGACAGGCGCAGGTTCCAAGGACCGTCGGCGTTGCCCGTCGAGACCATGCCCAGCTGCCGCGCCGAGCGGGTCCGCAGGAAGTAGCCCTCGACGACGCCCGCGTTCAGGATCGCGCGGCGCCGCCCGGCCACGCCTTCGCTGTCGAAGGCGCCGCTGGCCAGACCATAGGGCTCGGACGGATCCTCGGTCAGGTTCAGGTGATCGGCCGCCACCGTCCGCCCCAGGGCGCCGGGTAGAAAGGTCGCGCCCCGATATTGCGACGCGCCCGACAGCGCCCCCACCAGAGCGCCGACCAGAGCCGTGGCCACCCGCGCCTCGAAGATCACCGGGCCGCGGTGCGTCGTCACCGCGCGCGCGCCGAGCCGTCCGACCGCGCGTTCGACCGCCCGCGCCGCCAGAGTCTCCATGGACTCCAGGGACTCGAAACGGCGGTCGACGCTCTCGGCGGTGTCGTTGGCGGCGCCGCCGGCGTCCCGCGCCAGCGCGACCGCCCAGATATTGTGGACCGAGGCGAGCTGGCCTCGCCGGAACCCGGTCGACGTCGCCAGGGCGGTCGCCACCTCGCTGGACGATACCCCGGCCGCGACCGTCTCGACGCCTGTCGCCGGCGCGGGGCGCGCGGCGCGGATCAGCGCGTCGCCGCGCAGGGCCATCGCCCGCAACGCCGCCAGGTCATGGGTCGCCGGCGCGCCCAGCGGCGGCGAAGGGGCGTCGGCGGCCATCTGGTCGGGCGACGGCGGCAAGCCCTCGGGATCCTCC
>NZ_CAMQSF010000007.1 GCF_947036865.1 uncultured Caulobacter sp. | reverse complement strand
TCGTCTTGGACCGCACGGCGGCGGGCGCGGTCGGTCCGGCTCTCGCCGGCCCCCCGAGTCTCGCCAAGCCCCTGTCCAAACCGCGCGGCTCCCGTAACCCCGAACGCGTCGCCCGACGCGTCCGAACCTTGAAACTGAGGCCCGCGTCACGAACGGGGCCCAGGGCGAGTCACTTCGCCGACTTAGTGAATCTACCGTACCGTTCGCGGCCGCGTCACGGCCGTAAAGCGGAATCCGCGCGCGTGAGCCCATTGGTCGCAATCGCGCGGCGCCGACGCGCGGGAAAAGCGGCTCAGTCCAGCGCCTTCGTGGCCAGTTCGAGCACGTTTTTCGACAGGTTCGGATGGGCCGCGATGCGCCGCAGTTCATCGCGCATCAGGCGACCCAGCGCCGGCACATAGCGCCGCCAGCCGCCCAGCGGTTCGATCATCCGCGCCGCCGTCATCGGGTTGAACGCGTCCACCGCCAGGATCTGGTCGGCCAGGAAGCGATAGCCGGCCCCGCTGGGATCGTGGAACCGCGCCGGGTTGAAGTTGGCGAAGGTGGAGACCAGAGCCCTCAGACGGTTGGGATTGGTCGGCTCGAAGTCGGGATGGGCGGTGAGCGCTACGACCCGCTCGAGCGCGTCGGGGTTCGGGTCGCGCCCCTGCACCGCGAACCACTTGTCGAGGACCAGCGGCTCCTCGCGCCAGGCGTAATGGAAGTTGGCCAGCGCCTTTTCCCGGGGGACGCCGCCCATGGCGACCATCGGATACAGCCCGCCCATCAGGTCGGTCATGTTCCGCGCGCCGTCCAGGTGTCCGATCAGCCGCGACAGGTTGTCCGTGTGCGGGTCGGCCGACAACGCCTCGGCGCAGGCGTTGCGCAGGGCGCGCCGTCCGGCGGCCTCGGCGCTGTCGGAGAAGTCGCCCGCGCTTTGCATGTCGCCATGCAGGCGGCGCAACAGCTCGCCCAGATGGACCGCGATGCGGGTTCGCAGGTGTCCGCGCGCCGCGTGCAGGGCGGCCGGATCGGCCGGTTCGGACATCAGGGCCAGATCCGGCTCGGACGGCAGCGCCAGCAGCAGCGCCTTGAACGCGGGCTCGGCCGCGTCGTCGACCAAGGCGCGACCCAGCGCGTCGGCGTAGCGCTCCTCGCCCACCTCGTCCGGCGCGCCGGCGGCGCGCGACAGGATCAGGTCGCGCGCCAGGGTCTGGCCGGCCTCCCAACGATTGAAGAGGTCGGGGTCGGAGCCGAACAGCACATAGCGGTCATGGGGCTTGGCGTCGGTCGACAGGTTCACCGGGGCCGAGAAGCCGCGCAGGGCCGAGAGCACCGGCGCCTCGGCCACGCCCTCCCAGCGGACGGTCAGGCTGTCGGTGTCCAGAACCACGATCTCGGTGTCGCGAAGCACCTCGCCGGACGCCGAGAGCAGGCCGATGGCGATCGGAATCGGCAGCGGAGTCTTGGTGGGCTGGCCGGGCGTCGGGCTCGTCGACTGCGACAGGGTCAGGGTCAAGGCCTTGTCGCCGGCGTCATAGGCCGTGTCGATCGTCACGCTGGGGGTGCCGGCTTGCTCGTACCAGCCGAAGAAGGCCGACAGATCGCGGCCCGAGGCCTCGGCGAAACAGGCGATGAAGGCCTCGACCGTCGTGGCCTCGCCGTCGTGGCGCGCGAAATAGAGGTCGCAGCCCTTCCGGAACGCCGCGGGACCGATCAGGGTCCGCAGCATGCGGATGATCTCCGCGCCCTTCTCGTAGATGGTCGCGGTGTAGAAGTTGTCGATCTTCAGATAGCTGGACGGCCGGACGGGGTGGGCCAGGGGGCCGGCGTCCTCGGCGAACTGCCGCGCCCTCAGCGTGCGGACGTCCTTGATCCGCTGCACCGCCGCGCCGCGCATGTCGGCGCTGAAGCTCTGGTCGCGGAAGACGGTGAAGCCTTCCTTCAGGCACAGCTGGAACCAGTCGCGGCAGGTGACGCGGTTGCCGGTCCAGTTGTGGAAGTATTCGTGGGCCACGACGGCCTCGATCCGCTCGTAGTCGAGATCGGTGGCGGTCTGCGGGTCGGCCAGCAGCAAGGAGCTGTTGAAGATGTTCAGCCCCTTGTTCTCCATGGCCCCGAAGTTGAAGTCGCGCACGGCCACGATCATGAAGAGATCGAGGTCGTATTCCCGGCCGAAGGTTTCCTCGTCCCAGCGCATGGCGCGCTTGAGGCTGTCGAGCGCGTAGGTCGCGCGCGAGGCCTGGCCGGGATCGACGAACACCCGCAGCGCCACCTCGCGTCCGCTCATGGTGACGAAGCGGTCGGCCAGCACGTCGAGGTCGCCGGCCACGAGCGCGAACAGGTAGCTGGGCTTGGGGAAGGGATCGACCCACTCGGCGAAGTGGCGCTCGTCGCTCAGCGAGCCCTGGGCGACCGGATTGCCGTTGCTGAGCAGGTGCGGATAGCGGCGATCGGCCTCGATCCGGACGCTGAAGCGCGACAGCACGTCGGGGCGGTCCGGGAAATAGGTGATGGTGCGGAAGCCCTCGGCCTCGCACTGGGTGCAGAAGCGGCCCCCCGACATGTAGAGGCCCATCAAGGCCTTGTTGGCCGAAGGGTCGATCTCGACCTCGGTGGTCAGGACGAAGCGGTCGGAAACATCGCGGACGGTCAGATGTTCGGCGTCGACCGTGTACTGGTCCGCGCCCAGCGCTTGGCCGTCGATGGCGATCGACACCAGCTTCAGCCGCTCGCCGTTCAGCACCAGGGGCTCGTCCGCCGCGCCGAGCCGACGCACCGCCAGCTCGGCCTTCACCCGGGTCGCGGACGGCTGCAGGTCGAAGACCAGCCGCGTCGTCTCGATGGCGAAGGGGTAAGGGCGATAATCGTCCAGGCGGACGGGTTGGGGCGTGTCGGTGCGCATCCGGACAACTTAATCACCCCGCGCGGCGCGCGCGAGAGACCTTGACGGAGATGGCCGAAATATCGGCTGCTGTCGTCGTGGAACCAAGGCGAGGGGGCGGCGACATGGCGGAAGGCGACACGGGACTGGAGGTGGGGCGCGCGCGCGTGCTGCATCCGGGGCCGCTGCGGTGGCTGCGCGCCACGGGGTGGATGGTGCTCCTCTTCCTGGTGTTCACCGGATTTTACGGGGGCATCCAGTTCCTGCCGAAATCCACGCCGCTCGACGCGCTGAAGGTGCTGGCCGCCTGCGTGGCCGGCTTTGCCGTCTATGCCGGCGCCGTGCGGCTGGCCGAGGGCCGCTGGCCGTCGGAGCTGAAGCTGTCGCACGCCCCGGTCGATCTGCTGGTCGGCGCGGCGGTGGGGGCGCTGATCATGGCGCTGGTGATCGCCGCGCTCAGCCTGATGGGAGTCTATCAGATCAGCGGTCCGCACGGCGGCTCGCCCTGGAAGATGCTGAATATCGCCATCCAGTCGGGGATGATGGAGGAACTGGCCTTCCGCGCCATCTTGATGCGGCTCATGATGCGGGCGTTCGGCGCTTGGCCGTCGTTGATCGCCCAGGCGGCGCTGTTCGGCGCGGCGCACGCCTTCAACCCCGGCGCCACGATCGTATCGTCGGTGGCGATCATGATCGAGGCCGGCTTCCTGCTGGCGGCCTTCTACATGCTGAGCAACCGGCTTTGGATGTCGGTCGGCCTTCACGCCGCCTGGAACTTCACCCAGGGCTGGCTTTGGGGGGCTTCGGTCTCCGGCACGCCGCGCACGCCCAGCTTCTTCACCTCCGAGCCCAAGCCTGGCGCGCCGGAGTTTCTGAGCGGCGGGGCCTTTGGTCCGGAAGCGTCGCTGCCCTGCATGATCGTCGGCACGCTAGTCGCGGCGCTGGTGCTGTGGATGGCCTGGAAGAAGGGGAATTTCAAAGTCCGGCCAGACGAGCCGTCTCAGGCTTCGGAGGTGGGCGCGGGCGTTTCCTGAAGGTAGCGTTCTATCGCGACGATCTTCTGGGCCAGGCCCGTGAGGGCCGGCGGCGCGTCCTCGGGATTGTCGGCCACCAGGGTCAGCAGTTCGCGGGCGATCGCGTGCAGGCGCGGGGCGCTGGCGATCAGGCGCGCCTGGTATTCCATCTTGTGCGGATCGCGGTCGTACTCCGCGCCCGGCGTGCGCCAACCGCCCCAGTCGTTCACGTCGGTCACGACCACGGGATAGGTGCCAGGATAGGGGTGGTGGGCGCAGTCGCCCTCCTGCTGCCACTTGTTGCGCGCGCGCAGCACGCGCCAGTTCGAGGCGAGGCCGCCCTCCTGCGGGTCGACCTTGTCCTCGGCCTTCAGCTCGTGCGCCTGGAACTCGCGGTTCAGGCCGACATCGTAGGTGACCCGCACCGGCTCGTCGAAGCCCTTGGCCCAGATGGGCACGATCCTCTCGACCGTGGCCCAGCAGCCGACGCTCTCGACCCAGACCCGCTGGTTCTTCTGGAAGACGGTTTTGGCCATGCCGCTGGGTGAACTCTGAAATCGCGAGACAGCGCCCATAAGAACCTGAAATCCTTGACGCCGGGTCAATCTTTCCCTTCGCGTGAACGTCGGTCAGTGTGGGCTTCGCGACCGGCCGGAAGAGCCGCGTCCAGGGAGGTTGCAGTGGATTTCGACTATTCCGACGACCAGAAGTTCCTGAAGGAAGAGGCGCGGAAGTTCCTCGCCGCCCACTGCGACGTCGCGGTGGTGCGCGGCGTGCTGGACAACGCCGACCGCTCGTTCGACGAGGCCCTGTGGAAGGGCGTCGCGGCGCAGGGCTGGCTGGGCGCGTCGATCCCCGAGGAACACGGCGGGCTGGGCCTGGGGCGCGTCGAGCTCTGCGCCATCGCCGAGGAGCTGGGCCGCGCCGTCGCGCCGATCCCGTTCGCCTCGACCGTCTATTTCCTGGCCGAGGGGATCATGGCCTTCGGGTCCGATGCGCAGAAGGCGGCGATCCTGCCGCGCATCGCGGCCGGTGAGCTGATCGGCTGCCTGGCGACCTCCGAAGGCCCGGGCGTCGTCGGACCTTCGACGCTGCAGTGCCGGGTCGAGGGCGGCAAGCTGTTCGGGACCAAGATCCCGGTCACCGACGGCGACGTCGCCGACCTGGCGCTGGTGCTGGCCAGCGAGGGCGGCCGCCCGGGTCTGTTCCTCGTCGACCTGCGGGGCCCGGGCGTGGCGCGCGAGACGCTGAAGAGCCTCGACCCGACGCGCGGCGTGGCCAGGATCGTCTTCGACGGCGCGGCGGCCGAGCGGGTGGGGGAGGCGGGCGCCGGCTTCGACCTTGTCCAGGCGATCATGGACCGCGCGGCGGTGCTGCTGGCCTTCGAACAGCTGGGCGGCGCCGATCGCTGCCTGGAAATGGCCAAGGAGTACGCGCTGGGCCGCTACGCCTTCGGGCGGGTGATCGCCGGCTATCAGGCCATCAAGCACAAGCTGGCCGACATGTACGTCAAGAACGAGGTCGCCCGCTCCAACGCCTATTACGGCGCCTGGGCGCTGAACGACGACGCGCCGGAGCTGCCGGTCGCCGCCGCCGCCGCGCGGATCGCGGCCTCCGAGGCGTTCTGGTTCGCCAGCAAGGAGACCATCCAGGTGCACGGCGGCATGGGCTTCACCTGGGACGTCGACTGCCACCTCTACTACCGCCGCTCGCGGCAGCTGAGCCTGGCGGCCGGCGCGCCCAAGGTCTGGAAGGAGCGGCTGGTGTCCGAACTGGAGAAGAAGAACGCGGCTTAAACGCCGCGAAATCCTCGTCCTTCGACAGGCTCAGGATGAGGATTTCGAATGCGAACGCCGAGCCAGCCGTCGCCCTCATCCTGAGCTTGTCGAAGGACGAGGGCCGACCAAGGGAAGAAGACGATCATGGATTTCAACGACTCCCCCGAAGAAGCCGCCTATCGCGAGAAGGCTCGCGCCTGGCTGGCCGAGAACGCCGCCGCCCATCGCGCCAAGTGGGGCGAGCCCAAGGCCAATACGCCCGAGCACATGGCCGCCGCCAAGGACTGGCAGGCGACCAAGGCCTCGGCCGGCTATGCCTGCATCACCTGGCCCGCGGCGATCGGCGGCGGCGGCGGCACGCCGATCCAGTCGGTGATCTTCGGCCAGGAAGAGACCAAGGCCGGCGTCGGCTACGGCTACTTCACCATCGGCCTGGGCATGTGCGTGCCCACCGTCATGGCCTTCGCCGACGGCGAGACCAAGAAGCGCTTCGTCGGCCCGGCCGTGCGCGGCGAGGAGATCTGGTGCCAACTGTTCTCCGAGCCCGCCGGCGGCTCGGACGTCGCGGCCCTGCGCACCCGCGCCGTGCGCGACGGCGATGACTGGGTGATCAACGGCCAGAAGGTCTGGACCACCGGCGCCCACTATTGCGACTACGGCATCCTGCTGGTCCGCACCGACCCCGACGTGCCCAAGCACAAGGGCCTGACCATGTTCTGGGTCGACATGAAGGACCCGGCCGTCGAGTGCCGGCCGATCCACCAGATGTCGGGCGGTCGCGAATTCAACGAGGTCTATTTCACCGACCTGCGGGTCAAGGACAGCCAGCGCCTCGGCGAGGTGGGGCAGGGCTGGCAGGTCGCCCTGGTCACCCTGATGAACGAGCGGCTGGCCGTCGGCGGCTCGGCCGGTCCGAACTATCGCGAGGTGATGAAGCTGGCGCGCGATCTGTCGGGCGTCACCGGCCCGGCGGTCAAGGACCAGGCCTTCCGGGAAAAGCTGGCCGATTGGTACGTGCAGTCCGAGGGCCTGAAGTTCACCCGCTTCCGCACCATGACCGCCCTGTCGCGCGGCCAGACGCCGGGGCCGGAGAGCTCGATCGGCAAGATCATCTCGGCCAATCAGCTGCAGGAACTGGCCAACACCGCCGTGGAGATGGAGGACCAGTACGGCATCCTCTCCGACCCGGAGGTCGCGCCGGCCGAGGCGGCGTTCCAGCAGAGCCTGATGTGGGCGCCGGGCCTGCGGATCGCGGGCGGGACGGACGAAATCCTCAAGAACATCATCGCCGAACGGGTGCTGGGCCTGCCGGGCGACGTGCGCGTCGACAAGGATGTCGCGTTCAAGGACATGCCGACCGGCCGTTGATTTCGTCGAATCTTCGTCTTCAGTCCGTAGATGCCGATCGAGCACCCACGAGCTTAGCCTTGGGGTTTCGAACGATCTCTTAGATGTTCCGGGAACGGTGAAACGTCACGAAAACCCGTGAATTCGCCTGGTGCGCGAGCGCGGATCGTCGTGACGAAGTCTTCATCGCCCGCCGGGTCGAGCTGACCTTGACAGGGTCCGATCCGGGGCACATGAGAGATCATTGATTTATGGTTAACGGCGCGGCTGAAGGGGGATTCATGCGCGAGGCCGGCGACGCAGTTGCGCGCCTTCGGACGCTCCGCGAAGCGGCTAGGCGCGCCTACGCCAGCCGCGACGTCCTGCTGCGTCGGATCCCCGTCACCGCCGTCGTCGCGGCGGTGGTGATTCCCCTGGTCGGCTGCGACACGGGGCCCGCCGCCTGGTTCCACAAGCGGGCCAGCGCCTGCCCGCGGCCCCAGGCCGCTCAAGGGGTCTCGGGCCAGTTCAACCAGCAGCAGCAAGAGATCCGCGCCCTCCGGCAGGGCGGCTTCCGCGGCGACTTCTTCGCCCAGTTGGAGCTCGCCCGCCGGTATGAGGGCCAGCGCGCGGTCGACAAGAATCTCGAGGATCCGGTCGAGGCGGCCGTCTGGTACGCCATGGCTCTGTCCAGTTCGGGCGGCTACGCGCCGATCTCGGCCTATGAGCGCCGGGGGGACTCGTCGCGGGCCCTGTCGCGCTTCGACGACTGCCGCGCCTTCGAGCGGCGCAGCGCGTATGGCGCGCTCGACCGCCTGCTGTCGCGCATGTCGACCGAGGAGCGCGAGAAGGTCCGCAATCGCGTGATCTACATCCTGTCGTCGCAGGGCGCCGACGGCTTCCGCACCCTGGCGCGGATCCATGACGGCTATTTCGGCCCGTTCGGCGAGCCCTCCGACAACCTTCAGGCCATCGAGGCCTACGGCAAGCCCAGCCAGCCCGGCGCGCCGGCCGCCCTGGACCTGTTCCGCCGCAACGACGTCGACGCCTATCTGTACAACTATCTGGCGGTCCAGACCGGCGACGTCTCGGCCTATGTGATGCTGAAGGACTTCGAGCGCAGCTCGCCGCAACGCGCCTCCTACGGCTCGTTCGTCGAGACCAAGGCCAAGCGCTGGATCCCGCCCTACGAGTTCTATCCGCCGGAGTCGCCCGACTCGGGCGTCCCGCATTCCGACGAATCGGATCTGGCCGGCGAGGCGCGCGAGGCGGCGCTGATACGCGTCAACGAGCTGCCCTTCGTCCATGTCGCCGAGGCCCTGGCCTATCTGCGGGTCATCCCCAAGCCGATGATCGACGAGAAGCTGCTCGCCGTCGGCGACGCCCAGACCTTCCAGGGCATGCTGGGCCGGCCGAACACCGGCCGCCTGGCCCCGATCGAGAAGGTGCGGGCCATCCAGTACGCTGCGGTCAACGGCTCGGCCAAGGCGCAGCTCGTCCTGGCGGTCATGTACTCCGAGGGCGTCGGCGTGCCGCGCGACTACGCCCGCGCCTACCACTGGTTCGAGGAGGCCGAGCGCCAAGGCTCGGCCGAGGCCAAGTACGCCATGTCGACCTACTTCTCGCTGGGTCTGCAGGGCGTGGCCGATCAGGATCGCGCCAAGGCGGTGGTCTATCAGATCGACGGGGCCCTGGCGGGCTTCAAGCCCTCCGCCCAGCGCCTGCAGCAGCTGCTGGCCCAGGTTTCCCGGCCGCCGCGCGCGCCGGGCGACCGGCCGCCGGGCCGTCCGAACCCGTATGGTCCGACCGTCTACGACGCCGCTCCGCGCGCCGACGACCGCGATCTTCGCCAGGACGCCGCCGGCCCCGACCGCGGCGCTCGGCCCTATAACGAAGGGAACTACTGATGCGCCGCCTCAGCCGCCTGATGGCGCTTTGGGCCGCCCTGATCTTCGGCTTCGCGCTGGGCGCGCCCGAACTGGCCGCCGCCTCGCCCGACGCCAAGGTCGATCAGCAGATCCGCCCGTGCTTCGGCCTGCTGCTGCAGCCGAACCTCTCGCAGGGCTGCAAGGTCCGCTACGCCAAGCCGCGACCCTGCGCGCGCGGCTACTACCGTTCGCGCGGTCGCTGCGTGCCCGTTTATGGCTACGGAAGCGGCTATGGCTACGGTTATGGCTATGGGGGCGGCTACGGCTACGTCTCTCGCGAGATCAACTGCGACTACGCCTATCCCGGCCAGGTGTCGGCGACCCTGGCGCGGCTCTATGACGGCGACACCCTGACCCTGACCTCGACGAACGGCGGGGCCTGCGTCGACTCGCTGAACATCACCCGATCGGTCAGCATCGTGGTGCGCGACTATACGCCCAGCCGCACGCGGCCCATCCTGGTCGCCGGCGCCGACCAGCCGTGCATCCGCATCCGTCCCGGGGTGCAATATGTGGTGCTGGACGGTCTCGGCATCGAGGCCACGCGGGCCGGGGGCTCGTCGTGCATTGTCGGCGGCGCGACCGAGATCGCGCTGAAGGGCGTGACGATCCGCTATGACGGCGACGCCTCGGCCTTCGACATCAGCGACAGTCGCATCGAGCTGCAGGACGTCACGTTCATCGGCCGCACGCGCTCGGCGGTGGTCAAGGCCACCGGCACGATCATGGCGTCCAATGTCGAGATCGCCGCCACGGCGATCGGCGGCGCCTTCGAGACCTCCGGCGACAGCCGCCTGCGCGACGTTCGCATCGTCCGTCTGGGCGACTGGACCGGCTCCTCGCGCACCCGCAACTCGGCCGGCTTCGTGATCAGCGGCATGAACCGCCAGCAGCTGGTGACCATCGACGGCCTCTATGTCGATGGCTTCTCGCGCGGCGTCTATATCGGGGGCGGCGACGAGACCACGCTTCTGCGGCCGGTGGTGCGCGACAGCGACTGGGCCGTGACGGTCGAAAACGCCAATCTGCGCCTGAACGAGGGCGAGCTGGAGGCCACCGATGTCGGTCTCTACGTCGCCTCGGGCATCGCCTACGCGGCCAACAACAAGATCGTGGGCGTCATGCGCTCGGGCATCTACGCCGACGCCGGCGGTCAGGTGCGCGCCGTCGACAATCGCATCTACGCCCGCCCCGAGGGCTGCAAGGCCCTGGTCAGCGGCTTCTTCGACGGGGAGCTGACCTGCCGGCCGTGGTTCGAGGCGCCGGAGCTCTATCGCACGCCGCGCGACCGCGCCCGCCTCGACTATGACGCCTATTGGCCGACCCAGGCGATCGGCCCGACGCCGCTGGCGGTCGGCGGCGCGCCGGCCGACTTGAGCCGTGACGCCGGCGGACCGCCGCATGGACCGCAACAAGGGGGAGTCCCCAAATGAGCAAGCTGGTTCGCGGTCTGGTGGCCGCTCTCCTCGTCACCTCGACCCTGGCGGCCAGCCAGGCCTGGGCGCAGCGGACGCCCACCGGTCCTCGCCGCGGCGGCGCCGGCGTCTGCGGCGCGCCCCTGACGGGGCAGGCGCCGGACATCATGACCTATGACAGCGCCACCGGCACCCAGGTGTTCGTCGGCGGGACGCGCGGCGGCGGGACGGACGTCTCGGCCTACAACGCGCAGACGGGCTCGGCCGCCGGCCTGTCGGGGGATCTCAGCCGCCCGGGCCTGGTGTCCTCGTGCGCCGTCGACGGGATCACCCACGAGTCGTACGGCGTGACCTCCGACCGTCCCGGCCAGGTCACGATGAGCGGTCGCGACGACCGGGGCGCGCGCTATCAGTTCACCCGCGCCGACGGCCGGACCGAGGTCTGGGAGCCGCGCTACGAGAACCGCTGCTTCCGCTCCAGCCTGGGCCTGTTCGGCTCCAGCCCGTCCGACCGCCGATGCTGAGACCGGCGCTCGCCCTGGCCGTGGTCGCGATGACCCTGGCCGCCTGCGGATCCTATCCCAACCATGGCCCGCCCGCGCCCGTGGCGCCGAGCCGCGCGCGGGTCACGCCGCCGCCGCCGCCCATCGAGGTGGTGCGGCCGAGGGGCCCCTGACCACCGCCATCCCGCGACGCGCTCGCGGGACCCAGGGTTCAGCGCCCACGTCAGCGGTTCGTCCGCTCCGCGCTCCCGCCGGTCAGAGGGGGCCCGCGCGTGAAGCGTGGGATGACGCGTATTCGGATCAGGGCGCGATCGTCGCCTTGAAGGTCGGCGCCTTGCGGTGGTGCGTCGCCTGCTCGTAGGCGTAGCCGAGGTTCAGCAGCAGCTTCTCGCTCCAGGCCGGGCCGATGAAGGACAGACCGACCGGCAAGCCCTTCACATCGCCCATCGGCACGGTCAGGTGCGGATAGCCGGCCACGGCGGGCAGGGTGGTGGCCGAGCCGCCGTAGTTGTCGCCGTTCAGCGGGTCGATGGTCCAGGCCGGCCCCGTGGTCGGCGCGATGATCGCCACCGCGCCCGTGTCCTTCAGGATCTTGTCGATGCCCTCCGGCCCCGCCAGCCGCTTGGAGTCGGCCAGGGCCTTCAGATATTCGGGATCATCGAGGCCCTTGGTCTTCTCGGCCTTTTCGAAGCTCTCCTGGCCGAACCATTCCAGCTCCTTGGGCGTGGCCTTGTTGAAGGCGATCAGGTCGGCCAGCGTGCGGCTCGGGACCTTCTTGGGATCGGTCGAGGCCAGGTAGCTGGCCATGTCCGCCTTCAGCTCGGTGTAGAGCACCACGCCCTCGGCCTTGCCGATCGGGCCTTCGTCGAAGTCCTTGATCTCGACCAGGGTCGCGCCCTGGGCCTTCAGGTCCTTCAGGGCCGCCTCGAACACCAGGTCGAGCTTGGGCGAATAGCCCGTGTAGAACCGCGCCACGGCCAGGGTCACGCCTTTCAGGGCGTCCTTGGAGAGGCCCTTGGCGTAGTCGGTCTTGTGGGCGTCGGCGTCCTTGGTGGCCGGATCGGCGGGGTCCGAGCCGGCGATGACGGTCAGCACCTTGGCCGCGTCCTCGACCGTGGTGGTCATCGGGCCGGCGGTGTCCTGGCTGTGGCTGATCGGCACGATGTGGGTGCGCGAGACCAGACCCACGGTCGGCTTCAGACCCACCAGGCCGTTGATCGCCGAGGGGCAGGTGATCGAGCCGTCGGTCTCGGTGCCGATGGCCAAGGGCGCCAGGCCCGCCGCCACCGCCGCGCCCGAGCCGCTGGACGAGCCGCAGGCGCTGCGATCCAGCACATAGGGGTTGCGCACCGTGCCGCCCACCGCGCTCCAGCCGCTGATCGAGTGGTTCGAGCGGATATTGGCCCATTCCGACAGGTTGGTCTTGCCCAGGATCACCAGGCCCGCGTCGCGCAGCCGCTTGGCGACCGGCGCGTCGCGGCCGGTGATGTTGTCCTTCAGGGCCAGCGAGCCGGCCGTGGTCGGCAGGGGATCGGCGCTCTCGATATTGTCCTTCAGCAGGATCGGGACGCCGTGCAGGGCCGAGCGGACCTTGCCGGCCTTGCGCTCGGCGTCCAGGGCCTTGGCGGCGGCGAGGGCGTTGGGGTTGGTGGCGATGACCGCGTGCAGCGTAGGGTTCTTGGCCTGGATCGTCGCCAGGGCGGCCTTCGTCGCGGCCTCCGAGGTCTGGGCCTCGGCGGCCCCCGCGAACAGCGCGACGGCGGCGGCGCTGGCGAGGCATGCCGACTTGAGACAGGCGAACTTGGTCATGAAGCGTTTCCCCGAGCTGTGCGCGCGATCGTGGCCCGAAACCTCGCCCTTCGACAAGCTCGGGGTGAGGTTTCTTGTGAGCGGCTCGCGGTAGCCCTCACCCCGAGCCTGTCGAAGGGGGAGCGCGGCCTGTCAGACGAAAACCGCCACGTTCTGTCGCGCCAGCACCAGGGGACGGCCGTTCGCGTCCCACAGATGCATCTCCTGGGTCGAGTAGCCGTCGCCGATCGTCTCGGCGCGCGTGCGCAGGAGCCGCCAGCCGTCGTCGCCTTCCGCAGGCGGGCCGACGATGTCCAGCGACCAGGTCATGGTCGAGATGGGGCCGAACTGGGGGAACAGCGCCATGGCCGGCGGCGGCGGCATGTCGGCCAGGGCGACCAGGGCCGAGAGCGAGGTCGCGGCCGGGTCGCGGTGGCGGATCCACAGCAGGTATTCCGGATCGCCGCCGGCCAGGGGACGCGTGCCGCCGGCCTTGCGAACCTCGAACTGGGCCGAGAAGTGCGGCGCGCCCTGGCGATTTTCCGGGAAGAACGGCTCGCATTGCTCGGCCGGCGCCACGCAAGGGAAGGGGACGTGTTCGTAGGCCAGAACCGAAGGCCGCGCCGCGCCGAAGGTCAGCACGCCGTGGGTGGCCACGCCTTGCTCGCCGACCAGGTCGACGGCCACGAACAGGGTCGACTTGCCCTGGCGCAACGGCTTGACCGCGATCGCCAGTTCGCCGGCCGCCGGGCCGACGAAGGCGAACTGGGCCGAGCGCAGCGGCGGCGCGTCGGGGAACGCGCGCAGCGCGCCCTCGACGCACAGCGCGGCGCTGAGCCCGCCATAGGTGGTGCGCCCCTGCTTCCAGTCGTCGGAGACGTGGGCGGACCAGCCGGTGTCGGTGGGCTCGATGGCGGCGATGAGGTCGGTATAGAGGGTCATGCCGGAAGGTTCGTTTTCTTTCGCTACGGAAGTCAAGCGCCGTGCGTCCTTCGAGACGCGCTCGGGAGCGCGCACCTCAGGATGAGGACAGATCACTCCGAATCCCTCATCCTGAGGCGCCCGCGGAGCGGGCCTCGAAGGACGCACAGCGCATGCAACCCCTCCGGCTCCTGCTGCCGGCCCTGATCCCGTCCTGGAACTTCTTCGACGTGATCGCGCCTTCGCCCCGCGTCGAATATGCGCTGCTGGGCGCGGAGACCGCCCCGCCGGAGGATTGGCGCGAGTTCCGCCCTCGGCCGGCGCGCGTCTCGCTCGTGACCATGGCCAGGCGCCTGCTTTGGAACCCCCAGTGGAACGAGAGCCTGTTCCTGGTCAGTTGCGCGGAGCGTCTTATCGATCAGCCCACGGATCATAGCGAGGCCGAGATCCTGAGCCGGATCGCCGCCGATCTGGCTGGCGATCCCGATGCGCCGCCCTGGCTGGCGTTTCGTCTGACGTTCGTCCGCCGCGAGGGCGAGGCGCTGATCCGCGAGGTGCTGTTCCAATCGGCCCCGCGCCGGCGCGAGGCGCTGGTCCGATGAGTTTCGTCGCCTCCGTCCGCCTGACCGAGATCCTGCTGGCCCTGGCCCTGATCCAGCAGAGCCTGGAGCACATGGCGGGGCCGCGTCGGGACAGGGCGACCTACGCCGTCCGGATCGCGTTGTGCGCCCTTGTGGTCAGCGGACTCGCGTCACCCTGGCCGCTGGTCGGGCTGGCGCTGCTGTCGCTGGTGATCCTCGAGCGCTTTCAAGGCCCCTACAACGGCGGGAGCGACCGGATGGGCCTGCTCTCGCTGTGGTGCGTGACCCTGGCGCACCTGCTGCCGGACGCGCGCTGGCAGCATCTGGCCTTCGGCTATCTCGGGGCGCAGCTGACGCTGTCCTATTTCATCTCCGGCGCGGTGAAGGTCGTCAATCCGGAGTGGCGCGATGGCCGGGCGTTGCGCGACGTCTTCCGGTTCTCGGCCTATCCGGTCAGCGAGGGCCTCCGCGCCTGGGCCGACCGGCCGCGCGTGCTGCTGGCGATGTCGTGGGCGGTGATGCTGTTCGAGCTGGCCTTTCCGCTGACCCTGCTCTGGCGGCCGGCCCTGATCGGCGGCCTGGTCGTCGCCGGCCTCTTCCACCTGGCCAACGCCTGCCTGTTCGGCCTCAACCGGTTCTTCTGGACGTGGCTGTCGGTCTATCCGGCGATCCTGTGGCTCCAGGCCCAGGTCGGGCGACTCTAGTGCAAGAGCCCGCGCCACGAGGCGTAGGCGCCGGCGTCGCGCCGGTCGTGCTCTTCTTCCAGGCTCATCTCTTCCAGCAGGATCGCGGCCAGCAGCCACTCCTCGAGGTCGGACGAGGTCGCGCGGCCGTCCTGCAGGGCCTGCTTGACCACTTCGATCAGTTGTTCGACGGCCTTGTCGGTCTTGGTCATGGCGCGCTCCGAAAGCTACGCCCTTAACCTAAAGACTGCTTCGCCTCGGAGGCCTGCGACATACCGTCGGCCCGGCCGCGCAAGTTGTCGCACCCGTTCGCGGCGGCGAAGGCCGCGAACGGGCGCGCCAGGGTCTATTGGCCCTTCAGCTTGCGATCGAAGAACTCCAGGTGCTTCTTCAGCACGCTGAGGCCCTTGGTCTTGCTGCCCGGCGCGCTGTGGCGCTCGCCGGGATAGAGGGCCATCTCGAACGGAATGGCCTTCTTCTGCAGCGCCGACATCACGCGGGTGCTGTTCTCGAAGATCACGTTGTCGTCGGCCATGCCGTGCAGCAGCAAGAGGCCGCCCGGCTTCAGGTTGTCCAGGCGGTTGTTGATGTCGGCATAGGCATAGCCGGCCTTGTTCTCGTCCGGCTTGCCCATGTAGCGCTCGGTATAGGCGGTGTCGTAAAGGCCCCACTGGGTGGGCGGAGCGCCCGCCGCGCCGGCCTTGAACGGCGTGTCCGGCGCGGTCATCAGCATCAGGGTCATGAAGCCGCCGTACGACCAGCCCATCACGCCCAGCTTGTTGGCGTCGACATAGGGCAGGCTGGCCAGGAACTTGGCGCCCTGCAACTGGTCGTCGACCTCGACCGTGCCCATGTGGCGGTCCAGGGCGCGCTTGAAGGCCGCCGAGCGGTTGCCGCTGCCGCGGTTGTCCAGCTTGAAGATCACATAGCCAGCTTCGAGATAGGTGCGCTCCGACGGGCTCTGCCAGGTCTTGCTGACCCGCTGGGCGTGCGGGCCGCCATAGACCGAGACGATGGCCGGATACTTCTTGGCCGGGTCGAAGTTCGACGGCTTGAGGATCTCGTAATACATCGTCTGGCCGTCGGCGGCCTTCAGGGTTCCGAACTCCGGCGTCGGCAGGTTCGCCGCGTACGGCCAGTACGGGTGACCCTCGGCCAGCTTGTTTTCCTCGATCCAGCGCACCCGGTTGCCGTCGGCCGAATAGAGCGCGGTCTGGGGCGGGGTCTTGGGATCGTTGTACGAGGCGGCGAAGGCGCCGCCGGTGTCGGCCACCTTGGCCGTCCACCAGCCGCCGCCCGGGGTCAGGGCCTTGGGCTTGCCCGGCTTGGCGTAGGAGACCTCGTAAATGCGTCGCTCCAGCGGGCTGTCCATCGAGGCGCCGAAGATCACCACCTGGCGCGCCTCGTCCACGCCCTCGACGCCGCCCACGGGCCAGTCGCCCTTGGTGATCTGCGCCAGCAGCTTGCCGTCGGCGGCGTAGCGATAGAGGTGCTGGTTGCCGTCGCGCTCCGAACCCCACAGGAACGTGCCGTCCTTCAGGGGCTTGAAGTCGTTGTTCAGCTCCAGGAAGTGCGGGTCGGTCTCGGTCAGCACCACGCGGCTCTTGCCGGTGGCGGCGTCGAAGGCCAGCAGGTCGAGGGTCTTCTGGTCGCGCGACAGGCGCTGGACATAGACGGTCTTGCCAACTGGGCCCAGGCAACGCGCGCGACATAGATGTCCTTGTTCGCGCCCAGGTCCAGCTGGATCGCCTTGCCCGAGGCCAGGTCGCGGACGAACAGGTCGACGACGGCGTTCGGCCGGCCGGCGCGCGGATAGCGCTGGTTGACGACCGTGGCGCCGCCCGGGCCGATGTCGGCGCGCGGCACGATGTCGACGCCGCTCTCGTCGACGCGGGTATAGACGATCCGCGCCTCGTCCGGGCTCCACCAGTAGCCGGTGAAGCGGTCCAGTTCTTCCTGCGCGATGAACTCGGCGACGCCGAACGACAGGGCGTCCTTGCCCTCGGTGGTCAGGGCCGTCTCGGCCCCGCCGGTGATCGGCTTGATATAAAGGTTCTGGTCGCGGACGTAGGAGACGTAGCCGCCTTTCGGCGAGACCTTGGCGTCGACCTCGTCGCCGGGCGTCTCCGTCAGCCGGGTGACCTTGCCGTCGGCGACGCTGTCTAGATAGAGGTCGCCGTCCAGCGGCACCAGGATGAAGCGGCCCTGCTTGTCCCAGCTATATTCGACGATGCCGCGCGCCTGCACGCGGGCGCGCTCGCGGCGGGCCTTCTCGGCTTCCGACAGCTCCTTGTTTCCCGACGACAGCGCCGCCGAGTCGATCAGCCGATAGGGCTCGCCGCCCTTGACGTCGGCCGCCCACAGGTCCTGGACGTTGGCCGCCTCGGGCTTGGACTTCAGGTAGGTGACCCGCTTGCCGTCCGGCGACAGCGCCACGCCCTTGGCCGTCGGGCCAGACAGGCTGGGGTCGGCGAAGATCCGTTCCGGGGTCAGTTGTTCCGCCAGAACCGGCGAGGAGAGGGCGAGGACGGCCGCGAGCGCCGTGAGCGAGGGCTTTTTCATGGCGCCGGACGCTAAGCGGGAGCGTGCGGGTTGTCAGCAGGGAAGTTGTTACGGGGTTGAAACGCGCCAGCGGCCCCTACCGACAGATCGCGCCCAGCTCGGCGTCGCTGACCGGTTCCGGCGAGACCGGCAGGCCCTTCGCCCTCATCGCCGCGTCCAGGGTCGTCGGCTGGGGCGCGAGGCTCGGATCGACGTCGGTGCGGTAGAACGGATGCTTCTCGGCCTCTTCCAGCGTGGTGAAGCCGAAGCCTCGCTCCTGGTAGAGCTTGAACAGACGCGGCGCCATGCGGGCGTCGAAGGCGCCGCCGTGCATCAGCAGCACATAGGGGATGTCCTGGCCGTACAGCGTCAGGCTCATCGCCCGGGCGCGATCGGCCGCCGCCGCCGCGCCGTCCAGGTAGCGCTTCTCCAGATCGGCGACCGCGGCCTGGTCGCCCTTGGCCATGCAGCGGGCATAGGGATCGTTGAAGGCGTAGTCGTGGAAGCTCATGGTCACGCTGGCGATCTTGTAGCGGTTCGACGCCAGCCATTCCCGCACCGCCAGCCGCTTTGCCTGCGTGTCGCCCTCCGAGAGATAGGGGTAGCGCAGCCAGCGCCAGTCTTCCTTGCCCATCAGGCCTTGCAGCAGCGGCTCGTTCTTGGCCGTGTCGGCCGCGAACTGCTCGGGCGTCGCGCCGGTAAGGTTCAGGTGCGACCAGGTGTGGTTGCCCAGCGGCTGGCCGGCCTGGCGCCACATCGCCAGAACCGGGGTTGAGGCCGGCTCGCGCTCGGTCTGGACGCCGTTGACGAAGCCGAACGCCGGGGCCTTCGCGTCCGCCGACGCTTTCAGCAGATCGGCGGCGATCTGGACGCGCGTCACGCCCGGCGGCAGGGCCGCGTGGGCGGGCAGGTCGTCCCAGGTGAAGGCGATCAGCGGCTTGCCCTGGGCGGCGCTCTTCGCCTTGAGCCCCAACAGGTCCAGCGGCACGGCGTTGGCCATCACCTTATAGCCGCCCAGGTTCGGATGCAGACCGTCGTTGTCATAGGCCTTCAGCATGTGCGTCGGCTGGGCCGGATCGCGCATCACCGCGTCCCAGTCGATCACGGCGTCGAAGCTGCCCGGCGTCCGGATCCAGGCGTTGATGGCCTGGCGATCGGCCTCGCTCTCTGGGCCGGGGTGATAATAGGCCGAGCCGCCATAGGGCAGGATGGTCGCGCCGATCGTCCGGAGGCCTCGGGCGCGGGCGCGGGCGACCATCTGGCGATAGGCGGCGATGACCTGCTGGACGAGCGCCTTGTGCGCCTCGGGCGTCGCGGGCGCCTCGCGCGTCAGGACGCCCAGGTCGTTGACGCCTTCCAGGAAGATCACATGGCTGACGCCCGACTGGCTCAGCACGTCGCGATCGAAGCGCGCCAGGGCGTTGGGGCCGAGCCCGTCTTGGATCACCCGATTGCCGCCGATGCCCAGGTTCAGCACGGCCAGGTTCTGGCCTTTGACGCGCTCGATCAGGCCGTCGGTCCAGCGCAGGTTGGTGTTGGGCAGGACGCCATAGCCGTCGGTGATGCTGTCGCCGAACGCGACGACGGCCCGCGCCGTGTCCGAGGCCACATCGACGCCGGCGATCTGGAACCACTGGTTAGCGGTTTTGGCGCCCGGCAGGTCGACATCGGCGACGTGATCGCCGGCCAGCACGTAGGAGGTGGCGCGCGAGCCCGGATGGCCGGTCTGGACGCTGGGGGCGGCCTCGTAGCGCAGGCTGATGGCCAGCGAGGTCAGCGGCGCCACCTTCAGGGACACCGGATCGGACCAATAGTCGGCGCCGGCGGGGATCGTCACCTCGGACCGGCCCGAGAAGGTCAGGGCGCGGTCGCTCGCCGGGTCGATACGGGCGGTGGCGAGATCCGCCGAGATCGCCACATGCGCGGCCTTCAAGGTCAGCGGCTGGGTCCCGAACGCGTTCGAGAGCCGCACGCGCAGCGCGTCGCCGCCGATCGACAGCCGCACCACCTGACGCAAGGTGGCGTTCGCATAGTCCTCGGGCGCGAGGCGGTTCTTCTCGTCCGGCGCGATCTGGGCGCTGGCCCAGGCGCCGACCCAACGGGGCGTCTTGGCCGGCGTCGCGGCCTGGGCGGGCAGGGCGACGGCGATCCATAGACCAAGCGCGGCGAACGCGGACCGCCAGACCATCTTCATCAGCGTTTTCTCCCTGCGCCGCGTCGATCGCGCGGTAGCGGTAACATTGCTATGGCCTCGCGGCGCGTCCGTAAAGGGCCGCGCCGGATTACGGCGTTTTCATCCGCTCTCGTTCCCGTGATCCGAGGTGATCCGATGTGATCGCCTTATGGTGGAGTTCGGTCAAGGCCAAGCATACATGTAACGCGGCCGCCGATTGACGGGCCGCGATGATCGCGCTCCGGACGGCCGTTTAGGGGCTCTATCCATGTCCAATATCCTGGCGTTTGGACCGGTCGCCGGTTCAGCGCTTGCCGTCGTGCTTATCGCCGCGCTGATCGCCGTGTCCGGCATGATCCGCTATATCGGCAACAACCGCGTCGCGGTGGTCGAGAAGCTGTGGTCGGGCAAGGGCTCGATCGCGGGCGGCCTGATCGCGCTGAAGGGCGAGGCCGGCTTCCAGCCGGACGTCCTGCGCGGCGGCCTGCACTTCTTCTTCCCGTTCCAGTACCGCCTGCACATCCAGTCGCTGGTGACGATCCCGCAGGGTCGCATCGGCTATGTCTTCGCCCGTGACGGCGCGCCGCTGGAGGCCGACCAGGCCCTGGCGGCCAATCCGGACGACGTCGACTTTCAGGACGCCCGCGCCTTCCTCGAACGCGGCGGCCAGAAGGGGCCGCAGCGCAAGATCCTGCGCGAGGGCGCCTACGCCATCAACCTGGCCCAGTTCGTCGTCGTGACCCGCGACCAGACCTTCGCCCTCAGCCTGGACCGGGCCGAGGAAGGCCTGCTGGCCCAGATGGCCGAGGTGATCGAGGCGCGCGGCGGGTTCGAGCCGGTGGTGATCAAGGACGCCGACGACCAGATCGGCGTGATCACCGTCCACGACGGCCCGGGGTTGCCGGCGGGCGAGATCATCGCGCCGCTGGTCGGCTCGGACTCGGCCGACGCGGCGACCTTCCACAACAGCTTCCAGGACGCCGAGGCCTTCCTGCGCGCCGGCGGCCGCAAGGGGCGTCAACTGGAGGTGCTGGTCGAGGGCACCTATTACATCAACCGGCTGTTCGCGACGGTCGAGCGCATCGGCAAGACCGTGGTCGAGGTCGGCCAGGTGGGCGTCGTGGTCTCGTATACCGGCGCGACCGGCGTCGACACCTCGGGCGAGGGCTATCGCCACGGCGAACTGGTCGCCAACGGCCAGCGCGGCGTGTGGCGTGATCCGCTGCTGCCGGGCAAGTACGCCTTCAACACCTATGCCGGCCGCGTGACCATGGTGCCGACCACCAACTTCATCCTGAAGTGGGAGACGATGGCCGTCGGCTCGCACCGCTTCGACGAGAACCTGGCCGAGGTGTCGCTGATCACCCGCGACGCGTTCGAACCGACCCTGCCGGTGTCGGTGGTGGTCCACATCGACTACCGCAAGGCGCCGCTGGTCATTCAGCGCTTCGGCGACATCAAGAAGCTGGTCGAGCAGACGCTGGACCCCATGGTCAGCGCCTATTTCAAGAACATCGGCCAGACCCGCACCCTGATCGAGCTCTTGCAGGACCGCAGCGCGATCCAGAGCCAGTCTAGCGAGGAGATGAAGGTCAAGTTCGGGGCCTATAACCTTGAACTGCAAGAGGTTCTGATCGGCACGCCGCGTCCCGCCCAGGGCGGCGACGACCAGATCGAGAAGATCCTGACCCAGCTGCGTCAGCGCCAGATCGCCGACGAGCAGGTCGGCACCTACGAGCGCCAGAAGCTGGCGGCCCAGAAAGAACGCGAACTGCGCGAGGCCGAGGCGTTCGCCAAGCAGCAGACCGCGATCACCGAAAGCCAGCTGTCGATCCAGGTGCAGCAGAACCAGGGCAAGGCTTCGCTGGCCCGCTCCGAGCAGGAGGCCCAGCAGCGCCGGACCCTGGCCAAGGCCGACGCCGACGCGACCCGGCTGATGGGCGAGGGCGAGGCCGGCAAGGTCGTGGCCCTGGCCCGCGCCGAGGCCGAGAAGGTGACCAAGGTGGGTCTGGCCCAGGCCGAGGCGATCGCCAGCCAGGTCGAGGCCTCGGGCGGCGCGCGCTATCAGCTGGCCCGCCAGGTCGCAGAGCGCTTCGCCCAGGCCCTGGAGACCAGCGGCGTCGACGTGGTGCCCAAGGTCCAGATCACCGGCCAGGGCGGCGAGGCCGGCGCCAATGGCGGCGTCATGCAGGCTCTGCTGACCCTGCTGATGTCCGAGAAGCTGGGCCTGCCGGTCGAGACCGCGCCGGCCCAGTACGAGGCGGAGCAGGCCTAAAGCCGCCCATCGCTGAAGAAAGGGCTTGTCACCGGTGTCATGTTAGCGTTATCAATCCGGTGTGAGGTGCCGAGCGCCTCTGCCCTTCCTGGGCGTTTCCTCCCTAATGACTTTTCAGCCCGGTCGCTTTGGCCGGGCTTTCTTTTTGGCGGAAGGCTGACGTCTTTAGACCGTCACGGCGTTGGACGCGTGGATATGGAGGATCTTCCAAACGCCGCCGCGCTCGACCAGGACGATCGTCCGGCGCGCCAGACTGGTGGCGGTCTCGAGATGGAAGGTGCAGAGGGCCACTGGCCCTTCGACCTGGATCAAGAGATCGCGGGGCGTGAGGTCGCGGTAGGGCGGCGAGCCCCCCGTCTGACGGCTTCGCTCGACCAGCGCCCGCATCGCGGGCGGCATTCCGGGCCGGCGTCGAAGGGCCGCGAGGTCGAGATCGGGCGTCCCGTGCGGCGAGGCGACGACCGGATCGAAACTCACCGCGTCCGGCGCGAACGCAGCCGACATCGTTGGCAGGTCATCGTTTTCAAACGCCTTCAGAAAGGCCTGAAGCGCGGCTTCGGCGGTGGCGCGCCGCTCGGCTTCGGGCGGCCGCGCGCTGGCGGCGCCGGCGGCGGTCGCCAGCGCCGAACCTAAGGCCAGGCGCCGGCTGATCCGAGTTTGTTGTCCCATGGCCGACATAGTGTCGCGGCGCTCCGGAGCGTCAATGCTCAAGGTCCATGATGGGCTTGCTTTTTGCTCGGCGCGAACGGTGCTACCTTCGCCAGCGACATGACGAGGTTGGTTCTGATGAGCGTCGGCAAGCCGCCCAAGAAAAGCGAAGTGCTCGAGGTTCGCCTGCCGCACGAGACCAAGGCCGCCTTCATGGCGCGCTGCCATGGGGCCGGGCGCACGGCCAGCGAGGCGGTGCGCGTGTTCATCGACCAGGAACTGGCGGGCAAGGCCGCCAAGCCGGCCCGCTCCCCGGGGCCCCTCTGGCGCGCGCTCATCGCGGCCCTTGCCGGCCTGGCCGTCGGCGCGGTCGCCGTCCCCTCGCTCGCCCGGCCGACCGCCGTCTCCCGCGCGACGTTCGAGCGCCTCGATAAGAACCACGACGGCGTGCTGAGCTTCGAGGAATTCAGCCGGCGGTAGGGGGCTCAGAAGGACGGCTTGGCGACCATCAGCCATACGATCCCCAAAACGGCGGCGAAGGCTGGAAAGCCTAAAACGAACCACAGCCGGAAGAGCCGGAAATAGCGTTCGGGTAATGGCGTGCCGGTCACGACCGCCTGGATCGCCAGATCTCGCAGGCGTAACTGGATCCAGACCACCGGCAGCCAGCACAGGCCGGTGATGACATAGAGCGCCAGGCTCAGTCCAATCCATCCCGCTAAAAGCCGATAGCCGGCCAGATGGGCTAGGCTCGCGCCCGTAATAGGCTGCAGGATCACGGCCGAGGCCGTGAATACGGTGTCGGCTAGCACCACGACCCCGGCTGTATGGGCGACCAAGGCCGGATCTCGGGTCCGATGGGCCATCAGCATGAAGAAAGCGATGCCCGCGCCCGTGCCCAGCAGCACCGTCGCGCCGATCACGTGGGCGACTTTGACCAGCACGTAAAGGTCCATCAGCGTTCATCCAGCGTAGTCAGGGCGGCCAGGGCCAAAAAGCCGGCCGGAACGCTCTTCAGCAGCGGTCCCATAGGGTCCAGCCACAGGTCGGGACGCACCACTGCGCCGCCGATCAGGTACGCGGCCGTGACCAGCGGCATTGCTTGCAAGGCTCTGCCGGTGGTTGGTCGATAGGCCAGCATCAGGGCCAGGGTCATGTCGACCAGGCCGCCGACGACGACCGCCGCGGTGGCGGGGGCGACGTTCATGCCCGAAGCGGTAAGGACTCCGACGGCATCGCGGAAGCCGACGGTTAGTCCGATCACTCCCGACAGGAACCAGAAGGCGAACAAGCAGACCAGGATAGCGGGCTTGGCGAAATACGCGCGGGCGAACCAGCGCTCTTGAACGCCCGATGGGGCGGCGGCGAGCAGAGCGTCGAAAGATCGCGGCTTCCAGTCCAGGCGCGCGGCGTCCTCGGCGCGTCCGCGAACGCCCATCCGAAGCTGTTCAAGAGCGGCTGTGCGCATGGGGCTACGCCAACCCAGCCAGGACAGGGCGTCGCTGGCGGCGGCGGTCGCTCCGGCGAGGTAGGAGGGCAGGCGCAGGACCGGGGCCGGCGGCAAGCCTAGCCAGCCGCGCAGGCGCGTCACCAGATCGACCAGACTCAGGGCTTCTTCGTGAACCAAATCCAGGCTGACCCGCGTCGGCGCCTCGTCGGTCAGACAGCGCGCTACCGCCAGCGCCAGGTCCTCGGCCCCGACGACCTGGACTCGGCTTTCGCCATGCGCCACGAGACTGACGCCTGGAAATCCCGCCAGGCCCCGGAGCAGAGCCGTACCGCCATAGGCCGCCGGGGCGAATACCAGGCCGGGGCGCAGAATGATCCAGTCGGTGGAGGCCTGGGCCAGCAGGCGCTCGGCTTCCAGCTTGGTGTCGTTGAAGGCAGTGACCCTTTCAGGCCCGACCCCAGCCGCCGAAACATGCACGATCCGTTGGACCCCAGCGACCTCGCAGGCCTGGATGAGGCGGCCGACGCCGTCGACATGCACCGCCCTGAGATCATCGCGAGGGCTGTCCTGCAAGGCGCCCGCGCAGTTGATGACGGCATCGACGCCGGCCAGTAGAGCCGTCCAGTCCTCAACGCCGCAATCGGCGAGGTCGGCGCGCTTCCAGTCCAGAGCGGGAAGGCGACGGCGCGCCGCTTCGATATTCCGGCCGATACCGACCACGCCATGACCGTCGGCCACGAGCCGCGCTGACACGTAAGAGCCGACAAGCCCGTAGGCTCCGATGATCGCGATGCGCATCACCGAGGCTTAGCGTGTGGGCTCCGGAGGTGAAAGCGCCCGCTCTACCGTATCACCCTGAAAAACCGGCCCCATTGCAGGTCCAGCCAGGTCCAGGGCTTCAGGATCGAGGCCCCCGGCTTCCAAGACAGCAGGACGATCTTCGCCCGGCCGACCAGGTTCTCGGCCGGCAGCAGGCCGACGCCGCCCATCGCGGGAGAGAACCGGCTGTCCAGCGAGTTGTCGCGGTTGTCGCCCATCACGAAGTATTGGCCCGGCGGGACGACATGGACCTCGGTGTCGTCGCCAGGCTGTCCGGGGCCGCCGTCATAGGTGACGTAGGCGCGGCCGTTCGGCGTCGTTTCGCCGACTTGCAGGACGGCGCGATCCGGGGCGTCATGGTCTTGGGTCAGGCCGATCGCGGTCTGGGGCAGGGCGGTTCCGTTGACGAAGACCTGGCCGCGCCGGATCTGAACGTGGTCGCCCGGCAGGCCGATCACGCGCTTGATCCAGGTCTGGGACGGATCGCGCGGCGGGCGGAAGACCACCACGTCGCCGCGCTGGGCCTGGCGCCCCAGGAAGCGGCCCTTGAAGAGCGGCGGGTTCAGCGGAAACGACGCCCGGCTCCAGCCGTAGGCCAGCTTGGAGACGACGATGTAGTCGCCGGTCACCAAGCCGGGCTCCATCGACGACGAGGGGATGGTGAAGGGCTGGAACACCACGATCCGAAGCACCAGGGCTATGCCGAGCGCGACGGCGACGGTGCGGATGATCTCGAGCATCTCGCGCCAGAGGCTGGCGGCGGGCGAGGCGGAGGGGGCGGTGGTGTCGGTCATGCGCCCATCGGGCCCCGCGCCGTCTTGGAAGGCCAGCGATGCCTTGTCCGGACGCGCCCTGAATCGTGTCCGGACACGAAACGGAGAGGCCCTTCACTTTGCTTGCGAAGGGGGCTTGTGGCGAAGCCAGCGGGCAACCTACGGTGAAGGTCCGCTCGTCGGGGAGCGCGCCTTATTCGGGATCGTCATGCACAAGCTTTTCGTGTCCGCCGCCGTCTCGGCTCTGCTGGCGGTGTCGCCCGCCGTCGCCGCCACGCCCGCCAAGTCGCCGCCGAAGGCCGCCGCGAAGGTGACCGGCGCCCTGGCCGCGCCTCTGCCGACCATCGATATCCCCTACACCCGCTTCCAGCTGTCCAACGGCCTGACCGTCATCGTCCACGAGGACCACAAGGCGCCAATCGTGGCCGTGAACGTCTGGTACCACGTCGGTTCCAAGAACGAGCCGGCGGGCAAGACCGGCTTCGCGCACCTGTTCGAGCACCTGATGTTCAACGGCTCGGAGCACTTCAACGACGACTGGTTCAAGGCGCTGGAGAAGGTCGGCGCCACCGACATGAACGGCACCACCAACCAGGACCGCACCAACTATTTCGAGAACGTGCCGACGGCCGCCCTCGACCAGGTGCTGTGGCTGGAGAGCGACCGGATGGGCTGGCTGGTCGGCGCCATCGACAAGGCCAAGCTCGACGAGCAGCGCGGCGTCGTCCAGAACGAGAAGCGCCAGGGCGAGAACCAGCCCTACGGCCAGGTCTGGAACCTGATCACCGACAGCACCTATCACCGCGACCACCCCTATGGTCACACGGTGATCGGCTCGATGGCCGACCTGGACGCCGCCTCGCTGGACGACGTCAAGACCTGGTTCAAGACCTATTACGGTCCGGCCAACGCCACCATCGTCCTGGCCGGCGACATCACCGTCGCCGAGGCCAAGGCCAAGATGCAGAAGTATTTCGGCGACATCCCCTCGGGCCCGCCGGTGGCGCGTCAGAAAGCGTGGGTCGCCAAGCGCGCCGGCTCGCAGCGCGCCGAGATGCAGGACCGCGTGCCGCAGACGCGAATCTACAAGGTCTGGAACGTGCCAGGCGACGGGACCGCCGACGCCGACTATCTGGAACTGCTGAGCGACGTGCTGGTCTCCGACAAGACCTCGCGCCTCTACAAGCGGCTGGTCTATGGCGACCAGACCGCCACGGCCGTCGGCGCCTCGATCTCGGCCAGCGAGCTCTCCAGCCTGTTCGTGGTCACCCTGACGGTGAAGCCGGGCGGCGATCCGGCGGCGGTCGAGAAGGCCTTCGACGAGGAATTCCAGCGCCTGCTGCGCGACGGCCCCACCCCCGAAGAGGTGGCCAAGGTTCGCACCAACAATCTGGCCAGCTTCGTGCGCGGCGCCGAGCGGATCGGCGGCTTCGGCGGCAAGTCCGACATCCTGGCCCAGGGTCAGGTCTTCCAAGGCCGTCCCGACGCCTACAAGGACACCTTGGAGCGCTACCGCGACGCCAAGCCTGCCGATCTGCTGGCGGCCGGGCGCAAGTGGCTGACCGACGGCGACTTCACGCTGACCGTCACGCCGTTCCCGAACTACCGTCCCGCCGCCGCGGGCGCCGATCGCAAGACGATGCCGGAAGTCGGGGCGATCAAGGCGCCGGCGTTCGCCAAGCTGCAGCGCGGCGTTCTGTCGAACGGCCTGAAGGTGATCGTCGCCGAGCGGCACGATACGCCGCAGATCCAGTTCAACCTGCTGTTCGACGCCGGCCTCGCCGCCGAGGCGGGCGCCAAGCCCGGCGTGTCCAGCCTGACGGTCGGCATGATGAGCGAGGGCACCACCCATCGCGACAACCTGACCCTCAGCCGCGAACTGGCCCAGCTGGGCGTCAATCTCAGCGCCAGCAACGGCCTGGACACCTCCAGCGTGTCGCTGAACACCCTGACCGCGACGCTGGACCCGGCCCTGGCGATCTATGCCGACGTGCTGCGCAACCCGGCCTTCACCCAGGCCGATCTCGAGCGCCGCAAGAAGCTGTCGATCGCGGGCATCCAGCAGAGCAAGCAGAACCCGAACGCCATGGCCTCGCGGATCCTGCCGGTTCTGGCCTATGGCCCGAACAGTCCGTACGGCCTGCTGTCGACCGAGGCCACCGTCGGCTCGATCACCCGCGACGACGTGGTCGACTTCCAGAAGACCTGGCTGCAGCCGAAGGGCGCCACCCTGATCGTGGTTGGCGACACGACGCTGGACCAGATCATGCCCAAGCTCGAGGCCCAGCTGGGCGGCTGGACCGGCGCGCCGGCCAAGACCAAGCCGCCGCTGACCGGCGCGGGCGGCAAGGGCGCGGTCTATCTGCTCGACCGTCCCGGGGCCCAGCAGTCGACGATCATGGCCGGCGATCTGCTGCCGGCACGCGATCCGGCCGACGAGGCGGCGATCGACGTGATGAACACCGTGTTCGGCGGCGACTTCGTCTCGCGCCTGAACATGAACCTGCGCGAGGACAAGCACTGGTCCTATGGCGCCAGCAGCAGCATCCGCTCGGCGCGCGGATCGCGCCTGTTCATCGCCGCCGCGCCCGTCCAGACCGACAAGACCGCCGAGTCGTTCGTCGAGGCGCGCAAGGAGCTGACGGGCATCGTCGGCGACAAGCCGATCACCCCCGCCGAACTGGCCAAGGCCCAGAACAGCCTGACCCTGTCGCTGCCGGGCTCTTGGGAGACCGGCATGGGCGTCGGCCGCTCGATCGCCGAGCTGGTCAACTTCAACCTGCCCGACGGCTACTTCGACGCCTATCCGGGCGAGGTGAGGGCGGTGACCGTCGACGCCGCCACCGCCGCGGCCCGCAAGGCGATCAAGCCGGACGAGCTGATCTGGGTGATCGTCGGCGACCGGGCGACCATCGAGCCCAAGCTGCGGGCCCTGGGCCTGGATCCGAAGGTGATCGACGCCGACGGCAAGCCGGTGAAGTAGGCGCCAATAGAAAAGGCCGGGAGGTCGCCCTCCCGGCCTTCCTTTCGCGAGGTCAGATGCCCTTTAGAAGCGCTTCTTGACCGACAGGAACACCTGACGCGGCGGCGCGGTCAGCACGGTTTGCGCGTCGCCGGTCGGGTCGCTGTTGACGAAGCCGCCCGAGCCGATGGTCGAGATATAGTCCTTGTTGGTCAGGTTGGTGACGTTGATCTGCACCTCCAGGCCCTTGCCCCAGCCCTCTTCGGCGAAGCGATAGCCCAGGGTCAGATCGGCCACGGTGGTCGACGGCGCCAGGCCGCCGATGTTCTCGTAGGTGTAGTAGCGCTCGCCGGTATAGGCGACGCCCAGCTTCCCGAAGAAGCCGTTCTGGTCGAAGCTGATCTCGCCCTTGAAGATGTTCTTGGGCGTGTTGACGACCGTCTTGCCCTTGGTGCGGGCTTGCAGCTTGCCGTCCAGCGAGACGACGTCGTTGTCGTATTTGGAGTCGTTGTAGGTGTAGGCCCCGTAGACGCTCCAGGCATCGGTCAGGCGGTAGGTGCCCGCCAGTTCGATGCCCTTGGTCTCGACCGAGCCGACGTTCGACAGCACCGGGGCGTTGCCGACGATCGCCGAGCCTTGCGCCACGGCCAGCAGGCGGTTGTCGAAGGCGACATGGTAGGCCGCGGCCACGCCTTGGAACCGCTCGGTCCGGTAGCGCGCGCCCAGTTCGAAGGTCTTGGAGCTTTCCGGCGCCAGGGTCTTGGCGATGTAGTTGACCCGGTCTTGGTTCTGCGAGGCGAACGGACCCGAGGTGGCCGCCGAGACATAGGCGCCCATGTTCTCGGTATAGCCGCCGAACACCTCGAAGTCGGGCGAGGCCTTGTAGACGAAGCCGACCTGCGGGAGGAACTCGTCCTTGCTCTCGATCTGTCCGGTCAGCGGGTTGCCGGCCACGGTCTTGACGCTGTTGGTCACCTTCATCGACTTGAAGCCGAAATTGATCTTGAAGGCGTCCGAGAGGGTCCACTCGTCCTCGATGTGACCGGTCCAGGTCTTGGTGACGAACGCGTACTGCCACTGGGTGAAGAACGGGTTCGACTGGAAGCCGAGCGGGTCGCGCGACGGCGCGGCGGCGGTCTCGCCGTAGAAGCGGCGCGCCTGGTTGAAGTTGTTGACCTCGTGCCAGAAGCCGCCGCTGAGGCGGTGCGCGCCCAGGTCCGCCGTCAGGCCGGCGATCACGCCGCCGCGGTCGATGTCGTACTCGGTGGTGCGGATCGACAGCGGCGCGGCGGGCGAGCCGGCGGTCCCGAAGCCCGGGGTCGGGACATAGGGCGTGTACCACAGGCCCTGGCCCTTATTCTTGTGCTGGTAGGCGGTGGCGTCCAGCTTGACGTGGTCGGCGAGCTTGACGTTCAGCTTGGCGCCGTAGAGGTCGTCGTCGCGCACGCCGGCCCCGGCGTAGTAGGCGTCGTCGACCGTCTGGAACGGCGCGGGCAGCGGCGCGCCGGTCAGGTAGGCGCGGGCGGCGGCGATGGCCAGGGCCCAGTTCGGCTGGGTGTTGTCCCAGTCGCGACCCAGGCGCTTGATCATGTTGAACGACAGGTCCTGATAGTCCTGCTCGCGACGTTCCGAGCGGTGGTAGAAGGCGCTCAGGTCGCCGCGGTCGCCCAGCGGCATGACCAGCTTGGCGTCATACTGGCGCTGCTTCTGCTGGCCGCCGCCCTTCCACTTGTCGCTCTTCTGGTCGGCGACCGAGACATAGCCGCGCAGACCGCCCAGCTGTTCGATCGCGCCGGTTTCGAACCGGCCGAAATAGCGGTGCATGGCGTCCGAGCCGCCGGTCAGGTCGAGCTCGCCGCCCAGGGTCGCTTGCGGATCGCGCGAGAAGAACTGCAGCGTGCCGCCCAGGTTCGAGGTCGAGGCGGTGCCGAGGGCGCCGGCGCCCTGGGCCAGCTCGACGCGGCCGATGTTCTCGCTGGCGATGGCGCGGCTGATGTGCAGGCCGTTGTGGTTGCCGTAGCTCATGTCGCCCAGCGGCACGCCGTCGAGGGTGAAGCCCAGCTGGTTCTGGTTGAAGCCGCGGATCGAGATGCGCGTCGACCACTCGTAGGCGCCGAAGGCGTCGGCCGACTGGAAGGTGACGCCCGGCAGCTTGTCGATCGCCTTCAGGGCGCTGGTGCCGGCGGCTTCGAGGCCGATCGTGTCGTCCTTGAGCGTCTGAACCTGGCGGCTCTGGCCCTGGCCGATGATGATCACCGTGTCGAGCTCGGTGTTCTCGGCCGGCGCGGCCGGCGCGGCGGCGGCGTCGCTCTTATCGGCCGCCAAGCTGGGCGAGGCCGCCACGATCACCAGGGCGCCGATCGCGGCGCTCAGCAGCAGATGGTTCTTCATTGGATATCCCCCTGTTCGCGGCGCGGGTCCCGCCGACGCCTGCGGAGGGTCGGCTAACAGGGGTGTGCGACGGGACGGCGAAGGATCCGTGTCGGCTTTCCGACACTGACGCGACGGCGGCGCGCCGCGCGTCGCGGACGCCGAGGCGCCGCGTGATTGCACGAAGGGCCGGGGACGGCTATCTCAGCCCCCAATCCCCGAAACCCTCGTCCAGCGAGCACGCGAGCCTCATGGCGCAGCAATATATTTTCCAGATGCAGGGCCTGACCAAGGCCTATCCCGGCGGCAAGAAGGTCTTCGAGAACATCTGGCTGTCGTTCTATTCCGACGCCAAGATCGGCGTCGTGGGCGTCAACGGCTCGGGTAAGTCGACCCTGCTGAAGGTCATGGCCGGCCTCGACAAGGAGTTCTCGGGCGAGGCCAAGGCCGCCGACGGCGTCAAGCGCGGCTATCTTCCGCAGGAGCCGCAACTGGACCCGAACCTCGACGTCTGGGGCAATGTCATCGCCGACTGCGAGGACAAGAAGGTCTTCGACAAGTACAACGAACTGGCGGCCAAGCTCGGCGAGGAATACTCCGACGAGCTGATGGACGAGATGACCAAGCTGCAGGAGATCATCGACGCCAAGGATCTGTGGGACATCGATTCCAAGATCGAGATGGCGATCGACGCCCTGCGCTGCCCGCCGAACGACGCCAATATCGAAAAGCTGTCGGGCGGCGAGAAGCGCCGTATCGCCCTGGCCCGTCTGCTGCTCAGCAAGCCCGACATGCTGCTGCTCGACGAACCGACCAACCACCTGGACGCCGAGTCCGTGGCCTGGCTGCAGCACCATCTGGAAGAGTTCCCGGGCTGCGTGATCCTGGTCACCCACGACCGTTACTTCCTGGACCAGGTCACCAAGTGGACGCTGGAACTCGATCGCGGCAAGGGCATCCCCTACGAGGGCAACTATTCCGGCTGGCTGGAGCAGAAGCAGAAGCGCGTCGTCCAGGAACAGTCGGAGTCCGAAGCCCGTCAGCGCGCGCTCACCCGCGAACTGGAATGGGTCCGCTCGGGCGCCAAGGCCCGCCAGGCCAAGTCCAAGGCCCGTCTGGCCGCTTACGAGAAGATGGTCGCCGACCAGGAAAACGCCAACAAGGCCCAGACCTACGCCCACATCCAGATCCCGCCGGGCCCGCGCCTGGGCAATCTGGTGCTGGAGGTCAACGGCCTGGAGAAGGAGTACGGCGACAAGGTCCTGTTCAAGGATCTCTCCTTCAAGCTGCCGCCCAACGGCATCGTCGGCGTGATCGGTCCGAACGGCGCCGGCAAGTCGACCCTGTTCAAGCTGATCACCGGCCAGGAGACCCCGGACGCGGGCACCGTGCGCCTCGGCGAGACGGTCAAGCTGGCCTATGTCGACCAGTCGCGCGACGCGCTGGACCCGAACAAGACCATCTGGGAAGAGATCAGCGGCGGCACCGACGTGATGATGGTCGGCAAGCGCGAGATCAATTCCCGCGCCTATGTCGGCAGCTTCAATTTCAAGGGCAGCGACCAGCAGAAGAAGGTCGGCCTGCTGTCGGGCGGTGAGCGCAACCGCGTCCACCTGGCCAAGACCCTGGCCGCCGGCGGCAACCTCGTCCTGCTCGACGAACCGACCAACGACCTCGACATCGAAACCCTGCAGGCCCTGGAAGAGGCGCTGGAAGAGTTCGCCGGCTGCGCCGTGGTCATCAGCCACGACCGCTGGTTCCTGGACCGCCTGGCGACCCACATCCTGGCCTTCGAGGGCGATAGCCACGTCGAATGGTTCGAGGGCAACTTCGAAATGTACGAGGAAGACAAGAAGCGCCGCCTGGGCGCCGACAGCCTGATCCCCAAGCGCATCAAGTTCCAGAAGTTCGCGCGGTAACGGGACTTCCCGACGATCAGACGGGCGGTGGTCGCAAGGCCGCCGCCTTTTCTTTGCGTTTTGCGCGGATCTTTTGATTTAGTGGGTTGTTAAACTCAACCCCACATAGTGTATTACCGGTTCTGGTTTCGCGTCAGGGTCGGGTGGGTTTCGTGAGCACTTTTCAGACGATCGCCACCGGCGATCTGAAGGACATCGTCCTAAGCAACGACGGCAAGATCGCCTACGTCTCGAACAGCGATGGCGTCGTCAACGCCTTCAATGTGGCGACGGGGGATTTCGTCGCGCGCTGGAAGGTGGGAACCAACCTGGGCGGCATGGACCTGTCTCAGGACGGCCGCTACCTGGTGGCGACCGAGCAGACCTTCACCAGCACCCCGTCAGGCTCCAACCAGATCGCCACGGTCACGGTTCACGTGCTGGACCTGACGACCAATCAGGTTCGCGACTACACGACGACGAAAGACAACGGCAAGCCCTACTACGACGCCGTGTTCCTCTCGGACGGCAAGATCATGCTGTCGGATGGCGCGTACTGGGGCCAGTTTGCGATCCTTGATCCGAACTCGGGCGCGTTCCAGCGTTCAAGCGAAACCTATTCCGAGCAAGGGGTGCTCTCGGCCTCGATCGACGGTTCCAAGGTGATCTTCGCGCCGCAGGACATCTCGGACATGCCCATCTTTGTCTACCAGACAAACAAGGGCATAACGGCCTCGCACCAGAACTATCAGGATGGCGTTCAGGGCTACAATTCCGGGTTCCAGGCGATCTCGCCTTCGGGCGACCTTATCGTCCAGCATGGAAACATCTACGATGGAAACCTGAAGTTCAAAGGCACGCTGGCGACCTTCCAGAAGGAAACGATCTATGCCGTCGGCATGGCGTTCAGCGCCGATGGGTCCAACCTCTACGTCCTCGACCGGAACACGGCGAATATTCTGCAGTTGTCGACGACGGACTGGTCGATCCAGAGGACATTCTCGTCCGGCCTGGCCCAAAATGCCTACTACTCGGACCTTTTCAACGGGGGCGCCTACGGCGATCGCGTGACGGCCTCCGCCGACGGCAAGTACCTGCTCGTCATGAGCGACAAGGTCGTGAACGTCATCAATCTGGCGACCGTCACCAGCCCGGACGGCACCGATCGCGCCGACACCCTGACCGGCGACGCCTCGGCGAACGTCATCCACGGCTATGGCGGCAATGACGTCATAGACGGCGGGGCCGGCAACGACACCCTCTATGGCGGCTACGGCGACGACCGGCTGATCGGAGGGGCGGGCGACGACACCTTGGACGGCGGCGCGGGCTTCGACCTGGCCGACTATTCCACGGCGACGAGCGCGATCAAGATCGACCTGAGCTCGACCTATGTCCAAGACACCGGCGGCGCTGGACGCGACATCCTGACCGGCATCGAAGGCGTGATCGGCAGCGCCTTCGCCGACACCTTGACCGGCGACGCCAACGCCAACCGCCTCGAAGGCGGCGGCGGAAACGATGTGCTCAAGGGGGCGGCTGGTTCGGACACGCTGCTGGGCGGGGACGGGGACGACATCCTGAACGGCGGGAGCGGGGACGACGTCCTCGACGGCGGCGCCGGCGTGGACATCGCCTCCTACGAGGGCGCGACGGCGGGAGTCCGCGTCGATCTGAACAAGACCGGTGTCATTCAGAACACGCATGGGGATGGCCTGGACACGCTGACCGGCATCGAGGGGCTGAGGGGCTCGGCCTTCGCCGACGTGTTCCAGGGGACCGCGGCGGATGAGACCTTCCAGGGCGGTGGGGGCGACGACGTCATCGACGGCGGCGGCGGCATGGACACGGCCATCTATGGCGCGGCGTCTTCCAACTATAGCTGGGTGCGCAACGCCAACGGGACCTGGACGGTGCGCGACCTGCGCGCCACGGGCGGCGAGGGCTCCGACACGTTGCTGAACGTCGAAAAGCTGCAATTCACCGACAAGACCGTGACGCTGTCCTCTTCGGACGCGAGCGTGACGGTGAAGGACGTGGCGCCGACGGGCGCCGTCGACACCATCGCCACCGGCCAGATCGTCGATGTCGTGCTCTCGCCCGATGGCAAGACGACCTATGTCTCCAATCGCGAAGGCTATCTGGCGGCTCTGAACACCGCGACGGGCGACGTAATCTCGAAGTGGAAGGTCGGCTCGCAGCTGGCGGGCATGGACGTGTCGGCGGACGGCCGGTACGTCGTCGTCGCCGACCGCGCGATCGAGAACGTGACCAACAGCGCCACGGGTTCGACGGCCACGAGCAAGCTCCACGTGCTGGACACCCAGACGGGTCTCGTCAAGGACTACGCCCTGACTGGCAGCTACGTCTCGGGCTTCTACGATGTGGCCGTCACCAGCGATAACAAGGTGATCGTCGGGCAGACGGGCTTCTGGGGCGACACGGCGCCCATCACGCTAGACCTGGCGACGGGCGTGTTTTCCGGCTTTAGCGCGCCCAACACCCTCTATGGCTGGCTGGTGGCGAGCGACGACCACAGCAAGGTGCTTTTCAGCGACAGCAGCTCCGATGGTCCGCTTTACATGTATGCGGCCGGCGCCCCTCGGCAGACCGCCTTCCACGGCATGTACGCCGACGGGGTCTATGGCTACGGCAACGCCGTCACCGCCATCTCGGGCAACGGAAATCTCGTCGCGCAGTTCTCCGGCGGCCTCTATGTCTATGACGGCTCCCTGAAGTTCATCGGCGACATCGCCAAGACGCATCCCGAACTGGGGACGGGCGTCTTCGGCATGGATTTCAGCGCCGACGGGCAGCACCTCTACGTGGTCGACGCCACGACGGACCGGATCTTCCAGTACGCCACGGGGTTCTCGGTCGGAAGCTGGGCCCTGGAGCAGGTCTATTCGCTCGGGGTCGATGTCGGTCTCAGCCCATCGGGCTACTATGCGGCGGGGTTCGGCGACCGGGTGCTGGTCAGCGCTGACGGGGCGCGGATGGTGATCAGCAGCGACACCAGCGTCGTGTCGGTCAATCTGTCGACCCTGAAGGCCGATGGGGGCACGGACAACGCCGACACCCTGATCGGGACCAGCGGCGCCGACCGTCTGGAAGGCTTCAACGGCGATGACACGATCTCCGGCGGCGCGGGCGACGACATCCTGCTCGGCGACAACGGCAACGACGTTCTGGCCGGCGGCCTCGGCAACGATCGCCTGGACGGCGGGGCCGGGAACGACTGGGCGGACTATCGCGACGCCATCACCGGCGTCACCGTCAATCTCAACCTCACCTCTGCGCAGGACACGAAGGGCGCGGGGGTCGATACGCTGAACAGCCTGGAGAACCTGTTCGGTTCGGCGTTCAGCGACACCCTGATCGGAGACGCCGGCGCCAATCTGATCATCGCCGGCGCGGGCAACGACATCGTGCGCGGCGGCGCTGGCGGCGACACGCTCACGGGCGACGCCGGCGACGACATCCTGAGCGGAGACGCCGGCGACGACATCATCTACGGCGGCGCGGGTTTCGACATCGCGTCCTACGAGACCGCCTCCAGCGGCGTCACGGTCGACCTGACGAAGGCCGACGCGCCGCAGAATACCCGAGGGGCTGGCGTTGATTTCCTGGACGGGATCGAAGGCCTCAAGGGCTCGGCCTTCGCCGATGTCCTGACCGGCGACAGCGGCGTCAACACGCTCGACGGCGGCGCGGGCGACGACACCTTGTCGGGCGGCGGCGGCAACGACACGCTGATCGGCGGCGCGGGCAACGACGTGATCGACGGCGGCGACGGCGAGGACGTGGCCGTCTACTCCAGCTGGGCGTCGAACTATTCCGTGGTCAAGAACGCGGACGGATCGACGACCGTCACCGACCTGCGGACCGGATCGCCGGACGGCGTCGACCGTCTGGTCAATGTCGAAAACATCGTCTTCGCCCCGACCCCCTCGGCGAGCGAGATCTCGAACGAGATGATCGCCATCCTGCGGCAGGCCTACACCAGCAGCGCGGCCCTGACCGCGATGCTGGAGGACCTGTTCAAGCGGTGGGGCGCTGGCCAGCTGACCGCGGACCAGGTCACCGCCGAAATCATCAAGACTGCCGGCGCAACGACCTCGGTCGCCACGCTGGCCTATGAGTTCTTCACCGGGAAGATCCCCGGGCAGGCCGGGATCGACTACCTGGTTTCACCGACCGGGCCGAACGCCAATAACCTCAACAGCGCCTACTACCAGAGCTTCAATCTGGAGAACCGCTACATCAATTTCGCCGTCAACCTGGGCAAGCTGGGCGAGGGCAAGGACGCTTTCCTGGCCAAGTACGGTTCGATGAGCCTCTTCGACGCCACGCGCGAAGCCTACAAGACCATCTTCGGCGCCGCGCCGACCGACGCCAAGATTCACGCGTTGATCGACACGCGCGTCGACTATTTCGCCGCCTATGGCGGCGACGGCGCCGGCGGCATCGGGACCAAGGCGGCGATGGTCGGGTGGCTGCTGGCCGAGGCTCAGAAGGCCGATCTGGGCGTCATGGTCCGGTCCAACGACGCGTGGCTGACGGACCTGGCGGACGGCTTGGCGCCATTCGCGATCGACATCCTCGATCCCGCCAAGGGCTACTACAAGGGCGACTTCGTCTTCGGCGGCGCCTGACGGGCCCCGGGGCGGCGCGCCGCCCCGGAGGATCAGGTTACTTCGGTTCGGTCGGCGGGGTCGTCGGCGCGGTCGACGGCGACCCCGGCTGATTGGACATCGTCGTCGAGTCGCCGGGTTGCGGCGTCGCGTTCGTCGGCGGCGTCATCGGCATGCTTTGCGGCGTCGTCGACGACGAGGAGGACGGATTCACCGAGCTGTCGGTGGAGGTCGACGAGGACGAAGTCGTCGAGGAGTCGGTCGTCGAGCCGCTCATCGTCGATCCGCTCATCGTCCCGCCGTTCGAGGACGGAACCGTCGCCGAGGTGTCGGTCGAGGCGCCGGTGCTGGCGGAGCCCGCCCACCAGTCGCGGCTGGCCCGCGTCTTCGGCGAGGCCTTCATATAGGCGTTCAGCTGGGAGTAGGGGATCGGCTGCTTGGGGCCGGCCGTGGCCGACGATCGGGACTGGGCCAGGGCCGAACCGCCGGCCACCAGCATCGAAAGCGCCGCGGTCGCGGCGAGCGTCTTGGTCAACATGGAGGTTTCTCCGAATGAGGCGCGCCTTCTGGGACGCCACCGTGTGAAACCCTTGGCGGCGCGCGTTGTTCACAGCTTGGCCGCGCGAACCGACGCTCGCGGCGGGGAACCGTCGTCCGAAGCCCCGGGTTCTTGGCGGGCGCCATCCCGCCACGAGGACATATCCCATGACCGATCAAACCCTGTCCGGCCGCAAGGTCGCCGTGCTCGCCACCGACGGCTTCGAGCAATCCGAACTGGAAAAGCCCGTCGAGGCTTTGAAGGCCGCCGGCGCCCAGGTCGAGATCGTCTCGCCAAAGGCGGGCGAGATCCAGGGCTGGGAACATCACGACAAGGGCCGCGCCGTGCCGGTCGACCGTGAGCTCAGCGCCGCCGATCCCTCGACCTACGACGCCATCATGCTGCCGGGCGGGGTGATCAACCCCGACGCCCTGCGGCTTGAGCCCAAGGCCATCGACTTCATCCGGCACTTCGTCAGCGAGAAGAAGCCGATCGCCGCGATCTGCCATGGCCCCTGGACCCTGATCAACGCCGGAGCGGTCGAGGGCCGGGAGATGACCTCGTGGCCGTCGCTGGAGACCGACCTGAAGAACGCCGGCGCCAACTGGGTCGACCGCGAGGTGGTGGTCGACGACGGCCTGGTCACCTCGCGCAAGCCCGACGACCTGCCGGCCTTCTGCGCCAAGATGATCGAGGAGTTCGCCGAGGGGCGTCACTAACGGCGATCCACGTCACCAGACCGTGAAGGCCCGTCCGCTAGCGGCGGGCCTTTTTCGTTGCTTAGCTGCGGGCAACAGGCGGCAAGAGCAGCCTACATTACGGAGGACACCCATGCCGCAGACGCCCGTGGACAAGCCGCACGTCCTGCTCTCGCACGAGATGCTGATGCCGCTGCAGCCCTTGCTCGAGGGCGCCTACACCGTCCATCGGCTTTGGGACCACGCGGACCGGATGGCGTTTCTCGAAGGGCCCGGACGCCAGGTGCGGGCCATCGTCCACGCCGGCGAGTTCGCCCTGTCGCGCGACATGCTGTCGGAGATGCCGCGCCTGGGCCTGATCGCCTGTGTCAGCGTCGGCTATGACGGGGTCGACGTGCCGTGGTGCAAGGCGCACGGCATCGCCGTCACCCATTCCACGGGCCTGAACGCCGCCGACGTCGCCGATCACGCGGTGGGCCTGGTGCTGGCCGCCTGGCGCGGCATCGTCGAGGGCGACCAGCGCCTGCGCTCCGGCCACTGGACCCACGCCGAGCGCATGGCGCCGCGCCACGGCCTGCGCGGCCGCAAGGCCGGCATCGTCGGCCTGGGCCACATCGGCGAGGCCGTGGCCCGCCGCCTCGCGGCCTTCGAGATGAAGATCGCCTGGTGGGGGCCGCGTCCGAAGGACAGCGACTATCGCCGCGCCGAAAGCCTGATGGCCCTGGCGCGCGACAGCGACGTGCTGGTCGTCTGCGCCCGGCCCGACGCCAGCAACCGCCACATGATCGACAAGGCGGTCATCGAGGCGGTCGGGCCCCAGGGCCTGATCGTCAATGTCGGGCGCGGCTCGCTGATCGACGAGGACGCCCTGATCGCCGCGCTGAAGGCGGGGACCCTGGGCATGGCCGCCCTCGACGTCTACGAACAGGAGCCGACCCCGCCGGCCCGCTGGGCCGGCGTGCCCCACACGGTGCTCACGCCGCACACCGCCGGCGCGACCCTCGACAGCATCCCGGCCATGGTCAACCTGACCCTGGAGAACCTGCGCCGCTACTTCCACGGCGAGCCGCTGGCCTCGCCAGTGGCGGCCTAGGAGCGCTTGACACCGGGCGGCGAAGCTTTATCGCCGAGGTTGTTGGCGTTCAGCTTAAGCGACAGGTCGAGATGGTGGTTTCGTTTGGCCTGTCCGTGATGGCCTTCGCGTACGCCGAGGTCCAGGCGACCGCGCCAACCCCGCCGCCGCCCACGCCGGCCCAGTCCAGTCCGCCGCCCTCCAATTCGACCGCGCCGAACAGCGTGGAGGGCGTGGTGGTCTCCGCGCCTTCCACGGACGGCGTGCGGGCCAGCATCGACCGCCGCAGCTACAGCCTTTCCGGTGACCTGCAAGCGACGACGGGTTCGATCGGCGACGCGCTGGGGAACCTGCCGTCGGTCGAGGTGGACACCCAGGGGAACCTGTCGCTGCGCGGCGACTCGAACGTCACCATCCTGGTCGACGGCAAGCCCTCCGGCCTCTTCAAGGGCGCCGGCCGGGCGGCGGCCCTGCAGCAGCTGCCCGCCAGTCAGTACGCGCGGGTCGAGATCATCACCAACCCCTCGGCCGCGTTCGACGCCAATGGCTCTGGCGGCATCATCAACCTGATCAGCAAGAAGACGAAGGGCGCGGGGCGGACGGGCACGCTTCAAGCCAGCGCGAGCAACAAGAGCGACGCCAGCGCCAGCGCGGCCATCGGCTACAACACCGGCAAGCTGTCGCTGAACGCCGATCTCAGCGCGCAACGCGACGTGCGCACGATCCGGATCAGCAATCATCGGGTTCTGTCCGGCGGCGTCGAAAGCGACAACGTCCGCCGCGCCCGCCCGGTGACTGAGACCGTCACGGCGCATGTCTCGGCCGATTACGACCTCGACCCGCGCACCAAGTTGTCGGCCGAGGCGCATGCGATGGAGATGGATTTCACCAGCCATCCCACCGATGACTTCGTGGTCCGCTCGCCGGTCGGTGAGCGTCGCTCCGCGCGCGAGGGCCGGCGGACCAATTGGGTCCATGACGACGAGATCGACACTCAGCTGGTCCGACGGTTCTCGGGCGAGGATCACGACCTGACCATCGCGGCGGTGCGGGGATCGACGATCAACAAGGACCGCCAGCCGTTCGCCTACAGCCTGGGCGCGCCCTCGACCGGCGCCTACGAGGCCTTCGACTTCGATCAGCACCAGACCCTGACGCGCCTCTCGGTCGACTATCGCAAGCCGCTGCCGAAGGACGCCAAGCTGACCGCCGGCGGTCAGGTCGAGGACGACGGTTATCTTTACGAGAACAGCGGCGCGCGGGGCGCCAACGCCGCTATGGCGACGCTGGATCCCGGCCTGACCAACCGCTTTCGCTATGGTCGGGTGGTGTCGGCGGCCTATGCGACGGCGGAGCGGCCGTTCGGCAAGCTGACCGCTCAGATCGGCTTGCGGGTCGAGCACGCCCGCGTCAGGACCGAACAGCTGACCCTGGGCGGCGTGCGGCGAAACAGCGAAACGCGCGCCTTTCCGTCGCTCTATCTGGACTATGGGCTGGACGACAAGACGCGCCTGAGGGCCAGCTACGCCGAGAGGATCGAGCGCCCGGACCCCGACGACCTCAACCCCTTTCCCAGTCGCGACGGCGCGCTCGCCGTCACGGCCGGCAATCCGAACCTCGGGCCGGAGCTCACCCGCAGTTACGAGGTCTCCTACGAGTATCGGGACGGCCCTACCTATCGGCTGGCGACCCTTTTCCTTCGCGACATCCGCGACACCGTCACCGACATCGTCACGCCGCTGGATGGCGGCGTGCTGCTGTCGACCAAGGAGAACCTCGGACGCAAGCGCAGCGCCGGCCTCGAGCTCTCGTCGGGCGGACGCCTTGCGCCGAAGCTGACCTATACGCTCAGCGCGACGGCGACCTATGTCGAGATCGATCCGACCAGCCTCGCCGTCGGCCCCAAGCGTTCCGCGGTGCTGATCGGCGGCAAGCTCAATCTGAACAGCCAGATCACCGCCGACGACCTTCTCCAGTTCAACCTCGTCATTCGCGCCAGGCGACTGACGCCTCAAGGCTACGGGCTTCCTTACGGCCGGCTCAATCTCGGCTATCGGCGCAAGATCAACGACCGGCTGTTCCTGGTGGCCAGCATGCGCGACGTCTTCAAGACGGGGTGGCGCGTGCGAGACTTCATTGATCAGCCCGGCCTCATGCAGCGCGGCGAGTACGTCTACGACCCGCACCGGATCACGGTCGGCTTCTCCTATGCCCTGGGCGGCAAGGCCAAGAAGGCGCCGAGCCTGGACTACGGCTCCTAACCGGCCGGAAACGGCGTCGCGAACGGCTCGGGCTCCAGACGCAGGCCGTTCGCGAGCAGGCTGACGGTGCGGTAGAAGCCCGCCAGCATCATCAGTTCGATGCGGGCTTCCTCGGAGAAGGCCTCGGCGAGCCGGCGCCACAGGTCGTCGTCGATATCGGCGCGGGCGTTCACCGCGTCGCAGAAGGCGATCAGCAGCGCCTCGCGCGGCCCCCAGCAGGAGGCGACGCCGGGCTCGACCGTGGCCGCCAGCTGTTCGGCGTCGAGCCCGGCCGCCGCCGCGAAGATCGCCGCGTGCACGCCCCACTCGTAGCCGCAGCCGTTCAGGGCGCAGACACGGTGGATGACGATCTCGCGCTCCCGCAGGGTCAGATGACCTTTGTCCAGCAGGCCCGCGCCGGTGAACCGGGCGAACAGCCGCTCGTCCCGGGCCAGGGTTCGGAACAGCGACAGCGCCTGGTCGCCGGGCGTCTTCAGGCGCTCCAGCGTCCGCGCGACGCTGGGAGCATAGGGCGCCTTCGCGGGTTCGATCCTCGGCGACATCCCGTCCTCCTTTGTGCTACAGAATTTGTATCATGAAGGACCGTGACGACGCTACAAAAATTGAAGCGCCTCTTCCTGGGCGCGTCGTGCGGGGGTCGGAGACCGGCAAGCCGATCATGGCGGCGCTGGATCTCCTGGGGCGGCGCGGCGCGCTGCGCATTGTCTGGGAATTGCGCGAGGGTCGCGTGCTGACCTTCAGGGCGCTCCTGGCGGCGGCGGGGCTGCCGCCCGGCACGCTGAATACGCGCCTGGCCGAACTGCGCGCCGCCGACGTCGTGACCGCCGATGGCGGTTATCGGCTGAGCGCGCGGGGCGCCGAGCTGATCGTCGCCCTTTGGCCGCTGATGGCCTGGTCCGAGGCCTGGGCCGACTCGCTTCAGCCTTGAGGCCGGCGGGCCAGGGTCACGCCTTCCAGCAGGATCGACGTATGATGGTGACCGCTGATCGGGCTCATGAAGTCGCCCTGGGCGACGATCGGCTTGCCCATCAGCGGACGATAGCGGGCGAAGTCCTCGGGCGACAGGATAAGCTGGATCTCGCGCACGTCTCGCGCGCCCCCGCCGGTCTCGGGATCGTTCGGGTCGTCCGCCACGCAGATCGGGCGGGCCAGGCGCAGCAGCCAGTAGCGCTCGGGCCGATCGCCGTCCTTGATCGACTCGAAGTTGGGCGGCCCGGGGAAGGTGCGGGCGACCAGCACGCCCTCGAGGCGTTGTGGACCCGCATGAGGCAGGCAGTTCGGCGCGGAAAGCAGCATCAACGCGGCAAGAAGCATGGCGGGGCCTCGAAACCTTGCTAGGCTTTCAGGGTCGCAGCGTTGGGAGGCGTGAAAATGGCCAAGGTGCTCGGACTGGGCGGTGTGTTCTACAAGGCCGAGGATCCGGCGGCGGCGCGGGACTGGTATGCGCGCGTTCTGGGCTTCGACATCCACAAGTGGGGCGGGGCGGTGTTCAAGGCGCCGCGCATCGTCACCACCACCTGGTCGCTGTTCGGCGCCGACAGCCAGTATTTCGCGCCCTCGACGGCGCCGTTCATGATCAATTTCATCGTCGACGATATCGACGGGGTGCTGGCCAAGGCGGCCGCCGAGGGCGTCGAGCCCACGGGGCGCCAGGACGAGGACGGCATGGGGCGTTTCGCCTGGCTTATCGATCCGGCGGGGGTCAAGATTGAGCTTTGGGAGCCGCCAAAAGGCGAACCCGAGGCATAAGTTTCTCTTGCCAAATCGGACATAAAGATATCTTTATGTCCGTATGAAGCTTTCCGCCGAACAGGTCGTCGATGTGCTGCGCGCCGCGGGCGAGTCCACGCGCCTGCGTTTGCTGGCCCTGCTGGCGGCCGAGGAGCTGTCGGTGCTGGAGCTGTGCCGGATCCTCGACCAGAGCCAGCCCCGCGTCTCGCGCCACCTGAAGCTGCTGGCCGAGGCGGGGTTGGTCGAGCGGTTTCCGGACGGGGCCTGGGTCTTTTACCGCCTGGCCGCCAAGTCGCCGGGCCGGTTCCTGGTCGAGCAGGCGCTCGATCTGATCGACGACGCCGATCCGATCGTGCGTCTCGACGCCGACAAGCTGGCCGCCGTCCGCGCCGAGCGCTCGACCGACGCCCAGGCCTATTTCGCCCGCAACGCCGCCCGCTGGAACGAGATCCGCTCGCTCTATGTCGACGAGGCCGAGGTCGAGGCGGCGATCCTGCGGGCGACCGGGGAGGGGCCGTTCGACGAGATGGTCGATCTGGGCGCCGGGGCCGGGCGCATGCTGACCCTGCTGGGCAAGCGGGCGTCCAACGCCCTGGGGCTCGACCTCTCGCAGCAGATGCTGAACATCGCCCGCGACGAGGTGGCCAAGGCGGGCCTGACCGCCTGCGAGCTGCGCCACGGCGACATCTTCCGCACCGGCCTGCCGGGCGGCTGCGCCGATCTCGTCACCGTCCATCAGGTGCTGCATTACCTGACCGATCCGGCCAACGCCGTGGCCGAGGCCGCGCGCCTCGTCACCCCCGGCGGGCTGCTGCTGATCGCCGACTTCGCCCCGCACGACCACGAGTTCCTGCGCGAGGTGCACCAGCACCGGCGCCTGGGCTTCGACGACGTCGAGATCGTCACCTGGCTGCAGGCGGCGGGCCTGGCGCTGGAAAGCAATATCGCCTTGCCGCCGGCCACGGACGAAGGGCTGACCGTCAAGATCTGGACCGCGCGTCGCCCGGCCAAGGTCGTCGCCGAGAGGAGCGCCGCATGACCCTTCCGCCGACCCGCCGTGTCATCGGTCCCGTCGCTCGCGCCGGCGAGCGCGGGCAGAACTCCTCGGGCGGCCGCCCCCGCGTGTCGTTCGAATTCTTCCCGCCCAAGACGCCGCAGATGGAAGAGAGCCTGTGGCAGGCGATCACCCGCCTGGCGCCGCTCGACCCGGCCTTCGTGTCGGTCACCTACGGCGCGGGCGGCTCGACCCGCGAGCGCACGCACCGGACCGTCAAGCGCATCCTCGATGAGACGACCCTCAAGCCGGCCGCCCACCTGACCTGCGTCGGCGCCAGCCGGGAGGAGGTCGACGAGGTGATCCGCGACTACTGGCGCACGGGCGTTCGGCACATCGTCTCGCTGCGCGGCGATCCGCCGCCCGGCGAAGGCGGCATCGGCGGGGCCTATGTTCCGCGCGCGGACGGCTACGCTAACGCCACCGAGCTGACCCGCGCCGTGCGCGGCGTGGGCCCGTTCGAGGTGCTGGTCGGGGTCTATCCCGAGAAACACCCGGAGAGCCCGTCGATCGAGCACGACATCGACGTGCTGAAGCAGAAGATCGACGCCGGCGCGACCCTGGGGATCAGCCAGTTCTTCTTCGACCTCGACGCCTTCCTGCGCTTCGTCGACAAGGTCCGCGCGGCCGGGATCACCATTCCGATCGTGCCGGGGATCATGCCGGTGACCAACTTCAACGGTCTGAAGAAGATGGCCGCCGCCTGCCAGACGGCGATCCCGGCCTGGCTCGGCAATCTGTTCGACGGCCTCGAGGACGATGCCGAGACCCGCCGCCTGATCGCCTGCTCCGTGGCCGCCGAGATGTGCGCCAAGCTGCAGGAGCAGGGCTTCGAGGACTTCCACTTCTACACCCTGAACCGGGCCGATCTGGTCTACGCCATCTGCCGCGTGCTGGGCGTGCGCGAGACGGCGGCGACTTCGGCGGAGGCGGCGGCATGAGACGCGTTCTGATCGCATTGACCCTGGCTCTGGCCGCCGTCGCGCCCGTGGCCCGCGCCGAGATGCCGGCTAGCTGGACCAAGCCGACCCGGCCCTACCGCGTGGTCGGCAACATCTATTACGTGGGGACCGAGGGCATTTCGTCCTGGCTGATCACCTCGTCGGAGGGGCATGTCCTGCTCGACGGCGGTCCGAACGCGGAGGTCGGCAAGCAGATCGAGCGCAATATCGCCACGCTGGGCTTCCAACTGGCCGACGTTAAGATCCTGGCCAACACCCACGCGCATTACGACCACGCCGGGGGCCTGGCCCAGCTGAAGGCCGACATTCCGACCGCCAAGCTGTGGATCTCGCGTGGCGACGCGCCGGCCATCGAGCAGGGCCATCACATCGGCGACAATGAGAACGGCCCGACGCCGATGCCCCCCGTGAAGGTCGACAAGACCTTCGGCGACGGCCAGAAGCTGAGGCTGGGCGAGACCACTCTGGTGGCGCATCTGACGCCCGGCCACACGATCGGCTGCACCAGCTGGACCACGGCCGTCGTCGAGAAGGGCCAGCCCCTGACCGTGACCTTCCCGTGCTCGCTGTCGGTGGCCGGCAACGTGCTGGTCGGCAACAAGACCCACAAGACGATCGTCGCCGACTATCGCGAGAGCTTCGCCAAGCTGCGCGCCATCCCGACCGACGTGATGCTGCCCGCCCACGAGGAGCAGGGGAATCTGCTGGCCAAGCGCCAGAAGCAGCTGCGCGCCGTCCCCAACGCCTTCGTCGATCCGACGGAGCTGGCCCGGTTCGTCGACACGAACGAAGCCGCTTTCAACAAGGAACTCGCGCGCCAGCAGGCGGCGGGGGCCAAGCAATGACCGACCTCTCCGTCCGCGCCAATCGCGTCGCCGCCCTGAAGGCCGCCGCCAAGGAGCGCATCCTGATCCTCGACGGCTCCTGGGGCGTGATGTTCCAGAAGAAGGGCCTGTCGGAAGCCGATTATCGGGCCCAGCGCTTCGCCGCCTACAACGGCCAGATGAAGGGCAACAACGACATCCTGTGCCTGACCCGGCCGGATCTCGTGGCCGAGCTGCACGACGCCTATTTCGCCGCCGGCGCCGACATCTCCGAGACCAACACCTTCTCGGGCACCACGATCGCCCAGGCCGACTATCACCTGTCGGAACAGGACGTCTGGGACATCAATCTGGAAGGGGCCAGGATCGGTCGCTCGGTAGCCGACCGCTGGAACGCGAAGAATCCGGAGCGCCCGAAGTTCATCGCCGGCTCGATCGGGCCGCTGAACGTCATGCTGTCGATGTCGTCGGACGTGAACGATCCGGGCGCGCGCAAGGTGACCTTCGACCAGGTCTACGCCGCCTATCGTCAGCAGGTGGACGCCCTCTACCAGGGCGGTGTCGATCTCTTCCTGATCGAGACCATCACCGACACCCTGAACTGCAAGGCGGCGATCAAGGCCATCCTCGACCTGCGCGACGAGGGGCACGAGGAGCTGCCGATCTGGATCAGCGGCACCATCACCGACCGCTCCGGCCGCACCCTGTCGGGCCAGACGGCCGAGGCGTTCTGGAACAGCGTCAAGCACGCCAAGCCGTTCGCCGTGGGCTTCAACTGCGCCCTCGGCGCGGACCTGATGCGGCCGCACATCGCCGAGATGGCCCGCATCGCCGACACCCTGGTCGCGGCCTATCCCAACGCCGGCCTGCCCAACGCCATGGGCCAGTACGACGAGGAGCCGCACCAGACCGGCCACGCCCTGCACGAATGGGCCAAGGACGGTCTCGTCAACATCCTGGGCGGCTGCTGCGGCACGACGCCGGACCACATCCGCCACGTCGCCGATGAAGTGCGCGGCGTCGCGCCCCGTCAAATCCCCGAGCGCCCCAAGGCCATGCGTCTGGCGGGCCTCGAGCCGTTCGAACTGGCCTAGTGTTTTCGCGGCTCCCGTCTTCTCCCTTCCCCCTTTGATGGGGGAAGGGCGGGGATGGGGGTGACAGCGCTTCAAGATTGAACGCCTCGGTCGGGATCGGCCGCCGCGTCACCCCACCCCTACCCCTCCCCATCAAGGGGAGGGGAGAGAGCTATCTGGACTTCCCGCCTATGAGACCCGTCTTCGTCAACATCGGTGAGCGCACCAACGTCACCGGCTCGGCCAAGTTCAAGAAGCTGATCGTCGAGGGCAACTACGCCGAAGCGCTGTCGGTCGCGCGCCAGCAGGTCGAGGCCGGCGCCCAGGTCATCGACGTCAACATGGACGAGGGCCTGCTGGACAGCCAGCAGGCGATGATCACCTTCCTGAACCTGATGGCCGCCGAGCCCGACATCGCCCGGGTGCCGGTGATGATCGACAGCTCCAAGTGGGAGGTGATCGAGGCCGGTCTGAAGTGCGTCCAGGGCAAGGCGATCGTCAACTCGATCAGCCTCAAGGAGGGCGAAGCCAAGTTCCTGGAACAGGCCAAGCTGTGCCTGCGCTACGGCGCCGCCGTGGTGGTCATGGCCTTCGACGAGGTCGGCCAGGCCGATACCGAGGCGCGCAAGGTCGAGATCTGCGAGCGGGCCTACAACACCCTGGTGGAGAAGGTGGGCTTCCCGCCCGAGGACATCATCTTCGACCCGAACATCTTTGCCGTGGCGACCGGGATCGAGGAGCACGACAACTACGCCGTCGACTTCATCGAGGCCACGCGCCGCATCAAGCAGATGCTGCCCTATGCGCGGGTGTCGGGCGGGGTATCGAACGTCTCGTTCAGCTTCCGCGGCAACGAGCCGGTGCGCCGGGCGATCCACTCGGTGTTCCTGTACCACGCCATCAACGCCGGCATGGACATGGGCATCGTCAATGCCGGCGACCTGCCGGTCTATGACGACATCGATCCGGTGCTGCGCGAGGCCGTCGAGGACGTGATCCTCAACCGTCCCCAGCGCGACCCGAACCAGACCAACACCGAGCGCCTGGTCGAGATGGCCCCCCGCTACAAGGGCGAGAAGGGCCAGCAGCAGGTCGCTAACCTAGCCTGGCGCGAGGGCACGGTGAACGAGCGCCTGACCCACGCCCTGGTCCACGGCATCACCGAATTCATCGAGGCCGACACTGAAGAGGCGCGCCTGGCCGCCGAGCGTCCGCTGCACGTGATCGAAGGCCCGCTGATGGACGGCATGAACGTCGTCGGCGACCTGTTCGGCGCGGGCAAGATGTTCCTGCCCCAGGTCGTGAAGTCGGCCCGCGTCATGAAGCAGGCCGTCGCCTGGCTGATGCCGTTCATGGAGGCCGAGAAGGAAGGCCAGGAGCGCCAGGCCGCCGGCAAGGTGCTTATGGCGACCGTGAAGGGCGACGTCCACGACATCGGCAAGAACATCGTCGGCGTCGTGCTGCAATGTAACAACTACGAGGTCGTCGATCTCGGCGTCATGGTCCCCGCCGACCGCATCCTCGACGAAGCGAAAAAGCACAAGGTCGATATGATCGGCCTCTCCGGCCTGATCACCCCCTCGCTGGACGAGATGGTGTTCGTGGCCGCCGAGATGGAGCGCCAGGGCTTCGACATCCCGCTGCTGATCGGCGGCGCCACCACCAGCCGCACCCACACGGCGGTGAAGATCGAGCCGGCCTATCGCCGCGGCCCCACGACCTATGTCGTCGACGCCAGCCGCGCCGTGGGCGTGGTCTCCTCGCTGCTGTCGCCGACCGAGCGCGACAAGACCATCGCCGAGACCCGCGCCGAATATGTGAAGGTCCGCGAGCAGTACGCGCGCGGCCAGACCACCAAGGCCCGGACCTCGATCCAGGAGGCCCGCAAGCGCGCCTTCGTCATCGATTGGAAGGGCTACACGCCGCCCAAGCCAGCGTTCCTTGGCGCGCGGACGTTCGAACCGTCCCTGGCCGAGCTGGTCCCGTTCATCGACTGGTCGCCGTTCTTCGCAAGCTGGGAGCTGATCGGCCGCTTCCCGCAGATCCTGGAGGACGACGTGGTCGGCCAGGCCGCCACGGACCTCTATCGCGACGCCCGCGCCATGCTGGACAAGGTGGTCGAGGAAAAGTGGTTCGGGGCCAAGGGCGTGATCGGCTTCTGGCCCGCCCAGGCCCAGGGCGACGACATCGTGCTCTACACCGACGACACGCGGACCGCCGAGTTCTCGCGCCTGCACACCCTGCGCCAGCAGATGGACAAGGGGGAGGGCAAATCGAACGTCGCCCTGTCGGACTTCGTCGCGCCGATCGGGCAGGGGGCGGACTATGTCGGCGGCTTCGCGGTCACGGCCGGCCATGGCGAGGACGAGATCGTCAAGAAATTCAAGGACGCTGGCGACGACTACAGCGCCATCATGGCCTCGGCCCTGGCCGACCGCCTGGCCGAGGCCTTCGCCGAGTGGCTGCACCACAAGGCCCGGGTCGAGCTGTGGGGCTACGCCGCCGACGAGGACGCCGATGTCGAGCGCCTGATCGCCGAGAAGTACCAAGGCATCCGCCCCGCGCCCGGCTATCCGGCCCAGCCCGACCACACCGAGAAGGGCACGCTGTTCAAGCTGCTCGACGCTGAGGCGGCCACGGGGCTGAAGCTGACCGAGAGCTACGCCATGACCCCCGGCGCGGCGGTCTCCGGGCTCTATTTCAGCCATCCGCGGGCGCACTATTTCGGCGTCGGCAAGATCGACGCCGACCAGGTCGAGGACTACGCGGTCCGCAAGGGCTGGGACCTGGCCACCGCCGAGCGCTGGCTGTCGCCGATCCTCAATTACGACCCGCTGGCGAGGGCGCGGGGCGAGGCGGCCTGACCGACCTGTTCGGCCAAGGGCGCCCGAAACCCCATTTCGCGTAACAACGTCAGATAAAGCGCCTACGGAAGGTTTCGCATAAGGTTTCCGCAAGGGTTATCGTCAAGGATGCGCCCATCTCTGGGGAGAGAGATGGACCGTCGCAACATAGAGCTTAAGATCTTTGGCCTGATCGTCGGCATGGCGGCGGGCATGATCCTGCTCGCCGGTATCGCCCTGACTCTCGCCACGCGGCACGCCGATCAGCGGGAGCGTCAGTACGAGCAGACCCTGGTCGGCAACGGTCTGCGCCAGCGCGGCAAGGAGGTTCAGACCGCGCTCAATCCCTATGTGATCTGGGACGAGGCGATCATCAAGCTGGACAACCAGTTCGACCCGGCTTGGGCGCGTCAGAATATCGGCGCGTCGCTGGGCGGGGCCCTGGGCTACAAGGTCGTCTATGTCCTGGATGCCGACGGCCGACCGATCTATGGCCACGTCAACGGCCAGGACGTCGCTCCGGAGACCTACGCGCGCTACGCGGGGCCGACCCAGCGGCTCGTCGAGACCGTCCGCGAGATCGAGAAGGATCCCAAGAAGGTCGCCGAGTTGCGGGCCGTGCACGGCAGCCGCGTCGAACTAATCGGCGCCGAGCCGGTGCTGATGACCGTGTCGCTGATCCGCCCCGATCTGAAGGCCAAGACCCGAGGCCCCCGCGCGCCGCTTTTGGTGACGGGCATTCCGGTGGCCAACAGCGTGATCAAGACCTTCTCCGACCGCTTCCTGCTGCACGACGCCCATATCGCCATCGTCAGGCCGGCCGACCCGCCCTCGGCCGACGCCGAGACGGTGCTGGGCAAGGCGACCGATGGGCGACGCATCGTCCTGCGCTGGAGCGCCCGCAAGCCAGGCGAGGAGTTGCTGAGGTCGGCGAGCCCGCTGCTGGGCCTGGCCATCCTGGCGGCCGGCGCCGGCTCCATCCTGCTGTTCCGCATCACTCGCCGCGCGGCCAAGAAGCTGCTGCTGAGCGAGGCCGAGGCCAAGCACCTGGCGCTGCACGATCCGCTGACGGGCCTGGCCAACCGCACCCTGTTCACCGACCGGCTGGTCCACGCCCACGCGACCCTGAGGCGCAAGCCCGGCCATCTGGGCGTGCTCTGCATCGACCTCGACCGGTTCAAGGAAGTCAACGACAGCTACGGCCACGACGCCGGCGATCAGCTGATCCGCGAGGTGGCCCGCCGTCTGAAGGTGATCTGCCGCGAGACCGACACCATCTGCCGCCTGGGCGGCGACGAGTTCGCCATCATCCAGCCCGACACCACGCCCAATGGCGCCGCGGCCCTGGCCCAACGCGTCGTCGACGGCCTGTCCGGCGAGGTCGATCTGTCGATCGGTCGGGCCGAGCTGTCTTGCTCGGTCGGCGTCGCGGTGGTCTCCGACGCCGAACAGGGCCAGGCCGAGCTTCTGCGTCAGGCCGACGTCGCCCTTTATCGCGCCAAGGAGGCCGGCCGCGGCCGCTTCGCCTTCTTTGAGCCGGAGATGGACGCCGCCCTGCGCCTGCGGAAGGGCTTGGAGCGCGACCTGCGGGCCGCGCTCGACAATGACGCCCTGACCGTCGCCTACCAGCCGTTGACCGACGCCAAGCGTCGCATGGTCGGGGTCGAGGCGCTGGCCCGCTGGACCCACCCCGAGCGGGGCGAGATCTCCCCCGCCATCTTCATTCCGCTGGCCGAGTCCTGCGGCCTGATCGGCGCGGTCGGCGCGGCCGTGTTCCGCCGCGCCTGCTATGACAGCCTGCGCTGGACGGGGCTGGAGGTGTCGGTCAACGTGTCGGCGCTCCAGCTGTCGGCGCCCGGCTTCGTCGGCGAGGTCGAGGCGATCCTGGCCGAGACCGGCGCGCGGCCCGAAACCTTCATGCTGGAAATCACCGAGACCGCGCTTCTGAAGGACAGCGACGGCGTGCACGAGGCTCTGCGGCGCCTGAAGCGCCAAGGCTTCCGGCTGGCGCTGGACGACTTCGGCACCGGCTATGCCAGCCTGGCCTATCTGCGCCGCCATCCGATCGACAAGCTGAAGATCGACCGCTCGTTCGTGTCCAGCCTTCCCGGCAATGGCGAGTCGGTGGCGGTGGCCTCGGCGATCGTCAGCCTGGCCAAGTCGCTGGGCCTGAAGACCACCGCCGAAGGGGTCGAGACCCAGGGCCAGTTCGACGCCCTGATCAAGCTCGGCTGCATCGAGTTCCAGGGTTACCTGCTGGGTCGTCCGATGTCGGCCGACGCCATCTCCGCCGTCCGGATCCAGGCCAAGGCCAGCTGATTTCCCAAGCGTGAGCTAGAGCCAGTCTGTTTCGAATGGACCCATTCGAAACAGATAAACAGGCTCGATTTCAAACATTTAGAGCCTGCTAGCCGCCGAAACCGCTCACACTTACGGCTAGCACGCTCTAGCCAACGCATCCTCGCGGCCGCATCTTGTTCCCAACGACAAGACGGGAGGGGACGATGGAGCGGTCAGGCGTCAGCCGCCGGACTTTGGGGGCCCAGGCTCTGGGCATGGCGGCGCTGGGCGGCGCGGCCTTCGGGCTTGAGGGCTGCGAGAATGCGCGCCCGACCGACCTGAAGCCGAAAAGCCGGCGATTTCCGGAAGACTTCGTCTGGGGCGTCGCCACCGCCGCCTTCCAGACCGAAGGGGGCCAGACCGCCGACGGGCGCGGTCCCAGCGTCTGGGACCTGTTCGAAAAGGTCCCCGGTCACGTCAAGGACGGCTCGGACGCCACGGTCGCCACCGACAGCTATCGGCGCTTCCAGGAGGACGTCGACACGATGGCCGCGATGGCGCTGAACGCCTACCGCTTCTCGATCAGCTGGTCGCGGATCCTGCCGACGGGGGAGGGCGCGGTGAACGCGGCCGGTCTCGACCACTACGCCAGGCTGGTCGATGCGCTGCTGGAAAAGGGGATCACGCCCTATGCGACCCTGTTCCACTGGGACCTGCCCCAGGGCTTGCAGGCCAAGGGCGGCTGGGCGAGCCGCGACACCGCCCAGCGCCTGGCCGACTACGCCCACGCGGTCGTCGACCGGCTGGGCGACCGGCTCAAGCACTACATCGTCCTCAACGAGGCGGCGGTGCACGCCGTGTTCGGCCATGTGCTCGGCGAGCACGCCCCGGGGCTGAAGGACATCGGCCTGCTGGGCAAGGTCGTCCATCACATGAACCTCGGCCAGGGCCTGGCGATGCAGGCGCTGCGGGCGGGGACCCAAGGCGCGACCGTGGGCACGACCATGGCGCTGCAGCCCTGCCGCCCGGCCGGCGGGCCGTGGGCGGTCTGGAACCGCCTGGCCTCCGACGGGCTCGACGCGCTGTGGAACAAGGCCTGGCTGGATCCCCTGTTCAAGGGGTCCTATCCCAAGGACATGGACGACCTGCTGAAGGGCGTCGTTCGCGACGGCGACATGGCCGTCACCCGCCAGCGCGTCGACTTCCTGGGCGTGAACTACTACGCCCCGGCCTATGTGCGGCTTGATCTGTCGTCGCCCAGCAAGATCGCCCCGGCCCAGCCGCCGAGGGGCGCGGAGCTCGACGCCTTCGGCCGTCACATCGATCCGTCCGGCCTGTTCGAGGTCCTGGACCGCGTCCGCCGCGAGTACGGCGCGCCGAGGATGCTGGTCACCGAGAACGGCTGCTCGGATCCGTTCGGGACCGGGCCGGCCATCCTCGACGACCGTTTCCGCATCACCTATCTGCGCCGGCACCTGGAGGCGGTGCTGGCCGCCCGCGAGGCCGGCTGCGACGTGGGCGGCTATTTCGAATGGACCCTGGTCGACAATTTCGAGTGGGACCTCGGCTACACCTCGAAGTTCGGCCTGATCGCCATGGACCGGAAAACCGGCGCCAGGACGCCCAAGGCCTCCGCCGCTTGGTACGCGGCGCTGGCCAGGACGGGCGGCCTGCCGGCCACGCCCTGATCCGGCGAAACTAGTCGGCCTTGCAGAGCAGCACGTCCTTGCCGCCGCGCTTGGCGGGGACAAGGCTGCCGGCGCACGGCGCGGGGTTGGCCGGATCGACGATGGTCTCCTTGCTCGCGGAGACGGCGGGCTTGGCCGCGGGCTTCGGCGCGGCCTTAGTGGTCTTGGCGGCGACCTTGGTCGTCTTGGTCTCGGTCTTGGCCGGCTCGGGCGCGACGGCGGTCGACGGCGTTTCGGCGGGCGGCGGCGCGGCGGGGGTGGGCGACGCGGGCGCAGGCGATTGCGCGTTCACCGCCGAGGCGGCGTTGTAGTTCAGGGCCTTGCCCAGGATGGTCGACTTGACCTCCAGGGCCTTGGCGCGGCGCTCGCAGTCGCCGGGCGGGCTCCAGCTCATCCACATCTGCGCGAGGCGGGCCTTGTCCACCGAATCGGCGCCGCTCCACATGGCCGCGCCGCGCTTGACCTGCGCGCCGCCATATTCGGAGATCGGACGCGGGCTGGCCTTTTCGGCCGCCGTGATCGCCGAGGCGAAGGTCTTCAGGTCCTTCTGCGCCTGGGCGCGCAGCTCCGGATAGGTCTTCAGCGCGGCCTGCACCCCGTCGGGACCGGGGAAGGCCTTCTCGATGCGCGTCACCTCCGGCATCACCCGGTCGTACAGCGACGTGTAGCCGCCCAGCGCGCCGTAGCACCAGGCGACATAGCCGTACTCGTCCGTGGGCGGCGCGTTGGGACCTTGGGGGGCGGCCGAACCGTCCTGGGCCAGGAGAGCGAGAGCGAGAAAGAGGGCGTTCGCCATGCGGGCGGAGGTCCTTTTGAAACAGCGTCGGGACTGACTAGAGCATTTCGGTCGCGAATGGGACCGTAGCGTGGCGCGGACGCCAAGCGTGGCCATAACGAGCGACGCGCCGTTTGGCTCCCGCGTCGCGGCGGGGAGCCCTTTCGCCGCATTGCGCTAAAGTCATGTGAACGATCATTCTCAATGTGCTACGTAACTTGATGAGGGGCTGATCCGGATGGGTCTGTCCCGCGTATGTCTAATGTCCGTCGCTGGTTTCGAGGCGCTCCATGACCTTCTGGCGCAATATCGCGAGCATCGCCGCCCGCCGCCTTGACCTGGCGGACTGCACCGAATGTCCGAGCGGCCTGCCCGGCGAGGACCCCGCGTTCTCGACGGCGGTGACGGCGCTGGGCGCCAAGCTGGCCAAGGTCGACGGCCGGGCCGACGGCGGCGAGTTCGCGGCCTTCACCGAGGTGTTCCAGCCCGATCCGGCGTCGGAGCAGAACATTCACCGCCTGTATGACCTGGCGCGCCAGACCACCCACGGCTTCGAGAGCTACGCCAAGCGCCTCGCCAAGCGCTACAGCACCTGCCCGCAGCTGCTGGAGGACGTGGTCGACGGCCTGTTCCACATCGCCAAGGCCGACGGCGTGGTGACCCACGACGAGCTCGACTACCTGGAGCGGGTGTCGAAGCTGTTCGGCATGTCGCCGCTGTCGTTCCGCCGCCTGCGCGCCACCCATCTGGGCGTCGGCGCCGATGATCCCTACGCCATTCTGGAAGTGGCGCCGGACGCCGATGACGCGACCGTGCGCCACGCGTGGAAGCTGGCCCTGTCCAGCGCCCACCCGGACCGCGCCCGCGCGCGCGGCCTGCCGGCCGAGTTCATCGAGGTCGCCGAGGCCAAGGCCGCCGCCATCAACGCGGCCTTCTCGACCGTGATGCGCGAGCGTCGGGAACTGGGTTTGGCCGCGGCGGGTTGAGCGAGGCGAATGGCCGCTGTCCGCAAGGCGTCAAAAAGGCTTTCCAACCCGCGCCGACGGGTGTTCAGTTGCGGTTCAGGGCTTGTGAACCAACTTGATTGATCATGAGCGCCTACGAAAGGACGACGATGACCCGCACCGCCGCCGCCTCGCCCTGGCATAACCTGGCCTGGTTCGTGGGCGCGCTCGCCACCTCGGCGGCCGTGGTGATCGGGGCGGTGCTGGCGGTGGTGTTCGCCGCGACCGTCGTCGCCGTCGGCTTCATGGGCAGCGCCCTGTTCGGCCTGGCGGCCTTCGCGTTCCGCGGTCGCAAGACGATCAAGACCCCCGCCGACGACGGCCTGATCGAAGCCCGCCACCTGGGCGGCCACTCCTGGGTCGCCTACGGCTGGAACGAGCGGTCGTAGCCCAAACGCCGTCCATCCCCGCGAAAGCGGGGACCCAAGCTGACTCTTCGGAGATCCTCTGACGTCGAGCGAGCGGTCGATCCCGCATGGGTCCCCGCTTTCGCGGGGATGAGCGGAAGAGGGGTTGCCCTGCGTCGCCGCGTATCCCATCCTCCATTCAAACAAGTGTTGGGAGGTAAGCATGATCGGTGTGGTCGCGACCTTGAAGGTCCAGCCGGCGAAGGCCGCGGAGTTCGAGAAGACGTTCCTGGACCTGGCCGCCAAGGTCAAAGCCAACGAGCCGGGCTGCCTCGTCTACCAGCTGACCAAGTCGCGCACGGAAGAGGGCGTCTACAAGGTGCTGGAGCTCTACGCCTCGGCCGACGCGCTGAAGCACCACGGCGGCACCGACTACTTCAAGGCCGCGGGCGCGGCGATGGGCCCGACCATGGCCGGCGCGCCGGTCATCGAATATCTCGACGCGGTGGAGTAGGGCGGTGGATCTGGCCTTTTCGCCCGAGGACCTGGCGTTCCAGCGGGAGGTCCGTGACTGGATCGCCACCGCCTATGACGAGGGCCTGCGGGCCCAGATGGCGCGCTCCAAGAACGGCTATCTCGACAAGGCCGGCCAGGTGGCCTGGCAGAAGAAGCTCTATCAGCGCGGCTGGGTCGCGCCGGACTGGCCGGTCGAGCTGGGCGGGGCGGGTTTCACGCCGTCGCAGCGCTATATCTTCAACATGGAGATGAGCCTGGCCGGCGTGCCGACCTCTTCGCCGATGGGCCTGAAGATGGTCGCGCCGGTGATCATGGCCTTCGGCTCCGAGGAGCAGAAGGCCCAGCACCTGCCGCCGATCCTGCGGTCGGACATCTGGTGGTGCCAGGGCTATTCCGAGCCGGGTTCGGGCTCGGACCTCGCCAGCCTGCAGATGCGCGCCGTCCGGGACGGCGACGACTACGTGCTGAACGGTTCGAAGATCTGGACCACCCACGCCCAGTGGGCCGACTGGATGTTCTGCCTAGTCCGCACCTCGACCGAGGGCAAGCCGCAGGAGGGCATCTCGTTCCTGCTGCTGCGGATGGACACGCCCGGCATCCAGATCAAGCCGCTGCCGACCCTGGACGGCCCGCCCGACGGCGAGCAGGAGATCAACCAGGTCTTCTTCGACAATGTCCGCGTGCCGGTCGCCAACCGCATCGGCGAGGAGAATAAGGGCTGGACCTACGCCAAGTACCTCTTGGAATTCGAACGCGGCAACGCCTACGCGCCCGGCCTGATGAACATGCTCAAGAAGGTCAAGCGCATCGCGGCCCTGGAGGCGGCCGACGACGGCGGGCGGCTGATCGACGACGCGGGCTTCCGCGACAAGATCGCCAATCTCGAGATCCAGGTGCAGGCGCTGAACGCCACCGAGCTGCGGATCTTCTCCGGGCGCTCGGCGGGCAAGGCGATCGGGCCGGCCTCGTCGATGCTGAAATGCGTCGGGTCGGAGTATCAGCAGGCGATCACGGAGCTGACCCTGGAAGCGGTCGGGACCTATGCCGCGCCGTTCGTCCAGGACCCGTGGAGCCAGAGCAACGAGCTGCGCGCCGGACCGGACTACGCCGCGCCGGCGGCGCCGGCCTATTTCAACTACCGCAAGGCCTCGATCTACGCCGGCTCCAACGAGATCCAGCGCAACATCATGGCCAAGATGGTGCTGGGGCTTTGAGGCTTCGCGTCCTTCGAAGCCCGCTTCGTGGGCGCCTCGGGATGACGAAGACAGTGCAATAGGTCCCTCATCCCGAGGTGCGCGCGCCTGAGCGCGCCTCGGGGGCTGCCCTCGGGCGCGCTGCTAGTTTTTCTCGATAGCGCTGGCTCCAAACAAATGTTTGGATCGCCCCCGACACCTCCTGTTCCGGAACGCCTCATGTCGCTCGACGCCCTGTTCAAGCCCTTCGAATTCAAGTCGCTGAAGCTGCCCAACCGGGTGGTGATGGCCCCGATGACCCGGTCGTTCTCGCCGGGCGGCGTGGCCACCGACGACGTCGCCGCCTACTACCGCCGGCGGGCCGAGGGGCAGGTGGGCGTGATCGTCACCGAAGGCACGGGCGTCGCGCGTCCGGCCTCGCTGAACGACGCCAACGTGCCGCGCTTCCACGGCGACGCCGAACTGGCCGCCTGGAAGAAGGTCGTCGACGAGGTCCACGCCGCCGGCGGTCTGATCGCCCCGCAGCTGTGGCACGTGGGCTCGGCCAAGGGGCCGGCGCAGCTGGGCAAGGTCGACAGCCCCTCGGGCCTGTCGAAGGCCGGTGGCAGCGTGTTCACCGAGCCGATGACCGACGCCGACGTGGCCGACACCATCGCCGCCTTCGCCACGGCCGCCGCCGACGCCAAGCGCCTGGGCTTCGACGCCATCGAGCTGCACGGCGCCCACGGCTATCTGATCGACCAGTTTTTCTGGAACGGCACCAATGTCCGCGACGACGTCTTCGGCGGCCCGACCATCGCCGAGCGCAGCAAGTTCGCCGCCGAGATCCTGAAGGCCGTGCGCGCCGCCGTCGGCCCCGACTATCCGGTGATCATCCGCCTGTCGCAGTGGAAGCAGCAGGACTACACGGTCAAGAACGCCGAGACGCCGCAACTGCTGGAGGCCTGGCTGCAGCCGCTGGCCGACGCCGGCGCCGACATCTTCCACTGCAGCCAGCGCCGCTTCTGGGAGCCGGAGTTCGAGGGCAGCGACCTCAACTTCGCCGGCTGGGCCAAGAAGCTGACCGGCGCGCCGACCATCACCGTCGGCTCGGTCGGCCTGTCGGGCGAGTTCATCGCCGCGTTCGGCGGGGAGGGCAGCCAGCCCGCCTCGATCGACGGCCTGCTGGAGCGCCTGGAGCGCGACGAGTTCGACCTCGTCGGCGTCGGCCGCGCCCTGCTGCAGGACCCCGAATGGGTGGTGAAGATCCGAGACGGCCGGACGGATGAGCTGAAGAGCTTCGAACGCGCGGCGCTGGGCGTGCTGTACTGACATCTTCCCCCCAGGAGGAGGCGGCCGAAGGCCGGAGGGGGAAGTTCGGGGTCTCCAGCTTCTTCCCCCTCCGTCGTCTCTTCGAGCCGACACCTCCCCCCTCCGGGGGGAGGATTTCCTAGGCGTTGAAGTTCAGCTTCAGGCCCGGCCGCGGCCAGCGCGCCTTGTAGAGCTTGCCGGTGCCCGAGGCGGTGATCCAGGCGTCGCGCATGTCGGGGCCGCCGAAGCAGATATTGGTCACGATCACGTCCGGGAAGGCGTAGTGCTCGGTCGAGCCGTCCGGGGCGAAGGCCGTGATCCCGCCATTGATGATCGTCGCCACGCAGACCTTGCCGCTCGCCTCGACCGCCAGGCTGTCCAGCAGCTGATAGCCCGGCAGGTTGCAGACCACGTTGCCCGGCATGAGCGGCGCGGCCTCGGTCAGGACGCCAGGCTCGGCGATGTCGAACGACCACAGCCGCCCCAGCATGGTGTCGGCCATGTAGACGGTCTTTTCGTCGGGCGAGAGGCCCACGCCGTTGGGCGAGACGAAGTGGTCGCGCCAGCGCACGATCTTCGAGCCGTCGGGCAGGGCGTAGTACAGCGCCCCGTACTTGCGGCCGTCGGGCGTCGAACAGCCGTGGTCGGTGAACCAGAAGCCGCCCTGCTTGTCGAAGACCAGATCGTTCGGGCCGACCAGCCGCTTGCCGTCGAAGTCCTGATAGAGCGTTTTCACCGAGCCGGTCTTCAGGTCCACCCGCTGGATCGAGCCGCCCGCGTGGGTGGGCGGGGTCGGGCCGGGGATGTTCAGGCCATTGGCCTCGAAGAAGTGGAACGCGCCGCCGTTGTTGGTGATGTAGACCGCGCCGTCGGGCCCGATCGCCGCGCCGTTGGGGCCGCCCGGCAGATCCGCCAGCGTCTCGCGGTTCCCGTCGGGCGTGACGCGGGTCAGCGTCTGGCGCTGGATCTCGACCAGGATGATCGAACCGTCCGCCATGGCGATCGGTCCTTCGGGAAACTGCAGGCCTTCGGCGACCAGTTCGATGTCCATCAGCGTCTCCTCCGCGCCTCTGTCGGGCGTCTCGGCGACTATAAACGCCCGTTTGAACCTCGCCAGCGTGACGTTCGGAGAACCGTGTCCTCCCGGTCACAGCGATCGCGGAGCGTGCGAGAACGCCGTTCTCGCCTCTTGCGACGAGTCGGCGGCCATGGGATCAGCCAAGCCTCAACCAGCTCCGGGAGGCCGATCCGCCGCATGACCGTCGTCGCCGCACAGACCAACGCACCGCCGAAGGCGGGTTGGCGCGCGCCGTCGAAGCCGTGCCGCCGATCCGCCGATCGCCTCTCGCGTCACTACCGCTAGCCGCGGCCGCTCCGGTCGCCGCCGGAGCTTTTTCATGACCATCCTGCCCTTGGCCAGCGCGACGTCCGTCGCCTCGCCGCTCTTGAAACTAATCGCCCCGGCCTATGCCGAGGTGCTGGCCGCCCTGTGGCCCGCGCCGCATACGGCCTTTCTGACCGCGCCAGCGGCCCGACGCCACCTGGTCTGCCTGATGCTGGCCGCCGAGCCCCGCGGCGGGCCGCCGATCGACGTCACCGAGCTGATGGACCTGCCGCTGCGCAAGGCCATCCGCTTGGCCCTGGAGAACGCCGCCCCCGACGGCCTGCGCCGGGCGCTGGAGCATCTGGGCGAGATCGCCTGGGCGCCGGAGGACTATCGCGCGCTCCTGAGGCTGCTGGCCGACCGAGCCCCGGCCAAGACGCTGCGGCACGCGCCGGCCATCACGCCCGATCTCGTGCGGGCGCTGAGCGCCTTGCCCGCCGACCTGCGCGAAGCCGGCGGCGTCGCGCTGCGCGTCACCCCCGCCCAGGCGGCGCTTCTCGCCGAGGCGCACGCGGTGCTGAAGAAGCGTCTGGCTCCGGAGGTTCTGGCCCAGCGCGTCGCGGCCTGGGGCCATGCGCCCACGCCCAAGGCGCTGTTCAGCCTGATCGCCGACGACTTCCGCCGCGAGCTGCCGCCGCCGCCGCATCCGGGCACCCAGCGCCTGCGGCCGCTGGAAACCATCGACGCCATCCGCGATGCGGCCCGTCGCTACCGCAACTGCCTGGCCACCTATGTCGACTACGCCGTCGACCGGCAGAGCGCGATCTACGAATGGCTGCCCGCGCCGGGGGCGGTGGTCGAGCTGACGCCCGACGCCTTCTTCGGCTGGCGTCTGGACCAGGCGCGGCTGGAGAACAACAAGTCGGTCGACGAGGCCACGCGGGAGGCCATCATCGCCGAACTGCGGGGCATGGGCGTCCACGTCGGCCGTAGCGCCTGGCAGATCCGCCGCGCCCTGGAGCGCGCCGCCTCGCCGAAATTCGAGCTCGAACCCGTCGACGCCGCGATCGCCGACTACTTCACCGACGACTGAGGCCTTGCGCGCGACCTTGATCCGGGGTGAGCGTGGTCCGCGTTTAGAAGGGGATTCTGTGATGCGGGCGTCTTTCGCGGCGATGACGATGGCGGGTCTGGTGTTGGCGGGCTGCGGGACGCGGCTGCCCGTGCTGAGCGCCAAGCCGGCGGCCATGCCGACCCGACCCAGCTGCCCGGCCATGAAGGACGAGGCGTGGAAGCCCGTCGTCGACGCCGCCGTGCACAAGGTCTTCGACCGCGATCTCCAGAAGCGCTTCGGCGGCACGGCCGTCCAACAGCGCATCGCCTGGAGCAAGACCGGTCGCGGCGACACGGTGATCACCGCGCTGCGGATCGGTCCGGCCGCCTACGCGCTGCCCGACGACGGCAAGGGCGGCGCCCTCGAGGTCGTGTTCAAGGCGTGTACGGGCAAGGTCCTGAAGACCCGCAAGCTCTCCGGTCTGGAGCGTAAGCCGAGGCCGCTGGCGGCGACGAATTAACGGCGCTCCAGCACCCTGAAAACGAAAGCGTGGTCGTCGCCCTCGCCGGCGGGATGCGCCTCGCGGCGGACCTCGGTCCAGGCGCTTTCGTCGAAGTCGGGAAAGCGCACGTCGCCCTCGACCTCGGCGGCGACCTCGGTCAGGTAGAGGCGCTTGGCCTTGGGCAGGGCCAGCTCGAACAGGGCCCGGCCGCCGATCACGCAGACCTCGTCGACCCCGTCGTCGGCCGCCTGTTCCTTGGCGATCTGCACCGCCTCCGACCAGTTGTCGGTGACCACGGCGCCGGCGGGTTCGAAGCTCTGGTCGCGGGTCAGGACGATGTTCATCCGGCCGGGCAGGGGCTTGCGCGGCAGGCTGTCCCAGGTCTTGCGACCCATGATGATCGGCTTGCCCAGGGTGCACGCCTTGAAGATGGCGAGGTCCGACTTCAGTCGCCAAGGCAGGTCGTTGTCACGCCCGATCACGCCATTGATCGAACGGGCGACCGGTCCAAGCGTCAGGATAGGCATGCTCATGCGCCCTGATTAGCGTTTGCGAGCGCGACGCGCCATGGCTTGATCCAAACCTGAACCGTGATCACTGTCGTCGCCCAAGACCACGGGCCGGGGAGGGCGCGATGACGGTGACGGCGTTCGAGATGCACATGGCCCGCACGGGCGGGGCGGAGGTGCTGAAGGGCCGCGAAGTGACCCTGCCGCCGCCCGGTCCTGGCCAGGCGCGGGTGGCGATCGAGGCGGCGGGCGTGGCTTTCGCCGACATCGTGATGCGCACCGGTCTCTATCCCGGCGTGAAGGCGCCAGTGACGCCGGGCTATGACTTCGTGGGCCGGATCGAGGCGCTGGGTCCCGACGTCGCGGGCTTTCAGGTCGGCCAGCGCGTCGCGGCGCTGACCGTGACGGGCTCCTACGCCACGCGCCGCAATGTCGAGGCGCGGCATCTGGTGGTCGCGCCCGACACCGCCCCGGCCGAAGCCTTGGTCGCCGGGGTGCTGAACGGCCTGACCGCCTGGCAGATGTTCCATCGCGTCGCCAGCGCCGCCCCGGACGAATGGGTGCTGGTCCACGGCGCGGCAGGCGGCGTCGGCGGCCTGCTGCTCGAGCTGGCGCGCCTGTCGGGCGTCAGGACCATCGGCACGGCCTCGGCTGGCAAGAAGGCCGAGGTCGAGGCCAAGGGCGGCGTCCATGTCGACTACCGCGCCGAGGCGGTCGCCGAGCGGGCCCTGTCGATCTCCGGCGGCGGGGTCGTGGCGGCCTTTGACCATGTCGGCGGCGCGCACCTGAAGGCCGCGTCCCTGGCCGCGCTGCGTGACGGCGGGACCGCCGTGCTCTATGGCGGCTACGACGCCACCAAGGGCGGCAAGGCTCGCCCGCTGGCCATGATCAAGATGCTGCTGGCGGACCGGCTCTCGGCGCTGAGCCTGTTCAGCGGCAGCCGGGGCGTGGCGGGCTACAACGTCACCTCCTGGCGCGACGCGCGACCGGGACCCTATCGCGAGGACCTGGCCAAGGTTCTGGACCTGATCGGCCAGGGCGCGATCCAGCCCAAGATCGCCAAGGTGCTGCCGCTGGCGGAGGCCGGCGAAGCCCAGGCGCTTCTGCAGTCGGCGAAGCTGGCCGGGAAGATCGTGTTGAAGCCGTAGCGGGCTGTCTCTCTTTCCCGCAAGAGGAAGAGGGCGACCCCGCTCCCACCCCTAAACCGACACCTCGGCCTTGATGTGCGGGTGGGCCTGATAGCCCTCCAGCGTGAAGTCCTCGTACGTGAAGCCGAACAGATCGCGCTTGTCGGCGATCTTCATCGTCGGGAACGGATAGGGCTCGCGAGTCAGCTGCTCGCGGGCCTGGTCCAGGTGGTTCAGATAGAGGTGGGCGTCGCCGAAGGTGTGAACGAACTCGCCGGGCTCCAGTCCCACGACCTTGGCGACCATCAGGGTCAGAAGGGCGTAGCTGGCGATGTTGAACGGCACGCCCAGAAAGACGTCGGCGCTGCGCTGATAGAGCTGGCAGGAGAGCTTGCCGTCGGCGACGAAGAACTGGAACAGGCAGTGGCAGGGCGGCAGGGCCATGTCGTCGACGTCGGCCGGGTTCCAGGCCGTGACGATGTGCCGGCGGCTGTTGGGATTGGTCTTCAGGTTCTCGACCAGGTTGGCGATCTGGTCGATCACCCGACCGTCGGGGGTGGCCCACGAGCGCCACTGCTTGCCGTAGACGGGCCCGAGGTCGCCGTTCTCGTCGGCCCACTCGTCCCAGATGCGTACGCCGTTGTCCTTCAGATAGGCGATGTTGGTGTCGCCCTTCAGGAACCACAACAGCTCGATGATGATCGAGCGTAGGTGCAGCTTCTTGGTGGTCAGGACCGGGAAGCCCTGGGCCAGATCGAAACGGATCTGCCGGCCGAACACGCCCAGCGTGCCGGTGCCCGTGCGGTCGCCGCGCTCGACCCCGTTTTCCAGGATGTCGGCCAGCAGGGCCAGATACTGGCGCTCGGGATGGTCGGTCGCGGCGGGCCGCGTGGCGAGGGGCAGGATGGCGTTCATGGCGAATCGTCCGCTTTGAACCCCTAGCCTCGCGCGGACGCAATGGGCTGGCCAATCAACTCTGAGCGAACCGCGCGCTTGCCTGTGGACCGTTCAGCCGGCGAAGCCGCCCTCGTCGAGGAATTCCTGCTCGGCGGGCGTGGTCTCGCGGCCGAAGCCCGCGTTGCGGTGCGGGAAGCGCCCGAAGCGGGCGATGATGTCGCGGTGGAGGAGGGCGTATTTCATCGATTCCTCGTCGCCCGTGTCGGCCTGCAGGGCCGCGAACAGCTGGACGCTGAACTCCTGGTCGACCAGCGATTCCGAATGCTCGAACGGCAGGTAGAAGAACCGGCGGAGTTCGGGCGCTATCGCCGGATCCTGGTCGTGGCCGGCGGCGATGGCCTGGCGGGCGAACATCCGGGCCAGCGGGTCGGTGGCGAAGGCGTGCGGCGTGCCGCGGAACATGTTGCGCGGGAACTGGTCCAGCAGGATCAGCAGCGCCAGCGCGCCCTCCGGCGCGTCGTTCCAGGCGTCGTAGCGGCGCATCGCGGCGCGATAATGCGTCTGCTCGAACTTCAGGATGATCGCCTGGTCGAAGGCGGTGTCCTTGGCGAACCACTTCTTGGGCCCCGCCTGGCGCCAGAAGGCGACGACATCGTTGAAGTGAGCGGTCATCATGCCCTCGTTCGGTTCGTTCAAGCCTGGTTCATCCGGCGAGTCCGAGAGTGCTATCAAGGGACAAGCCCGGGCCGCGCTTCAAGGCCCTTCGGAGCACGAAATGAAACGTCTGATCACGACCGCCCTGGCGCTCTCGCTGCTCGGCGGCGCGGGCGCGCAGGCGGGGGCGGCGGGGGCGGTGGTCGCGCAGCTGCAACAACAGGACCGGATGACGCCGTCGGACGGCGAGGGTCACCGCGATCGCGGTGATCGCGGCGGCGATCGTGGCGGCTGGCAGGGCGCGGGAGACCGTGGCGGCGATCGCGGCGGTTGGAACCGGGGCGGCGACCGCCCTCAGCCGCAACCTCAACCCCAGCCTCAGCCCCAACCCCAACCTCAACCTCAGAACCGGGGCGGCGGCGACTGGAATCGCGGCGACCGCGGCGGTTGGCAAGGCGGCGGCTGGCAGGGCGGCGATCGCGGCGGCTGGAACCGGGGCGGCGATCGTCCGCAGCCCCAACCTCAGCCGCAACCCCAACCCCAACCTCAGCCGCAACCCGGCGGTCGCGACTGGAACCGCGGCGGCGACGACCACCGCGACCGCGGCGGTTGGGACCGCAACGGAAACCGGGGCGGCTGGGACCGAGACGACCGGCGCGACAACCGCCCCGGCGGCTGGGACCGCGATCGCGACAACAACCGCTGGAACGACAACCGCTGGGGCAACAACTGGGGCAACAACTGGGGCGGTAACAGCTGGAACAATGACCGGGGCGGCTGGGATCGCGACGACCGGCGCGGTCCGGGCTATGGCCACTACCGCGATCGCGACCGGGGACGTCCGCGGTACGATCGCGACGACTTCCGCCCCAGCTACCGCGCCATCCACCGCTATCGCGCGCCGGCCTATCGCTATCCCAGCGGCTGGTACGTGCGGACCTGGAGCTTCGGCGACTATCTGCCGGGCGGCTGGTACTCCAGCTCGTACTATCTCGACTGGCGCCTCTATGACCTGCCGCTGCCGCCGATCGGCTGCGAGTGGGTCCGGGTCGGCGACGACGCCCTCCTGGTCGACATCTGGAGCGGCCAGGTCCTGAGCGTCTATTACGACCTCTTCTGGTAAGCCGGACGCCCCTTTCCTCCAAGCGGGGAAGGGGGCGAACGCTAGAGGACGGGCGGGTTTGGCCGCTTAAGGTCATGGTCGGCGTGGCGATGAGGCGCGCGAGCGCCTAGAACGGGTCCGCGAAGGGTCCGGATTTTCGCGTTCTGTCGGCTTCGCCTTGACGAAACGGCAAAAAAACGCTCAAACGCCCGGCCTTCGTCGCTCAACCGTTGCGTCGAGCGACCCTGATTGACCAGTCCTGGAGAAAAAACATGCGCGTCTACTACGACCGCGACGCTGATCTGGCCCGCATCCTGGACCGGAAGATCGCCATCGTAGGCTATGGCAGCCAGGGCCACGCCCACGCGCTTAACCTTCGGGACTCGGGGATCAAGAACGTAGCCGTCGCCCTGCGCGCCGGTTCGCCCACCGCCAAGAAGGCGGAAGGCGAGGGCCTGAAGGTCATGACCGTCGCCGAGGCCGCAGGCTGGGCCGACATGATCATGATCCTGGCGCCGGACGAGCATCAGGCCGCGATCTACAAGCACGAGATCGCGCCGAACATCCGTGACGGCGCGGCCCTGCTGTTCGCCCACGGCCTGAACGTCCACTTCGGCCTCATCGAGCCGAAGGACACCATCGACGTGCTGATGGTCGCGCCGAAGGGGCCCGGTCACACCGTGCGCGGCGAATACCAGAAGGGCGGCGGCGTGCCGTGCCTGATCGCGGTGCATCATAACGCCACCGGCAACGCGCTGGACCTGGGCCTGGCCTATGCCAGCGCCATCGGCGGCGGTCGCTCGGGCATCATCGAGACCAACTTCCGCGAAGAGTGCGAAACCGACCTGTTCGGCGAGCAGGCCGTCCTGTGCGGCGGTACGGTCGAGCTGGTCCGCGCCGGCTTCGAGACGCTGGTGGAAGCCGGCTACGCGCCGGAAATGGCCTATTTCGAGTGCCTGCACGAGCTGAAGCTGATCGTCGACCTCATGTACGAGGGCGGCATCGCGAACATGAACTACTCGATCTCGAACACCGCCGAATACGGCGAGTACGTGACGGGTCCGCGCATCATCACCGCCGAGACCAAGGCCGAGATGAAGCGCGTTCTGGAGGACATCCAGTCGGGCAAGTTCGTCCGCGACTTCATGCTGGAAAACCAAGTGGGCCAGCCCAGCTTCAAGGCCACCCGCCGGCGCTCCAACGAGCACCAGATCGAGGAGGTCGGCGCCCGCCTGCGCGGCATGATGCCCTGGATCGCCAAGAACAAGCTGGTCGACCAGGCCAAGAACTAAGCGCGATAGCCGAAAGTGGTCGCCGGTTTCGGCGGCCATCGCGCGGCGAGCCAAGCCCTTTTCAGTACCCAAGCTTAAATCCCACGAAGCCCTCGGCCCTCCCAGGCCGGGGGCTTTTCGTTTGGCGAGTTGTGTCGTCCCGGCCGGAAATCCTCGTCCTTCGACAAGCTCAGGATGAGGATTTTGTGCGAACGGCGCCCACTGTCGTCCTCACCCTGAGCTTGTCGAAGGGCGAGGACGCCTCCAAGGGGCGATCCACGCCGAGGCCAGCCTTCGTTTGGCGCTTGCGCCGGCGCGCCGACCGTGCCTAAACTGAACTACATGGTTCAGTATTTAGCCGCCCGCCTCGACGTTTCGTTCGCCGCGCTTTCCGACGCCACCCGGCGCGGCGTGCTCGAGGAACTCGGCCGCGGCGAGGCGTCGATCACTGAACTCGCCAACCGGTTCCAGATGACCCTGACGGGCATCAAGAAGCACGTCGCGGTGCTGGAAGAGGCGGGCCTGGTGAAGACGGAAAAGCTCGGACGGGTGCGGACCTGCCGGCTCGCCGCCGGGGGGCTGGACGCGGAAGCGGCCTGGATCGAGCGCTACCGCCAGCGCTGGGCGCTGCGCTTCGAAGCGCTGGACGCGGTCGTCGAGGATTTGAAGCGAAGGGAAGAGACGGATGGACGGGAATAGCGGCGCTCAGGCGCGTGAGACGGTGGTGACGCGCAAGTCGGACCGGGAACTGGTCGTCACCCGCGTGTTCGACGCCCCGGCGCGGATCGTGTTCGAGGCCTGGAGCCGGGCCGAGCTCTTCCAGCGGTGGTGGGTCCCCAAGGCTCTGGGCGTACCGCTGCGGGCCTGCGAAATGGACGTGCGAACCGGCGGCGGCTATCGCCTGGAGTTCGGCCTCGACGCCGCCAACGCCATGGCCTTCTACGGCAAGTACGTCGAGGTCGTCCCGCCCTCGAAGATCGTCTGGACCAACGAGGAAAGCGGCGAGATCACCGTCACGACCGTCACCTTCGAGGACCGGGGCGACAAGACCCTGCTGACGTTGAGCGAGCTCTATCCCAGCAAGGACGCCTGCGACGAGGCCCTGCAGGGCTCGGCCGCCGGCCTGCCGATCCAGTTCGAGCAACTGGACGAACTGCTCGTCGAACTGGCCGGCTAGCTCAGCACGAACACCGGCCCCCAGGCCACCAGGTAGTTGCGCTCGCTCGTGATCAGGTGCGGGCGCAGCTGCCAGGCGCCGGGCGCCAGCCTGGGCGGCGGGCGGCCCGGAACGCCCTCGACATAGGTCGTGGTCAGGATCTCGCCGCCCGGTTCGGAGACCGAGAACTGCTCGATCGACGGCGTGGCGTTCGTCAGGGCGCGGGCGATCGCGTCGGTCGAGGCCACGCGCAGAGGCGCGGGCGCGGCCAGACGCGCGACGACTTGGGCATAGGCGCCAACCGCATAGACGCGGAGGCCCTGGCGCAGAACGCCATAGCCCACATGGGTGAAGCCCGGGGCCAGCAGGTTGGCGCGGTGGCCAGGACTGGTCTTCCACTGCTCCATGATCTGTTCGGTCCGCACCGCGCCCGAGGCGTTGCGGCGCATGGCGATGTTCTCGCCCGGCGCGCCGATCAGGTCTCGGGCCAGGAGGCCGACGCGCCCGGCGGGGGAGTAGCCTTCGCGCGTCATGTGGTCGAACACGCCGGTGGTGGCGATGTCGGCGGCGTGCGCGCGGGCCGCCAGGCTGAGGCCCTTGTCCCAGGCCAGAGCGCCCCGGCCTTGGCGGTCGCGGAAGATGTTGTTGAGGTCCAGCAGCGTCTGTTCGAACTCGGGATCGAAATCGCCCCCTGGCGGATCGGCCAGCAGGCCGCGCAAACGCCCCTCGTAGGCGATCCACGGCTCGGCCCGCGCGGCCAGGGCCGGGGAGGCGGCCAGGCCAAGCGCGCCGGTCAACAAGGTTCTTCGGGGGATCGACCGCATCGGCTCCTAGACGTTCTCCTGATCGCGTTCCTGGTCTTTCGCCGGACGCGGCATTGACTCCGACCCTCGGGGACCAGACCTAAGACGCCATGCGCCCCGTCCGTTCCCTATGGCTCGCCGGCCCCGAGGCCTGGCTTCCCGACCACGAAGTCCAGGCCGCCCGCCAACGCGCCTTGTGCCTCGACGCCGGCCTGGAGGCCATTTTGCCCACCCGAATGCCGCCCGGCGAGAGCGGCGACGAGTTGGCGGCTCGCCAGTACTACGCCGCCCGGATGGCGCAATTGCGCCAGGCCGACGCCGCGGTCATCAACCTGACCCCGTTCCGGGGCCCCTCGGCCGACACCGCCGCGGTGTTCGAGGCGGGCGTCCTGGCGGGCCTTGGCAAGCCCACCTTCGCCTATCTGAACGTCACCGACGAGGTTCAGGCCGAGTACGTGGCGCGAGTCGACGCGATCATGGGCGCCAGTCTCGACGAGCATCGCGTCTGGCGCGACGGCGACGGCTGCGAGATCGAGGACCACGGCCTGCCCGAGACCGTCATGCTGTGGGCCGAGGCCAGGCGTCTGTTCGTGATCGTCACCCAGGATCCGCTGCGGGATTTGACCGGGCTGGAGCTGTGCCTGGAGGCCCTGGCGCTGTACGCGGAGTAGGGGGGGCGGGCTCGCTCGGCGCCGTCGCGCGGTCCTTCTGGTCAGCCGCAGAACGCCGCGCTCGCCAGGTCGTAGGTCAGCCCCTTGCCCTGCCAGATTTCCCCGAAATCGATCCCCGCGCGGTCCGCGAAGACGATCAGGGCCAGCTTCCTTTCGGGCGCGAGAAGGTTGCGGACCTCGACGCCGCCGATCTCCCCCCGGCGTTCAACCAATTTGACGGGACCCTCGCAGCCCTTCAGAGGCGCGGGAAAACTCCAGACCCCGAGAGCGACATAGCCCAGCTTGGGTTCGCCGGCCCAGCTGGCGGCCGTCGCCGCCTTGTCGAGCAGGGTCCCATTGAGAAGCGCGCGGTCGAACCGGGCGAGATCGTCCGAGCTGCCATAGGCGGCGCCCGCCGCGCCAAAGGTCGCGAGATTGAACGGAGGCTCCGGCGAGCCGTCTTCCATCACCCCCTTGACGAGGGCGCGCTGGTCGGTCGCCTTGGTGGCGATGCGAAGCGTGGCGAGCCCGTTCGGCCGCGCCAGGGCGTCGCGCGCGAGCAGAGCGTAGGGCTTGCCGGTCGCGCGTTCGAGAATGGCGCCAAGAACGATGAAATCGCAGTTGTTATAGGCGAACGCCTCGCCCGGCGGCCCCTTGGCCGGCCCCGCGCAGTAGCCGAGGGCGTCGGCCGCGCCGCCAGCGCCCGACCGCGTTCGGCGATAGAAGGCGGGAAAGTCCCGCTCCGTCGCGGCGGCGGTGTCGTCCGGATTGGGAAGACCGGAGGTGTGCCGCAACAGCATTCGGATGGTGACGCGGTTGGCGCTCGGCCCCTTGAACGCCCGCAGGCGCGCGCCGACGGTGTCGTCAAGGGAGAGGCGTCCGGCCGACACCGCCTGCATGGTCAGCGTCGCCGTCAGCTGCTTCGTCACCGACGCCCAGCGCCAGAGTTCGCCCCGCTTATGGGGCCGACCCGTCGCGGAGACGGCGCGCGAATAGGTGACCGCGACGGGATCGGTGACCAGCACCTCGCCCGCGAATCCCTTGGCGATCGCCCCCTCGAGAGCGAGATCGATCTTGCCTGGCGCGGTCGCCGCCACGGCGGCGGCGAAGGCGAGCGCGGCGGTCGGCATTAGCGGTGTCCCCCGTGAGAGATCATCGTTACACAGCCGCGCCGCGGTTGAAATCGTTGTCTAGTCTGACGGCGCCCGCCGGCTCACCAGCCCAGCGCCGCCTCGCCGCGCAAGATCGCCTCGGCCAGGGCCGTATGCTTGCCGCCGTCGCGGTCGTGCAGAACCAGCGGCGGCAGCAAGGCGAGCGGCGCCTTGCCGGTCTTGATGGCGCGCACCAGAACGCGCTTGGCCGGGGCGTCGGCGAACGGCGCGATCGGCCGGATCTGGAACGAGCCGGCCTTGGGGGCCAGCAGCGCCAGCAGGTCGGCCAGGCGGTCGGCGCGGTGGATCAGGGTGATGGTCCCGCCCTCTCGCACCGCCTTCAGACAGAAGGCGATCCAAGCCGCCAAGCCGCCGTCGGCCATCCACGCGGCTCGCTTGGCCGGGGAGGGCGCGCGAAGGGCGGCGGGATCGTCGAAGAAGGGCGGATTGGCCATCACCGCGTCGAACACCGGCCGATCCAGCGCGCGAAAGCCCGCTTCGATGTCGCCCTGAACAACCGAAACCCGCCCGTCCAAGCCGTTCAGGGCGATGTTCCCCGTGGCGAGAGCGGCCGCGGCGGGATCGCGCTCGACGCCCTGGAAGATTGACTCGGGCCGCCGCGTCGCGGCCGCCAGCAGGGCGCCGCCGACTCCGCAGCCCGGCTCGATCACGCGCTGGCCGGGCAGGGCGTCGCAGGCGGCGGCCAGCAGGGCCGCGTCCATGCCGGCCCTGTAGCCGTCGGGCGCCTGACACAGCCGAACCCGGCCGCCCAGCACCCGATCTTCCGTCAACCGCTTGTCGTCCAATGCTCGCTAGGCCTTGTGCTCGCCTTGACCCTGACCTATCCCGCCACCATTGTCCCTCGCAATGGTTCGTGGGGGGCCGCCGTAAGGAGAGAATGGTTTTGGACGCAGCCGCAGCGACCCTCCCCCGGAAGTCGGGCTCGGTGGATCGTCTCGTGCGCCTCGCCGAGGCCGACATGGCGGGGGTCAACCGCCTGATCACCGACCGCATGCAAAGCGACGTGGCGATCATTCCGGCCCTGGCCGAGCACCTGATCGCCGCCGGCGGCAAGCGTCTTCGGCCCCTGCTGACCGTGGCCGCCGCCCGTCTGTGCGACACGGGCAATGACCACGCCCTGAAGCTGGCGGCCGCCGTCGAGTTCATCCACACCGCCACCCTGCTGCATGACGACGTCGTCGACGGCAGCGCCCTGCGGCGCGGCAAGGTGGCCGCCCATCTGATCTGGGGCGGCGCGCAGAGCGTGCTGGTCGGCGACTTCCTGTTCGCCCGCGCCTTCGAGCTGATGGTCGAGACCGACTCGATGAAGGCGCTGGAAATCCTGGCCCGCGCCAGCCGCGTGATCGCCGAGGGCGAGGTGCTTCAGCTCACCCGCAGTCACGACCTGAATCTCTCGCAGGCGGTCTATCTCGAGATCATCCAGGCCAAGACCGCCGAGCTGTTCGCCGCCGCCTCCGAGGCCGGGGCCGTGGCCGCTGGCGCCGAGCCCGCCAAGGCCGCCGCGCTGCAGGCCTATGGCCTGAACCTGGGCCTGGCGTTCCAGTTGGCCGACGACGCCCTCGACTATGGCGGCGCGACCGAGACCCTGGGCAAGAACGCCGGCGACGATTTCCGCGAAGGCAAGGCGACCCTGCCGCTGCTGTTGGCCATCGCCCGCTCGGGGCCGCGCGAGGCGGAGTTCTGGGAGCGCGCCATCGGCCGCCGCGAGCAGACCGAGGCCGACTTCCGCCGCGCCCGCGAGCTGATCATCGGCTCGGGCGCCCTGGACGCCACGCTCGACCTCGCGGCCGACTATGCCGACAGGGCCAAGACGGCGCTGGCGATCTTCCCGGAAAGCGACTGGCGCGCGGCGCTGGAGGAACTGGCCGATTTCGCCGTGAGCCGCAGGGCCTGACCATGTCGCGGCGGAAGTCTCCCGGTCTTGGCGGTCTTCCGCCCGCGGCGCCGGGCGAGAGCCTGCCCCGGCTTCAGACGATCGTGGCGACCTCGCCCGAGAACCCGGCCGGCGATCCCAATATCCGTCCTCATCCGGCGGGCGAAGCGGCCGGCAAGGTCATCGGCGGCGGCGTGGGCGTGCTGTTGGCGGCTATTCTGGTGCTCTTGCTGCTGGGGCCCGTGCTTTGGGGACCGGTCTGGGCCGGCCTGCGGACGGCGCAATTCGCGTCCGGACCCTGGCTGCCCTGGCTGGCGGGCTTCGCCGCGTTCGCCGCCGCGGCCGTCTTCCAGGCCTGGCTGCTGGTTCAGCGTCACCCGCTGCTGCGGTACCCGATCGTGGCCGTGTTCTCGCTGCTGTGGGTGGGCGGACTGTGGCTGGAGCTGAGCTCGCCGCGCCACGACTGGATCACCACGGCGCCGACTCCCCGCATGCCCGGCCCCTGGGGCTGGGCCGTGATCGGCGTCGGGACCGTGCTTTACGCGGGCATGTACCTGCTGGCCCTGAACGCCGTCGGCAAGGGCCGCTGGGCGCGGCGCTGGCAGCTGCTCAGTTAGGCTTCGGCCCGGTCGCGGTGAATTCGACGTAATTCAGGTCTATACGGCTCGACTTGAGGGGCGGGCGAGGCCACCTGTAGGTCCAGCGCTAGACGCATCGCTTAGGGGCAAGTCGTGATCCGGTTCATTCTGAACATTCTTTGGTTCATCTGCGGCGGCTTTTTTACCGGTCTGGGCTGGCTGTTGGCCGGTCTCCTGCTGGCCATCACCATCGTGGGCCTGCCCTATGCCGGCGCGGCCTGGCGGATCGCCGGCTTCGCCTTCTGGCCGTTCGGCAAGGAGATCGTCCACCGCGAGGGGCCGGATCTGGGCACGGGCGTGCTGGGCGGCTTGCTGAACGTGATCTGGTTCATCCTGGCCGGCTGGTGGCTGGCGATCGGCCATATCGTGGTCGCCGCCGCCGAGGCCGTGACGATCATCGGCATCCCGTTCGCCCTGAAGGACCTGCAACTGGCCTATATCGCCCTGGCCCCGATCGGCCGGGACGTGGTCAGGCGCTAGAAGCCGGTGAACAGCCGGTCGAGCGCGCGGCGGAGGGCGTCTTCGTGGCCGCGCAAGTCGCCACACCGTTGGTTCAACAAGGCCGCGCTGACCGCGACGAGTTCGGGCACGCAGACGATCAGGCTCTCGCCTTCGATCGCGATCTCAACGCTGAGTTTGGCGAACGCCTCGAAGACGTCCCGCCGATAGACAGGGGCGACAACAATCGTGGGGAGGTCGCCCGCGAAGTGGGATTGCAGGACAACGACGTAAGGCGCCTCGTCGCGCGTTCGGGGCGACGGGTTGATGAAGAGATCGAATTGGCGGATCACCACGTCCGCAAATCGTCTCCGAACGCGCCGCGGCGCTCGATCCGCTCGCGATAGGCCTTCAGCGCCTCGGCGTTCTCCTCGGCCCAGCGGCGAGCGCGTTCCTCGGCGCCGGCCGGATCGACTTTCTGGAGATGCAAGCGAAGCTGGCTCTCGCTCATGCCGGACGTGCGAACGCCGAGCCGCTCAGCCTGGGCCAGCAGTTCCGGGTCGATGCCGAGGTCGAGTTCGGGAGCGTCCATGACTGAACGCTATCACGCCTGGTCATCGTCCGACAGCAACACCTCCAAGAAGGTCTGGCGGCGGTTGAGGAAGTTGCGGGTCACCTGGAAGTGCTCGGTATCTTCATACTCCACGCGCTCGAGGCCGCGTTCGGACGCCTGATAAATCCAGGCGTCGGGATAGCCCAACAGGATCGGTGAGTGGGTAGCGATGATGAACTGTGAGCGAGCCATCACCAATTCGTGCAGCCGCGCCAGGAATGACAGTTGACGTTGGGGCGATAGCGCCGCCTCGGGCTCATCGAGGATGTAGAGACCGTCGCCCCGAAAGCGGTTGTCGAACAGCGCGAAAAAGGCTTCGCCGTGAGATTGCTCATGAAGAGGTATCTCGCCGTAGCCGGTCACGCCGACGTCCTCGATGTAGCTCGCGACGTTGAAGAAGCTTTCAGCCCGGAGGAAATAGCCGTCGATGGGCCGTAGGTGAGAGCGCACTGGGCGGATATGTCGAGTTAGCGGCGAGTGCGAAGTCCGGGTCGAGAAGTTCACTCCGGTGGACCCGCCTTCGGCGTTGAAGCCCCAAACCGCGGCCAGCGCTTCGATCAGAGTCGACTTCCCGGAACCATTCTCACCGACTAGGAAGGTGACGCGAGGATGAAACGCGACCGCATCCAGGTCGCGAATGATCGGGAGGTTGAACGGGTAAGCGCCAGCGTCCCAGTCTTCTCGCCGCTCCAGTCGAGCTTCGATCCAGTAAGGACGTTCCAGGGCGGCCATGCAGTCCTGGATAGCATGGGTTGCGGAGGTCGTATCACCCGTTCCGCATGATGTGTGTCCAAGGCCCGCTGCCATCCGCGACGAAGCCCTGCGCCTCCCAGAAGGGCGCTGCGGATTCGGAGGCGCGGGCGTTGACGGTGAGCAGGTTCACGCTGTCGAAGCCCTCATGGATGAGGGCCGAGGCGAGGGCGGCGGCCACGCCTCGACGGCGCATCGCCGGACGGACGTAGAACCGGCGCAGACGGCGCGCCGGCTCGGGAGCGGCGAGCTCGGCCGAGAGGCCGCCGACGCCCGCCAGCTCGCCGGCCGAGAATGCGGCAAGGAGCGCCTCGCCGTCGCCCTGAAAGCGAGCGCCGCGCCGCCAGTCCTCCACCAGCAGCGCCATGTTGCGTACGCCTTCTCCGACGGCCTCTACGACCAGGTCGTCGAACCCGTCCGGCAGTTCGTCAAATAGACGAACGATTTGGAGCCTCACCCCGGCGAGACCATCTTTTCCGGACGGACGTACTGGTCGAACTCCTCGTCCGTCAGATAGCCGCCGCCGACGGCTTCCTGGCGCAGGGTCGTGCCGTTCTTGTGCGCCGTCTTGGCGATCTTGGCGCAGATGTCGTAGCCCAGGCGGCCGTTGAGCGCGGTGACCAGCATCAGGCTGTTCTCGACGCCGTGCTTGATGTTGTCGACGCGCGGCTCGATGCCGACCACGCAGTTGTCGGTGAAGCTGATCGCCGCGTCGGCCAGCAGGCGGACCGACTGCAGGAAGTTGTAGGCCATCACCGGGTTGAAGACGTTCAACTCGAAATGGCCCTGGCTGCCGGCGAAGGTCACCGCGGCATGGTTGCCGAACACCTGGACGCAGACCTGGGTCAGGGCTTCGCACTGGGTCGGATTGACCTTGCCCGGCATGATCGACGAGCCGGGCTCGTTTTCCGGCAGGGCCAGCTCGCCGAGACCCGCGCGCGGGCCCGAGCCCAGGAAGCGGATGTCGTTGGCGATCTTGAACAGGCTCGCGGCCACCGTGTTGATGGCGCCGTGCGAGAAGACCATGGCGTCGTGGGCCGCCAGGGCCTCGAACTTGTTCGGCGCGGTGGTGAAGGGCAGGCCGGTGATCGCGGCGATGGCTTCCGCCACGCCCTCGGCGAAGCCGATCGGGGCGTTCAGGCCGGTGCCGACGGCGGTTCCGCCCTGGGCCAGCTGCATCAGCTTGGGCAGGGTCTGCTCGATGCGCTCGATCCCGTTGGCGACCTGCTGGGCGTAGCCGCCGAACTCCTGGCCCAAGGTCAGCGGCGTGGCGTCCTGGGTGTGGGTGCGGCCGATCTTGATGATGTCCTTCCACGCCTCGGCCTTGGCGGCGAGGGCGCCATGCAGATGCTTCAGCGCCGGCAGCAGGTCGTGGACGATCTGCTCGGCGCACGCCACGTGCATCGCCGTCGGATAGGTGTCGTTCGACGACTGGCTCATATTGACGTGGTCGTTCGGGTGGACGGGCTTCTTGCTGCCCATCTCGCCGCCCAGCATCTCGATCGCGCGGTTCGAGATCACCTCGTTGGCGTTCATGTTCGACTGGGTGCCCGAGCCGGTCTGCCAGACGACCAGCGGGAAGTGGTCGTTCAGCTTGCCCTCGATCACCTCGTTGGCGGCGGCGATGATCGCCTCGGCCAGCTTTGGATCCAGCTTGCCCAGCTTCAGGTTCGTCTCGGCGGCGGCGCGCTTGACGACGCCCAGGGCGCGGACCACCGGCAGCGGCTGCTTCTCCCAGCCGATCTTGAAGTTGCCCAGGCTGCGCTGGGCTTGAGCGCCCCAGTAGCGGTCGGCGGCGACTTCGATCGGGCCGAAGGTGTCGGTCTCGGTGCGCGTGGCGGTCATGCGGCGATCTCCGGAAAAACGGTCGAGCGCGGTCTAGACCTTGGGGGCGCGAAGGGCAATGTTCGCGGGCGCGAAGGAAACCCGGAGTTCGTCATGCTCGTCGCCACCACCAACGATCTGCCTGGCTATCGGGTCGTCGAGCACCTGGGGCTAGTGCGCGGCGTCACGGTTCGCTCGCGCAGCGTGATCGGCAATATCGGCGGGGCGGTGCAGTCGATCTTTGGCGGCAACCTGTCGATCTATACGAATCTGGCCGAGACGGCGCGGCGGGAGGCCTACGACCTGCTGGTGGCCCATGCCCGCGAGTTGGGCGCCAACGCCATTCTGGCCATGCGCTATGACGCCAACGAGATCATGGAAGGCATCACCGAGGTTCTGGCCTATGGCACCGCCGTGCGGGTCGAGGCGCTTTAGTGCCGGCGTTCGTCGCCTTTCCGCGCTCGATCAACACCGGCAAGCGCAAGGTGCTGAAGGAAGACCTGCTGGGGATCGCCGAGGACACCGGCTTTGCCGAGGCTAAGACCTATTTGGCCAGCGGCAACCTGCTGCTATGGGGCGACCACGCCGGGGGCGAGGCGCTGGAGACAGCGCTCGAGGACGCGTTGGAAGAACGCATGGGCCTGCGGACCGACTTCATGGTCCGCTCGTCCGCCGACCTCCGTTGCACCATCGACGCCAATCCCTTCAAGACCGAGGCCGAGGATCATCCGAGCCACGTCATCGTCAATTTCCTGAAGACGCCGCTGCCCCCCGGCGACGAGGCGATCCTCCGCGAGGCGATCACGGGGCCGGAGCGCTTCGCCGTCGGTCCACGCGAGCTCTACATCGACTTCCCGATCAGCATGGCCGACTCGGCGCTGGATCGTGACTGGAAGAAATCCAAGCGCGCCCCGGTCGGCACGACCCGCAACTGGAACACCGTGCTGAAGCTGGCCGACATGGTGGGCGCGTGAGCGCGGCGCTGGACGGCCAGGACTGGACCCATCACGGCAAGGTCCGCGCCCGCGAGGCGGCGGGCGAGCTCACCCTCGTGGTCGATGGCCTGACGACGCAGGGTAAGTACTACAAGCCGCTGATCTATGAGTTCTTCCGCAAATCCTGGCGCGGCTCGCGGCCGGCCTGGGGCGAGTTCAGCGTCGAGATCGGCATGGAATATGTCGGCGAGCCCCCGTGGATGGATCTCGACAACCTGGCTAAGGCGCTGCTGGACGCGATCAAGGGCTATGCCTTCCACGACGACGCCCAGGTCGCCCGGCTGCTGGTCGAGCGCCGTCCAGGGGAGCGCGAGCGGATCGTCATCCAGGTGCGGAAACTGACCTCAAGCCTTATGCGGCGCACGCTCGAAGATTGACGCGGCGACCGCCAGATAGGCGACGGCCAGGAACGCGCCATAACGGCCGACGCTGACCGGATCGCCGGTGGGCATCACCTCGGCGTAGCGGGCCACGACCAGGGCGCCGCCGACCAGGCCCGGCGTCGAATAGAGGATCATCGGCATCAGCCGGCGGCGGCGCGGCGTGCGGGTCAGTCGCGTCACCGCGTGGAAGGCGAAGGTCAGGGCCGCCGCCGCCGCGAACGCGTTGACCGCGTAGAACCAGAAGGCGCTCTCGATGAGGCCTCCCCCGAAGGCGGCGTAGAAAAGGGTGGCCGCCGACCAGACCGCCAGCCCGGTTCCCCCAAACGCCAGAGCGTCCAGCTTTGACACGTCGCGTCTCCCTCGCTCGTCTCCCCGGGCGGCGCGCTGCAAGCCGGGCGCCGCGCCCGAGGATAGCGACGGATCGTGACGCGGCGATCAGACCCAGGGCAGCAGGTAGCCCCAGACGCCGAGCAGGACGCTGAGGAAGACCATCAGCAGGGCGGTGAAGGTGAAGGCGACCTTGCGCGTCTCGCTCCAGCTGTCCACCCGGCGGCCGCCGCGCCACGCCATCGGCAGCATGCCCAGCGTCAGGACGCCGAGCACCGCGGCGACCAGGGCGCAGGCCGAGCCCGTCAGCAGCCAGCCGCTGGGCCATCCGAAGAAGACGGCTGTCTGATCCGCGGCCTTCTGGGCGAAGATCCCCAGGCATCCCGCCGAGATCAGCCACAGCACGGCCTGCATGACCTGCATCTGGCTGGCGCGGGCCTGGATCGGCGTCTGACGCGATTCCCGGCGGTTGCGGAAGAAGACGCCCAGGATGGTCGCGACCGAGGCCGCGCCGGTCAGGATCGCGGTCCACAGCAGCAAGCCGGCGGAATGGAAAAAGTCGATCCGCTCGAAGGTGGAGGTTCCCCGCGCCGCGTAGAAGCGGGACGGGCGATCGCCGTTGGCGTCGAAGACCAGGGTCAGGGCGCTGTCGACGGCCTTGAACACGCCCGGCTTTCCGGTTCCGTTGAACAAGGTGCGGACGCCGCCGTCCGTGACCGCCAGTCGGCCGTCGGGCGTGGCGCGCACGCTGGCCCTGCCCACGATGCGGCCGCTGAAACCCTCGAGCCCGCCATAGGCGCGTCGGGTGGTCAGGTAGTCGCCCTCATAGACCCGGGCCTGGTCGTAGGTGAGGGCGCTGGCCGGCGGCACGGCGGGCGCGGGCGCGTAGAAGTGTTCGACGATGGTTCCGGGCAGGGTGGCGGGCAGGTTGGCGCCGCTGTCGGTATTGACCGACACGAAGATCCCAAGGCCCAGATCCGGCGCGATCACCATGTTCGAATAGAAGTAGAGCGTCGCGCCCTGGTGACCATAGCCGCGGCGGCCGCCGGGAAGCGGCGTGTCCTGGAAGCCGGCGTTCCAGCCGGCGGCCTCGGGCGCGGGGCGGTACATCGGCGTGCGGAAGGCCAGGGCGGTCTTCGGGGAGAAGATCGTCTTACCGTCGATCGTCCCGCCGTTGAGCAGCAGGGTCATGTAGCGGGCCATGTCGCCGGCGGTCGTGGAGGCCGCCGCCGCCGGCGCCACCTGACCCATGAATTCGCGCGGCTGGGTCTTCCACCCGGTCGGAGTCCACGAGAAGCCATCCGAAAGGTTCGCGGCCAGGGCCTCGTTCATCGGGGCGGGCAGACCGTCGCGCCAGGGGCGAGCCTCGCGGAAGGTGGTGTGGGTCATGCCGGCGGGCAGGATGATCTCCTGGCTGACCAGATCCTCGTAAGGCTTGCCGGTCACGTTGGACACCGCCGCGCCCGCGAGGGCCGCGCCGTAGTTCGAATAGCTGGGCAACAGGCCCGGCTCGCGGACCCGGCGCGGGCGCTCCTGGCGCAGGTATTCCGTCAGCGTGCGGATGCGATTGGGGTCGCGCTCGAACAGCTGCCCGAGCGCCCGATCCTCGAAGCCGGCGGTGTGGGTCATCAGATCGCGCAGCCGAACCTGGGTCTTTTTGCCCTGGTCCTTCACCTGCAGCGGTTCGGGCAGATAGAGGTTCACCGGACCGTCCAGCCGCATGTGGCCGGACTCGATTTCGTTCATCAAGGCGATCCAGGTGAAGGTCTTCGAGATCGAGGCGACCCGGAACAGCGTCTTGTCGGGATCGACCGGCTGCCGACGGCCCAGATTGGCGAAGCCGTAGCCCTTCTTCAGGATCACCTGGCCGTTCTGCACCACCGACAAGGTCACGCCGGCGATGTGGTCGCGGGTCATGGCGCGCTCGACGACGCCGTCGACAAAGGCTTCCAGTTGCTGGGGCGGAATCGCCGCGACCCCGGTCGGCGCCGGCGCCGCCACGGGCGTCGGCGTCGACGGCGCGATCACGGGCTTGGCGCGCGCGGCCAGCGTCGCGGCGGTGATCTGCGCGGGGCGCGGGCGCCGCTTGGGGCGAAGGCTGTTATAGGGGCGCGGGCCGTCGGTGAAGGTCGGCGGCGCCGCCGCCGGCGGCTTCGGATCGGCGTCCTGCGCTCGCGCCTCCGATCCCAACCCGCAGCAAAGAGCGATGAAAGCCGCCGCGAAGGCGGCGACGGGCGATACGCGCGACGTCAAAGATGTCCCCTGGGTGTTGCGGAAAACCCCAAGGGTTTGTGTAGCGTGCTGGCCGCCAGGGTCAAACCCGATCACCGCTCAAGGCGCCGCCGGCTTGCCTCGATTGAACGCGTACAGCGGCAGCATCGGGCGCAGCGCCGGACCGATCCACACCTGCGGCTCGGACGCGGGTTCGGCGCCCGTCTCCTTCTCCTTGCGCGCGACGCACGCCTGGACGCCCGCGCCCAACGCCGCGAAGTCGTGCGCGCCCGGGGCGGCGGACAGGAAGCAGTCGTCGAAGAACGGATATTTGTCGCTCTCGCCACAGCCGAACGAGGCGCGGTCGGGACGCGCCGCGGTAAGGATCAGCCGGTCGCTCTTCTGCAAAGGCGGAATGAAGACGCCCGAAAAACAGGCGGAAATCACCACGATGCTGGGACGGTTCGGGCAAGCGTCGTCCAGCATGGCGGCCAACAGGTGCGGCCGCAGATAATCCTCGCCGAGAATCGCGCCTTCGGGACTGCCGTGCGAGCTGATGTAGAACAGGCAGCCGGCCTTGGCTGTCTGGGCCTTGACGCGGAGCGCGTCGTAGATGGTCGGGGCGTCCGACCGTCCAGGCGCTTCGGCGGGATAGCGCTCTGGCCGCACCGAGAACTGCTGGATGGCGGCCTTGTCGAAGCCGAGGCCGACCAGGGTCTTGGCGACGTCGCGCCGCGCGTTGTCGAAGGCTTCGGTCGGCCCGCCCGAGTGGGCGTGAAAGTCGCCGGCCACCACGACCGCCGCCCAGTTCGAGAACGGTCCGGTGGCTCGCGCGGGCGGGGAGAGGAGCAACACCAGAAGTCCGATGACCGCCGCCGCCCCCCGCATGCTCTGGGTCCCTATTTCTTCTTGAAATTGGCGAAGGGCGTCGGGACCGCCGTGCCGGTGGATTTGGCCAGCAGCTTGCCCTCGGCGTCGTAGAGTTCGCCCTCCATGAAGCAGACCGTGCGGCCCCACTTCACCACGCGACCGACGCCGCGCAGCGCGCCCGGCATGGCGGGCCGCAGGAAGCTGGTCTTCATCTCCAGGGTGGGAACGACGTGGGTCATGCCCGACGTGATCATGCCGGCCACCGACATGCACTCGTCCAGCATGGCGCAGACATAGCCGCCCTGGATCTGGCCCATCGGGTTGCAGAGCAGCTCGGCCCGCGCCGTGAAGCCGACCTCGACCTCGCGATCGGCCTGGCGGACGGCGAGCAGCTCGAACCCCAGGGTCTGGGATCCGGTCGGCTGGCTCTTGGACGCGCGAAAGCGGGCGAGGATCGCCTCGTCGGTCAGGGCTTGTGGCGTGTCGGCGGCGACGTCGCTCATTTCTTCCGGAACTGGTCCAGCGAGACGATCTTGGGGCCGTCCTCGGCCTGCGGCGCGGGGGGCTCGGGTTCGGGCTCGGGCTCGGGTTCGGCCTCGACGATCTCGGGCGCGGCGAACTGCAGAGCGAACTGGACCGACGGGTCGTAGAATCGCGTCACCGCCGCATAGGGCACCGACAGGCGCTTGGGCTGGCCGCCGAACTTCAGCGTCACCGAGAAGAAGGTCTCGCCGGGCGCCAGGTCCCAGTACTGATGCTGCAGGACGATGGTCATCTCGTCGGGGTACTTGCCCAGCAGATCCTGCGGTCCCGAGACGCCGGCGGCCTTGGTCTTGAAGGTGATGTACAGGTGGTGCGGCTCGGGCAGGCCGCCCGGCGCGGCGGCCTTCTTCAAGGCCGCCTTGACCACGCCGCGCAAGGCGTCCTGGGCCATGGCCTCGTACTGCATGAGGTCTTCGGGCGGATTGGTCTGGGACATGCGCTCGGTCGATACTTCGAACTGGAAACGGGACCGCGACCCTACCGCGTCGGCGGCTTCGCGCAAAGCGGCCGCTGCTGTCCGGAGAAAAAGTCGCAACCGATTTTCGGTGAGCAGCCTCAGGCATAGATGCGCGCGCCCTCCCGCGCGGATGGGAGAGCGAAAGAAAGGCCAGGTTCCGGATAGAGTGGAGGGATTCTGTTGGCAGGCTCCCTCCGGGCCCCGCCTAGGGATCTGAACCCCTAGGACTTAAGAGGCGAATTCACCTGCGCCGCATTACGCGGCGACGGCGAACTCTTCAGCGAAGTTATCGTTCGCATTTAGATAAAGACCCGAAACGGTGGGTCAGGCCGAGAGAAAGCTACACCTTTACACGTCTGTCGATGCTGATCGGCCCCGCACAGTCCCATGATAACTTGGGAGAGATTTGGTGGAGCCGCCGGGAATCGCACCCGGGTCCAGTCCGCTTATTACGTGCGCGTTTATCCCCATAGTTCGGCCGAAGCCGGACATTTCCAATATAGGGTGTTCGCCGTCCCGAGGGAAGGGCGCGGCTCAGGCCGTCCCCAGGCTGAGTCGGCCGTCGACCAGCTTGCCGCTGATCACCGCGCCGCGATCCTCGAACAGCTTCAGGGTCTCGCCGACCAGCACATAGACGCCGGTGAACACGTCGGCGAAGTCGTCGCGGGTCTCGATGAAGCGGCCGTCGGCGCGCAGTTCGAGCGAGACGTGGCCGTCGGCCGAGGTCCAGACGCCCGAGACCGGCCGGTGGGGAACGATGGCGGACATCATCATCGGGAAGAGCTCCTGGAAACGAGGGCGGCCGGAGCGGCCGAGGGACTGGGAAGCGCGGCGGTCATGGCGGTCAGCGCGGCCGCGCCGCCCAGCAGCAGGGCGACGAACCAGCGCGGAGCCGCCACGCCGCGCCGGGGCGTGGGGGATCTCATCGCGAACCGAATTTTGGGAGTTGCCGCGTCGGGGAGCGGAACGAGGCCACTATGGGGCGCCCGCCCGTCCAGCCGGTAGACCGATGCTCCGGCATGATTGCACGATCCTCCGCAACCGAACGCCGTCGCGTGACGGGGGATCGTGTAAGGCTTAGAAATAGCCTTGGTTCCAAAAGGAAGTCGCATGAGTACGCGCGAGGCGCTGGCTGCTTTGATTGAACGATTCACGCCGGATGAAGGTCCGGTCGACACCTGTTGCCCCAGGGTCAATCTCTATCGGCTGACGCGGCCGAGCGAGCCCAACCACGGGCTTCACGACCCTTCGTTCTGCGTCCTGGCGCAGGGCCGCAAGCGGATCATGGTCGGCGACGCCCTGCACGAGTACGACGAGCGCAACTTCTTCCTGTCCTCGATCGACGTGCCGGTGGTCGGCCAGGTGGTCGAGGCCTCGCCGGAGAAGCCCTATCTCAGCTTCCGGATCGTGTTGGACGCCAATCTGATCAGCGAGATGATGATGGAGTCGGGTCTCGCCGCGCGGCTGGACGCCGCCGCGCCCCTGGTCGGCGGCATGTCGGCCGGGGCCATGACCCCGCAGTTGTTCGACGCCGTCTGCCGGATGGCCCGGCTCCTGGAAACGCCGGAGGAGGTAGCCGTAATGGCGCCGCTGATCGAGCGGGAGATCATCTATCGCCTGCTGAGCGGCCCGCAGGGACCGCGCCTGGCCCAGATCGCTCGCCGCGACGGCCGCCTGCGCCAAGTCAACCGCGCCATTGGCTGGATCAAGCGCAACTTCGACCAGCCGTTCAGCATCGACGTCGTGGCCGAGGAGGCGCGGATGAGTCCGTCGGCCCTGCACCAGCACTTCAAGGCCGTCACGTCGCTGTCGCCGCTGCAGTACCAGAAGCAGATCCGCCTGCAGGAGGCGCGGCGGTTGATCCTGGTCCAGAGGCTGGACGCGGCCGCGGCCGGCCACGCGGTCGGCTATGACAGCCCCTCGCAGTTCAGCCGCGAATACGCCCGCCTCTTCGGCGCGCCGCCCCTCAGGGACGTGGCGCGGCTGCGGGAACAGCCTGAGCAGATGGCGAGGGCGTAGAGGCCTCTTCGCCCGCCGAGACCGGAACCGGCGGCGGCTGAGGGCGGTCGTGCTCGCCGGGGACCAGTCGGCCGCCCGAGGCGATCAGGTCGTCATAGGCGCGTTGCTGGCGCGAGAAATCGGCGCCCTTGGGCAACACCGCGTCGAAGCGCGGATCGCGGCCCGCCGCCGCGCCGATCACCGAGGACAGGACCCGGGCGATCGAGCCGACCTCGGCGTCGTCGCAGGCCCGGCGCAGGTGGCGCGCCTGGCCGGGAACCAGCAAGGTCACATCCCAGGAGACGCCGTCGACGCACAGGGCCGAGACCGCGCCGCCGCCATAGTCGACGATCACGGCGCGGGGCTGGCTCCAGGCGGCATCGGCCGCGAGCGGCTTCAGGCGCGCGGCTTGTTCGTTCGAGAGCTCGGCGTTGACGTCGACGCGCCGCCCGATTTCGGGCGTACAGCAGCCCAGGCCGGCGCGGGCCTGGACAAAGGCGCGGCCGTCGCGGCGCACGGTGACGCGGACCACGGCCTGCCGCACCCCCCGCGCGGGCCGCGCCCAGACCTCGACGATCAGTTCCCCTTTGTAGAGGATCTGGCTCTGCAGCGGCTGCAGGCCCCAGAGCCGGTAGAGCAGCGGCTCGACGCCGTTGTCGATCGGGATCGGCTGATCGCCTTTGCCCAGCCGGCGGTTATAGAGAGGCTCCACCTCGGGAGGCGGACGCGGGACGTCCGGCGACCACCAGATCGCGGGATCGGGAACGGCGGCCGGCGGCGGCGGGGCTTGCTGGACGGCCAAGGCCAGCCCCGCGATCAGTCCCGCCATGCCGCCCATCGCCTACATCCCTTCGACGCCCCGCTCGATGGAAAGGACGCCGGTCCGCGAAAGTTCCACCAGGCCCAGCGGGCGCATCAGGTCCAGGAACTTGTCGATCTTGGACGGCGCGCCGGAGACCTCGAACACGAAGCTTTCCAGCGTGGTGTCCACGGGCTTGGCGCGGAAGATCTCGGCGATCCGCAACGCCTCGACGCGGTCGGCGCCGACGCCGCGCACCTTGACCAGGGCCAGCTCGCGCTCGACGCCGTTCGGGTCGCGGGTGACGTCGTGCACACGGCGGACGTTGACGACCTTGTTCAGCTGAGCCTCGATCTGGTCCAGCACCTGACGCGTGCCCCGGGTCACCACGGTGATCCGACTGGTGTGGGCCTTGCGGTCGGTCTCGGCCACCGTGAGGCTCTCGATGTTGTAGCCGCGCGCCGCGAACAGTCCGACGACGCGATGCAGGACGCCGGGTTCGTTATCGACCAGCAGGGCGAAGGTCGCCGACTGCTCGGCCTGTTCGTTGGGGCTGAGGTCGTAGGCCGAGGCGGGAGCGGGCTGGGTGTTGGTGGTCATTTTGACGCGCTTTTGCTGAGTTTTCTGGTTCAATAGGGGCTTGCCGCCCCGACGACGAGACAGAGCGGGCAGGGCGTCCCAATCTCCGCGGATCATGGCTTCCTTCTTGGCGCGAGACCAACCTTTGATGCGCCGTTCGGCCGCGATGGCGTCCGTGATGAATTGGAAGGCCTCGCACCAAACCAACTCCACTGGAAGCCGCGCCGCAGTGTAGTCGCCGCCCAAGCCTTGGCGGTGCATTGATACTCTAGCGTCTGGATCGGGCCCGCGATGCGAGCCAACATAATAGGACCCATCACTGCATCGCAAAATGTACACCCAGGCGCTCTGAACGTCGTACATCGGCCGTGCGTCCTTCGAGGCCCTCCTACGGAGGGCGCCTCAGGATGAGGAAGTTTTTTCGGGGTGGAAGTCGAAAAACCTTGCTCTCACCCCACCGTCCTCATCCTGAGGCGCCCTCCGTAGGAGGGCCTCGAAGGACGCAGGGCATGGCCTACACCAGCCCGCGCCCGGCCTCGTCGATCACCGAGCCCAGGTCCTCGACCTCCTCGGGCAGGATCATCTCGTTGTGGGCCTTGCCCGACGGGATCATCGGCAGGCAGTTCTCGTGCTTCTCGACGCGGCAGTCGAAGATCACCGGCTTGTCGCTGTTGATCATCTCCAGGATCTTGGCGTCCAGCTCGGCCGGGTCGTCGCAGCGGATGCCGTGCGCGCCATAGGCCTCGGCCAGCTTCACGAAGTCGGGCAGGCTGTCGGAATAGGAGTGGCTGTAGCGCTCGCCGTGCAGCAGCTGCTGCCACTGGCGGACCATGCCCATCCATTCGTTGTTCAGGATGAAGATCTTGACGGGCAGGTCGAACTGGATGGCGGTCGACAGCTCCTGGATGCACATCTGGATCGAGGCCTCGCCGGCGATGTCGACGACCAGGCTGTTCGGGTGGGCCAGTTGCACGCCCAGGGCGGCGGGCAGGCCATAGCCCATGGTGCCCAGGCCCCCGGAGGTCATCCAGCGGTTCGGCTCCTCGAAGCGGAAGAACTGGGCGGCCCACATCTGATGCTGGCCGACCTCGGTCGTGATGTAGACGTCCTTGTCCTTGGTCAGCTCGTACAGGCGCTGGATGGCGTGCTGCGGCTTGATGACGGTGTCGGACGCCCGGTACTTCAGGCATTGGCGGGCGCGCCACTGGTCGATCTGGGCCCACCAGTCGCTCAGCGCGGCCTTGTTCGGCTGGAGATTGGCGGCCTTCCAGGCGGCGATCAGGTATTCCAGCACGGAAGCCGCGTCGCCGACGATCGGCAGGTCGACACGGACGTTCTTGTTGATCGAGGACGGGTCGATGTCGATGTGGATCTTCTTGGAGCCCGGCGAGAAGGCGTCCAGGCGGCCGGTGACGCGGTCGTCGAAGCGCGCGCCGACGCAGATCATCACGTCGCAGTCGTGCATGGCGTTGTTGGCCTCGAACGTGCCGTGCATGCCCAGCATGCCCAGCCAGGCCGGATCGGCGGCCGGGAAGGCGCCCAGGCCCATCAGGGTCGAGGTCACCGGCGCGCCGGTCAGGGCCGCGAACTCGCGCAGGGCCTGGCTGGCCTTGGGGCCGGCGTTGATGACGCCGCCGCCGGTGTAGAAGATCGGCCGGCGGGCGTTTGCGATCATCCGGGCCGCCTCGGCGATGCGGTTCGGATCACCCTTGGTGCGCGGCGCGTAGGCGTGGGTCGAGCGGACCTCCTCGGGGCCGTAATATTCGCCCTTGGCGAACTGGACGTCCTTGGGGATGTCGATCAGCACCGGGCCGGGACGCCCCGTGGTGGCGATCTTGAACGCCTCGTGGATCACGTGCGGCAGGTCGCGGACGTCCTTGACCAGATAGTTGTGCTTGGTGCACGAGCGGGTCATGCCGACCGTGTCCGCCTCCTGGAAGGCGTCGGTGCCGATCAGGTGGGTCGGCACCTGGCCGGTGATCACGACCATCGGGATCGAGTCCATCAGGGCGTCCATGATGCCGGTGATGGCGTTGGTCGCGCCGGGACCCGAGGTGACCAGGACGACGCCCGGCTTGCCCGAGCTGCGGGCATAGCCCTCGGCGGCGTGGGCCGCGCCTTGCTCGTGGCGCACGAGAATGTGCTGCAGGCGCGGCTCGTGGAACAGCGCGTCGTAAATCGGCAGCACCGCGCCGCCCGGATAGCCGAAAAGCACCTCGACGCCCTGATCCACGAGGCCGCGAACCACGATCTCGGCGCCGGTCATGGCGCGGTCGGCGGCTTCGGCGGCGGGAGCCTGGCTCTCGATGGTCTGGTGGGCGGTCATGGGACGGATCCGGTGGGGAGAGGCGAGAAGGGGGAAGCTGGAAAAGAAAAAAGGCCCCGAAGGACCTTTGCGCGCGCGACCGAGCTACGACGTGACTTCGAGGTCACCCCGCGAACGGCCGCTCCATAAGTACGATCATGGTTTTGCGCACGAGTATTGCTCCAAAGCTACGGAACGGGTCATGACATGCGCGGCAACCCCCGTCAAGGCGCGGAACGCCGCAAGGTTCTGCCTCCAACGCGCGGTGCGGCATGCCATAATCGCCGACCAGGAGGGCAGGTTCGACCGCGCCTGGGCGCTACCCTGAAACCGATTGGCGCGAGGCGCCTGCTTGGCGCCAATTCTTGGCCCTCGTCAGCCGTTCAGCGCTTCCAGTAGAAGTTCGAGCGCGGTGTCGCGGAAGGTTTCCATATTCGCCATGCGCTCGCCGTGGCCGGTCTCCAGGACTCGGCTCAGCGAAACGGGCCCCGAGACCGCCAGGCAGCAATGGCCGGCGGCGTCGCCGTAGGCGTTGCCGGACGGACCGGTCGCGCCGGTCTCGGCCAGTCCCCAGGTCGCCGCCATGTGCTGGCGGACACGATCGGCCATGAAGCGGGCGTAGGGCTCGCTGGCCGAACGCATCTCGCCCATCTGCTCCTTGGAGACGCCCATCAGGGCCGCGCGGGCCTTGGGCGTGTAGACGATGGCTCCGCCGCGATAATAGGCCGAGGCCCCGCCCTGGCTGAGCAGCGCCGCCGAGATCAGCCCGCCGGTCGAGGACTCGGCCACGGCGATGGTCTCGCCGCGCGCTTTCAGGCGCTGAGCGATCTGTTCGATGAGGGACATGACGGTCTCCTTCTTGGGGCCTGACATCGCTCGGACGGGCGGCGGCGTCCAGTCGGCCGCTCGCCAACGTTGAGAAAACATGCTCACCATGGCCAAGCTCAACCTTGGAGGCCACCTTGCCGCCGCAAGCCGCCACGCCGCCCGCCGCGACCGCCCCGGCGCCGCCCGCATCGCCCACCTTGCAGCGCCTGGCGCCGGTGGCGCAGAAGGCCAAGGCCTTGCTGCTGACCAAGGGCGGCAAGACCGAGAACGCCGTCGTGCGCTATCAGATCTTCACGCGGACGATCGCCAAGCCGGGCGCCGTTCCCGTCGCGCCGGCGGGCGTGACCGTGTCGGCCATCCCCTGCGCCTGGGTTGTCGAGTCCTACCTCCAGCGCGATCTCTGCTTCTACTCGATCACTGGAACCCTCGGTTGCGAGGAGGGGGCGACCAAGCCGTTGCAGGCCATCGAGAACGGCCAGGCCGATCTGCCCGTCGGGACCGCGTGCGAGGTGTTCGCCAAGCCCGTCACCGACGCCGAGGATCGGGTGATCGCCAGCCTGGACCGCCTGAAGGACCAGATGTTCGAGGACGACTACAAGCTCGCGGTCCAGCCGCGTCTCCTCAAGAGCGGCGTTACGATCACGGAACGCTGACGCGTTCCCAGTCCGGGGTCTGGTTGCGGAACCAGGTCAACTGGCGCTTGGCGTAGCGGCGGGTCTCCTGCCGCGCGGCGTCCAGAGCCTGCTCCAACGTGGTCTCGCCCCGGAGATGAGCGGCGAACTCGCGGTAGCCGACGGCCTTCAGGGCGGGCAGGGCAGGATCGAGCTTCCGCGCCTCCATGGCTCGCACCTCGTCCAGCGCGCCTTGCTCGACCATGACCGAGAGACGCGCGTCGCAGCGGGCGTAGAGGTCGGCGCGCGGCGGGTCGAGCACCAAGCCCTTCCAGGTTCCAGGCGCGAGCGCGGGCTTGGTGTCGGTCTGCCAGGCGGTCAGCGACTTGCCGGTCGCCACCGCCACGGCGTGGGCGCGAACCAGGCGTTGGCGGTCGCCCGCCTCGATGCGGGCCTCGGCGTCGGGGTCCAGGGGGCGAAGAATCTCGCGGAATTCCGCTTCGCCCCGCGCGGCGTAGAGCAGGCCGGAGATCTCGCGCTGGGTCTCGGGCACGGGCGGCACGTCCGCCAGGCCATGGGTGAGGGCGCGAAAGTAGAGGCCGGTGCCGCCGACCACGATCGCGGGCCGTCCCCGGGCTTCGATGTCCGACAGCGCCTTGGTCACCGCCTCCAGCCAACGGCCGACCGACCAGCCGACGGCGGCGTCGGCCACTTCGAACAGGTGATGCGGCGCGCGGGCGATCTCCTCGGGCGAGGGACCGGCGGTCAGGACGCGCAGGCCCGCATAGATCTGCATGGAGTCGGCGTTGACGATCTCGCCGCCCAGCGCCTCGGCCAGCCGCAGGGCATGGGCCGACTTACCGCTTGCGGTCGGGCCGGCAATCAGCCAGATGCGGGGCGCGATGTCCGAACTCTCCACCATTCCGACCGTCCTCACCGTCGTGGGGGCGAACCCCGACGCATACGCCGCCGCCGTTTCGCGCGCCGAAGCCGTGCTGTCCAGCCGCCGCGAGACCCTGGGGCCTCTGGCCGCCGACGTCCATGGGGATCGCGGCGTGCTCGAGACCTTGGCGGACGATCTCGCCGGCCTGCCGGTCGACCTCGCGATCCAGCCGGTCGCCAACCGCCGCAAGCGCCTGCTGATCGCCGACATGGACTCCACGATCATCAACGTCGAGTGCCTGGATGAACTGGCCGACTTCGCCGGGGTCAAGGACAAGGTCTCGGAGATCACCGAGCGGGCGATGCGCGGCGAACTGGCCTTCGAAGGCGCCCTGCGCGAGCGGGTCGGCATGCTGAAAGGGCTGGGCGTCGACGCCCTTCAGGCCTGTTACGATCAGCGGGTGCGGCTGAACCCAGGCGCCGAGACGCTGGTGCGCACGATGGCCGCGCACGGCGCGCGCTGCGCCCTGGTCTCGGGCGGCTTCACCTTCTTTACCAGCCGCGTGGCCGAGGCGGCCGGCTTCCACCTGAACCGCGCCAACACCCTGATCGAGCGCGACGGCGCGCTGACGGGCGAGGTCGGCGATCCGATCCTCGGCAAGGAGGCCAAGCTGGCGGCGCTCCGCGAGGAGACGGCGGCGCTGGGCCTGACCCCCGCCGACGCCCTGGCCGTCGGCGACGGCGCCAACGATCTGGCGATGATCGAGGCCGCGGGTCTGGGCGTCGCCTATCGCGCCAAGCCGATCGTGGCGGCCCAGGCCGACGCCAAGGTCGACCATACCGACCTGACGACCTTGCTCTACTTCCAGGGCTTTCGGGCCGAGGAGTTCCGCCGGTGAGCTTCCCCCGCCGCGTCGAGGCCGTCGTGTTCGACATGGACGGCCTGCTGCTGGACACCGAGATCGTCTACCGCGCGGCGATGATCGACGCCGGCAAGGCGTTCGGCGTGGCGTTCACCGGCGAGATCTACGCCGCCATGGTGGGCAAGACGACGCCCGAGAGCGCCGCCATGATGCGCCAGCTCTATGGCGAGGATTTCCCGGTGCAGGCCTATTTCGAACGGGTCTGGGCCGACATCGAGGACCTGCTGGAAGCCGAGACCAAGCTGAAGACGGGGGTCGTCGAGATCCTCGACTATCTGGACGACCTGGGCTTGCCGCGCGGCATCGCGACGTCGAACGGCATGGCCGCCGTCGAGCGTTATCTGGGTCGCTTTGATCTGCTTCACCGGTTCAACGCGGTGGTCGCCCACCACGACGTGACGCGACACAAGCCGAACCCCGATCCCTACCTGCTGGCCGCCGAGCGCCTGCGCGTCGACCCCGCCGGGTGCCTGGCGCTGGAGGACAGCCACCCCGGCGTCCGCGCCGCTCACGCGGCCGGCATGATGACGGTGATGGTGCCCGACATCCTCGATCCGAACGAGGAGATGCACGACAAGTGCGTGCACATCGCCGACAGCCTGCACCATGTGCTGGATCTGCTGAAGGCGTCCGTCGAAGGCGTCGCCTAAGCCTTCCGGCGCGCTTCTTCCGGCAGGTCGATCGACCAGCGGTCCAGGAACGCGACCAGCGCGTCCAGCGCCATCGGCTTGGCGATGTGATAGCCCTGGGCCAGGTCGCAGCCCATCAGTTGCAGGGCGGCCAGGCCCTCGCGGGTCTCGACGCCCTCGGCGGTGACCTTCATGCCCAGGCTGTGGGCCAGGTCGACCGTCGACTTGACCAGCAACGCGTCCTTGTCGCCGGCCTGCAAGGTCATGACGAAGGCCTTGTCGATCTTCAGCTCGTCGGCGCGGATCTGCTTCAGATAGGCCAGGGACGACAGGCCCGAGCCGTAGTCGTCGATCGACACCGACACGCCCGCCTCGGCGAAGCGCTCCAGCACGCCCAGGGCCACGTCGGGATTGCCGATCACGGCGGTTTCGGTGATCTCGAAGCAAAGCCGCGCCCCGGTCGCGGCGACGCGCGCCAGGGCGTGGTCGGCGAAGGCGTGGTCGTCGATCAGGCGGCCCGAGATATTGACGGACATCAGCACGTCGTGGCCGGCGGCGGCCAGGCGGGCCTGGTCCTCGATCGCCTGGTCCAGGACATAGTCGGTCAGCGCGCGGATGTGGCCGGTTTCCTCGGCCATGCCGACGAAGAGATCGGGGCGCAGGAAGCCGCGCGTCGGGTGGTTCCAGCGGGCCAGGGCCTCGACGCCGGTGATGAGGCCGGTGCGCAGATCCAGCTTCGGCTGATGATTGAGATAGAGCTGGCCGCGACGGACCGCCTCCAGCATCTCGCTCATCAGCGACAGATTGGCGGACGGATCGCCATAGGCGGCCGCGTCGAAAGACATCAGCTTTTTCCGGGCGGCCCGGGCCTGGTCCAGCGCGATCAGCGCGCGCTCGATCAGGCGGGAGGCATCCAGCTCGCCCGCCGTCGTCGCGGCCAGGCCGTGGCTGACGTGGACGTCGACGGGTTCGCCGCCGATCAGAATGGGGGCCTCGAGACTCGGCACGAAGCGCTCGGCGCGCCGCAGCACCGAGTCCATGTCGCTGGCCGCCGAGATCGTGCAGAGGATCGAGGTGGTGAGGCGTCCGACGACGACGCCCGGCACGGTGGCGGCGACGCGTTGGCCCAGTTTCGCCACCAGCTGCGTGGCCTGCTCGTAGCCGATGGCGGCGCGGACCTGCGGGAAACGGTCGAAGCCGATCGTGCTGATCACCACCTGCTCGCCGGGCGCCAGCCCGGCCAGACGGCGCTCGATCTCGCGCTCCAGGGCGCGGCGGTTGGGCAGTCCGGTCTCGCTGTCGTGCAGGGCCTGTCGGATCATGTCGGCTTCGCGCTGGCGGATCTCGCTGGCCATCAGGTTGAAGCTGTCGGCCAGGCGGCCGATCTCGTCGCGCGTGTTTACCTCGACGGTCACTTCCTCGCCGCGCTGCAGACGGCGCGCGGCGACGTCGAGGGCGGTGATCGGCTTGGCGAGCCCACGCGACAGAGCCCAGCTCGCCGCCGCGACCAGGGCCGCGCCGATCAGGCCGACGACCAGCACGGCCGCCATCAGCGGACGGTAGGGCGCCATGGCCTGGGCCATCGGATAGCGCAGCACCAGGGCCGCGCCGCTGGCTCGGTCCAGCGCCTGGATCGGCTTGACCAGCACGAGGCTCTGGGCCCCGCCCGCGCCCAGCATGGCCGGCTCGCGCAGTCGGCCGCGCATGGCTTGACCGACGAAGGCGGCGAGGGCGGCGTTGGCCGGTCCTCGGTCGGCGGAGATCCACTGCTCGCCGCGCTGGTCGAACACCTGGGCGTCGAGGCCGATGGCCGAAAGCTTTTCCAGCGCCTGCATCTCGCGCTCGTCGAGCTTGGCGGCGAAGACGACCCAGCCGGCCAGGGTCGGCGACAGGATCGGCGCGGAGATCACCTGGTAGGGCTGGCCGTCGATGGTGAAGACGCCCTGGGCGTCGTCCCGGGCGTCGAGCGCGCTCCAGAGCTTCTGGAGGTCGAGCCGTGACGGGTCGACGCCCTTGACCTCGCCGTCGACGCCGACCGTGAACGCCAAGTCGAGACCCAGCCGCTGGCGCAGATTGCCGACCGCCGACTCGATCGTCGGTCCGTCATGGGTCGCGACCGCCGCGCGGAAACCGAAGTCGCGCGACAGCAGCTCGGCGCCGTCGTGAAGGCGCTGGGTGCGCAGGGCCCAGACGCGGTCGAACACCGTCCCCGAGGCGGCCAGCTCCTCGCGCACGGCGCGCTGGGCGTTGTGGGCGATCGCGACATAGACCGTGACCGCGATCAGGCTCAGCGCCAGGGCGAAAAGCCCGGCGTAGAGGACGGTCAGCTTGGTCTGGAGCCGCGTGAACATCTGGGCTTCAGTGATGCTCGGCCGGCGCGCGCAGATCGATGGCCACGGTCTCGCGAGCCGGGCCCGCGCCGAGGCTGGTCGTGGTCAGCGCCCGCTCGTTCTTCAGGGCGCGCATGTAGGGATGCCAGAGCTTGGCGGTGACGGCGCCCGGCGGCACGTCCTGGATAGTCACGACGCCATTGGCGTCCGTCTTGCCGGCATAGGCGGTGTCGACCACGCGAATGAAGCCGACCATTTGATCGTGGATGTTGCAGCCGATCGCCACCGCGCCCGGGGCGCTCATCTTGGCGGTGCGGTTCTCCTCGTGGCCGTACAGCTTGATCTCGAACTTGTTGCCCGGCGAGAAAGAATAGACGTGGTGGCGGACCTTATCGAGGTTGGGGAACGAGACCTCCGCGCCGACCGGGACCACCAGCATGAAGGGGCTGAACTGGATGTTCTGCTGCGCCACCCGATAGGGCCAGGGGAACTTGATCGGGCCCTTGGTCGGCTGACCGTTGGGATAGACCATCACCACAGCGTCGGGGACGGGTTTGCCGTCGGCGCCCCGCACGGTGACCGTGAAGTCCCCCGCCAGCGCCTGGCCGCCCCACAAGGTCGCGGCCGCCATGAGCAGAACTGCGTGTTTCATCGGCTTTTTCCTAGCCTTGAGCGCGTGAAGTGCGCGTTAACATCGTGGCCGGGCGGCGCCAAACGTGACGTGAGCTTGTCGAGACCTTCGAAACCCTCCGTAAAACCTTGGCGGTCCAAGGTCGCTTCTGTTGAAGACGATGCGACGGCGGGGGCGATTCCTTGATCAAGGCCATGAAGCGACTGGCGGGCGCGGCGATCGTCGCGGGCGCTCTGACCGGCTGCGGCGCGGGGGCGGCCCTGGCCGGCGAGATCGAGACCGGTGGCAAGCTCCTACTGACTCACGGCGTCAGCGCGCTGGAGGGCGGGGCGGGCGGCGGTCTCTCGACCTGGGCGGTGATCGCCGGCGCCGAGACCAGCCGCGGCGTCGGCGGCGAGGCGCACGCGACCTATGTCGGCGTCCGCGATTACAAGCTGCGCGCCTTCGGCGCCGCGGTCGGCTGGCGCGACCGGTTCGAGCTCTCGGCGACGCGCCAGGACTTCGACACCGGCGCGACCGGGGCCAAGCTCGGCCTCGGCAAGGGCTTCACGTTCAAGCAGACCGTGCTGGGCGCCAAGGTGCGGGTGCTGGGCGACGCGGTCTACGATCAGGACACCTGGGTTCCGCAGATCAGCGTCGGGGCGCAGTACAAGCATAACGACCAGGGCGCGATCGTGAGCGCGGTGGGCGCCAAGGACGAAAGCGGCGTCGACGGGTACGTGGCGGCGACCAAGCTTCTGCTCGACAAGTCGCTGGTGCTGAACGGGACGGTGCGGCTGACCAAGGCCAATCAGACCGGCCTGCTGGGCTTCGGCTCGGCCACGGACAATGGCTACAGGCCCCAGTTCGAAGGCTCGGCCGGCCTGCTGCTCAGCAAGCGCTTCGTGGTGGGGGCCGAGTACCGGACAAAGCCCAGCAACCTGGCCTTCGCCAAGGAAGACGACTGGATGGACCTGTTCGCGGCCTACGCCGTCAGTCAGCACCCGTCGGTCACCGCGGCCTATGTCGATCTCGGCGACATCGCCACCTTCAGGAATCAGCGCGGGCTCTACCTGTCGCTGCAGGCCGGCTTCTAGGGAGGAAGCGACCATGACCAAGATCTCCGTCATCGCCGCCGTCGCCGCCCTGGCCCTGGCCGGTTCGGCCTTGGCCCAGACGGTTCCTCCCGGCGAGAAGCCGGTCGATCCCTACAAGCAGTCCAACGCCAACGCCGGCGCGACGCCGATCACCGATCCGTCGGTCTGGGTCGCGTTCCACGGCAAGCCCGGCGTCGATCGGATCGTCGAGACCTTCGTCGAACGGAACTACGCCGACCCGCGGGTGAAGGACTTCTTCGCGGCGGCCGACAAGGCGCGGCTGACGCGGACCCTCAAGGAGCAGTTCTGCTACATCCTGGGCGGCGGCTGCGACTACACCGGCAAGGACATGCGCGAGGCCCACAAGGACCAGGGCGAGACCAACAAGGATTTCAACGCCATGGTCGAGAACCTTCAGTTCGCCATGGACCGCGAGCGCGTCCCCTTCGCCGCGCAGAACAAGCTCTTGGCCAAGCTGGCGCCGCAGCAGAAGGACATCGTGCAGCGATAGGGTCGCTACGGCCTTGTAAATCGACAGGACCGCGCGGATATCAGGCCCCCGACCTGGAGGCCCGACCTTGACCGCGACCCTCGATGACGCCCGCGTGGCCCTGGACCGCATCGCCGACCCGGCGAGCGGGCGGGGGTTGGTCGCCGCCGGCCTGGTGCAGGGCCTGGTGGTCCGCAACGGCCGCGCCGGCTTCGTGCTTGAGGTGCCCGCCAGCCAGGCCGCGACCTACGCGCCGGTCCGAGACGCCGCCGAGAAGGCGCTCGCCGGTCTGCCCGGCGTCGAGATCGCCCAGGTCGTGCTGACCGCCCAGGCCGCCGAGGGCGCGACACGCGTGCGCAAGGGCGCCAAGATTTCCGAGGATCCACAGGCCCGCGTGGTCCCGCCGCCGGAGGCCGAGAAGCCGGCCCATGTCCGCCATGTGATCGCCGTGGCCTCGGGCAAGGGCGGGGTGGGCAAGTCCACGGTCTCGACGAATCTCGCCGTCGCCTTCGCCCGGATGGGCCTGCGCGTCGGCCTGCTGGACGCGGACATCTATGGTCCGTCGGCGCCGAAGATGATGGGCGTGGACGGCGATCCGCTGTTCGAGGACGGCAAGCTCCAGCCGCTGGAGGCCCATGGCGTCAAGCTGATGTCGATCGGCTTCATCGTCGACGAGGGCAAGGCGATGATCTGGCGCGGGCCGATGGCCTCGTCGGCGGTGCGCCAGATGATCCACGACGTGGCCTGGGGCTCGGAAGCCCAGCCCCTGGACGTGCTGGTCGTCGACCTGCCGCCGGGCACCGGCGACGTGCAGCTGACCCTGGTTCAGAAGCTGCGGATCGACGGCGCGGTGCTGGTGACGACGCCGCAGGAGATCGCCCTGATCGACGCCCGGCGCGCGGCGGCGATGTTCGAGAAGACCGCGACCCCGATCCTGGGCCTCGTCGAGAACATGGCCTTCTTCGCCGATCCCGCGACCGGCGCGCCGATCCCGATCTTTGGCGAGGGCGGCGGCGTGGCCGAGGCCGAGCGCCTGAAGGTTCCGCTGCTGGGCCGCGTGCCCCTGGAGATCGCGGTGCGCCTCGGCGGCGACCAGGGCGTTCCGGCGGTGATCTCCGAGCCGGAGGGACAGGCGGCGCGGGTCTTCGTGGGGGCGGCGAGGATCCTCTGGGAAGCGGTCGGGCCGTAAAGTGAAAAGCCCGCCCGGATCGCGCCGGGCGGGCTTCTCGTTTCAGCGGTTCGCCAGCCTTAGAAGCTGAAGCGGGCGCCGGTCGAGAGCACGACGGCCGAACCGGTCACGTCGCCCATAAGACGCACCGTCGAGCCGGTCGCGGTGACGTCCGTGCGGTTGATCCGCGCGTTGTCGAAGCTGATGTAGCTGATCGCCGCGTCGAGCTTGAGGTTGTCGGTCGCCGCCCAGGTGGCGCCGGCCGCGTACATCATGCGATCGCCGTCCGGCACGCGGGCGGTGCGGCCGACGTCCGGCGTCGGGGTCGGGTCGTACTGGACGCCGGTGCGCAGGGTCAGGCGCGGCGAGGCCTGGAAGTCGACGCCGACGGCATAGGTCGTCACGTCCTTGTAGTTCTGCGGCACGGCGGTGGCCGAACCGGGGAAGTTGACGCGGATGGCGTCGAACTCGCTCCAGCCCACGCGGCTGACCGAGCCGTTCAGCGTCCACTGGTCGTTGACCATCCAGCGCGCGCCGACATTGGCGATCCACGGCAGGCTGATCCTGGCCTGGCCGTCGACCGAGAAGTTGTTGGCCGCCGGGATCGGGGCCAGGAGGCCGGCGACGGCCACGGTGCCCTTCAGCTTCTGATCGATCTTGCTGCGATAGCTGGCGCCGATCGTGAAGCGTTGCGACGGGTGGATCTGGGCGCCGACGGTGTAGCCATAGGCCCAGCCGTCGCCCTTCAGCGACTGGGTCCCGTCGGGCTGCAGCGGCGAGATGTTCGGCAGGGCGTTGGTCAGCTTGGCGTCGGCATAGAGGGCGGTGACGCCCACGCCGAGGTCGATCATGTCGTTGACGCGATAGGCGACCACGCCGTCGACATTGACCGTGCGCAGCTGCGACTTCAGGGCGTCGTAGCGGGTCCAGGCGTCGGGATTGTATTCGGTGGTGAAGTTGTACGGCGCGGCGACCGACACGCCGAGCGACAGGCGGTCATTGATCCGGAAGGCGCCGCCCAGGTTCGGCACGACGCCGTCGTTGATCGGGTCGAAGGCCGTGCCCGCGCCGCCGACCGGGGTGGTCAGGCCGGCCGGCGGGATCGGACGGGTGATGGTCGAGCCGTCATTGACGACCTTGGAGTTCACCTGGATCAGGTTCAGGCCGAAATAGCCTTCGCTGCGCTCGATGCCGGCGATCGAGGCGGGGTTCCACCACAGGCTGCCGACGCCCTTGTCGGCGACTTCGCCGGAATAGGCGCGGCCGGTGCCGCGCACCGACTGTTCCTGCAGGTAAAAGGCCGAGGCGGAGGCCTGGGAGGCGGCGGCGAGCGCCACGAGGGCCACGCCGGCGGCGAGGCGGGTACGCGAGAGAGACATTTTGACTAGCGACCTTCTTGGGGAGGAAGAGGCTCGCGAGCACCGGGCGGCGCTCGGGGAGCGCCGCGTTTAACGCATGTTGCCGGATAGCGTTGCTATTAATTGATCGAAAGGAGAATTTTATCGCTTTTGTTAAAGATGCGGGGCCGCTAGGGCCCCACATCAATCGTCGTTATGTCAAAACTGGGCCGTAATCTTGAGCTCGGCCAGTCTATGTTTCGCGGCTCAGCCGCCGGCCATCTTGCGGAAGAACTTCTGGCCCTGCTCGCCGCCGTTGAAATAGGCCTTCTGGCCCGCTTCGGCGGTGATCTGGTCCCAGCTGTCGCGGACTTCCTCTGCCGACAGCCCGCCTTCGCCCAGATAGACGCCCTCGGTCTCGTAGATCCGCGACAGGGCGAAGGCGCCGGCGCCGGCGGTCAGGATCGCGCCGGTCGGGGCTTCTTCCGAGCACAGGTAGACGACGCCCGGGGTGACGTATTCCGGGGCCAGCTTGGCCAGGACTTCCGGCGGCATCAGGCCCTCGGTCATGCGGGTGGCCGCGACCGGGCTGATGGCGTTGATCTTCACGTCGTTCTTGGCGCCCTCGAGCTTGAGGGTGTTCATCAGGCCCAGCACCGCCATCTTGGCCGCGCCGTAATTGCTCTGGCCGAAATTGCCGTACATGCCCGACGACGACGTCGTCACGACGATACGGCCATAGTTCTGGGCCTTCATGATGTCCCAGACCGCCTTGATCGGCTTGAAGGTGCCGAACACGTGCACCTGCATGACCAGTTCGAAGTCGGCCAGCTCCATCTTGGTCAGGGTCTTGTCGCGCAGGATGCCGGCGTTGGCGATCAGGATGTCGATGCGACCCCAGGCGTCCATGGCCTGCTTGACCATGTGGGCCACCCCGGCGTCATCCGCCACCGACGAGCCGTTGGCGATCGCCTCGCCGCCGAAGGCCTTGATCTCCTCGACGACCTTCTGGGCCGCCTCGGACGAGCCGCCCGAGCCGTCGACGCTGCCGCCCAGGTCGTTGACCACGACCTTGGCGCCCCGGCGGGCCAGTTCCAGGGCGTGCTGCCGTCCCAGGCCGCCGCCGGCGCCCGTCACGATCGCCACCTTGCCGTCGAAGCGGATGTCCGCCATGCCGAAGTCTCCCTCAAACGCGTGTTTGGTTTGGCGGTGTTGTGCGGCGCGGGAGAGGGCAGGTCAAGGGGACCGCCGACGCCCACGCGAACTCATCCTCACGCGGCGCGACCGCTGAAGGTGAGGGGAGGCGACGGAGCGGCCGGGCAAGCCGGAGACCGTGAGATGTGTTTGCGTTTCGGCTCGATCGTCCGCTCCGCCAGGCTGTTCTTGCCCGTGAGGGGGCGGGCGTGAGCGTTGCCTGCTCGGGTCCCCCTTCGCCCCCGCGACGGGGACGCGGAAGATTGCGCGGGGGAACTTGGCGCGGATCATTCAGGGGCGCGAAAAAATCGTAGAGCGTTGATTTTGTGTGGTTCTAGTCATCGAACGCCGAGCATGGACGCCGCCTGATCCCCTCTCTTTGGAGAGAGGGGGTTGGGGTGCGGCTATGCCTTCTTCTTCGTCATGCCCCCCGCCACCGGAGGCGTCGGCTTGTTCCGCTTCACGCCGGCCTTCTGGCCGGGCTTCATGAACTTGACCAGCACGCGCTGGCCCACCAGCAAGGGCGAGCCGTCGGCGCTGACCACGACTTCGACGACGCGTTCGTCGCTGCGCTGGCTGGGATCGTCCGAGGCGAGCTTGCGGGCGCCGAAGACTGAGGCGCGGCGCAGGACCTTGCCGACATAGGCCTTGTCAGGATCGCTCTCGGGCTGGATTTCGACCTCCTGGCCGATCGCCACGTTCGGGATGTCGGCCTCGACGATCTCGGCGCGGACGATGCGCTGGGTGTTCGGCTCGAGGTCGAACATCGAGGTGACGTTCAGGGTCGAGGCGCCGGCCCCGGGATTGGCCTGGCGGCGGGCGATGCGGCCGTCGGCCGGGGCGCGGATCACCGTCAGCTCCTGGGTGTACTTGGCCTGGGCCAGCTGGGCGGTGGCGACGCCGATGGCGGCCTGCTGGGCGCCGATGCTGGCCGTGGCCGAGGCGATCTGGTCGCGGGCGGTGTCCAGCTTCTGGGCGGCCACGTAGTTGGAGGCGGCCAGGCCTTGCAGGCGGTTATATTCGCGCTGGGCCGTGCGCAGCTGCACCTGATAGAGCGCCAGCTGAGCGCGGGCCGAGGCGAGGGCGGCGCTGGCGGTCTGGGCGGCCAGGCGCGCGTCGTCGTCCTCCTGCTTGGCCAGCGGCTGGCCGGCCTTCACCATGTCGCCTTCCTGGACATAGACCTCGCGGATGATGCCTTGGCGGCGGGCGGCTACCTGGATCACGCCGCCCTCGATGTCGGCCTTGCCCTGCGCGATGGCCGCGTAGGGCGAGGGCTCCTCCTGGGCGGCGGCCACCTCCAATTGCTTCTTCTTGGCGGCGGCCTGCTTCTTGGCGAAGACGAAGCCCCCGCCCAGCAGCACGACGACGATGATGACGATCCAGAAGGCGGGTCGGCGCAGGAAGCCGGGCATCTTTGAGGTTCCCCCAGAAATCAGTGGCTGAGCGGCGCGGGATTGGCGTCGGGCGTGCGGCGCACGTCGTCCAGGATCCGGCCGTCTTCGATGTGGATGACGCGGTCGGCATAGGCCTCGAGCCGCGGGTCGTGGGTCACGCAGATCACCGCCGCGCCGCGCTCTGTGGCGGCCGCGCGCAGCAGCTTGATCACGATCTCGCCGCTCTTGCCGTCGAGGGCCGAGGTCGGTTCGTCCGCGAAGATCAGGTTCGGGTTCTTGGCCAGGGCGCGGGCGATCGCCACGCGCTGCTTCTCGCCGCCCGACAGCTCGGACGGGCGCTGGTTGACGCGCGGGCCCAGGCCCACCGACTCCAGAGCCGCCTGGGCGCGCTTGGCGGCCTCCCCGGGACCGATGTCCTGGTACTTGAGCACCGTCATCACCTGCTGCTTGGCGGTCAGGGCCGGGAACAGGTTGAAGCCCTGGAAGATGAAGCCGCAGTGGTCGAGGCGGAACTTGTCGATCTTGCCCTTGGGCAGCGCCCAGAGGTCTTTGGCCTCCAGGGCGGAGACCTTGCCCTCGTCGGGCATCAGCAGGCCCGACAGCGCCGCCACCAGGGTCGACTTGCCCGATCCCGAGGGGCCCATGACCATGGTCACGTCGCCGTGCTTGGCGTCGAAGTCCACGCCCTTGAGCACCTCGATGAAGGTCCGGCCGGTCTTGAACCGCTTGACCAGGCCCTGGGCGGCCAGGGCGGTCTCGCCCCGCTTGTGGCTGTGATCGTGACTCATCGCAGCAGGTCCGCCGGTTGGCTGTTCTTGAGGATGCCCAGCGACAGGAAGCCGGACAGCATGGCGATGCCGATCAGGAAGACCGCGACGATGATCACCAGGGTGGGCGGGAAGTACATCGGCACGCCGCCGGCGACGGCGAGCAGCGACACGCCCCAGGTCAAGAGGCCCGCCGCCAGAACGCCGACGATGCCGACCCAGAAGCTGAGCTCCATGACGATCTTGCGCAGGTCGCCCATCGAGACGCCCAGGGCGCGCAGGGAGGCGAACTCCTTGATGTTGGCCATGATCGCCCCACGCAGGGTCTGCCAGGTGATGGCCACCCCGATCAGCAGGCCCAGGAACGCCGAGAAGCCCAGCATGATGCCGATGATCTGGTCGTCCAGCATGGCGCTGGCGTTGGCGTCGGCGAGTTCCTGACGGGTCCAGGCGCGGAACTTGCCGTCGGCCTTCTTGTTGAGTTGGGCCGCGACGATCTCCGCGCGGGCGGGGTTCTTGATCTCGACCATCAACGGTCCGACCCGCTGGCCGGTATCGGCCTCGCCCAGCATCCGCAGCGTGTCGCGCGACATGACCAGGGTCGCCTGGATGACGTTCGGATAGCCGTGGGTCACCACCGCGATGTAAATGGTCTTGCCGTTGTAGAGGGCCTTGTCGCCCTTCTTGACGCCCAGGCGCTTGAGCGCGGTTTCGTCCACGGCGACGGCGAACGGGCGGCGCAGGGCCTCGATCATATCTTGGGTGTAGTCGGTCGGGACCGTCACATATCCCGGGATGGCGTCGATCACGAGGACGTTGACGAACTCGCTCTTGCGGCCTCCGCCGGCCGCGCCCTTGCCGCCCTTTTTGGCGCGCGCCTCTTGCTTGGCCTGCTGCTCGGGCGTGAGGATATTCTGGAAACGGCCCCCGGAGCCGTCCAGCGGCGCCACCTGCGTGACCTCGGGGTGGCTGTAGACCAGCGGGATCATGCGCCGGGGCAGGCCGGATTGACCCCCGCCGAACAGCGCCTTGGCGCCCGGGCCCAGCACCATGATGTCGGCGCGCGCGCGGTCGATCTGGGCGGTGAAGCCCTTGCCGATGCCCACGAACATGCCGACCTGGGCCAGCACCAGAAGGCCCGAAAAGGCCAGGGCGACCACGGCCGCCATGTAACGACGCCACTCATAGAGAAGAGTGGCCAAGGCCAACGACATTCGAAACCCGCTCCCCCATACCGACGGTTGCAGGAATGAACGGGGATCGGCGAACGTCCAAGTTAAATCGGGGTAAGGCGGATTGCCGCAGTGAAATATTCGTGGATGTCGTGGAACAAAGGCGTCTTGGCCCTCCCATCCCGAGCCTGGAACGACCCACTCAGTGCAACGACCGACCCTTCCCCCGATCGTCCCGCGACTCGCCTTGGCGTGGGTCCTGACGCTGGCGGCGACCGCGCCGGCGCGAGCCGACGAGGGGATGTGGCCCCTCGACAAGGTCCCGGTCGACAAGATCAAGGCCGCCTATGGCGTGACCCTGGACCAGGCGTGGCTGGACGCCGCCCAGGCGGCGGCGATTCGGCTGAGCGACGGCTGCTCGGGCGGCATCGTCAGCCCCGAGGGACTGGTGGCGACCAACAATCACTGCGTCGCCGAGTGCGCCCAGGGCCTGGCTGGCCCGGGCCGTGACTACGTGCGCGACGGCTTCCTGACCAACGCCCGCGACGAGGAGCTGAAATGCGCCGGCCTGCAGGCCGAGGCGCTGCTGTCGATCATCGAGGTCACCGATCAGGTCCGCGCCGCGGCGGCCGGAAAGACCGGCGAGGAGTTCTCGCGCGCCCGCGACGCGGCGATGGCCCTGGCCGAGGTGGCGGCGTGCGGCGGCGAGGCCGGGCTGCGCTGCCAAGCGATCAGCTTCTTCCGAGGCGGTCAGTACAAGGTCTACAAGTATCGCCGCTACGCCGACGTGCGTCTGGTGTTCGCGCCCGAGCAGGCGGCCTCCGCCTTCGGCGGCGACCCGGACAATTTCAACTTCCCGCGCCACGGTTTCGACGTCGCCTTCCTGCGGCTCTATGTCGATGGCCGTCCCGCGGCGACGCCGCGCTTCTTGAAGTGGCGCGAGCACGCCCCGACGGACGGCGAGGTCAGTTTCATCGTCGGCAATCCGGGCTCGACCGATCGGCAGCTGACGGTGGCGCAGCTGGAGACCCAACGGGACCTCACCCTGCCTTTCGGCCAACTGCAGCGGGCCGAACTGCGCGGACGCTTGACGCAATTCTCGACGGAGAGCGGCGAGCGCGCGCGGCTGATCGCGCCGGCCCTGGCCTCGATCGAGAACAGCTACAAGGCCATCCAGGGGCGCCAGAAGGCGTTGAACGACAAGGACTTCATGGCCGCCAAGCAGGCGGCGGAGACCGCCCTGCGCGCCCGGATCGCCGCCGATCCCAAGTGGTCGGTCGAGGTCGGTGACGCCTGGGACCGGATCGCCCGCGCCCAGGTCGCGGCGCTGGACCTGTTCGCGCCCGTCCGTCAGTTGGAAACGGGGGCGGGGGGCGGGTCGGACCTGTTCTACCTCGCGCGCCTGCTGGTTCGCGCGGCCCAGGAGCGCGACAAGGCCAATGCCGACCGCCTGCCGGAATATGTCGACACGCGCCTGCCGATGATCGAGCGCCGGGTGCTCGACACCCAGCCGGACGAGCCCACCGTCGAGCAGATCTATCTGGAGCAGTGGCTGCTGAAGACGCGCGAACTGCTGACCGTCGACGCGCCGCAGGTGCGGGTGATGCTGGGCCGCGAAAGCCCGGCGGCGCTGGCCGAGAAGCTGGCGCACAGCCGCGTGGGCGATCCGGCCTTCCGCAAGGCCCTGTGGCAGGGCGGGATCGAGGCGATCGAGGATTCCAACGACCCGCTGGTCCAGCTGGTGCGCCGCACCGACCACGGGGCTCGCGTGGCGCGGGCGGCCTGGGAGAAGACGGTCTCGGGTCCCGTCGACACGGCCGCCGAGAAGATCGCCCGCGCGCGCTTCGCGCTCCTGGGCGACACGGACTATCCGGACGCGACGTTCACGCTGCGGCTGTCGTACGGCAAGGTCGCCGGCTGGCGCGAGCGGGACGGCCTGGTCGCGCCCTTCACCACGTTTGGGGGGCTCTACGACCGGGCGACCGGCGCCGCGCCGTTCGCCGTCGCGCCGCGCTGGCTGAAGGCCCGCGCCAAGCTGAACCCGGACACGGTGTTCGACTTCGTCACCTCCAACGACATCATCGGCGGCAATTCGGGCTCGCCGGTGCTGGACGCCGCCGGCGAGGTGATGGGCGTGGCCTTCGACGGCAACATCCACTCGCTCGGCGGCGCCTACGGCTATGACGGCGCCCGCAACCGGGCGATCTCGGTCTCGGCCGTGGCCGTCTCCGAGGCCCTGGCCAAGGTCTATGGACGAAATGCTCTGCTGCGCGAACTGACCGGTCCTTAGGCCCGACACCGTGACGGCGGGGCCCCGGGAGCGACGCCGAGCGCTTTCGTTAAGCCTTCCTTACGCAAGGCGCTTGCGCCGGACGCCGGACTTGGTGTCATTCTTCGCCCCTTGGTCGGCGTCGCGGGGGCGTCGCCTCATCGTAAGGTCTTCGTCTTGATGTTCCGTCCCGAGAACGTTCAGGCCCTGGCGGGTCTGGCGCTCACTTTGGGCCTCTGCTGGCTCGTTTCCGAGAATCGCAAGCGATTCCCGTGGTTTCTCGCCATCGCCGCCCTGATCGTCCAGGTGCTGCTGGTGCTGGTGCTGTTCGGCCTGCCGCAGGCCCAGCAGCTGATGCGCGGCGTCAACGGCGCGGTGGAGGGCCTCGGGACCTCGACCCAGGCGGGGACGGCCTTCGTATTCGGCTTCCTGGCCGGCGGCGACCAGCCCTATCCGGTCAGCAATCCGGGGGCGGGCTTCATCTTCGCGTTCCGGGTCATGCCGGTGATCCTGGTGGTCTGCGCGCTGTCGGCGCTGCTGTGGCACTGGAAGATCCTGAAGTGGCTAGCCCAGGGCTTCGGCTTCGTGTTCCAGAAGACTTTGGGCCTGCGCGGCCCGCCGGCCCTGGCCACCGCCGCCACCATCTTCATGGGCCAGATCGAGGGTCCGATCTTCATCCGCGCCTATCTCGACAAGCTGTCGCGCTCGGAGCTCTTCATGCTGATCGCGGTCGGCATGGCCTGCGTCTCGGGTTCGACCATGGTCGCCTACGCCACCATCCTGCACGACGTCCTGCCCAACGCCGCCGCCCACGTGCTGACGGCCTCGATCATCTCGGCCCCGGCCGGCGTGCTGCTGGCCCGGATCATCGTGCCGTCCGACCCGATGGAGAAGGGCGGGGACCTCGACCTTTCGACCGAGGACAAGACCTACGGCAGCTCGATCGACGCGGTGATGAAGGGCACGACCGACGGCCTGCAGATCGCTCTGAACGTCGGGGCGACCCTGATCGTCTTCGTGGCCCTGGCCACCATGGTCGACAAGATCCTGGGGGCTTTCCCGCCGGTCGGCGGCCAGCCGCTGAGCATCGCGCGGGGCCTGGGCGTGGTTTTCGCCCCGCTGGCCTGGTCGATGGGCGTGCCGTGGAAGGAAGCCGGGACCGCCGGCGGCCTGCTGGGCGTCAAGCTGATCCTGACCGAGTTCACCGCGTTCATCCAGCTGGCCAAGGTCGGCGCCGGGACGCTGGACGAGCGCACCCGGATGATCATGACCTATGCGCTGTGCGGCTTCGCCAATATCGGCTCGGTGGGCATGAACGTCGCCGGCTTCTCGGTGCTCGTGCCCCAGCGCCGCCAGGAGGTGCTGAGCCTGGTCTGGAAGGCGATGATGGCCGGCTTCCTGGCGACCTGCCTGACGGGCTCGCTCGTGGGGCTGATGCCGCGGAGCCTGTTCGGGCTTTGATCAACTTTTAGTTGCCCTTATCCCTCCCTTCCCCCTCTGATGGGGGAAGGGTCGGGGATGGGGGTGACAGCGTGTCCGAAGAGTCCGCGAGGCCAAGGCACGCTCCCGGCGCCGTCAAGCGCGCTCGTCGTCTCAGGCACGGGATGACCGCCAGCGAGAGAGTGCTCTGGAAAGCTCTCCGCGCGCTCGATCTCCACATTCGCCGACATTCGCCGACAAGCGCCGATCGGTCCCTACATCGCTGACTTCGTCCATCACGGCGCGCGGTTGGTTATCGAGGTCGACAGCGGCTGGCACGACGACCCGGAGGCGCAGCGTCGCGACGCTGAACGCGACGGCTGGCTGGCGTCTCAGGGCTATCGGGTGATGCGCGTCCGGGACGGCGAGGCGTTCGCCGATCCGTATGGCGTGGCCGAGCGCATCGCGGCGGAGATTCAGCGGCCACCCCCATCCCAACCCTTCCCCCATCAAGGGGGAAGGGCTTTTCTGGTCGGAAAGGGAGGAGCCACATGAAGCTCTATGACTGCCTGCGCGCGCCCAATCCTCGCCGGGTGCGCTGGTTCATGGCCGAGAAGGGGATCGAGGACGTCGAGATCGAAACCCTGTCGATCATGAAGGGCGAGCACCGCTCGCCCGCTTACCGCGCCAAGGTCGGCGTGTCGCACATGCCGGCCCTAGAACTGGACGACGGGACCGTGATCACCGAGTCGGTGGCGATCTGCCGCTATCTCGAGAGCGTCTATCCCGAGCCCAACATGTTCGGGCGCGATCCCAAGGAGACGGCGATCATCGAGATGTGGCAGCGCCGCACCGAGATGACGATCGTCACGCCCCTGGCCCTGGCCGTTCGCCACACCAATCCGAACATGGCCGCGCTGGAGGCTCAGGTTCCCGAGGTCGGCGAGAACAACCTGACCGGGGCCAAGCGCGCGTTGAGGTTCCTGGACCAGCGCCTGGCCCAAAGCGAGTTCGTCGGTGGCGACCGCATCACGATCGCCGACATCGTCACGGTCACGGGCGTCGATTTCGGGCGGATGATCGACTTCCGGCCGGATGCCGAGCTGGTCCACGTCAACCGCTGGCTCTCGGCCATGCTGACCCGGCCGGCGGCGGCGGCGGGGATGCCGGTCAAACCCGCGGCCTGATTTTCTTCACCACGCCCGAGAAGTTCAGCATCGGCCCGGTCCCGGTCGAGATCAGGCCCCGGATGAACAGCAGCGAGCCGCCGGCGCGGATCACCTCGCCGGTGGCGGTGACGAGGTCGCCGGTCTTGGCGGGGCCGACGAACTCGCCGTTGAGGCTGACGGTCACCGCGCGGCTGTCGATCAGCTCCTTCCAGGCGATCGCGAACAGCGAGAAGTCGGCGAAGGTCATCATGCAGCCGCCGTGCATGAAGCCGCCGCCGTTCATGTGCTTCTTCTCGGCGCGGAAGGCGGCGGTGACGCGGCCGTCGTCGTCCTGCCGGAAATAGAAGGGGCCCGACTGATCCTCGAACGGATCCATGCCGGACCAGGTGCGCCAGCCGGCCCACTCGCCGTCGGTGATCAGGCGAGGCCCGCTCGAAATCTCGTTGCCGCCGTCCATGACCGTCCCCTCCGCGTGGCTTATCATCGTTCAGCTAGAAGGCCGGGACGCTCCGCGCAAGCCGCCGCGCTCGCCTGGGCCGACAATCCGTGGCATGGGAGCGCCATGACTACCCCCATCCAAGAGACCATCCTGTCCCAGCTGGCGGCCCTGCCGGCGGGCAAGTCGATCGACCCGATGAACGTCGCCAAGGCGATCCAGCCCGAGCGCTGGCAGCAGCAGCTGGGCCACGTGCGGACCAACGCCATCGAGCTGGCGCGCGAGGGCAAGATCGTGATTCTGCGCCACAACAAGCCGACCAATCCCGAGAAGTTCCGGGGCGTTTATCGCATCCGCCTGCGCATGGAGGGCGATCCGACCAGCTTCGAGGAGGCGGTCGAGGGGGACGAGGACTGACGGCGGAGGCGAAATCCTCTTCCTTCGACAGGCTCAGGATGAGGATTTCTTTTGAACCGCCGGCAAAATAGCCCTCATCCTGAGCTTGTCGAAGGACGAGGGCGGCGCCTCCGGTTTGGAGAACGTTCGAGCGCGCCTAAATCTCCGCCATGTCCCTAGACGCCCTGCTGTCCGAGATCGCCGCCTGCCGGGCCTGCGCGCCGTACCTGCCGCACGTCCCCCGGCCGGTGACGCGGGTCAGCGCGGAGACCCGCATCCTGATCGCCGGCCAGGCGCCCGGCCGGCTGGTGCACGAGACCGGCCTCCCGTTCAACGATCCGTCGGGCAACCGCCTGCGCCAGTGGATGGGGATCGACCGCGAGACCTTCTACGGCCGGCCCGAGATCGGCGTGGCGGCCATGGCCTTCTGCTTTCCGGGAACCAATCCGAAGGGCGGCGACTATCCGCCGCCGCCGCGCTGCGCGGCGCTGTGGCGGGCGCGCCTGCTGGAGCGCCTGCCGAACGTCGAGCTGACCCTGCTGGTGGGGAGCTACGCCCAGGACTGGGCGCTGCCGGGCCGGACCGGCAAGACCATGACCGAGACCATCGCCCGCTGGCGCGAATTCGGGCCTACCGTCCTGCCGATGCCGCATCCCTCGTGGCGCAACACCGCCTGGCTGAAGCGCAATCCGTGGTTCGAGGCCGAGGTCGCGCCCTATCTTCGCCAGCGGGTCGCGGACATTCTGGGGCGATGAACCGCCGCGCCTTGATCCTGACCGCCTCGGCCGCCGCCCTGGCGGGCTGCGCGCCGCTGCGCCAGCGGCCGGACCTGGCGGCCCTGGGCTTTCGAGGGCCTCGGATCACCGACGAGGGCTTCGTCAGCTTCGACGGCGCGAAGCTCGGCCTGATGCGCTGGCTCCCGGCCGGCGAGCCGGCGTGGGTGGTGGTCGGGCTGCACGGCATGAACGACTATTCCAACGCCTATCACCTGGCGGCCGCCTGGTGGGCGGAACGAGGCGTCGCGACCTACGCCCTCGACATCCGGGGCTTTGGCCGCTCGCCCGAGCGCGGGGTCTGGGCGCCGACGGATCTGGTGCTGGAGGACGTGCGGGCGCTGGTCGCGGCGGTGCGCGAGCGACATCCCGGGGCCAAGCTGGCGCTGGCCGGCGTCAGCATGGGCGGCGCCCTGGCCATCGCCGCCATGGCCTCGGACGACCCGCCGCCGGTCGACAAGCTGATGCTGTTCGCCCCGGCCGTCTGGGGCTGGTCGAACCAGCCGCTGCCCAACCGCCTGAGCCTGTGGGTCACCGCCCATACGGTCGGCCAATGGATGGTCAAGCCGCCGGACTGGCTGGCGCGCCACGTGATGGCGTCCGACAATGTCGACGAACTGCGCCGCATGGGCCGCGACCCGCTGATGATCTGGGGCGCGCGGTCCGACGCCATCTACGGCCTGGTCGGGCTGATGGAGCGGGCCTGGCGCTCGACCGGCGTGATCAAGGTCCCGACCGCCTGGTTCTACGGCGCGAACGACCAGATCATTCCGCGCGCGCCGACCGTCGAGGCGGCGGCGCGCCTGAAGCCCGGCGCGAAGACGGCCTATTACGCGCGGGGCTATCACCTGCTGCTCATCGACCGGCAGGCCGAGCGGGTCTGGAGCGACGCCGAGGCCTTCCTGCGCGACAGCGCCGCGCCCTGGCCGCCCTCGGGGGCGCCGCCGATCCCGTCCAGCGTCGCGGCGATGACAGCGTTGGATCCGCGCAGGCCACGGAAGGCGGCCCAGCGTTCGGGCTTGTGACCGCGGACGAGGGGGCGTAAACCCGCGCCACGTTCATTCTGGCCTAGCCGAGACCGACAGCATGACCTTGTTTGATTCCCCCGATTTCGAGGGACACGAAGGCGTCCACGCATTCTTCGACGAAAAAACTGGTCTGAAGTCGATCATCGCCATCCACTCCACCGCGCGAGGCCCCGCCGCCGGCGGCTGCCGGATGTGGGACTATGCCAGCGCCGACGCGGCCGTGACCGACGCCCTGCGCCTGTCGCGCGGCATGTCCTACAAGAACGCCATGGCCGATCTCGACTTCGGCGGCGGCAAGGCCGTGATCCTGGGCGACAGCCGCAGCCAAAAGACGCCCGAGCTGTTCGAGGCCTTCGGTCGCGCCGTCGACAGCCTGGGCGGGCGGTACTGGACCGCCGAGGACGTCGGCGTCTCGCCGGCCGACCTGACCAGCACCCGCAAGACGACCCGCTTCGTGGCCGGTCTCGAGGGCCATGCCGCCGCTTCGGGCGATCCGTCGCCGGTGACCGCCGAGGGCGTGTTCCGGGGCGTGCGTCTCTGTGTCGAGCGAGCGCTGAACCGCGACCTGAAGGGCGTGCATGTCGCTCTCCAGGGCGTGGGCCATGTCGGCGCCTATCTGGCCGAGAAGCTGCACGCCGCCGGCGCGGTGCTGACCATCGCCGACGTCAATCAAGCGGCTCTGGAGACGGTCGCGGCCAAGACCGGCGCGACGATCGTCCCCGTCGAGGCCATCTTCGACGTGGAGGCCGACGTCTTCGCGCCCTGCGCCTTGGGCGGGGCGATCTCGGCGGCGACCCTGCCGCGCCTGAAGGTCAAGGTGATCGCCGGCGGGGCCAACAACCAGCTGGCCGACGCGATGATCGGCCAGGCCGTCTTCGATCGCGGCATCCTCTACGCCCCGGACTACGTGATCAACGGCGGCGGCATCATCAATGTCGCGGCCGAGATCCGCGCCCTGGAAGCCGGCGGCGCGTTCGACGGCGGCTGGGTCGCGGCCAAGCTCGATCGGCTCGCCCAGACCCTGGCCGAGGTCATCGACCAGTCCATCGCCGAGAAGCGGCCGGCCAACCTGGTCGCCGACCAGATCGCCCGCGCGCGCATCGCCGCCGCGCGCGGCTAAACCGGCTCTTCAAGCGTTCTTCCGGGGAAGCCCCACGGAGACGCCGATGTCGCATCTGGACGACCTGAAACAGCAGCTGGACGACGCGGTCGCGGCCCAGGATTTCGAGACCGCCGCCAAGCTGCGGGTCGAGATCGAGGGCATCCAGCACAGCGCCCTGGTGCGCGAGGTCGAGCCTCGGCCTCGCGCCTCGTATTTCGAGCGCCAGGTTCCGGGGCGGATGGGGCTGGGGACGGATCAGCCGGTCCCCAAGAAGCCGGACGGCTGGGTCATGCCCAAGAAGCCCGATCCGATGACCGCCAACCACTCGCGCGGCGGGCGGCGGCGAAAGGGTTAGGGCCCAATACCTCGTCCTTCGACAGGCTCGGGATGAGGTATTCTCCTGACGGGCCTCGAAAATCGTCCACACCCTGAGCCTGTCGAAGGGCGGGGACGTGATCCTCGCTAGGCCTCGGCGCGCGCCCGACCGCTGATCGCGGCGCCGGCGTCCTTGTCGAGCGCCAGATAGACCGGCAGGGCCAGCAGGGTGACGACGCCGATCGCGGCGAACGGCAGGACGAAGCGGTCGGGCGTCAGCACCCCGCCGGCGCCGCGCGCCACGTGCAGCATCACCCCGCCGAAACTGACGCCCAGCGCCAGCCCGACCTGCTGCATCACCGCCGCCAGGGTGGAGGCGGCGGCCGTCGACGCCTCGGGCACGTCGGCATAGGCGATGGTGTTGGCGGCGATGAACTGGCTGGAGCGACAGAAGCCGCCCAGGGTCAGGATCGCCATCATCAGGAGCTCCGGCGTGCCGGGGCGGAAGAAGCCGGGCGCGGTGGTGAAGAGGGCGGTCAGGGAGACGAAGACCGCCAGGGCGGTGCGGAAGCCAAAGCGCCTGAGAAAGGCGCTGGCGATCGGGCGGGCCACCAGAACGCCGACACCGCCGGCCAGGGTGACGAAACTGGCGCGCAGGGGGCTCCAACCCAGGGCGACCTGCAGCAACAGCGGCATCAGGAACGGACTGGCGCCGATGCCCAGCCGCACCAGGGTCCCGCCCAGCAGGCTGGCGCGAAAGGTGGGATAGCGCAGCAGGGTCAGGTCCAGGATGGGCCGCGCGTTCCGGCGGCTGATCCGCAGATAGGCGATCCCGCAAGCCAGGGAGAGGGTCAGCGCGACGATCCGCGCCCAGGGCGGCAGCAGGTTGACGCCGGAGGTCTCGGCCACGCCCACGAGGCCGCTGATCGCCAGGGCCGAGAGCGTGAAGCCCGCGGTGTCGAAGCGTCCGAGGTCGCGGCGCGGCTGGCTCCTCGGCACGAACCGCAGGACCGCCGCCATGCCCAGAAGGCCGACCGGCAGGTTGATGTAGAAGATCCAGGGCCAGTCGGCGACGCTGAGCACCAGGCCGGCGAGCGGCGGGCCGATCAGGGGGCCGACCAGGGCGGGCATGGTGAACCAGCCCATCGCCTGCAGCAGGCGCTCGCGCGGCGCCGCGCCGACCGCGATCAGCCGCGCCACGGGGGTCATCATCGCTCCGCCCAGGCCCTGGACGATGCGCGCGGCGACCAGGCCGCCAAGGTCGCGCGACAGGCCGCACAGCGCCGAGCCCAACAGAAAGACCGTCATCGCCGACAGGAACACGCGCCGCGCGCCGAACCGCTCGGCCGCCCAGCCGCTGGCCGGCGTGAACACCGCCAGGGCCAGAATGTAGGAGGTCAGGGCCAGCTTCAGGTGGATCGGATCGACCGCGAAGGCCCGCGACAAGGTCGGGAGCGCCGTCGACAACGCGGTGGAGTCGATGAACTCCATCAGGAGCGCGCTGGCGACCGCGATCGAGACGAGGCGGGACGACAGCGGGGAGGGCGCGGGCTGAGGCGGCGGCTCGGACACGGGGGCGCTTTACGCCCAGGACGCCCCCGGGTCTAGAGCCTGTCTGTTTCGAATGGAAACCTTCGAAGCAGATAAACAGGCTCGATTTCAAACATTTAGAGCGTGCTAGCCGCCGAAACGGCTCACACTTTCGGCTATCACCCTCTAGCGCCCGCGCACCGAGACGCTGACGCCGACGACCGTGTCCTTGTCGGCGTAGTCGAAGCCGTTGAACTTGCGGCGGGTCGCCGTCAGCGAGACCAGGCTGGACCCCTTGCGATAGCCGACGCCCACCTGGCGGCTGCCGAAACGCGCCAGCTTTTCCTCGCTGAAGCCGGCGTTGCGCCAGCCGCCGAAGGTGTCGCGGATCAGGTTGAGGCCGAGCGCCTTGCCCGAGCTGGCGGCGAACAACATCCAGCGGCCGCGGCGCAGATCCTCGGCGGAGGCCGTCGCCTTCGACATCAGGCTCGAGGCGTTCAGGGTCAGGCGTTTGACCGCGCTGGACCGCAGGCCGAGCGGCGTGAAGGCCAGCGGCTGGTCGTCGACCCGCGCCTGCAGCACCTTGCCGTAGGCGCGCTGGGGCGCGGTCTTGGTCAGGGCCAGCACGGGGCGGGGGGCGGGGACCGGCGCTTCGGCCAGAACGCGAGCCGCCG
>NZ_CAMQSF010000006.1 GCF_947036865.1 uncultured Caulobacter sp. | reverse complement strand
AACCCTCCTCTAAACGGAACCCTCAATCTGTCTCATGGGCGCTGACGGCGGACAAAACGGGACTGGAGCCATCATCGTGACCGGGGTGGCGCTCGACGATACGCCGCCAGATCTCACCGAGACGGTGCTGTGTCTGGCCGACACGCTGCACCGAGTTCCAAATCCGCGATTACCTATTCGGCCGTCGGGCACAGGCGATCTCTTCGCGGCGCTTCTGGTCGCCGAGCTCTGCAACGGAAGTTCATTGGCTACTTCGGTAAATGCAGCGTCCCAGTATATATTTGCGATCCTGCAACGGACCCTCATCGCCCGATCGAAAGAGATGCTGATCGTCGCGACAGAAACCGGCTCTCGGGCAGCCGGACAAAACACAACAGATTGGTCGATCTCAGTTGTGCCGCAAGGCGGTCTATAGAGAAGCGATGCGGCGCTCCAAAAAAATGCGTTATAGTTGCGATCTGCCTCCCTCCTTGTTGAAGGGGACGCTTCTCGGCTCTCGCATTCCAATGGCATCCCTGATCCAAACTTTGACCGTCGCTGAATATCTGAACTTCCGCCATGCGGCCAACAGGCTGGGCGTGAGCCAGTCCAGCGTCAGCACCCGGATCAAGATGCTGGAGGACGAACTCGGCATCCTTCTGTTTGAGCGTCGTCATCGCGGCGTTCGGCTGACGGATGCCGGACGCCTTTTCGTAGCGGAGATAGCGGCAGGCATTGAGCATCTCGACCACGCCATCAAAACAGCCGGAGTGATTGCGAACGGCACGGTTGGGCGTCTCGGCATAGGGCTGCATTCCTCCATCGCGGCTGGCTTCCTCGCCGATTTGCGATGCCTATACCGGGAAGCGTACCCGGACATTGAGCAGTCCGTCGTGGAAGGGCTTTCGTCCGAGACGACGAGCCAAGTTCGGGAAGGCAAGCTCGACATCGCTTTCATCATGGGCGCTGTAGATGCCCCGGACTGCCATTCCCGGCGGCTATGGAACGAGACTTTCGTCATCGCTCTGCCTGTCCAGCATCGATTGGCCGTACTGGATAGCATTCTATGGTCGGACCTTGCGCCGGGAGCCTTTCTCGTTCGGCAGGGCGGCGCTGGCCCGCAATTACGGGATCATATCGTCCGTCGTCTCTCCGAGCGGGAGAAGACACCACATCTCCGCCGCTGCGATGTCGGCCGCGACACGCTCATGCACATGGTCGCGGCGGGCGAAGGGATTGCGCTGACCACGGAGGCCGCATCCCACGTTCCGTTTCCCGGCGTCGTGTTCCGGCAGATCGCCGACGAGACCGAGCGCGCGAAGTTCAGCGCGGTATGGTCACCGCATAATCGCAGCCAAGCGCTGAAGAACCTGCTCGACCTCGCCGCCGAGATGAGCTGCTCAACCTGATTTCGTCACGAGCTCAGCCGGTTCGACACCCAAGGCTTCAGCGATCTGACCGAGGACGGTGACGCTGGCCGACACATCGGCACGCTCGATCGCACCGATGTAGCGCGCGCTCAGGCTGGCGCTGTCCGCTAACTCCTCCTGCGTCAATTGCTTGTCATGACGTATCCGACGCAGATTGATCGCCATGACCTCCTTGAGATCCATGACGAGAGCGGAGCCTGAATAGGAATGATCGTTCCAGGAACGATAGTTCCGATTCGTCACAACATGTGATATTCGTCGGATCGCTTCGACTATTGGCGGCGGCGAAATGCTTGGCGCAACTATGTTGCCAGACACCAACCATCTCACCTTGGAAGCAAAAAACTGAGGTAATCATCATCCCGAGCCGCGGTGCCGGAAGGAGTCCGCAGATGCGCGTCAAACCCGAACTCGATCCCGACGTCGATGACCTGGCTCCGATGGAGCCGCACGTGACCCTGTATGACGAGGCGCATTTCGTCACCTATCTGCGCCTGCTGGACGCCGAGACGGACGGTGCGGATTGGAGGCAGGTGGCGCGGATCGTCCTGCACCGAGATCCGATCACGGAATTGAGTCTGACAAGAGCGTGTTGGGAAAGCCATCTTGCCCGCGCGCAGTGGATGACGAAGATCGGCTATCGGCGCATTCTCGAACAGGCCGTCGAAGAAGCCCGCAACATGCCGCGCTGACCCGTCCGATTTCTACGCCATGGTATCCGGCAGCACGCTCGCTGTTCTTTCCTATTGCCTCTCGCGAAAGCGCCTATTCTCTGATCGGCTCCGTCTCTTTTGCCGATTGGAGCCTGTATGTCGGGAAGCCGTGTCCTTTGGGGGCAGATCACCATCGTCGTCGTCATCGTGCTGGCGGCGATCTGGGGCGCGACCGAGTGGACGGCGTGGCGGCTCGGGTTTCAGGGGCAGCTCGGAAGCCCATGGTTCGAGATGGGCGGCTGGCCCATCTATTATCCGCCGCTGTTCTTCTGGTGGTGGTATTCCTACGACGCCTATGCGCCCGCGATCTTCGTCGAAGGGGCTTTCATCGCCGCGTCGGGCGGGTTCCTTTCCATCGCCGTCGCCATCACCCTGTCGATTATCCGGGCGCGGGAGGCCAAGAACGTCGCCACCTACGGCTCGGCGCGCTGGGCCTCGCCCGAGGAGGTGAAGGCCGCCGGGCTGCTCGGCCCCGACGGCGTGGTGCTCGGCAGGCTCGATCGCGACTATCTCCGCCACGACGGGCCTGAGCATGTGCTGTGCTTCGCTCCGACCCGCTCCGGCAAGGGCGTCGGCCTCGTGGTGCCGACGCTGCTGACCTGGCCGGGCAGCGTCATCGTCCACGACATCAAGGGGGAAAACTGGGGACTGACGGCGGGTTTTCGCGCAGGCCATGGTCGCGTGCTGCTGTTCGATCCGACGGATGCGAAATCCTCCGCCTATAATCCGCTGCTGGAGGTCCGGCGCGGCGATTGGGAGGTGCGCGACGTTCAGAACATCGCCGACATCCTGGTCGATCCCGAAGGCGCGCTCGACAAGCGCAACCATTGGGAAAAGACCAGCCATTCGCTGCTGGTCGGCGTGATCCTGCACGTCCTCTATGCCGAGCCGGACAAGACGCTGGCCGGCGTCGCCAACTTCCTCTCCGATCCGAAGCGGCCGATGGAGGCTACGCTGCGCGCCATGATGTCCACGCCGCATCTGGGCGAAGCCGGCGTGCATCCGGTCATCGCCTCGTCGGCGCGCGAACTGCTCAACAAGTCCGACAACGAGCGATCGGGCGTGCTGTCCACCGCCATGTCCTTCCTCGGCCTCTACCGCGATCCCGTGGTGGCGAAGGTGACGGCGCGCTGCGACTGGCGTATCGCCGATCTCGTCGCGGGCAAGCGGCCGGTCAGTCTCTATCTCGTCGTGCCGCCGTCCGACATCGCCCGCACCAAGCCGCTGATCCGCCTCATCCTCAATCAGGTCGGGCGACGGCTGACCGAGGAACTGAACGCCGCCAACCGCCATCGCCTGCTGCTGATGCTCGACGAGTTTCCGGCACTAGGGCGGCTCGACTTTTTCGAGTCCGCTCTGGCCTTCATGGCGGGCTACGGCATCAAGAGCTTCCTGATCGCGCAGAGCCTCAACCAGATCGAGAAGGCCTATGGCGCGAACAATTCGGTGCTCGACAATTGCCATGTCCGCGTCGCCTTCGCGACCAATGACGAGCGCACCGCAAAGCGCGTGTCGGATTCGCTCGGCACCGCGACCGAGATGCGCGATTCCACCAATTACGCCGGCCATCGTCTTTCGCCCTGGCTTGGCCATCTCATGGTCTCGCGGCAGGAGACGGCCCGGCCGCTGCTGACCCCCGGCGAGGTGATGCAGCTTCCGCCCACCGACGAACTGTTGCTGGTCGCGGGCGTGCCGCCGATCCGGGCGAAGAAGGCGCGCTATTACGAGGACGCGCGTTTCAAAGAGCGGTTGCTGTCGCCGCCCGACCTGTCCGCCGGGGCCAAGGCATCGAAAACGCCATCGGGTGACGACTGGTCGGCGCTGACGATCCCGGCATCCGTCGCGGCGTCCGTATCGCCGATGCCCATCGACGCCGCGACCGATCCCGCCAATGCCGGCATTCGCCGCGAGCCGGAACTGCCCGAACACGAGGAGATCGTCCCCGACGAACGTCCGGTGGCCGGCGAGTTCGACGTGCTCGACGACGAACCGGATGTGGACGCCGCCAAATCCCGCACCATGCGCCAGCAGGTCACGTCCGTCGCACGGCAGGCGACCATGGACCCGGCCGACGGCATCGAACTGTAAGGGGCCACCGCCATGCAGACCAAGACTCGCATGAACGTCTATTTCGAGCCGGACCTGTTGAAGAAGGTCGAGGCTCTGGCGCTGCGCCGCAACGTGTCGAAGTCCGCCGTGATCGAAGCCGCCGTCGCGTCCTTCCTGTCGGCCGATGCTTCCGAACGGCTTGAGGCCGTCTTCGCCCGCCGCATGGACAAGCTCGGGCGACAGGTCGATGGGTTGGACGAGGATCTTGCCATCCTCGGTGAAACGCTCTCGCTGTTCATCCGCTTCTGGCTGACGGTAACCCCGCCGCTGCCCGACAGCGCCCAGGCGTCGGCACGGGCGAAGGGGGCGGAGCGGTTCGACGGATTCCTGCAATCGCTCGGAAGACGGCTCGCGACCGGCGATCGGTTCCTGAAAGAACTGTCGCGGGACGTTGCCGGACTTAAGGAACAAACGGAAGCTGAGAAATAACCACCGCCCATTAGGGGGTAATTTCCGTCGTGGCGGATTCGTATCAGGCCGTTCGCGACAAAGCCGCCAGCAAATCCGCCAGTTGAGACGCGCGAGCGTCGCCCAACTTGTCGCCAAGATGTTTTTGAAGCGCGACAGCATAGACCGCCCACATGCGCGACTGCATTGCACGCCCAGCATTGGTGATGACAACCCAACGACCGCGGCCGTCATCGGCGAAGGCCTCGCGACGAACCAGTTCGTCCTTTTCCAGACGGTCGAGAAGACGAGATAGGTTGTGCTGGGCAAGCAGCGTCCGTTCCTCGATCTCGTAGGGGCGCAGCTTCCCGTCGTTGGCGCGGGTCAGCTCCAACAAGACATCGTACCAGCCAAGGGGCGGCAATCCGGCGGTCTTCAGATCCTGTTCGATCGCCGTGAGTATAAGGCGCTGGGCACGCATGAGGCGCACCCACGCGCGCGTCACGGATGAGGAAGGCGTCTCGCCGGGATTTGTAGCGCAATCGGACATAGATGCAATTACATCCAGATTGACGGGCGACGCAAGGCCGGATAGATGTATCTGCATCTACTGTAGTTTTGGAGAACGCCTATGACGCAAGCTCGACTGACCGATTATGCCGTGACGCTGCTGCGCGTCAGTCTCGGCGTGATGTATCTCGCCCATTCCGTCGCCCTCAAACTTCTCACCTTCGGCTTGGCGGGTACGGCGGGCTATTTCGAATCGATCGGCCTACCCGGATGGCTAGCCTATGCGACGTTTGCGGCGGAAGCTGTCGGCGGAGCCATGCTGCTTCTGGGTATTCATGCCCGCTGGGTGGCCTTGGCGCTTATCCCGGCACTTCTCGGCGCGATCATCTGGGCGCACGCCGGTAACGGCTGGGTCTTCAACGCACCGGGCGGTGGATGGGAATATCCGCTCTACCTCATCGTGCTGTCCGTCGCCCAGTTCATGCTTGGAGACGGTCTCTATGCGCTCCGTCCGTCCAAGTACTTTGCTCGATCCTAATAACAGGGAACTTCACCATGTCCGATGCCAAGTTGGTTCTCGTCAGCCATCACCTCTGTCCTTACGTGCAACGTGCCGCCATCGCGCTCGCCGAAAAGGGCGTGCCGTTCGAACGCCGCTTTGTCGATCTCTCGGCCAAGCCCGACTGGTTTCTGGCCATGTCCCCGCTGGGGAAAGTCCCCTTGCTGATCGTGCGACAGGATGACGGGCGTGAAGCGGTCATCTTCGAAAGCGCGGTGATCTGCGAGTATCTCGAAGAAACGCAATCCGGCACCCCGTTGCATCCAGCCGATCCGCTGACACGCGCCAGGCATCGTGGCTGGATCGAGTTCGGCTCCTCGATTCTCTCGGATCTCTGGGGCTTCGAGACGGCAAAAGATGACGACGCCTATGGGGCCAAGCGCAGCGCTCTCATCGACAAGTTCGGTCACATCGAAGCCGAACTGGATGCAGGCCCGTTTTTCGCCGGGGAACGGTTCAGTCTCGTCGACGCGGTCTTCGCGCCGATCTTTCGATACTTCGACGTTTTCGACACCATCACGCCGACCGCCGTGTTCGACGGCGTGCCCCGCATAACGGCATGGCGTCAGATGCTAGCAGGTAGAGAAAGTGTCCGAAGGGCGGTGACCGAAGACTATGGCGACCGTCTGAAGCTCTTCCTTGAGAAGCATGATGCATGGCTTTTAAAGAAGGCCTCTCTCTAATTTCAGCGCTCCATCTCAGAAATCTTTCGGACGTCGGGACTCAAGCCAGTATCGCTCATGCTTCTTCAAGCCGATCCCGCCGATTGCCGCCTTTTCTTCGCCATCGCCGCCCGCTGTTAGATACTTGTTGAATCAGCCAAACTTCCGGCTCTTTTAATCATCCCCGTCGGGGAAGCGTCAGTGTCGTCCCCGGCGAGATCGGGGATGGAATGGCGGTATCGCACCAGAATTCGGAGAGTTTGACGCGGGGCGCGCGGATGCTGCGCACTGCCCTCGGCCCCGCTATCGCCCGGTTTCTGGAAGACCCCGCCGTCGTCGAAGTGATGCTCAACCCGGACGGGCGGCTGTGGATCGACCGGCTGTCCGAAGGGCTTTCCGACACGGGCGAGCGGCTCGCGCCCGCCGACGGCGAACGCATCGTTCGCCTGGTCGCACATCATGTTGGTGCCGAAGTCCATGCCGGCGCACCCCGCGTTTCAGCCGAACTGCCCGAGACCGGCGAACGGTTCGAGGGGCTGTTGCCGCCGGTCGTATCGGCACCGGCCTTCGCCATCCGCAAACCCGCCGTCGCCGTCTTCACCCTCGCAGATTATGTCGCGGCCGGGATCATGACGCCGGACCAGGCCGAGGCGCTGCGATCCGCCGTTGCCTCGCGTGCCAACATCCTCGTCGCCGGCGGCACCTCGACCGGCAAGACCACGCTGACCAATGCGCTGCTGGCCGAGGTGGCGAAGACCGCCGATCGCGTCGTCATCATCGAGGATACGCGCGAGCTGCAATGCGCCGCGCCGAACCTCGTCGCCATGCGCACCAAGGATGGCGTCGCCTCGCTCTCCGATCTCGTCCGCTCCAGTTTGCGCCTGCGCCCCGATCGCATCCCGATCGGCGAGGTGCGCGGACCCGAAGCCCTCGACCTCTTGAAGGCCTGGGGCACCGGCCATCCCGGCGGCGTCGGCACCGTCCACGCGGGCAGCGCCATCGGCGCGATCCGCCGCCTAGAACAGCTCATTCAGGAAGCCGTCGTCACCGTGCCGCGTGCGCTGATCGCCGAGACCATCGATCTCGTCGCCGTGCTCGCCGGGCGTGGCGCGCAGCGCCGGCTTGTCGAACTCGCCCGCGTCGAAGGCCTCGGCGCCGATGGCGATTACCGCGTCGTACCGGCCGTCACCGACGGCGGCGACATCCAGCCCGTCCTCAATCTCGAACCCAAAGGAGATATCCAATGATCCGCACCCTCTCGCGCGGTTGCCACACCATGGCGACCGCGGCCCTTGCCGTTTCCGTCAGCCTCATGCTGGCGCCCGCCGCCCATGCCTCCGGCTCTTCCATGCCGTGGGAAGCGCCGCTGCAATCCATCCTCCAGTCGATCGAAGGGCCGGTCGCCAAGATCATCGCCGTGATCGTCATCATCTCGACCGGCCTGGCGCTGGCCTTCGGCGACACGTCGGGCGGCTTCCGCCGGCTGATCCAGATCGTCTTCGGCCTATCGATCGCGTTCGCCGCATCGAGCTTCTTCCTGTCGTTCTTTTCGTTCGGCGGCGGGGCGCTCGTCTGATGGCGGATATGGTCGATCATGCCGGAGACGTGCCGGGCTATGCCGTGCCGGTCCACCGGGCGTTGACCGAGCATATCCTGCTCGGCGGCGCACCGCGCGGCCTCGCCATCCTCAACGGCACGCTGGCGGCCGCGCTGGGTCTCGGCTTGCGCCTCTGGCTGGTCGGTCTCGCCGTCTGGGCGGTCGGCCATCTCGCCGCCGTCTGGGCGGCGAAACGCGATCCGATGTTCGTCGATGTGGTGCGCCGTCATCTGCGCATCCCCGGCCACCTGTCGGTTTGAGGAGGCGCTATCCATGATGAACCTGGCAGAATATCGCCGCACCGCGACCCGCCTTTCCGACTTCCTGCCTTGGGTCGCGCTGGTCGGCTCCGGCGTCGTCCTCAACAAGGACGGCTCGTTCCAACGCACCGCGCGCTTCCGTGGCCCTGATCTGGATTCGGCGGTGCCCGCCGAACTGGTCGCGGTCGCCGGGCGATTGAACAACGCCTTCCGGCGTCTCGGGTCGGGCTGGGCGATCTTCGTCGAAGCGCAGCGCCATGAGGCGGCGTCCTATCCAGCCAGTCGGTTTCCCGATGCCGCCTCGGCGCTGGTCGATGCCGAGCGCAAGGCCGACTTCGAAGAAGCCGCCTCGCACTACGAGTCCAGCTACTTCCTGACCTTCACCTACCTGCCGCCGGCCGAGGATGCGGCGCGGGCCGAGACCTGGTTGTACGAGGGTCGCGAGCGCTCCGGCGTCGATGGACGCGAGATGCTCACGGGCTTCGTCGATCGCACCGACCGCGTGCTGCAACTGGTCGAAGGCTTCATGCCGGAATGCCTCTGGCTCGATGACGCCGAGACGCTGACCTACCTGCATTCGACCGTCTCGACCCATCGCCACCGCGTCCGCGTGCCCGAGACGCCGATGTATCTCGATGCGCTCGTCGCCGATCAGCCGCTGACCGGCGGGCTGGAGCCGCGCCTGGGTTCGACGCATCTGCGGGTGCTGACCATCGTCGGCTTCCCGACCGTGACCACGCCCGGCCTCCTCGACGAGTTGAACCGGCTGGCCTTTCCCTATCGCTGGTCGACCCGCGCCATCCTGCTCGACAAGACCGATGCGACGAAGCTGCTGACCAAGATCCGGCGGCAATGGTTCGCCAAGCGCAAGTCGATCGCCGCCATCCTCAAGGAGGTGATGACCAACGAAGCGTCCGCTCTCGTGGACACCGACGCCGCCAACAAGGCGGCCGACGCCGACATGGCGTTGCAGGAACTGGGCGCGGACTATGCCGGGCTGGCCTACGTCACCGCGACGGTGACGGTGTGGGACGACGATCCCCGTATCGCCGACGAGAAGCTGCGGCTGGTCGAGAAGGTCACCCAGGGCCGCGACTTCACGGCGATGGCCGAGACGATCAACGCGGCGGACGCCTGGCTCGGCTCTCTGCCGGGCCACGTCTACGCCAACGTCCGGCAGCCGCCGATTTCGACTTTGAACCTCGCCCACATGATTCCGCTTTCGGCGGTGTGGGCGGGTCCGGAACGGGACGAGCATTTTGCAGCGCCCCCACTGCTCTTCGGCAAGACCGAAGGCTCGACCCCGTTCCGGTTATCCCTTCACGTCGGCGACGTCGGGCACACGCTCGTCGTCGGCCCGACCGGCGCGGGTAAGTCCGTGCTGCTCGCGCTCATGGCCTTGCAGTTCCGACGCTACCAAAACGCCCAGGTCTTCGCCTTCGACTTCGGCGGTTCGATCCGCGCCGCCGCCCTCGCCATGGGCGGCGACTGGCACGATCTCGGCGGCGGCCTGTCTGACGGGTCGGAAGAGAGCGTCAGCCTTCAGCCGCTCGCCCGGATCGACGACGTGCCCGAGCGCGCCTGGGCCGCCGACTGGATCGTGGCGATCCTGACCCGCGAAGGCGTCGTCATCACGCCAGAGGTCAAGGAATACATCTGGACGGCGCTGACCTCGCTCGCCAGCGCGCCGATCGGCGAACGCACCATCACCGGTCTCGCGGTCCTGCTCCAGTCCAACGACCTGAAGCAGGCGCTCCGGCCTTACTGCGTCGGCGGCGCGCATGGCCGGCTGCTCGACGCCGAGGCCGAATATCTCGGCTCCGCCACGGTACAGGCGTTCGAGACCGAGGGGCTGATCGGCACCGACGCCGCGCCCGCCGTCCTGTCCTACCTGTTCCACCGCGTCAGTGACCGGCTCGACGGCTCGCCGACACTCATCATCATCGATGAAGGCTGGCTGGCGCTTGATGACGAAGGGTTCGCCGGCCAGCTCCGCGAATGGCTGAAGACGCTGCGCAAGAAGAACGCATCCGTCATCTTCGCCACGCAAAGCCTTTCGGACATCGACGGCAGTTCAATCGCGCCCGCCATTATCGAGAGCTGCCAGACCCGGCTTCTGCTCCCCAACGAACGGGCGATCGAGCCGCAGATCACCGCCATCTATCGCCGCTTCGGCCTCAACGACCGCCAGATCGAGATCCTCGCGCGGGCCACGCCCAAGCGCGACTACTACTGCCAGTCGCGGCGCGGTAACCGGCTGTTCGAGCTGGGCCTGTCCGACGTGGCGCTGGCGCTCTGCGCCGCCTCGGCGAAGACCGACCAGACCGCCATCGCCCGCATCGTCACTGACAACGGCCGCGACGGCTTCCTCGCCGCCTGGCTGCGCCATCGCAGCGTCGCCTGGGCCGCCGACCTCATCCCCGACCTCACCAACATGGAGACACCATCATGATGTTTCGTCGTTCACGCGCGGCGTTTGTCGCCGCATCCATCCTGTCGCTGCCAATCGCGCTATCACCGGTGTTCACCACGCCCGCGGCCGCGCAGTGGGTGGTGTTCGATCCGTCGAACTATGCGCAGAACATCCTGACGGCGGCGCGCACGCTCCAGTCGGTCAATCAACAGATCACCCAGCTTCAGAACGAAGCCCAGATGCTGATGAACCAGGCCCGCAATCTCGCCAGCCTGCCATATTCGTCGCTGCAACAGCTTCAGCAGTCAGTGCAGCGCACGCAGCAACTGCTCAATCAGGCGCAGAATATCGCCTTCGACGTCCAGCAGATCGACCAGATGTTCAGCCAGAAATACGGCAATGTCTCGATGTCGGCCTCCGACCAGCAACTGGTCACGGACGCCCGCGCGCGCTGGCAGAACACCGTCGGCGGCTTGCAGGACGCGATGAAGGTGCAGGCCGGTGTCGTCGGCAATATCGACACCAACCGCGCTCAGATGTCGGCCCTGGTCGGATCGAGCCAGTCCGCGACCGGCGCGCTTCAGGCGACGCAGGCCGGCAACCAGCTTCTCGCGCTTCAGGCCCAGCAGCTCGCCGACCTCACCGCCGTGGTCGCTGCCAACGGTCGGGCGCAGGCGTTGACCGAAGCCGAGCGGGCGGCGGCGGCCGAACAGGGTCGCGAGCAGCGCCGTCGCTTCCTGGCGCCGGGCACGGGCTATCAGCCCGGCAATGCGCAGATGTTCAACAACGGCAACAACTGAGCGGGGGATAGCGCCATGGACGGCAAGACCCTCGCGCGCCTTGGCGCGGTCATCTTCGTCGCCATCGCCGTGACGGCCACGGCGATCGAGATGACCCGTCAGGACGAGCCGCCGACGAACGCAGCCATGCCTATGGTCGCGCCGTCCGCTCCCGATCCGCTGCGTGAGGGACAGCGCCGGTGCCAGCGCCTCGGAGAGGCCGGCGCGCGTGACGCCGAATGCCTGCGCGTCTGGGCCGAGAGCCGCGACCGCTTCCTCGGCATCAAGACCCAACCGATCGCACCGACCGAACCCAACTCGGTCGGGGAGCGCTGACCATGGGCGGCACCGGCGTCATCGACCAGTTCCTGGCCGTCTTCACCCGCTACATCGATAGCGGCTTCGGCCTGCTGTCGGGCGAGGTCGCCTTCATCGCCACGACGCTGATCGTCATCGATGTGACGCTCGCGGCGCTGTTCTGGTCGTTGGGCGGCGACGACGACATCATCGGCCGGCTCATCAAGAAGACCCTGTTCGTCGGGGTCTTCGCCTACATCATCGGCAACTGGAACAACCTTGCACGGATCGTCTTCGAGAGCTTCGCCGGTCTCGGCCTGAAGGCATCTGGCACGGGGTTCACGACCACCGATCTCCTGCGCCCCGGCAAGGTGGCGCAGGTCGGCTTGGACGCCGGACGGCCGCTGCTGGAATCCATCTCCGGCCTGATGGGCTGGATCTCCTTCTTCGAGAACTTCATCCAGATCGCCTGCCTGCTGTTCGCCTGGGCGCTGGTGTTGCTCGCCTTCTTCATCCTCGCCATCCAGCTTTTCGTCACCCTGATCGAGTTCAAGCTGACGACGCTCGCCGGCTTCGTGCTCATTCCCTTCGGGCTGTTCGGCAAGTCCGCCTTCATGGCTGAACGGGTGCTGGGCAACGTCATCTCGTCCGGCATCAAGGTGCTAGTGCTGGCCGTCATCATCGGCATCGGCTCGACGCTGTTCAGCCAGTTCACCGCCGGATTCGGCGGCGCCGCGCCGACGATCGACGACGCGATGGCGATCGTACTGGCCGCGCTCTCGTTGCTTGGCCTCGGCATCTTCGGTCCCGGCATCGCCAACGGGCTGGTTTCCGGCGGCCCTCAACTCGGCGCGGGCGCGGCGATCGGAACGGGTCTGGCGGCAGGCGGCATGGTCGCCGCCGGAGGTGCTGCAATCGGCGCCGTCACATCCGGTGGCGCCGCTCTGGCCGGAGGGGCTGCCGCTGCCGCACGAGGCGGTGCGAGCCTCGCCGGTGGAGCCACGGCTGCCTATCGCGCGGGTGGCGCGTCAGGCGTCGCCAGCACGAGCGCGTCCAAGGCCGGTTCCGCCATCGCTAGCCCGTTCAAACGTGCCGCCGCCTCCATGAAGGACAGCTTCCAGGCCGGCGAACGGTCGGTCAGCGGCGAGGCCGCGCCGGATAGCGCCGACGCGCCATCCGCATCGTCTTCGTCCGCCAGCGCTGGCGGCCCACCCGCATGGGCCAAGCGCATGAAGCGCGGCCAGCAAGCCTCCCACGGTGTCCAGGCCGCTGCCCATGCCGTCAAGTCTGGCGATAGCCATGGCGGCGGCTCTTCCGTCAACCTCTCCGAAAGCGACCGCTGATGTTCAAACGACCCTCCACCCACTACGGCAAGACGCCGCAACCCGAGACCCCTTACCAACGCGCCGCCCAGGTCTGGGATGAGCGCATCGGCTCGGCCCGCGTTCAGGCGAAGAACTGGCGGCTCATGGCCTTCGGCTCGCTGATCCTGTCGGCCGGATTGTCCGGCGCGTTGGTCTGGCAATCGGCCAACGGCTCGATCGTGCCGTGGGTGGTGCAGGTCGACCGGCTCGGACAGGCGCAGGCCATCGCACCGGCGCAAGCCGACTACCGTCCGACCGATCCGCAGATCGCCTGGCATCTGGCGCGCTTCATCGAGCAGGTCCGCTCGATCCCGGCCGACGCCATCATCGTGCGGCAGAACTGGCTGCGCGCTTACGAGTTCACCACCGATCGCGGCGCGATGGCGCTCAATGACTATGCCCGCGTCAACGACCCCTTCACCAAGGTCGGCAAGCAACAGATCGCCATCGAGGTGTCGTCCGTCATCCGCGCATCGCCCGACAGCTTCCGCGTCGCCTGGGTCGAGCGCCGCTATCAGGATGGCAGCCTCGCGGAAACCTCGCGCTGGACCGCCATCCTGACCATTGCTGTAGCGCCGCCGCGCGACGCCGAAAAACTCCGGGCCAATCCGCTCGGAATCTACGTCAACGCCATCAACTGGTCGAAGGAGCTGGGTCAATGAGACCGTCTTTCCGTAACGCCGGGAAGCCGGCTTCCCGCACATCCGCGTTCGCGGCTTTCCTGCTTTGCACGTCGGCGCTCGCCGGCTGCGCCACGACGCAAAAACCGCCCGAGATCGCCTATGACGATGCCGCGCCCGCCGTGCAGACCGTCGATCCGCCGTCGCCCGTCACCGTCGTCGAATTGCCGCGTCCCTTGCCGTTGCCCGGCCAGATGAAGCCGGTGGAGCGGTCGCGCCAGACACCGGAGCCGACCGATCCGGCCGCCCGCGTCAATCAGGCAAACGCCGCCGCACGCATCCAGCCGGTGCGGGACGGCTTCATCAATGCCATGCAGGTCTATCCCTATACCGGCGGCGCGCTCTATCAGGTCTACACCGCCGTCGGCCAGATCACCGACATCGCGCTCCAGCCGGGCGAAACCCTCGTCGGCTCCGGCCCGGTCGCTGCCGGCGACACCGTGCGCTGGATCATCGGCGACACGCTGAGCGGCTCCGGCGTGACCCAGCAGGTGCATATCCTGGTGAAGCCGACGCGGCCCGAGCTGATGACCAACCTCGTCATCAACACCAACCTGCGCACTTATCACATGGAGCTGCGCTCGACCGAGCGGACCTATATGGCGTCCGTCTCCTGGCAGTATCCGCAGGACCAGCTCATCGCCCTGCGCCGGCAGAACGCCCAAGCGGAGGCCGCTCAGCCCATCGCAAACGGCGTGGATCTCGCCAACGTCAACTTCCGATATTTGATCGAGGGCGACCGCGCGCCGTGGCGGCCGTTGCGCGCCTTCGACGATGGCCGACAGGTGTTCATCGAATTCCCGCGCGGCATCGCGCAAGGAGAGATGCCGCCGCTGTTCGTGGTCGGTCCCGAGGGCGACACCTCCGAGCTGGTCAACTACCGGGTTCGCGGCCGGCACATGATCGTCGACCGGCTGTTCGCCGCCGCCGAACTGCGCTTCGGCACGGGCGACACCCAGCGCCGCGTCCGCATCACCCGCACCGACGGGAGGCCGGCATCGTGAGCGACATCGGTCCCGAGAAGAAGCTGACGCCTGAGCCGGATGACGATGACGCCCGCCCGTTGACCGGCGAACCCGCCGCACCCATGCGGCTGCGGGCCGAGCCCCCGCGCGTCACCCGTCTGTCGCGCAAGGTGCTCGCCGGTCTGGGCCTGGTCGGCAGCCTCAGTATCGGCGGCGCGCTGATCTACGCCCTTCAGACCCGCGATGGCGGTAGGCCGGAGGAGCTGATCTCTACCGACAACCGCTCGACCCCAGACGGTCTGGCCGGTCTGCCGAAGGACTATACCGGCCCCGTTCTCGGCCCGGCGTTGCCCGGCGATCTCGGTCGGCCGATCCTCGACGCCCAGAATCGCGGTCAGCCCGTGCCTGCGCCGGGCATTGGCGCACCCACCGCGACGCCGCCGGGTCTCAGCGCCGAAGAGCAGCGCCGGCTTCAGGAAATCGAAGCGGCGCGGACCGGCCGGCTGTTCGCCTCCACCGAGACGCGCAACGTGGCGTCACCGGCGACCACGACCGCCAATGCCACGCCGTCCCTGCCGGACCTGGCCAGCCTCGGCCTCGCGCCTCAGCCGGCGACGCCTTCGGCCCAGGACCGGCAACTTGCCTTCCTCAATCAGGCGGCCGACCGGCGTACCGTCGCGCCCGATCGCGTCACGGCACCAGCCTCGCCGAACATCCTGCAAGCCGGAGCGGTAATTCCGGCCGCGCTCATCACCGGCATCCGCTCCGATCTGCCCGGCCAGATCACCGCCCAGGTCACGGAGAATGTCTATGACAGCCCGACCGGCCGCATCCTGCTCGTGCCGCAGGGCACGCGATTGATCGGCCAGTACGACAACGGCGTCGGCTTCGGTCAGCGCCGCGTCCTGCTGGTCTGGAACCGGCTGATCCTGCCGACCGGCCGGTCGATCGTGCTGGAGCGCCAGCCGGGCGCGGACGCCGAAGGCTATGCGGGATTGGAGGACGGCGTCGATTACCACTGGTGGGATCTGGCGAAGGCCGCCGCCCTCTCGACGCTGCTCGGCGTAGGTGCCGAACTCGCTACCGATCAGAACGACCGGCTGATCGGCGCCATCCGCGACGGTGCGCAGGACACCATCAACGACGCCGGTCAGCAGATCGTCCGCCGCCAGCTCAACGTCCAGCCGACCCTCACCATCCGGCCAGGATTCCCCGTCCGTGTCATCGTCACCCGCGATCTCGTGCTCGAACCATACGGAGCCACGCCATGACAAAGCTGAAGCTCGGACCGATTGCCGACGATAAGCCGGTGAAGGTGACGGTCGAACTGCCCGCCGACCTCCACCGCGACCTGACCGCCTATGCCGACGTGCTCGGCCGCGAGAACAACCATCCGCCCACCGATCCCGTCCGCCTGATCGTGCCGATGCTGGAGCGGTTCATCGCCACCGATCGCGCGTTTGCGAAAGCGCGGCGGACTATGCCGGGGAGTGGGGGCGGGCCATCGTGATGCCGACGCTTGCATATCTCCATCAGACCGATCGCCAAACCCGATCGCGATATCGCAACGCGCCGTCTTCACAGTTCGCGCAATCCGCCGATGCTGGAAGAATTGCGCGGCGTCAGGGCGAAGGCCAGCAGCAGGATGAAGGGTCAGGTGTCGTTACGGTTGATCATCTCACACAACGTGATTCCCATGTCCCGGCGCGCCGCTGATCGCCCGCGACGCCGGCTCCGTATCATGTCCGGCGCTCTGCCCGACGACCTCTACGACTATATCCCGCAGGACGACATCGAGACGCCAGCCCCGCGCATCGGCCGACCGCCGAAACACGATGTCGAGACCTGGACCGTCACTGACGACTGGCCCGAGCGCGTGCCGGTGACGGAGGCCGAGATCGACCTGTTCGAGGCATGGTTCGGCGACATCTTCGACGAGCTATTCGGGCCGTCCAAGTGAGCCGTGATCGGCCCTGGCTATGCCCGTCCGGACGCATTTTCACTTGAAGTAGTTACTCTGTGATGATAACTATAGGCGGTGATTTTCCGATCCGCCGTCGAAGACCTTGGTCAGGCCCGGCGGGCGCCAGACGGAGGCAATACGCCATGACAACGCTGAAGGTCGGCATCGCCGATCCCGAGGAGATGAAAGCCCGCACACTGCGCATCGCACAGGGCGAGGAGAAGCCGTCGCCGGGTGATCCCACCGCCTGGTTCGCCTCGACCGAATCCTTTGCCCGCATTCTTTCGGCTCCCAATCGCGAGATGCTGCGCATCATCGCAGAGCAGGCCCCGGACTCGCTCGACGAACTGGCGGCGCTATCCGATCGCGCCAAGTCCAACCTCTCGCGCACACTCAAGACGATGATCGGTTGCGGCCTGATCCGCATGGAGCGCAGCGGGCGAAAGCTCGCACCCAAACTCATCCACGATCGCGTCGTGCTGGAATTGGCGTTGACTGGTCCACGCCGCCAGCCATCCCGCCGCAAGGAGAACGACCATGAATAAAGAAGCTCCGCTGGTCGCCACGCGCGCCGCCCTCTATCTCCGCGTCTCGACCGCGCGGCAGGCCGAGCATGACGTGTCCATCCCAGACCAGCGCAAGCAAGGCGAAGCCTATTGCCAGGCGCGCGGCTACCAGCTTGTCGAAATCTTCGTCGAGCCGGGCAACACCGCCACCAACGATCGCCGGCCCGAGTTCCAGCGCATGATCGAGGCGGGCACATCCAAACCGGCGTCCTTCGACGTGGTGCTGGTTCACAGCTTCTCTCGCTTCTTCCGCGACGCCTTCGACATGGAATATTACTACCGGAAGCTCGCCAAAAATGGCGTCCGGCTCGTTTCCATCACGCAGGAACTGGGTGACGATCCGATCCACGACATGATGCGTCAGATCATGGCGCTGTTCGACGAGTATCAGTCCAAGGAGAACGGCAAGCACGTCATGCGCGCCCTCAAGGAGAACGCCCGGCAGGGCTTCTGGAACGGCGCGCTGCCACCGATCGGCTATCGCATCGTCGCAGCCGAGCAGCGTGGGGCGAAGACCAAGAAGAAGCTGGAGATCGATCCGCTGCACGCCGACACCGTGCGACTGATCTACCGGCTGGCGCTGGAGGGCAACGGCACGTCCGGCCCGATGGGCGTCAAGGCGATCGTATCCCATCTGAATGCCCGGAGCATCTTCACCCGTGACGGCGGGCGCTGGGGCATCGGCCAGCTTCACCGCATCCTGACGCGCCGCACCTATATCGGCGAGCATGAGTTCAACAAGCGCTCCAAGACCAAGGAGCTGAAGCCCATCAGCGAGATCGTCACGGTGCCCGTGCCGCCGCTGATCGACCTTGAGACCTTCGACGCGGTGCAGGCGCATCTGAGAGCCCGCAATCCCAAGGTCACGCCGCCGCGCGTGGTCAGCGGGCCGACCTTGCTGACCGGGATCTGCTTCTGCGAGAAGTGCGGCGGGGCCATGACGATCCGTACCGGCAAGGGCGGGCGCTATCGCTACTACACCTGCTCGATCAAGGCGCGGCAGGGTGAGACCGGTTGCTCGGGCCGCTCGATCCCGATGGAGAAGCTCGACACCATCGTCGCCAGCCATATCGAGGATCGGCTACTCCAGCCCGACCGGCTGGAAGAGGTGCTGGCCTCGGTCCTCGACCGTCGCCACGAGCGAGCCGAACGCCGGCAGGACCATATCGCCGAATTGAACCGCCGGGCGGCCGAGACCGATCTTCGGCTCAAGCGCCTCTATGACGCGATCGAATCAGGCGTGGCCGATATTACCGACCCGGCGCTGAAGGACCGCATCGCCGGGCTGAAGGCGCTTCGGGACCAGGCGCAGGTCGATGCCGAGCGGGCGCAGGCCATGCTCGAAAGCTCCGGCAATCGGGCGGTGACGCCCGCCACCGTGCGCCGGTTCGCTGACGTGGCGCGGCAGCGCATCCGCCTCGACGGGGGCGGCTATCGGCGGGATCACCTGCGCGCTTTCGCCCAGCGGGTCGAGGTCGGGGAGACCGAAGTCCGCATCATGGGATCGAAGGGAGAGCTGCTGCGCACGCTCACAGCCGTTTCCAGCGGGAAATCGGCGGGAATCGGCGTGCCCAGCTTGGGACTGAAATGGCGGTGAGAGAGGGATTCGAACCCTCGATAGAGTTTCCCCTATACACGCGTTCCAGGCGTGCGCCTTCAACCACTCGGCCACCTCACCAGCGCGTTCGAGACGAGGGTGGTTGAGACCCCCGGCGCGGGAAGGCGCGCAATATACTCAGGGGCCGGCCGGTAGCAAGCGCGTAACGGGATGAAAACGGCGGGGGCCGGCACTATATCTGGCGACGCGAAATCCCCGCCTGCGAAAGGGCCGCGCCATGCTGTTCAAGAAGTCCCTCGAAATGCCCACCGCCGACACGGCCCTCCCCGGCCGCGCCGCGCCGATCCCCACGGCGACCACGCACTTCGTCAACGGTCGCCCGCTGAAGGGTCCCTACCCCGACGGCCTGGAGACCGCGATCTTCGCCATGGGCTGTTTCTGGGGCGTGGAGCGGGTGTTCTGGCAGGTTCCCGGCGTCTATGTGACCGCCGCCGGCTACGCGGCGGGCATCACGCCGAACCCGACCTACGAGGAGGTCTGCACCGGCCGCACCGGCCACACCGAGGTGGTGCTGGTGGTGTTCGACCCCAAGGTCGTCACCTACGAGGCGCTGCTGAAGACCTTCTGGGAGAACCACGACCCGACCCAGGGCATGCGCCAGGGCGGCGACATCGGCACCCAGTATCGCTCGGGGATCTATGTCACCAGCGACGCCCAGGCCGCCGCGGCGGCGGAGTCGAAGGAAGCCTATCAGCAGGCCCTGTCGGCCAAGGGCCTGGGCGCGATCACCACCGAGATCGCCGCGGCCGGCCCGTTCTATTTCGCCGAGGACTATCACCAGCAGTACCTCGCCAAGAACCCTGGCGGCTATTGCGGCATCGGCGGCACCGGCGTGGTCTGCCCGATCGGGGTGGGCGTCGAGGCCTGAGCCGGCGGGCGGGGCCGGGCCGGGCGGGGTCAGGGGCCGGCGACGGCCTTGGGTCCCGCCAGGCCCTTCAGCGCCATGACCTCGATGGCCTCCAGCAGGCGCTCGTTGGTCAGGCCCGGCGTGGTCGGCGCCCACTTGGTCAGCCAGATCAGCATGCCGACCATCAGCTGCACCACCAGCGCCGGCTCGCAGGGCGCGATGGTGCCGTCGGCCATGCCGTCCTCGAGAAACCGTTCCAGCCGCGCCGACAAGCGCGCGCTCCAGGCCTCGATGGCCTGGCGCTGCTCCGCGTCGAGATACGAGTTGTCGCCGAAATAGAGCTGCGGGCCGTTGCCAACCGCGTCGTCCAGCAGGGCGGCGAGCAGGCGGCGCAGCTTGCAAAGGCCCGTGCCGCCCTCGGCCTCGACCCGGGCCAGGATGGCCTCGAACCGCTCGAGCGAGCGCTGGTGTCCGGCGAAGGCCAGGGCCTGCTTGTTCGGGAAATAATAGTAGAGCGCCGCGTCCCGCAGATCGATCGCCGCGGCGATCTCGGTCATTGTGGCGGCCGCGAAACCCTTGGCGTTGATGACCTCGATGGCCGCGCTCAGGATCGCCTCGCGCTTCTTCATCGACTTCTGGCTATGCGCCAGGGGCCTGACGTCTTCCGCCAGGATCATCAGGTCCGCGCCCTTCGACAACCGTTCTCTCCCGCGCGGCCGCCCGATTCTGTCGCCGGGGCAAGCGCCGCTGGCCTAGTTTGTCCCGAACCTTCGCGGGTTCAATCGGATAAATTCTAACTTGCGCTAGAATATCGAGATCATATTAAAATCAGCGTCAGTTACGGACGGGATGCAAGCTCGTCCGGGCTGGGGCGGAAACATGACGCAAAGCGTCCTACTCCACGGTCAAACGCCTTCGACCGCCTTTCGCGGGTCGACCTTCCGGCCAGGAGCGCCCTTCCGCTACGTCAACACGGCTGTCCTTCTCCACAAAGAACCCGCGAGTGCTCGAGGCGGGATGAGAGGGAGCGTGGCCGATAATAAAGAAAAACAGGGAGTTAGTAATGAGAAACGTCCAACTGCTGGGGGCGTCGGCCCTGGCGCTCGCCATCGCCGCCCCCGCCTACGCCCAACAAACCCCCGCCGATAACAACTCGATCGCGGAAATCGTCGTCACCGCCACCAAGCGCGAACAGACCCTGCAGGACGTGCCGATCTCGGTCGCCGTCACCGGCCAGCAGACGATCGAACGCGCTCAGGTTCGCGACCTGCTCGACCTGCAGTCGGTCGTGCCGTCGCTGAAGGTCCAGCAATTCAACGCCGCGGGCCAGACCAACTTCGTGATCCGCGGCTTCGGCAACGGCAACGGCAACGACGGCATCGAAAGCTCGGTCGGCATCTTCATCGACGGCGTCTATCGCTCGCGGTCCGCCGCCGCCCTCGACGACCTGCCCGAGATCGAGCGCGTCGAAGTCCTGCGCGGCCCGCAGTCGACCCTGTTCGGCAAGAACGTGTCGGCCGGCGCGATCAGCATCGTCACCAAGCGGCCCCAGTTCGACTTCGGCGGCAAGGTCGAGGCCACCTACGGCAACTACAACACCCGGCAGCTGAAGGGCACCATCACCGGCCCGCTCAGCGACACCCTGGCGGTGCGCCTGTCGGGCAGCGTCAACAAGCGCGACGGCTATTTCACCAATCAGACCACCCGCAGCGACGTCAACGACCGGAACCGCTGGTCGATCCGCGGCGACGTGCTGTGGGAGCCGACCGACAAGACCTCGTTCCGCTTCATCGCCGACTACAACAAGATCAACGAGACCTGCTGCGGCGTGACCTCGATCTATAACGGTCCGGCCACCCTCGCCATCGGCGGCATCCTGAAGAAGCCGATCAGCGATACGACCAAGATCTTCGACCGCAACGTGATCTTCAACACCGACCCGGCGAACAACCTGTCGGGCAAGGGGGTCTCGGGCCAACTGGACCACGACCTCGGCTTCGCCAAGCTGACGGTGATCACCGCCTATCGCGACCAGAAGAACGCCTCGTTCCAGGACATCGACTTCACCGGCGCGGACATCTCCAACAACCGCACCGCCAACGACATCAAGACTTTCACCCACGAAATGCGCCTGGCGTCGAGCGGCGATGGCCCGATCAACTGGCTGATCGGCGGCTTCTACCAGAACGAGAAGCTGGATACCGGCCGCACCGTCAGCTACGGCACGGACGTCCGCGCCTTCGCCGACGCCCTGGGCGGCGCGGTCCCGCCGACCTTGCTCGGCGCCCTGCCCCCCACGCTGCGCCCGGCCCTGAACGGCCGCTCGAACATCTACGCGCTGGAGTTCCTGCAGAGCCTGGTGACGCCGTCGATCAGGCCCGGTTCGACCTACTTCCAGGCCGGTCAAGGCATCAACGACTACTACAAGATGAAGCAGGAGTCGTACTCGCTGTTCGGCCAGGTCGACTACAAGGTCACCGACAAGCTGACCCTGACCGGCGGCCTCGCCTACATGAACGACACCAAGAACGCGCGCTCCAACGTCGTGCTGAACGACCCGTTCTCGTCGCTGAACCTGGGCGCCGTGCCGCAGTTCACGGCCCTCGGCCTGCCGGGCAACATCTATAGCGCCCTGGGCGGCCTGCAGTTCTTCTACGGCAACGATCCGACCCACGGCCCGACCAACTATCCGAACGCCACCGAGTCCGGCCAGTTGAAGGGCGACAAGGTCACCTACGCCGTGCGCGCGGCCTATGACTTCGGCGCGATCAACGCCTATGTCAGCTACTCCACGGGCTGGAAGGCCGGCGCCTACAACCTGTCGTCCGACAGCCGTCCGCCGAACGCCAACGGCGTGGGCCGCACGGCCAATCCGGAAGACGTCAGCGTCTATGAAGTGGGCGTGAAGGCGCGCTTCCCCGGCGGCTACGCCAACCTCGCGGCCTTCAAGCAGTCGATCAAGGGCTTCCAGTCGAACGCCTTCACGGGCCTCGGCTACAGCCTGGTCAACGCCGGCGAGGAGTCGGTGAAGGGCTTCGAGGTCGACAGCGCCTGGCGTCCGGTCCAGTGGCTGAACCTGGCCGCTTCGGTCACCTATCTGGATCCGAAGTACGACAGCTTCACCGGCGCGGCCTGCGTGACCTTCGACACCGTCCGCTGCCCGGTCGATCCGACCACCGGCCGTCGTCCGAACTTCCGCAACCTGACGGGCGACACGCCGGCCGGCATCGCCAAGTGGTCCTTCTCGACCTCGGCGACGGTCAATCACGACATCGCCGAGAACTGGCAGGGCTACGCGCGCGTGGAATACGACCACAGCAGCAAGGTCCAGCTGACCGAGACGGTGTCGCCGACCCTGGCCAGCTACGGCACCGACGTCGTCAACGCCAGCCTGGGCGTCATCAACACCGCGCACCAGATCGAGGTGTCGCTGTGGGCGCGTAACCTGACCGACGACAAGAGCCTGATCTCGGCCTTCCCGACCGTGGCCCAGGACGGCAGCTACAGCGGCTATCCGAACCAGCCGCGCACCTACGGCGTCACGGTGCGCAAGTCGTTCTAAGCCAAGACCAAGACCCCACCTCCAGCGGTCCGGCGTCACGCCGGGCCGCTTTTTCTTTGCGCAAAGTGGCCTGACCAATCTCTATTGCGCCCTGACCATCGGCGATGTTTGATGGGGCCAAACCAAGACGGGGGGAACGATGGGACTGAAGACCTTGGCGGGCGCGCTCGGCGCCTTGATCCTGCTGGCGCCGTTGGCCGCGACAGCCGGCGCGCCCACCCTGACGCGGGCCGACACCCGCGAGGGCCTGGACCTCTCCGGGACCTGGCATTGGTCGGTCGATCCCTACCGCGACGGACTGGAAGGCTTCCACCACGGCCCGCCAGGCCTTGGCCATCGACGCTATGACGATGTCGACGTCGACGCGGCGACCCGCGCCAAGCCGACCGCCCTCTACGAATACGACATGGACCGCGCCCCCACGGCGGTCCTGCCCCAGGCCTGGATCGGCCATGATCCGACCCTGCGCTACTATCAGGGCCTGATGTGGTACGCGCGGCGCTTCGACGCCCCGCCGCTCAAGCCCGGCCAGCGCGCCTTCCTGCGCTTCGAGGCCGTCAACTACACGGCCAAGGTCTATCTGAACGGCAAGAGCGTCGGCGAGCACGAGGGCGGCTTCACGCCGTTCTCGCTGGAGGTCACCGACGTCCTGCGGGCCAGCAACAACCAGCTGACCGTCGGCGTCGACTCGACGGCCCGCACCGACGGCGTGCCGCCGCCGGTCACCGACTGGGAGAACTACGGCGGCGTCACCCGGCCGATGCGGCTGGTGATCACGCCCGGCACCTTCGTCGACGAGGCCTGGGTGCGGCTGACCAAGGACGGCAAGATCGCCGCGACGGTCAAGCTGGACGGCGCCCGGGCCGCGAACCAGACGGTGCATGTCCGCATCGCCGAACTCGGTCTTGACCTGGCCGGCGTGACGGACGCGGGCGGCGCGCTGAACGCCTCGACCGCCGCGCCGAGGTCGCTGGTCCGCTGGTCGCCCGAGACGCCGAAGCTCTACGACGTCGTCGTCCAGACCGACGAGGACCGCCTGACCGATCGCGTCGGCTTGCGGACCATCGAGACGCGCGGCAGCCAGATCCTGCTCAATGGCAAGCCGATCTTCCTGCGCGGCATCTCGGTCCACGAAGAGGAGTTCGGCGACAACCCCGCCCGCACGATCACCGAGGCAAGCGCGCGCGCCCTGCTGGCCGAGGTCAAGCAAGGCCTGCACGGCAATTTCGTGCGGCTGGCGCACTATCCGCACAGCGAGATCATGACGCGGCTGGCCGACGAGATGGGCCTCCTGGTCTGGAGCGAGATCCCGGTCTACTGGCTGGTCGACTTCTCCAATCCCCGCACCCTGGCCCTGGCGCGCGGCATGCTGGCCGACAACATCCGCCGCGACCGCGACCGCGCCTCGATCATCCTGTGGAGCGTGGCCAACGAGACCCCGATCACGGAGCCGCGCAACACCTTCCTCGGCCAACTGGTCGACGACGTCCGCGCCCTGGACGATAGCCGCCTCGTCACCGCCGCCCTGCTCACCGCCCGCAAGACCGCGCCCGACGGCACGGTGGAGATGGGCCTGAACGACCCGCTCGCCGCCAAGCTCGATGTGCTGGCCGCCAACACCTATAACGGCTGGTACAGCGACGACCCGCTGGACCGCCTGCCAGACATGGTCTGGAAGGCGACCGACAAGCCGCTGGTGTTCTCGGAATTCGGCGCGGACGCCCTGGCCGGCTTCAGCGACCCCAAGCTGATGCGCAAGTTCTCCGAGGACTTCCAGAAGGCCTACTACGAAAAGACCCTGGCCATGGCCGCCAAGGCCCCGACCCTGCGCGGCATGTCGCCCTGGATCCTGAAGGACTTCCGGGCGCCGCGCCGCCAGCACCCGATCTATCAGCAGGGCTGGAACCGCAAGGGCCTGGTCTCGCCGACCGGCCGCCGCAAGCCGGCCTTCTTCGTGCTGCGCGGCTTCTACGAGGCCAAGGAGGCGGGCCGATAGGCGGGGCTTCCGCGTCCGCTGGCGCCTGCGCCTCTTTGTCGCAGCGGCGCGACAAGCTCGGTGGTTGCTACGAAGGGGAGACTCGTCGATGTGTCGAGGACTCGGCGCACCCCACCGCGTCCGACACCTTCTGTGGCCGGCTGGCCCGCCTCGCGCGCGCCAGCCGGCTTCATTTGGGCCAGGACTTCGCCATGCTTCACGGCCAATACGTCGTCAGCTTCGACCCGGGCGCCTTTCTGCTCCGCCGCCTGCTGCCTGTCCTGCTGACGCTCGTTCTATGGAGCGCGCTGATTGACAGCCTACGCCTGCTGACCGGCGCGCTCTGATCCGAGCGGTCACCGCGTGGGATCACGCGCGTAGTCGCGCTCGCGGTATTCGAACACGTCGAAATCGGCCGGCGCGGCGGCGCCCGATGTGTCCTGGCAAGCCATGCCCACGAACGCGCCGGTGAAGTTCGGCGCCCCCGGCGTGGTGGCCTCGTCGGACAGGATCGAGGCGTCGAACACCTCCGGCAGCCAGGTCCACGCCCCGTCCCCCTGGCGGTAGCCGAACCGCAAGCGCTCGAAATCGACCTCGGCCCGCAGCGCGATCGGGCCGGCGGCCAGCGGGATCGGGGCGGTGAAGCTGTCGGCCTGCGGGCTGTCGGGCGTGCAGGTCATCACCCGCAGATGCTTGCCGATCGCCTCGTCGTGGCTGACGTGCAGATAGTGCAGCTTCTGGCCGTTGTAGTAGCAGACCAGCCCCGCCGCCTGCTGGAAGTGCGCGGGCTCGAAGTCCATCACGGTGGCGGCCGAATAGCAGTGCGCCTGCTGGCGACGCGCCACCAACGCCTGGCGGAACAGGCTGCCCAGGCTCTCGCGGCCGAACAGGCGCAGGAAGCCGGGCCGCTCCGTCAGGCTGAAGAGTTCGGCCGGGAACGGCGAGCGTAGCCACTGGAAGTCGATCGGCAGGCTTGGCGCGTCGAAGTCCTCCCGCGTCGAGGGCGAGGGCCAGGGGTGCGGCGGCAGGTCCGGGGCCGGCGTCTCCAGCGTGGGATCGCCCGAGCCGTCCAGCGTCCGGGGCCAGCCGTCCTCGCCCCAGACCAGCTTCTGGATCGCCGTCTCGCGGCCCAGGACGCAGCGCCCGCGATTGGGAAGCGGCCGGCCGCACAGATAGACCGCGTAGGTCTCGCCGGCGGCGGTCTCGACCAGGTCCGCGTGCCCCGCGCGCTGCAAGGCCACGTGCGGCCGGTCGTGGGCCGTCAGCATGTGCGTGTCGGGATGCAGGTCGTACGGTCCGTCTATCGTCCGCGACCGCGCCATGGTCACCGCGTGCCCCCAGCCGGTGCCGCCCTCGGCCGTGACCAGATAGTACCAGCCGTCCCGCTTGTAGAGGTGCGGCGCCTCGGTCAGCCCTAGGGCCGTGCCCTGGAAGATCACCTTGCGCTCGCCGACCAGCCGGCGCTCGGCGACGGAATATTCCTGCAGCACGATGCCGGCGAAGCGATTGCGGCCCGGCCGGTGGTCCCAGAGCTGATTGAGCAGCCACTTGCGCCCGTCATCGTCGTGGAACAGCGACGGGTCGAAGCCGGAGCTGTTCAGGGGGATGGGGTCCGACCATTCGCCGTCGATCGTCTCGGCCGTGACCAGATAGTTGTGGAAGTCGCGCAGCGACGCGCCGGAGGCCCCGCCCACCGTGGTGCGGCCATAGCGCTTGACGTCGGTGAAGATCAGCCAGAACCGGCCGTCGGCGTGGCTCAGGCACGGCGCCCAGACGCCGCAGCCGTCGGGGTCGCCCAAAAGGTTCAGCTGGCTCGGGCGGGTCAGCGGCCGGGTCAGCAGCCGCCAATTCACGAGGTCCCGCGAATGGTGGATCTGCACACCCGGGAACCATTCGAAGGTCGAGGTGGCGATGTAATAGTTCTCGCCCACCCGCACGATCGACGGGTCGGGGTTGAAGCCGGGCAGAATGGGATTGCGGATCATCGGCGCGCTCACGATCGGACGACCTCCGGCGCGGCGGGGTCCTTGACCAGGGTCCACAGCAGTACCGCGCCGCCGATGTCCAGCACGCCCAGCGCCACGAAGAACGGGTCATAGCCGATCCGCGTCACCAGGCCGCCGATCAGCAGCGAGAACAGCAGCACGCCGAGATTGCCCATCATCCCCGCCAGGCCCGCGACCGTCGCCACCTCGTCGCGGCGGAAGAGGTCCGAGGCCATGGTGATCACCGTCACCGACAGGGTCTGGTGCGCGAAGCCGCCCAGGCACAACAGGGCGATGGCGGCGTAGGGGCTGTGAACCCGGCCCACGAACATCATCCCGGTCATCAGCGCCGCCCCCAGGGTGAAGGCCATCCGCCGAGCATTGATCAGCGACACGCCGCGCTTCTGAAACAGGTGCGCGACGGCCGGACCGAACAGGCAGCCCAGATCCGCCGCCACGAACGGCATCCAGGCGAACAGCGCGATCTGCTTCAGATCAAAGCCGCGCGTCTGGGTCAGATACAGCGGAACCCAGAACGACAGCGTCCCCCAGGTGGGATCGGCCAGGAAGCGCGGCAGGGCGATGCCCCAGAACCACCGCTGCCCCAGGATCGAGGGGATCGACGGCCGGGCGCCGCCGGCCGACGCCAGATGCGCCTCCTGGCCGGCGGCGATCCGCTGGCGCTCTTCGGCGCTCAGGGCGGGATGCCGGTCCGGCGCGCGATAGAAGATCAGCCACAGCGCCACCCAGAGGAGGCCCAGCACGCCCGTCAGCACGAACGCCGCTCGCCAGCTCCAGGTCAGCACGGCCCAGACCACCAGCGGCGGCGCCAGCACCGAGCCGATCGAGGCGCCGATATTGAACACGCCGCCGGCGAACCCGCGCTCGGAGGCCGGGAACCAGGTGGCCACCGCCTTCATCCCCGCCGGCTGGGCCGAGCCCTCGGCCAGGCCCAGGAGGCCGCGCAGGGCGGCGAGGCCTTGCCAGTTCGCGGCCAGGCCGTGGGCCATGGCGATCAGCGACCAGGCCGCCGCGAACACCGCGAAACCGGTCCGCAGGCCCAGCGTGTCCAGCACGTAGCCGCAGGCCGGCTGCAGCATGATCCCCAGCTGGAAGGCGCTGGTGATCCAGGAATATTCCTTCACCGAGACGCCGAGATCCTTCAGCACCGTCGGCGCCGCCACGCCCATGGCCGAACGGGTCAGGTAGTTGACGATCGCGCCCAGCATGACCAGGCCGATGATCCACCAGCGCAGGGCGCGCAGCTTGGGCAAGGCGGTTCTCCCCATCGGGGCGCCTCGTCGAGCGGCTCCCTTTCGATGTTACCGCTATCGCCGATGTGGTCAGGCGTCCACTCCGGAGTGGTCTGACGCCGGGTCAGAGGGAGGCGTCGGCGTCCCTGGCCCGCGCCGGCTGGCGAGCGTCCGGCTTGGCGGCGCGGGTCATCTCGCCGACGAAACGGTCCGCGCCCCCCTCGGCCAAAGCCGGCGCCCATACGAAGACCCCGGCGCAGTCGTGCGCTTGGGCGATCTCGGAGGCGAGGCCCAGAGCCTCGACATCGTTCTCGGCGATCTCGGCGATGAAGGTCAGGGAGACGCCGTCGGCGCGTCGCGGATAGAACAGATAGGTCGGCATGACTTGGGCTACGGCTATAGCGAGCGGGAGCGAAAGCCTGAGCCTCTTCTCTCAGCCACCAGCGCTCGATGAGGTCGTTGCCGATGATGACTAAACCTTACCACCTGTACTTCAGGAAAGCGAGAAAAAAGGCTCAAGCTGTGCAATAGACAAATGTCGAGATTTCGACATTGACATGGATAATGCTAATTTAAGCCCGCCAATTACAGCGCTTTTACAGGCGAATTCACGCCGGAAGCTCTCCTAATTCCTGGCCAGCGAATCCACCCAACGCGATGAATTTTCGCTGGCGTCGATCGCCGCCTTTGGCCACCCTGCCCCCGCGCAACGAACGGGAGGGAGCGCGATGATCGGATACACGCTGGTCGGCAGCAACGACCTGGACAAGGCCAAGGGCTTCTATGACGGGCTGTTCGGCGCGCTGGGCGTCGGCCGGCTGATGGAGTTCTCGACCGGCGGCTGCGCCTGGGGCGTGGACTGGAGCAAGCCGATGTTCGGCGTCGGCAAACCCTATGACGGCCAACCCGCCAGCTTCGGCAACGGCGCGATGATCGCCCTGGCCGTGGACGAGCGCGCCAAGGTCGACGCGCTGTACGCCAAGGCCATCGAACTGGGCGGTCAGTGCGAAGGCGGCCCGGGCGTGCGCGGCGAGGAAGGCCCCCAGGCGTTCTATGCCGCCTATTTCCGCGATCTCGACGGCAACAAGCTGTGCGCCTACCGCGTGGGGCCGGCGCAATAGCCTCGGCTCGAGAAGCGCTTATCGGTAAGTGAGCGTCCAGCTGACCCGGATCGGCCCCGTGGCGCCGGCCGCGCCGGTACAGCTGGTCAGGGACGTCATCGGCCCGGTCGGGCTCTCATAGGCCCGCTCCTCGGCCAGCGGCCGGGTCGAGCAGGTCAGCCCCTCGACCTGGAAGCCGGTGACGTCGCCGGTCCCGAACGTGGTCACGCCGCCCCTGGTCGTCGCGTTGCCCGAGAAGCCGGCGAAGGCCAGGTCGACCGCCTTGACCGCCACGCCGGGCTTCGGCGTGAAGACGTCGGTGCGCCGGATCCGGCCGGGCTCGAGCCCATAGGTGGTCGCGACGCTGAAGCGGTCGTCGGCGACCGGCGCCTTGCCCCCCAGGCGGTCCAGCCGATCCTGGTCGTAGGTGATCGTCGTGCGCGCGCCGCGGCCGGCGACCTTGACGTTCGCGGCATAGGCCAGCGGCGCCAGCTGGGTCCCGTCGGACAGGGTGATGCGCGGCAGGAGCTGCGGGAACGCCCCATCCGCCACGCCCTGCAGCATCCCGGGGGAGAACGGGATCGGATAGTAGGGCGTGTTCATGTGCTGGCTCTCGCCGCCATTGATGATCGGCAGGCCGATCACCCGCCCGCGATCCCGGATGGTCACGACCAGCCGGTCGTTCCGGCCCCGCGCGAACCAGGTCACCGTGCGCTTGGGCAGCGTGTCGAGCCAGGCGGCATAGCCCGGGTCGGGCGCCTTGTCCTTGAAGCCCTGCCCGTTCCAGATCGCGTTGGTGTAGATGTACTGCCGCCCCAGACTCAGGTTCTCGCCCAGGATGCGGTGCTTGGCGCGATAGGCATCCGTGCGGCGGCCATGCTCCCACATGTTGACCGAGCCCATGGCCGGGTCGAACCAGAAGTCCATGTAGCGCGCCGCCACCCGCGACGAGAAGGCGTAGGCCATCGCCTTTTCCTTCGGCGTCAGCACGTCCAGCTTGGCGGCCGCGGTCAGCACCTCCAGGAACGCCGTCTCGCCATAGGTCCCGATGCTGCGGCCGTATTCGAAGCCCTCGCCGCGCATATTGAGGCGCGGCAGCATCAGGTCGACCGAGCGCCGCAGCCAGGCGCGGACCTCCGGCGTCGCGGGCATGCCGGCCTCGATCAGGCGGTGGCTGATCTCGCCGATCAGCAGCACGCTGTAGCGGTCGAAGCGACCGTCGCCGTCGGTCTCGTCGGCGAAGCCGTATTCGCCGGAATATTTCCGGTAGTGTTCCAGGGTGCGGCTCAGCAGGGCCTCGCTCGCCGAGGCGTCCTCCCAGCCCAGACGGTAGCGCAACCGCGCCACGCTGAACGCCACGCCGTAATAGTTGTTCGGCAGGTTGATCAGGGAGAGGTCGTCGGTCCGTACGAAGCGCCGCCAGTCCAGCTTGGCCTTCAGCTTCTCCAGCGTCGCGGGCGCGATCGCCTCGTCCAGCAGGCCGGCTTCCTTCAGCATGAAGATGGCCTGGCAATAGTAGTAGATGCCCCAGGTGTCGTTGGGATCGTCGACGGTCAGGTCGGCGATCTGGCGGTAGGCGGCCAGATACTTGGCGAACCTCGGATCGGCGCGCGGCGTGTCGACGATCAGATAGGCCAGGCCGACGGCGATCTTGCCCGGCAGGAACTTGTCGTCGGCCTCGAACACCTTGACCCCATCCAGGGTCATGTCGCGCTTTTCGGCCACCAGCTTGTCGGCCAGCACCGCCAGTTGCGGCAGCAGGCGCGTCTCGATCGTCCGGTTCATCGGCGCGACGGCGCCGGCGTAGAGCGGTCCGCGCGGATCGCGGGCGGAAGGCGGCGCCTTGGTCTCGGCGGCGATGGCGGGGACGGAGCAGCAGGCCGTCAGGGCCGCCGTCAGCAACAGAAATCTACGCACGCGCATCGCTCGCTCAAGGCGCCCGCCCTCCCAGGCGGGTCGGTTATGCGGCGTCGCGGCGCAAGCCGGCGGACGCCGAGTTTGGTATGACCAATCTCAGCGCCCGCCCGTAGGTGTCAAGCCAATTTGGCCTTACCAGTTGAACATGGTGCCGTCCTGCAGACGGTTCACCGGCAGATAGGCGCGCTTGTACTCGTACTTGGAGGCCAGTTCCTCGTCGATATCGACGCCCAGGCCCGGCTTGTCGCCCGGATGCAGCATGCCGTCGGCGAAGGTGTAGGCGTGCGGGAACACCGCGTCCGTCTCGGCCGTGTGGCGCATATATTCCTGCAGGCCGAAGTTCGGGATCGACATGTCGAAGTGCAGGGCCGCGGCCATGGTGATCGGCGACAGATCGGTCGCCCCGTGGCAGCCGGTCTTGACGTGGTGCAGGTCGGCGAAGGCGGCGATCTTCTTCAGGTTGGTGATGCCGCCGGCGTGCAGGACGGTGGCGCGCAGATAGTCGATCAGCTGTTCCTCGATCAGCTGCTTGGCGTCCCAGACGTGGGCGAAGATCTCGCCGACGGCCAGCGGGGTCGTCGTGTGCTGGCGGATCAGGCGGAAGCCGGCCTGGTTCTCGGCGGGGACCGAGTCCTCCAGCCAGAACAGGCGGTAGGGCTCCAGATCCTTGCCCAGGCGCGCGGCCTCGATCGGGGTCAGCCGGTGGTGGACGTCGTGCAGCAGGTGGACGTCCCAGCCCAGCGCCTCGCGCGCCTTCTCGAACAGTTTCGGCACGTGCTTCAGATAGGCCGAGGTCGACCAGACGTTCTCGGACGGCAGATCGTTGTCGGCCGGCTCGTAGAACATCTTGTCCTTCGAGACGCCATAGGTGCTGGGCAGGCCCGGCACGCCGGTCTGCAGGCGGATGGCCTTGTAGCCCATGGCCTTGTACTTCACCGCCTCGGCGATGGTGTCCTCGATGGTCTCGCCGTTGGCGTGGCCATAGACGGTGACGCCGGTGCGGCAGGCGCCGCCCAGCAGCTGGTAGACGGGCAGGCCCGCGACCTTGCCCTTGATGTCCCACAGCGCCATGTCGACGGCGGCCAGGGCGGTCATGGCCACCGGGCCGCCGCGCCAGTACGAGCCGCGATAGAAGAACTGCCAGATGTCCTCGATCTGGTGGGCGTCGCGGCCGATCAGGCTGGGGATCATGTGATCCTGCAGGAAGCTGACCACCGACAGCTCGCGGCCGTTCAGGGTGGCGTCGCCGACGCCGGTGATCCCGTCCTCGGTGGTGATCTTCAGGGTCACGAAGTTGCGACCGGGGCAGGTGACGATGACCTTGGCGTCGATGATCTTCAGCATGGACCTAGGAAGTTGAGCATGGCCGTAAAGTGGCCTGACCACTTCTAGCCGGTTATCTGGCAAGATGCTAGTGGCCTTACCACCCCGCCGACCAGGGTTCTGTAGCGCGCCCCCGACGGATGCAATAGGCTACTTCGACCCGACTCCGCGTCGGACGGATAGTGAGACCATGACGACCTCCACGGCCGAAACCCGCAAGCTTTACCAACAGGTGGCCAATTCGATCGCCGACGCGATTCGCGACGGCGTGCACCGGCCCGGACAACGTCTGCCGTCCGAACGGGACCTCGCCGAGGACTACAAGGTCAGCCGCCCGACGGTGCGCGAGGCGATGATCGCCCTGGAGATCCGCGGCCTGGTCGAGGCCCGCCACGGCTCGGGCGTCTATGTCACCGAAGCGCCGCGCCCCGAGGTTCCGGCCCCCGAGCTCGACATCGGCGCCTTCGAACTGACCGAGGCCCGCCGGCTGATCGAGGGCGAGGTCGCCGCCCTGGCCGCCGCCACCATCACCGACGAGGAGCTGACCGAGCTGGCCACGATCATGGACGACATGGTCGTGGAGAACGACAACAACGTCCGGGGCGAGCGCGCCGACCGCCGCTTCCACGTCACCATCGCCCGCGCCAGCCGCAACAGCGCGCTGGTCACCGTCGTCGAGAACCTCTGGGACCTGCGCTACGCCTCGCCCCTGTGCCGGGCCATGCTGGAGCGCGCCCGCCAGGTCGGCGTGCGCCCGCTGATCGACGACCACCAGGAGATCCTGCTGGCCCTGCGCGAACGCGACCCTACCGCCGCCCGCAACGCCATGCGCGAGCACCTGGGCCGGGTGATCGACAACCTGCTCACCGCCACCGAGATCGACGCCCTGGAACGCGCCCGCAGCGAGGTTGCCCAGCGCCGCACGGAGCTGGCGCGGCGGTCGGCGATTTAGCGGCGGGGGATGTGGTTGGGTTAGGGATCGGCGGCGCCGCGTACGCAGCTCCGCCGATCCCTCTAAACCACCGTCATTCTCGCCCTCGTGGCGAGAACCCCTGGTTCAGCCCGCAAGTGAAGCGCCTTGGCGCGCCAGCGCGCCACACCTCCGCCCCTGCGGCAGACAGAGGGTTTCCCGCCACGAGGGCGGGAATGACGGGTTGTTTGGAGGTGTTGTGGCTCTCGTCCGCCCGTCGGGAGGAGCCATCCTTACATCTCATGGCGAGACGATCACAGGGCTGCGGCAAGAGATGTAAGGATCGCACCCGACGCTGAGGTCGGCTTCCGACCCAAGTCGGACGTCAGTCTTCTGTCGGAGAAGACGTGTCGACAACGCCCACGTCGCGATCGACTTTGTTACGATCGCCAAAGGCATAGGTTGTCATCAGGTAGCTTCTGCGAGGCTCCTCGACGATCCGATATTCGCCAACAAATCGGCCGAACTCACAGCGAAAGATGGTTTGTGAGCTGTTGGCGAAGCGATCGATCCGCATGAAGCGAGTATTGCGGTAGCAGGCTTCAACCTCGTCTACCCGAGGAGGGCTTGGCAGCACGCCCGCCGACTTGGTCGGCGCATAATAGCATTCGCGAGAGCCGCCGTTGCATCGCCGATACTCCGCCAAGGCTCGCTCCAAGGGCGTCTGCGGTTTTGAGCAAGCGGCAAGCAGGCTGAGCAAAAGCAGGGTCGTCGCTATGGTCGTCTTTTGCATATCGGCAAAATATCTCGCGATCGGGGCACCGCGAGTATGGCAGGTCGGAGTTCCACTTCCCACCCTAGTTGGCCATCGAGATCGTCCGCTAGCCGCCCAGGGCTTAAACGGTGGCGCGTTCCCAACGAGTTCGTTCAACCTCGATCGCTTGTTCGGTCACGGCCCAGATCTCATCTGCAAACTGTCGCATGGCCGCCAGGTCGTTAGCTTCGGCTTCCGATGTTGGCACGAATCGCTTCAGGCCGGCCACCATCTCACCATGCCAGCTCTGAAGGCGGGCGTGCAGGGCAGCCGGATCGTCCACACCCGTAAAATAGGCGTCGTTGCGGCGGTACACATACGCGCAATCACCATGCTCGACGATGTGCGAGACAGGCCCCGCCAGGTTGTCCTGCCATCCCTCCAAATCAATCCAACACGATCTCGCGCGCTCGCTCTGCCAAACGTAGGCTGCGAAAGGGAAAACGAATGCTGCGTCAAAAGCCGCGCGTAGGTGGGAGTTGTGCTTGCTCACGCCCAAGCCTTAGGTGCAACCATGGGGCCGGACAAGCCACAGTCGAACGCAGTCTTCCCACACTGTTCAGACGTTCCGACAAGCAGGTAGTGTCCCGGCATGATTGATGACGACGATACTTGCGTCTGCGCCGACCATGGCGTTCAGCCTGTCACATTTGTTTGCGGCCATATCGTCGCCGTGCCTCGTGGCGAGACGGTTGGTTTCGTCTCTGGAGCGCCGGAGAACGAAGCCGACCTGCGGGATGCTTGGTGTGACAACTGCCACGAGTATCTCATGTCGCACGGCGGCGAGTGGACTGACGATGGGGTCGATGTTCCCGGCGGCATCAAGATCATATGCGCTGAGTGCTACCGTGTTCGGGAGGCCGACGCTCAGAGTTTGGGCCGCCGGACGATCTACTAGCGTCCGTTCTCCACCCATCGCGGACCCTCGCGGCGTCCGCTCGCCCGCCCCTACGCCGGCCCCCGCAGGATCTTCGCCATCGCCTTTCCCTTGGCCAGTTCGTCGATCAGCTTGTCGAGATAGCGGATCTCGCGCATCAGCGGCTCCTCGATGTCCTCGACCCGCACGCCACAGACCACGCCCGTGATCTCGACCCTGGCCGGATTGAGCCTCGGCGCGCTCGCGAAGAAGGTCTGGAAGTCGGTCTTGGCCGCGATTTCCGCCTCCAGCCCCTCCGGCGTGTAGCCGGTCAGCCACCGCAGGATCTCGTCGACCTCGGCCTTGGTCCTCCCCTTCTTCTCCGCCTTGGCGACATAGAGCGGGTACACGCTGGCGAAGCTCGTCGTGTAGATGCGGTGGGTCATGGCGGCCTCCGAACCGCATTTGGCTAGCATGTTTTCACGCCGATGAACAAAGGCGCGGCCGGCGGGTTTGCCTTCCGAAGGAGCCCGTCATGCTCGAGAAGATCCCCCACGGCCTGGGCCACGCGTTGCGCGGCGTGCGCGCCGGGTTCGACAAGATCGCCAGCGAGGACCCCGCCTTCGCCGACATCCCCGACACGATCGCGCTCTCCAGCGTGGCGTTCGAGGACGGCGGCGCGATCCCGGCGCGCCACACCGCCGATGGCGAGGGCCTGTCGCCGCCGCTGGCCTGGCGCGTGTCGCCGCCCGGCGCCGGCGCGGTGGCCCTGCTGGTCGAGGACCCCGACGCGCCGACACCCGAGCCCCTGGTCCATCTCTTGGCCTGGGACCTGCCGCCGGACCTCGCCGGGCTCCCCGAGGGCCAGTTCCGCGGCCCCGGTCACGACGGCCTGGACGAGAACCTCGGGCGCAACAGCTTCCTGCGCGCCGGCTGGCTGCCGCCCGATCCGCCGACCGGCCACGGTCCGCACCTCTATGTCTTCCAGCTCTTCGCGCTGGACCGGCCGCTGGCGTTCGACCATCACCCGAGCCGAGGCGCGTTCCTCGACGCGATCAAGGGCCGGGTGCTGGCGCGCGGCATGCTGGTCGGGACCTACGAACGCCCCTGAGCCGGTAGCCTATTTCCGGTAAGCCGCCACGGTCAGCCGGCTGCGCGCCGCCGGCTGCTTCTTGGCGATGAGCTCGGCCGTGGCCGCCAAGCCCGGGTCGTCATAGGCCCAGGCCGCCAGGTCGTAGAGCGGCAGCGCCTCGTCGCTGGCGTCCTGCGGCTTCAGCTCCTGGTACGGGAACGCCGCCTCGGCGCCGACGAACTGGGAAAGATAGGTCAAGGCCGCGCGGATGCTCTGCCCCTTCGGTCCCTTGTAGCCCCACAGATCGACGCCGACGCACGGGCCGAGCTCCGCCAGGCCGATCAGCGGCTCCAGGGCGAAATAGCTGTAGTGCAGCCCCCGGGTGCGGGCGAGCTCCTTGGGCATCTTGCCGTCGGCCTCGATCTGCGGGTCGATCCGCCCCTTGGCGGCGCCGGCGATGGTGGCCTTGGCGAGGTCGGGCTGGCGCGCGAACAGGGCGTACTGGGCCAGCTGGTCGTCGTACCAGATGCCGTGATTGTTCTCGGCGGCGCGCTCCTCCTTGGCGGTCGGGGCGGTTCGCAGCCACTGGACATAGTCGCCGAACCAGGTCTCCAGCCCCTTCTGTTCGGCGGCCGTCAGCACCTTGGCCGGGGCCAGGACGCCGATCGACTCGATCACCGGCAGCAGGCGATAGGTGTCCAGCACGCCCTCGGCCCGGCCCAGGGTGCGGCCCGGCACGCCCTGGGCATAGGCCATCGACGGGTTCATCCGCGTGGCCGGGTCCAGGAACCAGACGCGCAGCAGCTGGGCGGCCTTGGCGGCGTATTTCGTCTCGCCGGTCAGGTAATAGGCCAGGGACAGCGCCTCGACCGCGCCGCCGAACGCATCCATGCGCACCGCGTCGAAGGCGTTGGTGGCGCGCTCCGGATTGAACTCGCCGTCCTTGCGGATATAGGGCTCGCCGTTCGGCTTGCTCGGGTCGGGCCACCAGTAGGGGCCCATCGAGATATAGTCGTGCTTGTCGCCGCTGGGCGGCGTGCGGCTCTTGTCGGTCACGCTGTAGACCGGACCGGCCAGGGCCTTGTCGGCGCGGGCGATCAGCGCCTGGCGGGCCGGCGCGAGCGCCGGGTCCGTCTTGGCCGCTTCCAGCCATTGCGGCTTCCAGCGGAAGGTGCGGCGACCGCCGAAATCGGCGGCGTAGCCGTCGCTGGCCTTGCAGACCGGGGTCGCGGCGCTGGCCGGGACGGCGACCGCCAGCGCGCCGATGGCGGCGCAGAGGGTCAGCACGCGGACCGAGGCTCTGATCATCTGTCTTCCCCCATGGATGGGCTCTCCGGCCCTCTGGACGGTCGGAGCTTTACCCGATCCCGAAGCCGGGGCAAGGATATTGGTATGACCAAATAGGCCCTTTCCGCCCAAATTGGTAATTTGTCTTCTGCCCGTTTGCGTGGATCGGGTCAGGTCGGTTATCACCGAGCGAAGCTTTCGCGGCCTTGCCCGGCCGCCATGGCGCCCGTCAGAGGCGCGCGGAGGAAACAGGACAGATGACGCCGACGCGCTTACGTCTCGCCGCCGCCCTCGCCTGCCTGGCGCTGGCCCCCGCGCCCGCCCTGGCGCGGCCCGCGCCGATCCCGGCCGCCGCCTCGCCCGACCTCGCCGCCTCGGCCCTGACGCTGGGCCGGGCCGTGGCCGACTGGCAGCTCCGCTACCTGGACGGTCGGTTCGACTATGTGCAGACCCACCGCCCCGGGACGCAGAACCCGCGCGGCTGGATCCAGGGCGCCTTCTATGTCGGCCTCGCCGCCTTCGCCGATCGGACGGGCGACGCGCGCTACGTGGAGGCGATCCGCGCCCACGGGGTCCAGGAAGGCTGGGGCCTGGGCGCCCGCCCGCTGCACGCCGACGACCACGTGGTCGCCCAGAGCTGGATCTGGCTCTATCGCCGCGACCGCGATCCGGCGCGGATCGCGCCGGTCAAGGCCCGCTTCGACGCCATTCTCGCCGCGCCGCCCGAGGCCGACCTGACCTTCATCGACGGGACCGAGAACCAGCCGTGCCAGGCCCGCTGGTGCTGGAGCGACGCGCTGTTCATGGGGCCGCCCACCTGGACCGCCCTGTCGGCCGCGACCGGCGACCCGCGCTACGCCGCCTATGCCGACCGCGAGTTCTGGGCGACGACGGACTGGCTGCTGGACAAGGAGACCGGGCTCTATTTCCGCGACAGCCGGTTCTTCGATCGCCGCGACGACCAGGGCCGCAAGATCTTCTGGAGCCGCGGCAACGGCTGGGTCTATGCCGGCCTCGTCAACATCCTGAAGACCCTGCCGGCCGACCACCCCTCGCGGCCGCGCTATGTCGCCCTATTCCAGCGGATGTCGGCGCGGCTGGTCAGCCTGCAGAAGTCCGACGGCTACTGGTCGGTGTCGCTGCTCGCGCCCGAGCACAGCCCGCCGGAGAGCAGCGGCACGAGCTTCTTCGTCTACGGCCTGGCCTGGGGCGTGAACCAGGGTCTGCTGACGGCGCCGCGATACGCCGCCTCGGCGCGTCTGGGCTGGTCGGCCCTGGCCAGGGCCGTGCGGCCGGACGGCATGATCGGCTGGGTGCAGCAGGTCGGCTACGCCCCCGATCACGTCGAGGCCGACGACACCCAGCTCTACGGCGCGGGCGCTTTCCTGCTGGCCGCCTCCGAGGTCTCGCGCGGCCGCTTCTGACCGCGACGATCCAAGGGTTCCACGGGCCTGACCGGGCGCCAGCGCCGCCTCGCGAGCGCGTCTACGCTTGCGATGACACCGGTCACCAATCGCCGTTATCAAGTATACCCAGCCATCGAAAATCGATGTTTCACCAAGCTGTGCAATACGCGTGGCCGCTGCAACGCAGGCGACCTTGAATCGATCCCGACTGATTTCTATAAAGTTTTGTAATGTTTCCCCCTCGATACCAACTTGACTTAATCACGCCGCAATCCGACCTAAGCCGTTGCCTTTGAGATACAGCTTCAAGACAAAATTATTACATAAAAGCGGCCGCGATTGACCCTCGGCGCGACGCGGTCCTAAGCCGCCAGCAACCGCCTGAACGGGGCGGGAAACTCGTCTTGCATCGGACCGTCACGACGTCGGCGCGCGCGCCGAAGGGAAGGTCTGGAAGGGTCATCTCATGAAGTATCAGCTTAACCGCGGCCGCCTGCTCGCGACCACGATGATCGCGGGCCTGGCCACCCTGGCCGGCTTCGCCGCCAACGCTCAGACCGCGCCCGCCAAGCCCCCGGCCGACCCGAACACCGAGGTCGAGGCCGTCGTGGTCACCGGCTCGCTGCTGCGCCGCACCGACACCGCCACGCCCTCGCCCGTGACCGTCCAGACCAGCGAGCAGCTGAAGGCCCAGGGCATCACCACCGTCGCCGACGCGATCCGCAGCCTGTCGGCCGACAACTCCGGCTCGATCCCCGCCGCGTTCGGCAACGGCTTCGCCGCCGGCTCGACCGGCGTCTCGCTGCGCGGCCTGTCGGTGAACTCGACCCTGGTGATGATCGACGGCCTGCGCAACGCCAACTATCCGCTGGCCGACGACGGCCAGAAGGCGTTCGTCGACCTGAACTCGATCCCGTTCAACGCGGTCGAGCGCATCGAGACCCTGAAGGACGGCGCCTCGTCGCTGTACGGCGCCGACGCCATCGGCGGCGTGGTCAACATCATCATGAAGTCGAACTATCAGGGCATGAGCGCCGACGCCTCGTACGGGCGCAGCCAGCACGGCGGCGGCGACCAGTACCGCTTCAACGCCGACATCGGCCACGGCGACCTGGAGACCGACAAGTACAACGCCTATTTCGACGTCGAATACCAGCTGGACAAGCGCATCCGCGGCAACCAGCGCGGCTTCCCCTACAACACCAATGACCTGTCCTCGATCCCCGGCGGCGAGAACAACAATCCGCAGACCGGCGGCAGCACCTTCTACGGCAACGTCAAGCGCGCCACCCTGACCACCCCGGGCAATCTGGCCAGCGGCCTGGCGATCGACAGCCCGACCAATGTCTGGCAGCCGCTGCGCACCTGCGCCGCCGACGCCCCGCTGACCACCCAGCGCGACGACGACGGCACGCTGATGGGCACGTACTGCGCCCAGAACGTCGCCAACTTCGGCGACATCCAGCCCCAGCAGTCGCGGATCGGCGCCTATGGCCGGTTCACGATCAAGCCGACCGACAATCTCGAGGCCTACATCTCGGGCAGCTTCGTGCAGAGCAAGACCTCGGTGAACGGCACGCCCGTCACCGTCTCGTCGAGCACGCCGAACAACCTCTCGAACCTGGTTCTGCCGGTCTATATCTGCTCGGCCGGCGCCAACTGCGCCACCGCGCCCGACCGTCGCCTGAACCCGAACAACCCGTTCGCCTCGACCGGCGACTACGCGCTGATCAAGTACCGCTTCAGCGACCTGCCCGCCTCGTCCAACTACACCAACCGCATGTTCCGCATGGTCGGCGGCGTGAAGGGCAACGCGATGGACTGGGACTACCAGGCCAATCTCGTGATCGCCCACGACACCCTGGAAAGCGCCCAGACCGGCTTCCTCAGCTACAAGCAGCTGATGAGCGACATCCAGACGGGGGCCTACAACTTCGTCGACCCGTCGCAGAACAGCCAGGCCGTCCGCGACGCCCTGTCGCCGGTGCTGGCCAAGACCTCGACCACGGACCTGGACTCGCTGAGCGTCCAGGCCTCGCGCAAGCTGTTCAGCCTGCCGGGCGGCGACGCCCAGCTGGGTCTCGGCGGCGAGTTCCGTTACGAGGCGACCAACGACCCGGCCCTGAACCCCGTCAACGACGCGCAAGGGTTGGGCAACGCCCGCACCCAAGGCAACCGCACGGTGGCCTCGGCCTTCGCCGAACTGGGCATGCCGGTCCTCGACAAGCTCGAGGTCAACCTGTCGGGCCGCTATGACCACTATTCGGACTTCGGCGGCAACTTCTCGCCCAAGCTCGGCGTGAAGTTCACGCCGATCAAGTCGGTGGCCCTGCGCGGCACCGTCTCGAAGGGCTTCCGCGCGCCGTCGTTCTCGGAAGCCGGCAACTCGGCGAGCCAGGGCTTCACGACCTTCTCGTTCAAGGCCGACCAGTACGCGGCCTTCCGCGCCGCCCACGGCAACAACGACTACACCAAGGCCTATTCGCTCTCGTCGATCACCTCGGCCAATCCGGACCTGAAGCCGGAGAAGTCGACCAGCTACACGTTCGGCGCGGTCTGGGCCCCGACGCGGACGTTCAGCGTCGCGCTCGACTACTACCACATCAAGAAGAACGACGTGATCGCCCAGGCCAGCGCGGGCACGGCCCTGGCCGCCTACTATGCCGGCCAGGCCATCCCGACCGGCTATATCGTGACCCCCGACGCCCGCGACCCGGAACATCCCACGGCCCTGCCGCGGGTGCTGTCGGTGTCGTCGCCGTACATCAACGCGGACTCGCTGGTGACCAGCGGTCTGGACCTGAACGTCCAGGCCTCGTTCTACCTGCCGGCCGACGTGAAGTGGACCAGCACCGTCGATGCCACGACCATCTTCGACTACAAGTACACGCAAGGCGGCGTGACCTACGACTATGTCGGCACCGAAGGGCCCTACGCCCTGTCGTCGGGCGCCGGCACGCCGAAGAACCGCCTGCAGTGGACCAATACGTTCGAACGCGGCCCGATCCGCGTGACGGGCACGATGAACTATGTCAGCGGCATGCGTGAAGGCGACGACAGCTATCAGGACGGCTGCCTGTACGGCGACTCGAACTTCAACTGCCGGATCAAGTCGTTCACGACCTTCGACCTGACGGGCGCCTACGACGTGACCAAGAACGCCTCGGTCTATGCCGACGTGCTGAACCTGTTCGACACCGGCCCGATGTTCAACCCGGCCAACTACGCCGGCGTGAACTGGAACCCGACCTATTCGCAGTCGGGCATCGTGGGCCGTTACTTCCGCGTCGGCATGCGCGTGAAGTACTAAATCCCGAGCTATCTCGCGTACGGGTCGCGTGCATGTATGACCCGATGAGATGGAGGGGCCGCCCGCGAGGGCGGCCCCTTTTTGGCCGCTTTCACATGAGTCCGCGCTCGGTCCGGATGGAAATCCTCCTCCCCCCGGGTCCGGCGGCGCCGGCCCGAGGACGTGCTTCGACAAGCTCAGGATGAGGATTTTGTGCCCGGGGACCGACAGTCGTCCTCACCCTGAGCTTGTCGAAGGGCGAGGACGGCCTCCGCCGCACCTCGACACGCAACGTCGAAACGGCCTTCGAGCCCGCCCCACAAAAAATGGGCTGAGCCGACCATTGCCGAACGTGCGGAAACATCGTCCGCTTACGTCAGTCTAGGGAGAGGCGGGCGCGTCCCAGCGATCGCCGAGGGCTTACGGGGTTTCAGATGATGACGCGTGGCGGAGCGATGGCCGGGGCGGCCCTCGGCGTGGTGCTGGCTTTTGGCGGGATGGCGGGCGCGTTCGCGGCCGATCTGCCAACGCCCCAGACGGCGTTCGCGCAGCCGGTGGGCAGCGACTACTTCCTGGCCGACTACACGGCCTACGAGGCCTATCTGAAGGCCCTGGCCGCCAAGTCCGACCGCATGAAGCTGGTCGACATCGGCAAGACCGAGGAAGGCCGCACCATGTGGATGGCCATCGTCTCCTCGCCCGCCAACCTGGCCAAGCTGGACCGCTACAAGGAGATCGCCCGCAAGCTGGCCAAGGCCGAGGGCGTCAAGGAGGACGAGGCTCGGACGCTGGCCGCCGAGGGCAAGGCCATCGTCTGGATCGACGCTGGCCTGCACGCCAGCGAGACCATCACCTCGCAGGGCCAGATCCAGGTGCTCTACCGGATGCTGACGGAGAACGATCCGGAAACCCTGCGGATGCTGGACGACTGCGTGATCCTGTTCGGCCAGGACAATCCGGACGGCATGGAGATGATCGCCGACTGGTACATGCGCAACCCGGATCCGAAGAAGCGCGAGTTCGGCTCGCTGCCGCGCCTGTATCACAAGTATATCGGCCACGATAACAACCGCGACAGCTTCATGTCGGCGATGTCGGAGACGACCAACGTCAACAAGCAGCTGTTCCGCGAGTGGTTCCCGCAGATCGTCTACAACCAGCACCAGACCGGCCCGAACGGCATGGTGGTGTTCGTGCCGCCGTTCCGCGACCCGTTCAACTTCAACTACGACCCGCTGGTCATGACCGAGCTCCAAGAGGTCGGCATGGCCATGCACAGCCGGCTGGTGGCCGAGGACAAGCCGGGCTCGGGCGCCCGCAGCGCCGCCCCCTACTCCACCTGGCACAACGGCATGGAGCGGTCGGTCGCCTATTTCCACAACTCGATCGGCCTTCTGACCGAGATCATCGGCGGCCCGACCCCGACCACGGTCAATCTGGTTCCGGAGCTGCAGCTGCCGGGCAATGACCGCCCCGCCCCCATCGCGCCCAGGGAATGGCATCTGCAGGACTCGCTGGACTACCAGTGGACCATGAACCGGGCGGTGATCGACTACGCCTCGCGCAACCGCGAGCGGCTGCTGTTCAACATCTGGAAGATGGGCGACAACAGCATCAAGCGCGGCTCGCGCGACAGCTGGACCATGACCCCGACCCGCGTCGATGAGCTGGCCAAGGCCGGCAAGGACAAGCCGGGTCCCTATGGCGCGGCGATCGACCCCAGCCTCTACAAGACCGTGCTGCAGACCCCCGAGGCTCGCGACGCGCGCGGCTATGTCCTGCCGTCCGACCAGGCCGACATGCCGACCGTCACGGCCTTCCTGAACACCCTGATCAAGAACGGCGTCGACGTCGACAAGGCCACCAAGCCCTTCACGATCGGGAGCAAGACCTATCCGGCCGGCTCGTACGTGATCCGCGCGGCCCAGGCCTATCGCCCGCACATCCTCGACATGTTCGAGCCGCAGGACCACCCGCACGACCTGGAATATCCGGGCGGTCCGCCCAAGGCGCCGTACGACGTCACCGGCTACACCCTGGCCTATCAGATGGGGATCAAGTTCGACCGCATTCTCGATGGTTTCGAGGCCCCGACCACCCGCGTGCCCGACCTGATCACGGTGGCGCCGGGGGCGGTGAAGGGCTCGGGCGGCGCGGGCTGGCTGATCAGCCACGAGACCAACGCCAGCTTCACCCTGACCAACCGCCTCTTGAAGGCCGGCGCCAAGGTCTACTGGGTCAAGGACGGCGCCAAGGCCGGCAAGGTCGCCTTCGGCCCCGGCGCGATCTTCGTCCCCGCCTCGCCCGCCGCCAAGGCGGTGATCGACAAGGGCGTCAAGGATCTGGGCATCGACGCCTACGCGGTGGGCGGCAAGCCCTTGGGCGCGACGATCGCCCTGAAGCCGATCCGCATCGGCCTTGTCGACGTCTATGGCGGCTCGATGCCCTCGGGCTGGAACCGCTGGATGTTCGAGAAGTTCGAGGCGCCGTTCCAGGTCGTCTATCCGCAGCGCCTGGACGCCGGCGACATCCAGAAGGACTTCGACGTCCTGGTCTTCCCCGACGGCGTGGTGCCCAGCGAGACCGGCCGCGGCGGGCGGGGCGGCGGCGGCCAGCCCAAGCCCGAGGACATTCCGGCCGAATACCGCGCGTGGCTCGGCCGGTTCAGTGACGACAAGACCCTGCCCAAGGTCGCCGAGTTCGTGAAGGGCGGCGGTACGGTGGTGGCCATCGGCGCCTCGACCCGCTTGGCGACGGCCATGGGCGCGCCGATCGAACTGGCCACGGCCAAGACCGAGAACGGCCAGACCAAGCCCTACTCCACCCGCGAGCTCTACATCCCCGGCTCGGTGCTGCGCGCCAAGGTCGATCCCAAGCAGCCCCTGGCCTACGGCGCGGCCGATCAGGTCGACGTCTTCTTCGACCGCAGCCCGACCTACACGATCAAGGCCGACGCCAAGGGCGTGGCCAAGGTCTCGTGGTTCGACACCGACAAGCCCCTGCGCAGCGGCTGGGCCGTCGGCCAGGAGAAGCTGAAGGGCTCGGTCGACATGCTCGACATCGACATCGGCAAGGGCAAGGTCTTCGCCTTCGGCCCCGAGATCACCCAGCGCGCCCAGTCGTGGGGCACGTTCAAGTTCCTGTTCAACGGCCTGCTGTACGGGCCGGCGGTGAGCGGGAAGTAGGACCGCCGCTGGCCGGCTCATCCCGGGCCGCTAGCGGTTGTCTGGCGTGAAGCGGTCGGTTAGCCATGACAACGCCGCGGCTCGGGGGCGGCGCGGCGAACGGTCGAGCATGGCCGTGATCGGCTGACGCCCTCTGACATGGGGGAAGAGATGCTGGATCGACGCGTTCGATGGGCGATGGTCGCCCTGACCGTTCAACTGCTTTGCGCCGGCGCGGTGGCCGCCCAACAGCCCGCGCCGTCGCACGACCCAGCGCCGGCCGCCGCGCCCGCCGTGGAAGACTATGGCGCGCCCATCCATTACGACGAGGCCCTCAAGATCATCCAGGCCGGGATGCTGAAGAGCCGGGCCGCGGGCCTGCGCCAGGCGTTCGCGATCGTTGAACCGTCGGGCGAACTGGTGGCCTTCGGGCGCATGGACGGCGTTTCGTATGGCGCGATCCGCGCGGCGCAGTTGAAGGCGCGCACCTCCGCCCGATACCGGGTCGCGACCAGCGTTCGAGAGTCCCAGCTGCAGGGCGGCCGCTTGGCCATTCTGTCCAACGACGAGGTCATAGCGATCGGCGGCGGCGCGCCGATCGTCCGAGACGGGCTCATCGTCGGGGCGGTCGGCGTCTCGGGCGGCAGCGCCGATCAGGACGCCAATGTCGCCGCGGCCATCGCCGCCGCCGAGAACGCGCGCCCGCGTTGATCTGAGCGTTCGCGAAGCCGCCTTCGCGGCGGCTTCCTCGAAGGCTTGGGCCTCGGAAGCGCGTTCGGCGCCGGAGGGGAAGCTCCGGCGCCGGGAACCGACGCGAGGTCGCGGGGAGCAAAGGCCTCGCGCCGATCCGTTCAGGCGGCTCGACGCCAGGGGTCGGCGGCGTGTCCGGCGCTCTCGCCCAGTTGGAACATGCCGACCAGCTCGGCCAGGCGCGCGGCCTCGGAGCCCAGGGCGTGGCTGGCTGCGGTCGCCTGCTCCACCATGGCCGCGTTCTGCTGGGTCACCTGGTCCATCTGGTTGACGGCCGAGTTCACCTCGGTCAGTCCCATGGCCTGGTCCCGGGCCGAGGTGGCGATCTCGCCGACCAGGGCGTTGATCTCGCCGACCCGGCCGACGATCATCTCCAGCGCCGACCCCGTCTTGCTGACCAGACCCACCCCCTGCTCCACCTGCTGGCTGGAGGCCTGGATCAGGCCCTTGATCTCGCGCGCCGCGTCGGCCGAGCGTTGGGCCAGCGCCCGCACCTCCTGGGCGACGACCGCGAAGCCGCGGCCGCTCTCCCCCGCCCGCGCCGCCTCGACGCCGGCGTTCAGGGCCAGCAGGTTGGTCTGGAAGGCGATCTCGTCGACCACGCCGACGATCTGGCTGATCTCCTGCGCGTAGCGGGCGATCTCGTTCATGGCGACGACGGCGTTCAGCGCGATCTTGCCGGAGGTCTCGGCGTCGCCGCGCGCGGCGGCGACCACGCTCGAGGCGTTGTTGGCGTTCTGGGCCATCTTGCGGACCGCGCCGGTGACCTCGTCGAGCGCCGCGGCGGTCTCTTCCAGGCTGGCGGCCTGGCGCTCGGTGCGCCGCGACAGGTCGGCCGAGGCGCTGGAGATTTCGCGCGCGCCGCCGTGGATGCCTTCCGAGACCACGTTGATCGTGCGCATGGCTTCGCCCAGCTTGGCGATGGCCTGGTTGAAATCGGTCCGCAGCTTTTCGTACGCCGGCGGGAACGCCGTCCCGAGGCGATAGGCCAGGTCCCCCGAAGCCAGGCGCTCCAGCCCCCGCGCCAGCCCCTCGACGACGCTCTGCTGCTCGGCCTGGGCCAGCGAGCGCTCGCGCTCCTGTTCGGCGCGGGCGGCGGCTTCGCGGCCGTTGGCGCTCTCCTGCTCGGCCCGGAGGGCGACGATACGATGCTGATTGTCACGGAAGACCGAGAGCGACCGCACGATCGCGCCCAGTTCGTCGCCGCGTTGCAGGGCGTCCAGATCGAGGGCGACGTCGCCCTCCGCCAGGCGTTCGGTGGCGTTGGAGATGGCGTCGACGGCGCGGCGGATGCCCATCACCCCGGCGATGGCCACGACGGCGACGGCGATGATGGTGAAGAGCACGAGACCCATCAGCATCGCGCCATAGAGCCGGGCCTTGGCGGCGCTGGCCTGGGCCTTGGCGCTGGAGTCGGTGATGACCTCCTTGGAGGCCTTGTCCAGCGCCGCCGTCATGCTGGCGTACTGCGCCTCGAACGGCTCGACGAAGGCGGCGGCGGACGGGAAGTCAATGCCGAGCATCGAGCCCACGACCTCGATGCCGCCGCGATAATTGGCCAGATCCTTCAGCACGCCGGCGAACTTGGCCTGCTGGTCGGCGGGAAGATCGGTCTTGATGGCGGTCAGTTCGGCCTTGATGCCGTCGACCTCGCCGATCAGCGCCTTCAGCTTGGCGTCGCTGCCGGTCGCGCCGGCGGCGCCGGCGGCGGCTTGGCGGGTCAGGACCTGATAGAGCGTCCCATGAGCGGCCGCGATGCGCTTGGAGGCCAGGAGCAGGCGACTGCTGGTCGTCATGTCCTGTTCGACCACGTGCCGCAGCAGCACGGTCTGCTGGGTCTGGGTCCAGAAGGCTCCGGCCGCCACCAGGGTGAGCATGATCACCGCGAAGGCCGGCGCCACCGCCATCTTCACCACCAGCGGCAGGTTGGCGATCTTAAGCTTCGTCATCGACTGTCTCCGAAGGAAGTCGGCCCCGCGGTCGCCCGCGGGGCCGCCAGGCGTCACCAGCTCTTGCTGACGGTGAACTGGACGCGGCGCTCGGCTTGCAGCCCGCGAGTCTGCTGCTGCCGCGCGTTGAGCAGGTTCTGGCCGCCGACGGCGAAGACCAGGCCGTCGCCGGCCTTGTACCCGACGCGGCTCGACAGCGACGCGTAGGCCTTCACCGGCTGCAGGGCGCCATTGGTGATGTCGTACCATTGGAAGTCGCCGACATAGTGCAGGTTCGCGTCGGCCTCCCACGGCCCGCCGGACCAATCGACGCCCAGGTTGCCGCGGCTCTTGGGCGTGGTCTGCGCGAAGGCCACGTAGCGCTGCACGGCGTTGAAGCCGGGGAACAGCGAGTCCTTGACGTCGGTATAGGTGTAGTTGGCGCGCCAGCCGAAGCCGCCGGCGACCTTGCCCGAGGCGATCAGTTCGACGCCCTTCATCTTGGAGTCGCTGACATTGCGGTAGGTGAAGCCCGGCGCGGTCGTGGCGGTCGGCGCGAAGTCCATGGCCGCCGTGCTGATCCCGCTCTTCAGGTCGGTCCAGTCCTGAAGGAAGAAGCGCACGCCCAGCTTGGCGTTCTTAAGCTCCCGATCGTAGGCCGCCTCGTAATTGGCGACGATCGTCGGTCTCAGGTTCGGGTTGCCCAGCAGATAGACCGGACCCGAACCCAGCTGCACGCCGCCCAGCTCGGTCAGGCTCGGGGCCTGAACGCCGCGCCCGTACGAAAGGCGGAAGGTGTCGAAGTCCGTCGGCCGCCACGCGGCCGTCAGGTTCAGGCTCGGCTCGTTGATGTCGCGGTTCCAGTACTTGTTGTCGCCCAGGGGGATCCGCGCGGGGAACGGACCGGTGCGCGCCAGGCTCAGCTTGTCGAAGCGAAGCGCCGCCGTCGTGGTCAGCTTATCGTTGACCACCCAGTTCCACATGGCCGAGGCGGACCAGACATCGTAGCTGACCTTACCGCCGGTGATCGGCGCGGTGTTCAGGGTGTTGTGGCGATATTCGCCGCCCAGGCGGATCGTGTTCGCCGCGCCGATCTTGAACAGATCCTGCACGCTCACGACGTCGATCGTGTTCTTCCAGTTGATGCCGCCGGCCAGGCCGTACTTGGCGGTCAGCCTGTTCTCGTAGGCTTGGGCTTGCAGCTGCCCCAGGCGCGTGTCCGAGGTCAGGGTCGCCTTGCCCGAGCTGGTGATCATCTTCATCGCGGTGTAGCTGTAGCCGCCGGCCACGCTGTCTTCCTGGATGTTCGACCACGAGCCTTCGGCGCGGAGCTCGGTCTTGGGGGCCAGTTGCGCCACGACGTCCAGAGCCGTGGAGAGGCGCCGCGGATCGTGCAAGCTGGCCGCCGTCGGCAGCGCCCCCGTGCGGGCCCATTCGTTCTGCTTCTCGGCGCCGGCCGAAAGGCGCGCCGAGATCGCCTGGCCCAGCTTGACCGTCGTCGCCAGCGAGACCGTCCTCTGGCCATGGTCGCCCACGCGGGCGGTCGCGACGTTCAGGTCGTCGAACTTCGGATTGAAGGTGATGATGTTGACCACGCCCGAGACGGCGTTGAAGCCGAACAGCGCGCTGTTGGGCCCCTTCACGACCTCGATCTGACGGATCTCGTCCATCTGGACGGGAAGGGAGGCCCAGACGGTCAGGCCATAGTGGTCCAGATAGACTTGGCGGCCGTTGACCAGCACCAGCAGACGCGGAGAGCTGACCTGATCGTAGCCGCGAACATTGACGTCCGCCTGGCCGGCCGAGAAGTTCAGCACGTCGATACCGGCGACGCGCTGCAGAACGCCTGGCAGCGTCACCTCGCCCGAGCGGCGGATGTCGGCGGCCGAGATGATCTGCATGTCGGCGGGCGCCTGGGTGGCGCGCTGCGGCGAGCCGGTGGCGCTGGTGGTGACGGGCTCGTTGAACAGCTGCTCCAGCGCGCCGTAGTCGATCGACTGGGCGGAAGCGGCGGTGGCCGAGGCCAGCATGCAGAGGCCGACGGAGGCGCCGGCGAAGAGCGTGGTTTTCATGGTCATGGTTCTCTGGGCGGCTCGGATCAGACTTCGCGGATCATCATGCGGAAGGCGGCCTTGAAGACCGCGCCGACGGCGGCGGCGGCGCCGCGGTTGACGATGATCTCGACCTTGGGCTCGGTGGCGACGCTCATGGCGCAGCCGCCGCTGGTGGCGCACTCGGGGTCCGACCCGATGGTGATGATCTTCTTGGCCTTGGCCGCGCCGCCGACGGCCGCGTAGTTGACGCCCTTGGTGACGAACAGGGCGACCACGCCGCTGGCGCCGCCCACGGCGCCGGCTTCGATCGGCTTGCCGGTCAGGGTCAGCGCGCCCGCCTGCAGGCCGCCGCCGATGGCGGACATCAAGGCGTTCTTCTCGGCCACCGAGGCGGGCTTGGACGGGTCGTAGACGATGCCCAGCACGCCCGATCCGCTCGGTCCGTTTTCGAGGAAGGTAAGCCCCCGCCCCGCGACCTGCAGATCCTTGGCGGGGTCGGCGTGGGCGGCGGTGGCGAGCAGCGCGCAAGACAGCGCCGCCCCCAGAGCGGTTAGGTTAGTTCGAGACATCTGTATCCCCATAAACGCGACAACTTCTGGCCGCGAAATCTGGGGACAAACGCTGCTTTAAAAGAAAACAAGTCGTTAATTCGTCAATACCCAAATAGGGTACAAAATGGAATGAAAGACTTGCTACAATATAATTACTTTGCACTCAGGCCGATATATGCATGGCGGTTCGCGGTATATCGACATATATTTACTCGATATCGATGCGAGATTATCGGCTCATCCGGTAGATCGCCCTTAAATCGATAGGTGCGTTTGAGCTTATCGAGGACTAGAATCTGAAACTCGCCTTCCGCCGGCTGTTCGCTGCTCAGGTCCAAGCGCGGCTTTGCCTGAGGACGGACAGATTGTCGCACCCCGAAAAAACCGTTTTGAGACAGTCGGTTGCCCGGTTGTATCGCGCCGCCGCGCTCGCTCCGCGACCGTCGCCGGGCGGCCAGAAACGCGTTCGGCGCCGGAGGGGCAGCTCCGGCGCCGATGATCGAGACCCTTGGAGGACGTTCAGGGAGGAAGGACGTCCCTAGGGCGCGACCGCCTCGGCGCCCGGACGACGCGGATCCGCGCCGCCCAGATAGAGGCCATTCTCGATCATGATCGATTGGGCGGAGCCCATGGTCTCGTCCGAGGATAGGGGGTGGCCCATCGCCTTGAGGGCGGCCACCGTGTCGGGATTGAAGTTCGGCTCGACGCGCAGATTGTCGCTGGCGTCCTGGAAGATGCGCGGCTGATGGGTGGCCTCGGCGACGTTCAGCTTGAAATCGACGACGTTGACGATGACCTGCAGCACCGTGTCGATGATCGTGCTGCCGCCCGGCGTGCCGGTGATCAGCCAGGGCTTGCCGTCCTTGAAGATCATGGTCGGCATCATGGTCGACAGCACCCGCTTGCCCGGTTGCAGGGCGTTTGGCGGCAGCGGGCGACCGGCCTTCCGGGCCCGCCAGGCGGCCTCGTGGGCGTAGTTGTTCATCTGGTTGTTCAGAACAAAGCCCGCGCCCTCGACCATCACGCCAGAGCCGAAATCGGCGCCCAGGGTGAAGGTGTTGCTGACCGCGTTGCCCTCGGCGTCGGCCACCGAGAAGTGCGTGGTGTTGTGGCTCTCGAACGCCCAGGGGTCGCCGACGCCCAGGTCCTTGGCGCTCTTGGCGCGGTCGGGGTCGATCAGCTTGGCCCGCTCGGCGCCGTAGGCCTTGGACGTGAAGCCCTTCAGCGGGACCTTGACGAAATCGGTGTCGCCCAGGAACCGCGCGCGATCGGCGTAGCCCAGCTTCATCGCCTCGGCTTCCAGGTGCAGCGTCTTGGCCGAGCCGAGGCCCGCGGCCTTCAGGTCGAACCGCTCCAGGATGTTCAGCATCTCGAGCAGGGTCGCGCCGCCGGCGCTGGCCGGAGGCGAGGTCTTGACCGTCAGGCCGCGATAGCTGCCCTCCAGCGGCTGGCGGATCACCGCCTTGTACGAGGCCAGATCCTCGGCGGTGATCAGGCCGCCGTGCGCCTTCATGTCGGCGGCGAAGCGCTGGGCGATCGCGCCGCGATAGAAGGCGTCGGCGCCCTGGTCGGCGATCTGGCGCAGCGACCAGGCAAGGTCGGGCTGCTTCAGCACCTCGCCGGCGCGATAGAGCTCGCCGCCGGGCTTGTAGAAGGTCCGCTTGCCAGCCGCGCTCTCGGACAGGCGCTGCTTGCCCCAGCTGAAGACGAAGGCCTCGTCCGGCGACAGGGTCACGCCCTCGCCCGCCAGCTTGATGGCCGGCTCGACCAGCGTCTTCCAGGGCAGCCGTCCATATTTCTGATGCGCGAGATAGAGGCCCGCCACCGTCCCTGGCACCACCGGCGCCCGATAGCCGCGCGAGGAGACGTCGTTGTCTTCCTTGCCGTCGGCGTCGACGAAGGTCTCGAGCCTGGCGGCCATCGGCGCGACGCCGCGGTAGTCGATGAACACCGTGTCGTTGGTCTTGGCCATGTAGACCATCATGAAGCCGTCGCCGCCGATATTGCCGGCGCGCGGCAGGACCACCGCCAGGGCGAAGGCGGTCGCGATGGCGGCGTCCACGGCGTTGCCGCCCTGGCGCAGGATGTCGGCGCCGACCCGCGTGGCGATCGTGTTCTGGCTGACCACCATGCCGCGCTCGCCGACCACGGGCGAGTGGATGCTGGGATATTCCAGCAACTGCTTCTTCTGGGCCAGCGCCCCGGTCGAGGCGATCGGCGCGATCGCCAGCGCCAGGGTGGCGAGGCCGGTGGAGATCAGACGAAACGGCTTCAAAACGCCCTCTCCCGCGATAGAGGCGAACACCCTTCCGCCTCCCCGGCCTTGGCCGGGGAGATCGGTGTTCCGGGTTAGAACTTCTTGGACAGGTTCATGTACCAGTAGCGGCCCGTGGCGTTGTGCAGCGCGCCGAGGAAGCCGAAGTTCGAGGCCGAGATCGGCGGGTCCTTGTCGAAGGCGTTGCGCACGCCCAGACGCACGGTGGACGCGCCGAACATGCCCTTCTTGAAGGCGTACTGGCCGTAGAAGCTGACCGTCGTCCAAGCCTTGATCGGGAAGTACTCGCCGTTCACCTGGGCCGGACCCGTATCGTAGACCTGGCCGACATACTGGACGAAGGCGCCCGCGCCCCAGCCCTTGTAGCGCCAGGTGAAGCTGCCCGAGCCACGGAACTCGGGATAGCCGTCCAGCTTGATCTGGTTGCCGGCCGACGAGATCGTCAGGCCCGGCAGTTCGCCGGCGGAGACGGCGGTCTGCAGCAGCGACTCCAGCGGGCTCGGCGCCTGATCGTACTTCAGCAGCTTGGCGACATTGACCGTCAAGCCGAAGTCGCCCCAACGGGTGTCGTCGAGGTCGTAGTCGAGGCTGAAGTCGGCGCCCCGGACCACGCGCGGCTGCAGGTTCTGATAGGTGTCGTTGATATAGGCGATGTTGCCCACCGTGGCCGTGCCGACCGGGGCGTCGCGCACGACGTTCGGGTTCGACGAGCCGTGCAGGCGCAGATAGTAGTCGTAGGCGATGGCGTTGTAGCCGCCGACCACGCCGATGACGCCCTTCTCTCGGATCGACCAGAAGTCGCTGGTCAGGGTCAGCTTGCCGAACGCGCGGGGGATGAAGGTGGGCTGGTAGACGAAGCCGACGGTGGCGTTGTCGGCCTGTTCGGGCTGCAGGTTCTTGTTGCCGCTGCGCGACTCGATGGTGCTGACGCTGGAGCAGGTCACGCCGTTGAGGCGGCAGGCGGCGTAGTCGATGCGGTTGTTGGAGACCGTCGCCCCGTCGCTGTAGAACTGCGGCAGGTTCGGCGCGCGGAAGCTCTGGGAGACCGAGCCGCGCAGCGCGAAGCCGTAGCCGACCTTCCAGTAGATCGCGCCTTTCGGCTTCAGCACGTTGCCGAAGTCGGAATAGCGCTCGTCGCGCGCGGCGATCTGCAGGCTGACTTCCTCGACGAACGGAATGCGCATCTCGGGCGAGATGACCGGCACGGCCAGCTCGAAGAAGGCCGAGGCGACCGAGCGGCTGCCATGGACGTCCGGCGCGCCCGACGCGCCCACCACGTCGGTGCCGTAGGTCACGCCGGTGACGTTGTTGGTGTACTTGATCTTGCCGTCCAGGCGATCGTCGCGGTTGTCGTCATAGGTCTCGCGACGCCACTCGACGCCCGCGGCCAGGCCGACATCGCCGCCCGGCAGCCGCACCAGATCCTTCTTCGAGACCTTGAAGTCCGCCAGGGCCAGCGAGGTCTCGCCGATCCGATAGACATTGATCAGGAAGCTGTTGATCGTCTCACGGCTGTTGGGCGTCGCGTCGCCCAGCGAATAGTTGTCCAGGCTGCCGCCGTTGAACGGGTTGTAGGCCGTGGCGTCGGTGCGGTTCAGCGCCTGCTGGAACAGGGTGTTGCTGATCGCGTTGTGGGTCATGTCCTTCGTGCGCGCCATGGAATAGAGCAGCGCCGAGTCCCACTTCCAGCCGTTCCATGAGCCCTTCAGCCCGCCCAGCAGGCGATAGCTGTTGTCGGTGACGGTGTAGGTGCGCGGTCCGGTGTCGACCACGCGATAGGTCGTGATGTTCATCGCCAGGCCCGTCGTCGGCACGCCGGTCAGGTTGGCCAGGCGGTTGGGGCTGGAGGTCGGGCCGAAGGGGTTCCAGTAGGCGTTGGCCGCGATGGTGATCGGGGCGGTGCTCAGCGGCGCCGACTGCTCGCGGCTGCCCGAGAACAGCGCGTGATAATAGCCCGCCTCGCCATAGGCGGTGACATCGCCGAAGTCGTGCTCGACGGTCGAGAACAGGTTGGTGCGCTCGACGCCGCCCTTCATCGTGCGATCGGGGTTCTCGTCATAGCGCAGCACGCGGTCGGCCGCGCCGGTGATCGTGCCGGACTTCAGGCAGAGATTGCCCGTCAGCACCGTGCTGGAGCAGCCGGCGGCGGTGTTGCCGACCGGCTCGACGTGGAACACGCCCGAGGTGGTCAGCGCCGTCGTCCCCTGGCGCACCGCGGTGGTCGACGGAATGACCGTGAACGAGCCCCAGGGGCTGGACGTCGAGCGGCTGTCGAAGGTGGTGTTGTCGGCCCAGGGCGTGTTGGCGACCTGCGGGCGATGATCCTCGCTGGCCGAGTAGTCGCGCTCGGACGCCATCAGGCGGCTGCGGCCGGTATAGTTGGCGAAGAAGGTCAGGCGCGTGCCGTCCTTCAGCCGTGTCCCGGCCTTCAGGTTGATCGAGCCCTCGCGATAGCTGGTGCCCTCCGAGCCGCCGTACTGGGCTTCCATCCGCAGGCCGCGGAACCGCGTGTCGAGCACGGTATTGACCACGCCCGCCACGGCGTCGGTGCCGTAGATGGCCGCGGCGCCGTCGCGCAGCACCTCGACGCGCTTGATGCCGGCGACCGGGAACGAGTTGGTGTTGACGGTCTGGACCGGCACCAGGTTCTCGGTCTGGCTGCCCGGCGCGAGGACGGCGCGGCGGCCGTTCAGCAGGGCCAGCGTATTGCCGGTGCCCAGGCTGCGCAGATTCAGCGAGGCCACGTCGCCGCGCGCGTCGTTCAGGTTGCCGGTGGTGCGCGCTTCCTGGAACTGCACGTCGCCGGCCTGCGGGATCGAGCGGAACAGCTCGTCGCCCGACACCGCGCCGCTGGCCAGGATCTCGCGCTCGCCCACGACGGTCACCGGCAACGCCTCGGTGGTCCGAGCGCCCTCGATCTGCGAGCCGACGACCACGACGGTGTCGACGACCTGGGCCTCTTCAGTCGCGCCGGCCCCCGCGCTCTGGCGCTGGGGGACGGACGCCTCCACGGTCTCCGGGCGCAGGGTGATCGTGGCGCCGTTGTTGGACTGGACGGTCAGGCCGGCGGCGCGCGCCAGGCGGGTCAGGGCGTCGCGGTCGGCGATCTCGCCGGTCACCGCCGGCGTCTGCTTGCCGGCGGCCGCCTCGAACGGAAACAGGACCTGCTTGCCCGACTGGCGGGCGAAGGCCTGCAGCGCGGTCACCGCGTCTCCGGCCGGAATGTTGAAGGTGTGACGGCTCTCTTGCGCCAGGGCGGGCCCGGCCAGGACCAGGACGGCGGCGGACGCCATCAGGAAGCCGCGAACCGTGCGGCGGCGCGTGTGGATCGACATCGTTGCTTTAGCCCCTCTCGGCGCCCTCTTTTCCTTATGCGGAGGGGCGGCCTTGCTGGAACGACGCACCGATATCGGGTTTCCGCCATCTACCGGCGGGATTTATCCGCCCATTTTTTACGAGATCGGACGCCGGGACAGCCGGATCGCGCCGTCGGCGCCCTCGGCCGCGCGCACCGGGAAGGCGTTGGTCACGGCGTTGACGAAGCTGGTCGGCTCGGTCGTCTGGAAATAGCCGGCCAGACGCAGGCCCGAGATCGACGGGTCGGCGATGCGGATCTGCTGGCGGTTGTAGCGATTGAACTCGGCCACCGCCTGTTCCAGCGACTGGCCGTTCAGGGCGATGGCGCCCTGACGCCACGCCAGCGCGCGGTCGATCTCGCTCTCGGGGATGGGGCGGGCGCGGGCGCCGGCCGAGCCATAGACCGCCGCGACGCCGGCCGTCAGGCGCACCTCGTCCTTGCGCTCGGCCGCGCCGGGATCGAGTTCGACGGCCCCGCGCTTGACGGTCACCGCCGCGCCGTCGGCGCGCAGGCGCACCGCCATCTCGGTCGAGCCGTCGGCCTGCATCACCGCCTTGGCGGCCTTGATCACGAACGGACGCTTGTCGTTGGCCGCCTGGAACACGGCCTCGCCGCGCACCAGGCGAACCTCGCGCACCCCGCCGTGATAGCGGACCACCACCTTGCTGTCGGTATTGAGCTCGATACGGCTGTTGTCGCTGAGCACGACGACCCGGCGCTCGCCGATCGCGGTGGCGTAGGCGGTGGAGGTTCCCAGCGAAAGCACTCCGCCCACCACCATGGCCGCCGCGGCGGCGGCGGCCAGACCGCGCGCCCACGGCGAATGCCTCAAGCCGCGCGCGGGGGCGGCGATCAGCAGGTCGGGTTCGGGCTTGCCGGCCCCGGGCCGCAGGGCGCGAAGACGCTCCAGACGCCCCCAGGCGACCGCTTCGCGCTCATAGGCGGCCTCGTGCTCGAACGACTCCCCGCGCCAAGCCTCGAAGGCGGCGCGGTCGGCGTCGGAGCACGAAGGATCGTCAAGCCGGACCACCCAGAGGGCGGCCGCCTGCCTCACCGCTTCGCGTCGTGATCCCGCTTCCCGCTCCATGAGCGCCCTTCGTCGACCCTGGTCTTGCCGCGTCCATTACGCCGTCCCAGTCTGTCGGAACAGTGGCGCAAGCCCTTCACCAAATGCTTCTCAACAGTAGAGACGGACAGACCCAGCCGGACCGCTATAGCGTCCGGCGAGAGGCTGTAAACTTTTCTCAACGTGAAGACGCGGCGACACTGGGCGGGCAGCTCGGCGATGGCCTCGGCCAGGGCGCGCAGCTCCTCGCGCGATTCGAGCATCGCTTCAGCGCCCGGCGTCTCGTCCAGCGGCTCGATCCGCTCGAAATCGGCGACGGCGGTGATCGTCAGCACCTTGCGGCGACGCAGGGCGTCCAGGGCGCAGTTGCGGAGGATCCTCGTCGCGAAGGCGCTGGGATTGCCGATCTCCCGCCAGGTCTTGCAGGCGATGGCGCGCGCGAAGGTCTCGTGGACCAGATCCTCCGGATCGGTCTGCCCGTCGCGACAGAACTGGCGCGCATAGGCCAGCAGGTCCGGCTCCAGCGGCAGGATTTCCCGCCGGAACCAGGCGCGCCTGTCATCGTCCTCTTGCGCCATGAACGCTCCCCTCGCCGGGCAGCCAAGCCTATCGGACGCGGGTTGGCAACCCGGCGGCCGGCGCGCCGCGCGGCGAGCGGCCAAGAACGCCTAATCTTTGGTCGTCCTAATCGTCGATGCGGTTGTGTCGAGTGTCCTTCAGGAACAGTCCGCCGACCACGGCCGTGATCCCGGCGATGATCACCGGATACCAGAGCCCCGAATAGATATCGCCGGTCGCCGCCGTAATGGCGAAGGCGGTGGTGGGCAGGAAGCCGCCGAACCAGCCGTTGCCCAGGTGATAGGGCAGCGACATCGCCGTATAGCGGATGCGCGTGGGGAACATCTCGACCAGCATGGCCGCGATCGGGCCGTAGACCATGGTCACATAGATCACCAGCAGGGCCAGCAGGCCGACGACCTTGGGCTTGTCGACCCGCTTGCTGTCGGCCTTGGCCGGATAGCCGGCGGCCTTCAACTGGTCGCCGAGATCGGCTTCCCAGGCCTTGCGGGCGGCGGCGAAGGCCTTGCCGGTCGCGCCCTTGGCGTCGAAGCCGGCCATGGTCACGGCGCCGACCTGGACGCTCGCGGCCGCCCCGGCGCCGACGTCCTGGACGCGGTAGCTGACGCCCGCCTTGGCCAGATAGGCCTTGGCCACGTCGCAGGCGCTGTTGAACTTGGCCTTGCCGATCGGATCGAACTGGAAGGCGCAGGTGGCGGGGTCCGCCGAGACCGTCACCGGCGCCGCCGCCTCGGCCTTGGCCAGGGCCGGATTGGCGTAGGTCGTCAGGGCGTTGAAGATCGGGAAATAGGTCGCCGCCGCCAGCACGCAGCCGGCCAGGATGATCCACTTGCGGCCGATCCGGTCCGACAGCCAGCCGAAGACCACGAAGAATGGCGTCCCGATCAGCAGGCCCGCGGCCACCAGCAGATTGGCCAGGGCGCCGTCCAGCTTCAGCGTCTTTTCCAGGAAGAACAGCGAATAGAACTGGCCGGTGTACCAGACCACCGCCTGGCCCATGGTCAGGCCGACCAGGGCCAGCAGCACGACCTTGAGGTTCTCCGGCCGGGCGAACGCCTCGGCCAGCGGCTTCTTGGAGCCCTTGCCCTCGGCGATCATGCGCTGGAAGGTCGGGCTCTCGTGCAGCTTCAGGCGGATCCACAGCGAGACGCCCAGCAGCAGCAGCGACACCAGGAACGGCACGCGCCAGCCCCAGGTCTTGAAGGCGTCCTCGCCGATCTGGAGGCGCGTGGCCAGGATCACCAGCAGCGACAGGAAAAGGCCCACCGTCGCGGTGGTCTGGATCCAGCTGGTGTAGAAGCCGCGCCGCCCCTCGGGCGCGTGCTCGGCGACATAGGTGGCCGCGCCGCCGTACTCGCCGCCCAAGGCCAGGCCCTGCACCAGGCGCATCACGACCAGCGCCGCCGGCGCGGCGACGCCGATCTGCGCGTAGGACGGCAGAAGGCCGACGACGAAGGTCGACAGGCCCATCAGCAGCATGGTGATCAGGAAGGTGTTCTTGCGCCCCCACAGGTCGCCCATCCGCCCGAAGATCACCGCGCCGAACGGCCGCACCGCGAAGCCGGCGGCGAAGGCCAGCAGGGCCAGGATGAAGCCCGTGGTCTCGTTGACGCCGGAGAAGAAGTGGCTGGTGATGATCGGGGCCAGCGAACCGTAGAGGTAGAAGTCGTACCACTCGAACACCGTGCCCAGCGACGACGCGCCGATCACCAGAGCGTCGCGGCGCTTGCCCGACGCGGCTTGGCTATCCGCCCCCATGACCTTCCCTTCCCTCGTCCCCGCCGCGTTTTCGCGGTCGTCCCGCCAGCCTAGCTCAGCGAACGTGGGTTTTGCGACACGGATTATTGGTAGCGGTCACTTTTATCCCCCTTGATGGGGGAGGGAGACAAACCGGGGCTTCACATGCCATCACCGCTTCAACGAAGAGGAGCCGCCATGACCATCTCGACCCTCGCCCGCCGCGCCCTGATCGGCGCCCTGGCCGCCCTGGCCGCCGCGCCCGCCCTCGCCGCCGACAAGCCGCGCGTGGCCATCGAGACCGACAAGGGGACCATCGTCGTCGAGCTGGAGGACAAGAAGGCCCCGATCACGGCGGCCAACTTCCTCTACTATGTCGACAAGCACCGCTTCGACGGCGGCGCCTTCTTCCGCGCCAACCGGGCCAAGGGCGCGCCGGGCGCTGGCTCGATCCAGGGCCAGCCCAAGCCCTATGCCCGCCGCGCCCCGCCGATCGCCCACGAGAGCACGCTGAAGACGGGTCTGAAGCACACCGCCGGCGCCCTCTCGATGGGCCGCGACGCGGTCGGCTCGGCCACCGCCGACTTCTTCATCTGCGCCAGCGCCCAGCCCTATCTCGACGCCAAGCCGGGCAAGTCCGACGCCGACGCCGGCTACGCGGTGTTCGGCCACGTCGTGCAGGGCATGGACGTCGTCAAGAAGATCCTGGCCGGCAAGACCGACGGCCCGACCAACGTCCCGGCGATGAAGGGCCAGATCCTCAATCCGCCGGTGAAGATCCTCTCGATGAAGCGGATCGGTTGACGAAAGGCCGCGCTGGGCTTTTCATGCGCCCAGCGCGCTTCTGGAGCGCCGCCTGTCCGCGGCAAGGGAGAGATCTCCCATCCAGCCTCACCTTCTAGGTCTTACGAGCCTTCTTCCGGCCCTTCGTAAGCGGACGCTCGGCCATTGGAAGGAAGGTTTGCCATGAGCCGCGCGCTCACGCCGAAGACTCATATCGAAACCCTGCGCAAGGACGCCAAGCGGTGGCTGAAGGCCCTGCGGGCCGGCGACCCCGACGCGCGCGCCCGCCTGACGGCCGCCTGGCCCAAGGCGCCCGCCGAGCCCGCCCTGCGCGACGTCCAGCACGCCCTGGCCCTGGAATACGGGCGGGACAGCTGGATCGCCCTGAAGGCCGCGCTCGACGACCTGGCGATCGAACGCCAGACGCGGGCGCAGCGGATCGAGCAGATCCTGCGCCACGGCTGGGACGGCGATCCGGCCATCGCCCGCCGCATCCTGGCGCGCCACCCCGACCTCGCCCGCGATAGCCTGTTCACGGCGGCGGCCTGCGGCGATCGCGAGACCGTGGAGCGGCATCTGGCCCGCGATCCCGAGGCCGTCCGGCGCGTCGATCCCGTGCGCGGCTGGACCGCCCTGGCCCACGTCGCCTACGGCCGCCTGGACGACACGCACGGCCCGGAGATCGCCCGCCTTCTGCTGGAGGCGGGAGCCGATCCGAACTTCGGCTTCACCGACGACTGGGAGACTCCGTTCAAGGTCCTGACCGGTCCCATCGGCCTGGGCGAAGGCGCCAAGCCCAGCCACCCGCGGGCCGAGGCCATGGTCGCGCTGCTGGTCGCCCACGGGGCCGACGCCTACGACTCCCAGGCGCTCTACAACGTCTCGATCGTCGGCCACGACACCCACTGGTACGACGTGCTGTGGCGCCAGGCCGAGGCGGCGGGCGCGCTCGACGCCTGGCGGGTGCGCGGACCAAACCGGCTGGGCTATCATCTGGGCTGCTCGACCCTGAACTATCTGCTGGGCAACGCGGTGGGGCAGAACCATGTGGACCGCGCCCGATGGCTGCTGGAGCGCGGCGCCGACGCCAACACCCCGCACGCCTACGAAAAGCGCCCGGTGCTGGCCGTGGCGCGGCTGTCGGGCTTCACCGCGCTCGCCGAACTGCTGGAGGCGCACGGCGCGGCGCCGGTCGCCTTCGACGGCGCCGAGGCGCTGCAGGCCTTGGCCGCGCGCGGCGACGCGTCCGGGGCGCGGGCCCTGGTCGCCGCGCGCCCCGAGGTGGTCCGCTCGCCCCAGCCTCTGCTGTCGGCGGCCATGCACGGCAACGCCCGGGCCGTGGCGCTGCTGCTGTCGCTCGGCGCCGACGCCATGGCCGCCGACCACGAGGGGATCACCGCGCTGCACCGCGCCGTGCAGTCGGGATCGCTGGAGGCGGTGGAACACCTGCTGGCCGCCGGGGCCGACGTCGATGTCCGCGAGCGCCGCTGGCGGGGGACGCCGCTCAGCTGGGCGGTCGTGCTGAACCAGCGGCATCTGGCCGAGCGCCTGGCGCCGATCAGCCGCGACCTCCGCGCCCTGGCCAGTCAGGCGCGGCTGGAGCGGCTGGCCCAAGTGCTCGACGCCGAGCCCGATCTGATCCGCGAGGTCATGCCGGGCGACGCGCCGACGGTCCTCTTCTGCCTGCCCGACGACGAGGACGACGCCATCGCCGTGGCGCGGCTGCTGCTGTCGCGCGGGGCGGATCGCCAGGTCCGCAACGACGAGGGCGACACCGCCGCGACCGCCGCGCTGAAGCGCGGGCTGGACGCGGCGGCGGAGGTGCTGAGCTAGCGGCCATTTCTCCTGTCATCCCGGCCGGAGCGCAGCGTAGAGCCGGGACCCAGGGCCACGCGCGGTGCGGCGGCCCCTGGGTCCCGGACAGCCTCCACGAGGCTTCCGGGATGACAAGGATGTGGAGCTCGGATCGGAAGCCGCGAGGCCCCCTAGTTCACCTGCCGCTCGCGCCCTTCCCAGTACGGCGCGCGCAGCTCTCGCCGCAGGATCTTGCCCGAGGCGTTCCTCGGCAGGGCCGGCACGAAGTCGACGCTCTTGGGCGCCTTGAAGTGGGCGATGCGGGTGCGGGCGAAGGCGATGATGTCGGCCGGGTCGGGGGTGACGCCCGGCTTGGGCGCGACCACCGCCTTGACGGCCTCGCCCCACTTGTCGTCGGGCACGCCGATCACCGCCACCTCGGCCACGTGCGGGTGGCCATAGACGGCGCTCTCGACCTCGGCCGGATAGATGTTCTCGCCGCCCGAGATGATCATGTCCTTCACCCGGTCGTGGATGAACAGATAGCCGTCGGCGTCCAGATAGCCGGCGTCGCCGGTGCGCAGCCAGCCGTCCGCGTCGATGGTCTTGGCCGTCGCCTCGTCCAGCTTCCAGTAGCCGGCCATGTTGGCGGGCGAGCGGACCGCCACCTCGCCCACCGTCCCGGCCGGGACGCTGTTTCCCGCCTCGTCGACGACCTTGATCTCGACGCCGGGCATCGGCAGGCCCGCCGCCCGCATCCGCGCGTTGCCGGCGGGGTCGTGGTCCTCGGGCGGCAGATAGACGACGGTGCCCGTGGTCTCGGTCATGCCGTACTGCTGGACGAAGCCGCAGCCGAACACCTCCATGCACTCGCGCAGCAGGTCCAGCGGAATGGGCGCGGCGCCGTACAGGATGTGCGACAGGCGCGAATAGTCGACCTCGCGCGCCCTCGGCTGGCGCACCACGATCTGCAGGGCCGCCGGCACCATGAACATCTTCGAGATGCGATCGTGCTCGATATAGTCCAGCACCTTGAACGGGTCGAACTCGCGCGCCACCACGCCCTTGGCGCCGTTCAAGAGGCCGACCAGCCCCCAGCCGGTGCCGCCGATATGGGCCACCGGCATGGCGACCAGGCTGACGTCCTCGGGACCCCACTGGTTCCAGGCCAGCGGCGCCTTGGCGGCCTCGCGGCGCATGACCAGCAGGTTGTCGTGGGTCAGCATCGCGCCCTTGGGCCGGCCGGTCGTGCCCGAGGTGTAGAGCTGGATGGCGATGTCGGACGTCTTGATCGGCGTCCTCGGGTCGGCGTCGCCCTGGGCGTCGCGCCAGGCGACGAAGGTCGGATGCTCGCCCGCGCCGTCGGCCTCCATGGCGATGACGACGGGACGGTGGGTCAGCTCGGCGGCCACGGCCTCGACATGGCCGATCAGCTCGGGGCCGACGAGGACGATCTTGGCGTCGCTGTCGCCGACGATATAGGCGATCTCGGGCGCCGCCAGCCGCCAGCCGATCGGGGTGGTCACCACGCCGGCCTTGGCGGCGCCGATCAACAGCTCGAAATAGTGGTCGCTGTTCTTGCCGACATAGGCGACCCGGTCGCCGACCTTCAGCCCCGCCGCCAGCAGGGCGTTGGCCACCTGGTTCGTATGCCGGTCGAATTCGGCGAAGGTCGTCTCGCGCCCCTCGAACACGAAGGCCGTGGCGTCGGGCCGCGCCTCGCCGTGATAGCGGGCGACATCGCCCAGCGTTGGCATGCGGTCGAAATCGATCGCCTCCGCCATCCTGACTGCTCCCTCGGTGGGCCCGCTCTGAAGGCGGGTTCAAACGGATGTTGGGGCAGAGTTGGGAGAGCGGCAAGCCCGTGGTTGGCTATTCCGGCTCGCGCCTTCTTCTCATTGCCTTCCTCGCCCTCGTGGCGAGGATCCAGCGTTCCGGCGGCGTTGAGCGTCTCGCGGGAAAGCCGAGCAAGCCGAACCCTGGGTCCTGGGCACAAGGCCCAGGAAGACCGTTATTTTTGGCGTTCGTATTCGACGGGCCTTTCGCCGCCTCGCCCTACCGCCAGGCCCGCACCCCCACCACCACCGCCGTGCTCCCGGCCCGCTCGCCGGCGGGCCGCATCGCCCCGAACGCCCGCTCGCGCACCAGGCCGACATAGGGCGCGAACCGCCGGGTGATCTCGTAGCGCAGCCGCAGACCGCCCTCGAGCCGCCCCGCCCCCGCCTCGGCGATCTCGGCCTCGACGCGCGGGGCGAGGATCAGCCGCTGGGTCAGGCGCAGGTCGTGGGACGCCTCGGCCCGCGCCGAGACCTTGCCCCGGTCCGACAGATAGGCCGCGCCCTGGACCTCGATCCAGTAGGGCGCCAGGCCCTCGAAGCCGACCGTGGCGTAGCCGCGCCCCTTCGGCGCCAGGTCCTGGCGCAGGCCCGCCTGCAGGTCGAAATAGGGACCGACCGGCCAGGCCTTCAGCGCCTCGACCTCGGCCTTCTCCCAGCCCTCGCCGGCCGCGCGTTCGCCACGCGCCTTGACGACCCAGCGGGACGCGTCGCCACCCCACCAGGCCTCGCCCTCGACCGCCTGGGCGTCGTGGCCCTGGCGGGCGCGATATTCCAGGAGGTCGGCGCGGACGACCCACGCGGGCCCGCCGCCGTGCTCCTTCATCAGCTGGGCGCGGGCGGCGGCCATGACGGACGGCGAATAGAACCGCTCGGCCGCGTGGTCGCTGGGGATCGGCGGCGGCGGGGTCTCGGCGACGGAAGTCGGAGCGCTCATCGCCGACATGTCATGGCCGGCGTGCGGGTCCGCCGCCTGGGCGGGCGGCGGCGCATGATGTTCGTGCTGGAGATCGACGATCACGCGGCGGCTCCGTCCAGCGGCCGCACGGTGACGATGTTGAACATGCCCGCGTGCATGTGCAGCAGCATGTGACAGTGGAAGGCCCAGTCGCCGGGCTCGCTGGCCGTCAGGTCGAAGGCGACCTTGCCCCCCGGCGCGACATTGACCGTGTGCTTGACCGGCGGCCGGTCCTGGCCGTTGACGACCTCGAAGAAATGGCCGTGCAGGTGGATCGGGTGGGCCATCATGCTGTCGTTGATCAGCACCACCCGCACCCGCTCGTCGCGTTGCAGGGCGATGGGCTTCTTCAGCGGCCCGAACGCCTCGCCGTCGAACGCCCACATGAAGCGCTCCATGTTGCCGGTCAGGTGAATCTCGATCGTCCGGCCCGGCGGGCGCGGGTCGACCGGCGCGTGGAGACTGGCCAGGTCGGCATAGGTCAGTACTTTGTGCCCCACGTCCTCGAGGCCCTGGGGCGGCTCGGCCAGGCGGTCCATCGGCATCGGCGAGATCGTCTGGACGCCCGGCGTCAGCGGCACAGACGGCGCGTTGGCCTGCGACCGCATCGACATGTCCATGCCCGGCATGTCCATCCCGTGATGCATGGCCCCCATGCCCATGTCCTTCATCGTCGCCAGCGGACGCTGACGGAGCGGCGGGACCGCGGCGGTCATGCCCAGGCGCGGCGCCAGCGTCCCGCGCGCCAGACCCGACCGGTCGGACGCCTCGGCCACCAGGGTGAAGGCCTTGTCCTCGGCCGGACGCACGATGACGTCGAAGGTCTCGGCCGGCGCGATCTGGAACTCGTCGACGGTGACCGGCGCCACGGGCTGGCCGTCTGCCGCGACGATCTCCATCGACAGGCCCGGGATGCGGACGTTGAAGATCGTCATGCCGCCGGCGTTGATGAAGCGCAGCCGCACCCGCTCGCCCGGCTGGAACAGGCCCGTCCAGTTGTCGCCCGGCCCGTGGCCGTTGATCAGATAGGTGTAGACCGAGCCCGTGACGTCCAGGACGTCGGTCGGGTCCATCCGCATCCGCCCCCAGTCCAGGCGGTCCTTCAGCGGCTGGTCGCGGCCGGCCAGCAGGCCCGCCACGGTCTGCTTCTGGCGGTTGAAGTGGCCAGGGTCGGCCTTCAGCCGGCGGAACAGTTCGTGCGGATGCAGGAAGCTCCAGTCCGACAGCATCACCACGTGCTCGCGGTCGTGGGCGATCGGATCCTCGCCGGCCGGATCGACGATGATCGGCCCGAAGTGGCCCATCTGCTCCTGCAGGCCCGAATGGCTGTGCCACCAGTAGGTCCCGCTCTGGCGGACCGGGAAATCGTAGACGAAGGTCTCGCCGGGCTTGATGCCCGGGAAGCTGACGCCGGGCACGCCGTCCATCTGGAACGGCACCAACAGGCCGTGCCAGTGGATCGAGGTGTCCTCGTCGAGGGTGTTGGTGACCGACAGGCGGACCCGCTGGCCCTCCTTCAGCCGGATCAGCGGACCCGGGATCGTGCCGTTGACCGCCGCCGCGTGGCTCGCCCGGCCGTCGATCCGCGCCATCGCGTGGCCTACCGTCAGCTTGATCTCTTCGCCCGACAGCGAGATGGGCGTCCGGCCCGCCTCCCCGGCGCGGGCCCAGTCAGGCAGAAGGCCCAGGGCGCCCAACCCAAGGGCGCCGCGCAGCAAGGTCCGTCGATCGAAGGTCTTCATCGGATCGCTTTATTCCAACACCGGGCTCAATTGGCTATGAGCCGGATCATGTCCAAGAGCACCCCCGCCACGATCGCATTGACCAAGGCCGGCGTCGCCTTCGACCTGCATACGTACGACTACGATCCTGGATCGGAGCGCGTGGGCCTCCAGGCCGCCGAGGCGCTGGGCGAGGACCCGCGCCGCGTGCTCAAGACCCTGATCGTGCTGCTGGATGGCAAGCCCGCCTGCGCCATCCTCCCCTCCGACCAGGAGGTCAGCATGAAGAAGCTGGCCGCCGCCCTGAAGGGCAAGTCCGCCGCCATGGCGCCGGTCCCCGACGCCGAGCGGATCACCGGCTACAAGGTCGGCGGCGTCAGCCCCTTCGGCCAGAAGAAGCGCCTGCCCACGGTGATGGAGCAAGCCGCCCTGGCCGAGCCCTACGTCTTCTTGAACGGCGGCCAGCGGGGCCTGCAGGTCAAGCTCGCGCCGGCCGACGCGGTCAAGGCGCTAGGGGCGGCGACGGCGGCGATCGTGGCGGAGTAGGCGGGGGACCGAAACCTCGTCCTTCGACGGGCTCAGGATGAGGTTTCGGAATGAGGCGGCGTGGAAATAGGCCTCACCCTGAGCTCGTCGAGGGGCGAGGCCGGGCCCCCGGCGCCGAGGCGGACTGGGCTCTAGACGGCCCGCGCCCTTCTCGCCTATAAGCCGCGCCTCCTGGTGCGGCTGGGTAGCTCAGATGGTTAGAGCGGTGGATTCATAACCCACAGGTCGGCGGTTCGATCCCGCCCCCCGCCACCAGGGATTTCCGGCTTTCTTGACGCCGCTCGCCTCGCGAGCCATCCTTTCGCCGCATGCTGGAGGTTGCAATGCACGAAGGGCTGAAGCGGCTTGTCCTATGGGCTGTCGTGTTGTGGACAAGCTTCGGGCAAATGGCTCGCGCCGTGCGGGTGGAGCCATGGTCGTTCTACATCGGCTCCGTCCATGTTCACCCTTTTCCGCTTGACGTGAGGTTCCAAGCCACGGGCTTCGACGCCGCCGCCTTTGCGTTGGGTCTGGCGGTCCTGAGCGTAGGCGGCCTCTACCAGCTTTGGCGGGCGACACGGCATCGCCGCGCGTCGTGACGCCCTCCGCCGCCTTCCAAGGCGGCTGACTATGTGGCGCTCCGCGGTGGGCGGCCGATCGCGCTCCGCGGCGATTGTCGTGCTGGTCGAGTCGATGCCCGACTGATCAGCCGCCCGGGAACGTGCCCGGCCGGATATAGGCGAACATGTGCTGGACCCAGTCGGGCCTGCCCAGGGGGACGCCCTTGTGGCGCAGGATCGCGTAGGCCGTCGTCAGGTGGAAGTAGAACTGGGCGAAGGCCCAGTCGCGGACGAACTGCTCGCCGGTCAGGTCGAAGACGATCCCGTTGGGCATCTTCATCTCGATCGCCTTTTCGGCGACCCCGTCGAAGGCCGAGGCGGGCGCCGCCTCGAGCCGCGCCACGGCGTCGGCCAGCTGGGCGCGCAGGCTCGCGAAGTCGGTCGCGTCCTCGGCCGGGGCGAACGAGTCGGCGCCGGTCAGGTGGCGCAGCAGGTCGCTGGCCTGGGTGCAGCAGAACCGGACCTGGGTCGACAGCGGGAACATGTCCGGCGCCAGCCGCCCGCCGATCAGGTCGTCCGGCGACAGGCCGTGCTCGGCGGCGTACGCCTCGCCCTTGGCCAGCTGGGCCGACAGCCCCTTCAGCATCTGGACATAGGTCGGGATGGTCAGCGCGCGCAGGTCCATGGTGTTCTCCAATTTCGGGCGCGAGCTAACCGGGAATCGCTCTCAGGCGCCAGGGCCGAAGCGCGCCACCAGGTCATAGGCCTCGCCGGGGAAGATCTGGCGGACGCGGGTGACGCCCAGGCCCTCGCGCCAGGTGCGGCGTTCGACCACCAGGCAGGCGGCCCCGTCGTCCAGGGCCAGCAGGCGCGCGTCCCTGGCGTCGGCGTTGACGGCGCTGATCCGGCTCTCGGCCTCCGTCCAGGCCACGTGCTCCAGCAGCCAGGCGCCGGGCGGCTTTTCGGCGAAGTCGGCGCTCGCCATCTCGGGCGCGGCCGTCAGCGAGACCAGCCGCCGCTCCAGGGCGAACGGCCGGCCGCCCGCCTCGTGCACGCCTTCCAGCGCCAGCAGCCCGCCGTCGGCGGCCAGGGCGCGCTCGTCGTCGTCCGATGGCCGCCGCGTCGTCCGCGCCAGCAGCCGGAAGGCATAGGCCTCGCCACGCGCGAGGATCGTGGCCTGGATGTCGGGGATGTTCAGCACCGGCGCATGGACCCGAGGCCGCGCCACGAACGAGCCGGCCCGCTTGCGCCGCACGATCAGCCCGGCCTCGACCAGGGCGGTCATCGCCTTGCTGACCGTCATGCGCGCGCAGCCGTACGTCGCCATCAGCTCGGCCTCGGTCGGCGCGCGATGGCCCGGCGGCCAGGCGCCCGAGCGGATCCTCGCCTCGATATCCGCGCGGATGCGTTGGTGAAGCGGTCCGGTCACGATTTTCGCCGCCTCGATCCTTCGGAAAAGACTCGTCCGTCTCGATTATGTCTATACATATCGCGGCCCGCCGCAAGAACGGCGCCGAGGCCGCCAAGACGCGCGTGGAGAGTTTGGTGATCGAGCTTGTTCTCACCCCCGGCCAGGTCGATCTGGCCGACTGGAAGGCGATCTATCGCGGCGACTCCGCCCGGCTGGACGACGCCGCCTGGCCGGTGATCTCGGCCAGCGCGGCGGCGGTCGAGCGCATCCTGGCCAAGGGCGAGCCGGTCTACGGGATCAACACCGGCTTTGGCAAACTGGCCAGCGTCCGCATCGAGGCGGCGGATCTGGAGACCCTGCAGCGCAATATCGTGCTGTCCCACGCCGCCGGCGTCGGCGCGCCCTCGCCCGCGCCGGTCACGCGGCTGATGATGGCCTTGAAGCTGGCCAGCCTGGCGCAGGGCGCGTCGGGCGTGCGGGTCGAGACGGTGCGGCTGTTGGAGGCGATGCTGCGGCAAGGCCTGACGCCGGTGGTGCCCTGCCAGGGCTCGGTCGGCGCCTCGGGCGACCTGGCGCCGCTGTCGCACATGGCCGCGACCATGATCGGAGTCGGCGAGATCTTCGCGGACGGTCAGCGCCTGCCGGCCGCCGACGCCCTGGCCCGCGCCGGCCTCACGCCGCTGACCCTGGGTCCCAAGGAGGGCCTGGCCCTGCTGAACGGCACGCAATTCTCGACCGCCAACGCCCTGGCCGGTCTGTTCGAGGCCGAGCGGCTGTTCCAGTCGGCCCTGGTCACCGGCGCCCTGTCGACCGAGGCGGCCAAGGGCTCGGACACGCCGTTCGACCCGCGCATCCACGCCCTGCGCCGCCACGCCGGCCAGATCGAGACCGCCGCCGCCCTGCGCGCCCTGATGGCCGGCTCGGCGATCCGCGCCTCGCACCTGAAGGAGGACGAGCGCGTTCAGGACCCCTACTGCCTGCGCTGCCAGCCCCAGGTGATGGGCGCGGCGCTCGACGTGCTGCGCCAGGCCGCCGCCACCCTGTCGGTCGAGGCCAACGGCGTGTCGGACAATCCGCTGATCTTTCCGGAAGCCGACGAGGCCCTGTCCGGCGGCAATTTCCACGCCGAGCCGGTGGCCTTCGCCGCCGACATGATCGCCCTGGCCGTCTGCGAGATCGGCTCGATCGCCGAGCGCCGGATAGCGATGCTGGTCGACCCCGCGCTGTCGGGTCTGCCGGCCTTCCTGACGCCCAAGCCGGGCCTGAACTCCGGCTTCATGATCCCGCAGGTCACCGCCGCGGCCCTGGTGTCGGAGAACAAGCAGAAGGCCTATCCGGCCAGCGTCGACTCGATCCCGACCTCGGCCAACCAGGAAGACCACGTCTCGATGGCCGCCCACGGCGCGCGGCGGCTGCTGGCGATGGTCGAGAACGCCGACGCCGTGCTGGGCATCGAGCTCCTCGCGGCGGCCCAGGGCTGCGACTTCCACGCGCCGCTGCGCTCCAGCGCCGTGCTGGAGGCGGTGCGGACCCTGACGCGGCGCCAGGTCGCCCCCCTGTCCGACGACCGCCACTTCCACCCGGATCTCAAGGCCGCCACGGCGCTGGTGCGCTCGGGCGCGGTCGTGAGAGCGGCGGCGGCGCAGATCCTCCCCCGCATCGCGGGGGAGGTGGCCCCCACGGGTCGCGCGAACCGCGCGCCCGAGGGCGGGCTCCGGGCCGGAGGGGGCTAGCTCGACTTACGCCGCGAAGTCCCCCTCGGTCACTTCGTGACAGCTCCCCCAGCGGGGGAGCATCTTCTACCGCCGTCCCAGCGACCGCGCCGCCTCCGCCGCGCTCCGCTTGCCGGTGTCGCGATCGACCGCGTAGTTGGCCGCCTGCATCGCCTTGACGTCGATGCGACCGGCCAGCGGCCCCAGCGCCGCGCGCAGCCGCCGATCGCCGGCCCGCTTGGGCGAGACCAGGATCACCGCGTCGTAGGGCGGCAGCGCGCCCTTGGGATCGGCGAGCAGCACCAGATCGTCGGCGGCGATCCGGCCGTCCGACGAGAAGGCCGAGATCACGTCGGCCTCGCGGCTGGCCAGGGCCCGGTACATGAAGGTCGGCTGGAACTGGCGCTTGGCCTTGAAACGCAGGCCGTAGGCCCTCTCGACCGCCGCCCACTCGGGCCGCGAGAAGAACTCCAGGTCGCCGCCCATGGTCAGGCTCGGCGCCTTCTCGGCGAGATCCGCCAGGGTCCTGACCCCCAGCTGCTCGGCGCGGTCGCGGCGCATGGCCAGGGCGTAGGCGTTCTCGAAGCCCAGCGCGCCCAGCAGCACGACGCCGTCACGGGCCTTCAGCTCGATCCGCAGGCCGTCCAGCACCGCCTGCCGGCCGGGATTGTCCTGGCGATGCAGGACATTGGCCCACAGGGTGCCGGAATAGTCGACATAGGCGTCGAGCTCGCCGGCCGCCAAGGCGCGATAGGCGACCGCCGAGCCCAGGTTCACGCGCCGCTGGACGCTCGCGCCCTCGGCCTCCAGCCGGTCGGCCATCAGCTCGGCCAGGATGTATTGTTCGGAGAAGTTCTTGGCCCCGACCACATAGGCCGGCCGGCCCTGCGACAGCGCCGCGACCGCCAGCGGCGTCAGGGCCGCGACGAGACCGAGCGCGAGGCCCAGGCCCCCGGCCCACAGCCGCCGCCTGTCGCGCCGCGCCACGCCCCCCTCGATCAGGCCTAGGAGGCCGTCGACGATCAGGGCCAGCCCCGCCGAGGCGGCGCAGCCGACCAGCACCGCCACCCAGTCCTCGGTCTGCAGGCCCGAGAAGATGTAGTCGCCCAGCGAGGTCTGGCCGACCGGCGTCGACAGCGTCGCCGCGCCGATGGTCCAGACGGCGGCGGTGCGCGCCCCGGCCATGATCACCGGCGCGGCCAATGGCAGCTCCACGCGCCACAGGCGCTGGCGGTCGGTCATGCCGACGCCGCGCGCGGCCTCCACGATGGCCGGGTCGATCCCCGAGATCCCCGCCGCCGCGTTCCGCAGGATCGGCAGCATCGAATAGAGGGTCAGGGCCAGCAGCGACGGCAGGAAGCCCAGGGCCGGGAAGCCGTGGCCCAGCACCCTGGTCGCCAGGCCCGACAGCAGCAGCAGCAACGGATAGAACAGGGCCAGCAGCGCCAGGCTGGGGATGGTCTGGACCAGGCCGGCGGCGGCCAGGGCGATCCACTTCAGGCGCGGCTGGCGGGCGGCGGCGATTCCCAGCGGCAGGGCGATGGCGAGGCCCAGCGCCAGGGCGCAGGCCGATAGGGCCACGTGCCAGCCGAGGCGCTCGGGCAGGACGGCAAGGGCGGCGTGCAGACGATCAGCCACGGGCCAGCTCCGCCAGGCGTTCGGCCTGCCGCCGGGGCGCGGCGATCAGGTCGGCGACGACCGGGTCGGGGTGGCCGGTGAGCAGCTCGCGCGGCGAGGCCTGCGCCAGCACCCGGCCGCCGGCCATCACCACCACCTGGTCGGCCAGCAGCAGGGCCTCGCCGACGTCGTGGGTGACCATCACCGTGGTCAGGGAAAGCCGCTCGTGCAGCGCCCGGACGTCGTCGGCCAGGGCGACCCGCGTCACCGGATCGAGCGCGCCGAATGGCTCGTCCATCAGCAGGATCGACGGCCGCGCCGCCAGGGCTCTGGCGACGCCCACCCGCTGCCGCTGGCCGCCGGACAGTGCGGACGGCGCCCGGTCGGCCACCGCGCGCGGCAGGGCCACCAGGTCGAGCAGCGCGTCGACGCGCGCGGCGATCTCGCCGGCGGACCAGCCCAGCAGGGTCGGGGTGATCCCGATATTCTGGGCGACGGACATGTGCGGGAAGAGGCCGATCTCCTGGAAGACGTAGCCGACGCCGCGCCGCAGCTCGGGACCGGGCCGCGCGGCGATGTCGCCGCCGTCGATCAGCACCCGCCCCGTCGAAGGCGACTGCAGGCCGTTCATCAGCTTCAGCAGGGTGGTCTTGCCCGCGCCCGAGCCGCCGACCAGGGCGACGAACCGGCCCCGCTCGATCGACAGAGAGGTCTCGGCCAGCACGGTCTGGTCGCCATAGGACTTGCTCACCCTGTCGAGGACGATGGCGCTCATGCGGGCTCCGGGGGCGAGATCGGAATCAAGGTTTCGCCCGTTCCAAGCGTTGAATCAAACCCCAGGTGCGACAAGGCGGCGCGCGACAGGTCGTCCGGTTCGCACAGGCCGAGTCAATCTCGACCATGGGCTCATGGTTAAGGAGCCGCCCATGACCGCCGTTTCTCGCGCCCGTCCGTTCGATCCCCGCCCCGCCCGCGCCCCGCGCCAGTGGCCGCTCGGCGTGGCGGTGCTGATGGCGACGGTCCTGAACGCGATCGTCTGGGGCGGCCTGCTGGCCGCGGCCAAGACGCTCCTTCACCCCTGAGTTTGTTCAGTAGGCGTAGCGTACTCATCTCCCCCGAAGCGAACTGGGCCGCGTCCGGCGACGGACGCGGTCTTCTTTTTCAGGGGTGAAACTTCAAAGGGATAACGACGTTGCCGCCCGCGACCGGGCGACCATCGGGAAGCTTGGTCCGTAGCCGAAACTTATCGGCGAGCTTGAGGCCCGCCTCGCCAAAGCCCTGGCCGGCGGGCTGCTCCTTGGACAGGCGGCAACCCGACAAGCCGCCGTCGGCTTTGACCCCGCAGCGCAGCTCGACCTCGCCCGCCAGTTTTCCTTTGCGCGCCTCGGCCGGATAAACGGCCATGAAGTCCCGAGGACGGGGCAAAGCGCTCCACATGGCTTTTTCGATCCTGACCGCTTCGATCTTTTGGCCTGGCGCGGGCGGCGCCGCGCTCACGGCCGCGGAAAGCAACAAAGCCAGCATGAATTCCCCCTTGTCTCAACGGTCGCGACCCTAGAGAGGCCGCGCGGCCATTGCAACTCAAAGGGGAAGTTAGATCGGCATCCGCATGATTTCCTGGTACGCCGAGATCACCTGATCGCGCACCGACATCACGGTCTCGAGGCTGGCTTCCGCCGAGCTGATGGCGGTGACGACGTCAACCAGTTCGGCCTTGCCCGCCACCTGGTCGGCGATCTTGTGCTCGGCGATCTTGGAGGCCTTGGTCGCCCCCTCCATGCTGGCCTTCAAGAGGTCGCCGAAATCCAGGCCCTTCTTCTCCGACCCGCCCAGCGAGCCGATCGAGCCGACGCCCATGGCGCCGGAATTGGCGTAGGCCTTGGCGGCGGCGAGCGCGGTGATCATGACCTAGCCCCCTACTTCTTCAGGATGTCGAGAGTGCGCGACTCCATGGCGCGAGCCGTCTCGATCACGTTCAGATTGGCCTCGTAGGCGCGCTGCGCCTCCTTCATGTCCAGCGCCTCGACCATCGCGTTGACGTTCGGCAGCTTGACGTAGCCCTTGGCGTCGGCGGCCGGGTTGCCGGGGTCGTACTCGGTCTTGAAGTCGCTCTTGTCGGGGTCGACGCGCAGCATCTGCACCCCCTCGGCGCCCTGGACCTTGGTCGGCTGGAACACCGGCACCTGACGGCGGTAGGGATCGCCGCCGGCCGTGCGCGCGGTCGAGTTGGCGTTGGCGATGTTCTCGGCGATGACCCGCATGCGGCCCTGCTGGGCGCGGAGGGCCGAGGAGGCCACGGCCATGGCGGCCAGCGAATTGGACTTGATCTCGGGCATCGTCTAGCGCCTCAACCGTTCGGCTTGCGGGCGGCCATGCGCAGCATGGTCAGCGATTTCTGGTAGAAGGTGATCGCCGCGTCATAGTTCATCCGCGCGTCGGTCATCTTGAGCATCTGGTCCTCGAGCGACACGGCGTTGCCGTCGAGGGTGGTCTCCGAATCGGCGCCGGTCGTCGCCCGCCACGCGGTCGCGGCGTGGCTGGGGCCCATGTGCGAGTTCGAGGTGGCGATCATCGCCACGCCCGAGGTCGGCGCGACGGGGCCGCCGCGATAGGCCTCGCCCGAGCCCTGGCTCATCAGCGAAGCCTGAAAGCTGAACGGCTTCAGGTCGCTGGGCCGATAGCCCGGGGTGTCGGCGTTGGCCACGTTCTGGGCCACGACCCTCTGCCGCTCGGTCAGATAGCCGAGCCGGCTCTTGAGCATGCCGAAAAGGGGGATGTCGTCCGGACCCATGCGAACATGGTGAAGAAACAGGGTTAATTCGGCATTAAGAACCCCTGGGGCACACCAGGGCGGCGAGGGCCCGCGCCCGCGCCAAGTTGTCTCGCCTGCAGAGCGGCCCCGAGCCCATGGACGTCATCGAATTCATCCGCGCCCTGGCGGCGCTGGCGTTCACGCTGGGCCTGATCGGCCTGGCGGCCTGGGCCCTGCGCAAGTACGGCCCCGACGCCATCGGCCGCGCCATCGCCGCCCGCCAGGACCGCCGCCTGAAGGTCGTCGAGAGCCTGGCCCTCGACCCGACCCGGCGCCTGGTCGTGGTCAGCCTGGACGGCGAGGAGCGCCTGGTCCTGCTGGGCGACGGCAAGCTGCTGGACTGGATTCCGCCCGCCCCTTCTCCCGCCCTCTCGCCCGCCGCCGCACCGGAGCCCGTGGCCTGATGATCCGCGACCTGATCAAGTCCCTCACCGGGGCCAAGCCCGAGGATCTGCGCCGCGCCGCGGTCATCTCGCTGCTGGCGGCGATCGCCTGCGCGGTCATGCCGGCCGCGGCCATGGCGCAGTCGGCGGTGAACATCAATCTCGGCAACGGCGCGGGCCTGACCGATCGCGTCGTGCAACTGGTCGGGCTGATGACGGTGCTGTCCCTGGCCCCGTCGATCGTGATCATGACCACCTCGTTCGTGCGGATCGTGGTGGTGCTGGGCCTGCTGCGCACCGCCATCGGCGTGCAGTCCAGCCCGCCCAACCCGGTGATCATCAGCCTGGCCCTGTTCCTGACCGCCATCGTCATGGGCCCGACCTTCGAGCGCTCGTACGAGGCCGGGGTCAAGCCGCTGCTGGACCACCAGATGGAGCTGACCGACGCCTTCGAGGCCGCCGGCGGGCCGGTCAAGCAGTTCATGCTGGGCCAGGTCAATCGCGACGATCTCGCCCTGTTCGTTCGCCTCTCCAAGATCCCGCAGCCGAAGACGGCGCAGGACACCCCGCTGAAGGTCGTCACCCCCGCATTCATGATCTCGGAGCTGAAGCGGGCCTTCCAGATCGGCTTCCTGCTGTTCATCCCGTTCCTGGTCATCGACCTGGTCGTGGCCAGCGTGCTGATGAGCATGGGCATGATGATGCTGCCGCCCGCCACGATCAGCCTGCCGTTCAAGCTTATCTTCTTTGTGCTAGTGGACGGGTGGCGACTCGTGTGCGGCAGTCTTGTCGAAAGCTTCCAGCACGGGCCGCCGACCTAGTTTCGGTTCTTTAGAAGACCTCATCCATGACCGTTTTCGTTCTCGGCTCGATCAATCTCGACGCGGTGGCGCGGGTCGACGACCTGCCCCGGCCCGGCGAGACCGTCGCGGGAACCTCGCTGTCCCTGTTCCTAGGCGGCAAGGGCGCCAACCAGGCCGTCGCCGCGGCGCGAATGGGCGTGGCCACCCGCCTGATGGGCGCGGTCGGGGCCGACGACAACGGGCCGGGCCTGAAGGCCAAGCTGGCCGGCTACGGCGTTCAGGTCGCCGACGTCGCCGAGCTGGAGGGCGTCCCGACCGGCCAGGCCCACGTCTGGGTGGCCGACAACGCCGAGAACATGATCGTCGTCACCGCCGGCGCCAACGCCCTGGTGACGCCGCAGCAGGTCACGGCCACGCCGATCGAGGGCCAGCGCGTGCTGCTATGCCAGCTGGAGACCCCGCCGACCGCGATCGAGGCCCTGTTCCGCCTGGGCGCGGCCAAGGGCGCGCTGCGGATCCTGAACGCCGCCCCCGCCCTGCCGCAGGGCGCGGCCCTGTTTCCGCTGACGGACATTCTGATCGTCAACCAGACCGAGCTGGCCAGCTACGCCAAGCTCGACCGCGAGCCGGTGCGCCTGGAGGAGGTCTCGGTCGCCGCGCGCAAGCTGATGAGCCGCCCGGACCAGATCATCATCGTCACCCTGGGCGCGGCCGGCGTCGCCGCCGTGCGCCGCGACGAGGCGTTCCTGATCGAGGGCCGCAAGGTCAAGGCGATCGACACGGTCGGGGCCGGCGACTGCTTCTGCGGCGCCCTGGCCGCCGCCCTGGCCTCGGGCATGGACCTGCGCGAGGCGGTCGAGCTGGCCAACGCCGCCGCCGCCCTGTCGGTGCAGAAGGCCGGCGCCGCGCCGTCGATGCCCAGCCGGCGCGAGGTCGAGGTGTTTCTGGAAGGCTAACGGTCCCGCTCGTCGGCGATGGTCCGCTCCAGGGCGGTCGCCAGCGGCGTTGGCTCCTTCCAAGCGCAGCATTCGCGAAAAGCACGCGTATCGAGCACGAGCGGATAAGACAAATCGAGCGCGGCCAGCGGCCCGCGCGACGGCGTTTCAACCACCGCTCCTCGCCAGTCGAGCCGCTCCGCGAACCGATCGATCCAGCCGCGATGATCCGGCGTTTCCATGCCGCCGATATTGAACGTCCGCCCGCCGCAGCCCGGATGCGTGGTTGCCGTTGCGATGGCGTCGGCGACGTCCTCGACATAGCCGTAACTGGCGCGCCAAGCCGCCCAGGTCGGGTCGACGGTGAGGCGCTCGTGAGAAGCCAGCATCGGACCCAGCAGCCAACGGAAACGTCTCTGCCGGTCCCCTGGACCAAAGATCATGGGCAGGCGAAGGATCACATGCCCTGGCCGTTTCCGCAGCGCGGTCTCGAGCGGGATCTTGTCGTAGGCGTCCATCCAGGCGTCAGCGTGCGCCGGCGGCCGGGGCGGATCGGTGCGGTAGGGGTAGCGCGTAGCGCGCAGCGGCGCGTCTTCGCCCAGGAGCGTGATCGGCTCGGGCGAGGACTTCCGGTGCAGGCCCTCGTAATTGCGATAGACATCGCAGGAACTGGCCATGACCCAGCGCTCCACATCGTCGCACGGGCTTTCCAGCAGCGGGAGCGTGTCCGCCTCGGTGTAGGCTAAAAGATCGATGACCGCGGTCACTCGCTTTTCGCGGATACAGGCTCTGATGGTCCCGATGTCGCGCCGGTCCAAGCCCACGCGCCGGCTGGCGGCGACGACTTCATGGCCCGCGGCCTCAAGCGCGCGGACGATATGACGGCCGATGAACCCTGTCGCGCCGAGAATGAGCACGGTCATTCCGCGAACGTCGATCGCTCGCGCCTAGCCGTCAACTTTTCTAGAACGAGCCCCTCAGGCCGCCCGGATGCCCGAGACGCCCTCGGCCGCCGCGCCGACCACGGCGTCGTAGCCCAGGATCATGTCGACGTCCTTGCCGTTGCTGGCCAGCGGCAGACGCAGCCACAGGATCGACATGTGCGGCGCGCCACGCCAGGCCAGGCTGTGGACGCCGACGCCGGGACGGCGCTCGTCGACTACCTTGTCCAGCTCCTTGCGCCAGTATTCGGCGGCGGCGGTGTTATAGACCTCGTTCAAGGTCCGGCCGGTGATCTCGCGCCCGTAGACGCCGTAGAGGCCGGTGCCCGCTAGGCGCAGGCGGTAGTCCCGCGGCTCGCGCATGACGTCGATCAGGCTGACCGTGGGCAGCAGCCGCTTCATGCTCGAAGGCTGCACGTCGACGCGCGCCGGGAGGCTCGCCCCCCGTCGGAGGGACGCCCAGTAGGCGAACATCTCCTGGTGAGCGCGGGCCGCCGTGGCGGATGCGCTCAATTGCGCGGACATCTTCAGAGTCCTTAACAAGCCTTTGGAATCACTTCGATTCACTATCGCTTAAGGAACGAATCGGCGGCAAGTGAAAAACATGTCGCGCGACAAGATTCACATTTGGAGTCAATCGCCAAAGACAACGCCCGTCGTCCGGGTTCGGACGACGGGCGCCTGGAAAAATTCGCCGGCCGCGAGGCCAAGCTTTTGTTCCGACTCGGCTATTTCGCCTTGCGCGGCGGTTTGCGACCGCCCTGGCCCAGGCCCATCTGCTTGGCCAGGCTCGACCGCGCCTCGGCGTAGTTCGGCGCCACCATCGGGTAATCCTTGGGCAGACCCCACTTGGCGCGATACTCCTCGGGGGTCATGTCGTACTTGGTGCGCAGGTGACGCTTCAGCGACTTGAACTTGCGGCCGTCCTCCAGGCAGATCAGGAAATCGGGCGTGACCGACTTCTTGATCGGCACGGCCGGCTCCTTGGGCGCCTGGGCCGGCTCGGCGGCGGGCGCCCCGACGGTGGTCAGGGCGGCGTGCACTTGCTTGATCAGGGCCGGCAGGTCGGCGGTCGCGACCATGTTGTTGCCGACATAGGCGGATACGATTCCCGCCGTCATCTCGATCAGGTCGGATTGATCTTCCATACGTCTCGCCCGTCGACAAACTATTGTTGATGCAACCGATTCACAGATCAGTGTACGGCTGCATACAAACATTGTCGGCGACGAGCAATACGCCGCCTCAAAGAGATCGACCGTAGAAACCTAGTGTTCGCGGCGCCGTCATGACGCGCCTCAAATTGAGTTGTGGCCGGCAAGTTCATGAACCTGGCCGAATGGCCCGGTCTCGGAACCCGGAAATATCCGTAGTCATCGGCCGAAGTCGCGCGACAGCGCCAGCATGGCCGCGCGCTGTGGAGCCGAGTATTCGTCGACCGCGGCTTCGTCGCCTTCTCGTATGGCCTTCAGCAACGCGGGGGTCAGGGCCGAGGTCAGCGACCAGTTCCAGTAGCGCAATACCGTCTGGGCGCGATCGACGGCGATCATGTCGTAGACCGTCAGCACGCGCTCCAGCGCATGATCGGTCTGGCCGCTGCGGTCGACGTCCTGGCGGCGCAGACCGCGCCACAGCTGGCGGACGCAGACGCGCGGCAGGCCCGTGGCCTTGCAGAGAATGGCCAGCGGCTCGCCGCCCGGATCGGTGAAGATCTTGGCGCCGGTCATCGGCTTGAGGCCCGACAGGTAGGAGATTTCCTCGGCGATCTCGCGGGTGATGCCGGCCTCCGCGGCCGTCACCGCCTCGTCCAGGCTGGCGAAGGGGCTCTTGGCGATGGCGGCGCGGTTGCGCTGGCGACGCTCGATGAACTGCAGGGCCTTGCGCGACAGCGGGTCCTGCCAGCCCTCGGCCGAGGCCAGGGCGAAGACGTCGCCGACCGCCTCCTGCAGGATCTCGCGCGACACCGCGAAGCGCTGCAGGATCGTCCGTCGCGCCTCGGCGTCGGCCCACCAGAACATCACATAGGCATGGCTGGGCCGCAGCTCGGCCCGACGCAGCAGCAGCGGGATCAGATAGGGCGCGTCGCGCGTGGCCGCGACGATGTTCTCCACCCCCTGATGGCTGATCTTGACCAGATCGTTGCGCAGCAGGGTCTCGATGACCGCCGGCTCGCCCATGTCGATCAGGGCGTCGGCCACCACCTCGCTGACCCCGCGCCGCTGGGCGATCAGCCGGCGGTGATCCGTCGAGGTCTGGTAGAGGCAGCTGATCAGGTCGGCGTCGGACAGCTTCTCGGCGTCGACCAGCAGCGCCCGCGCCACCGGCAGCTCGTCGCGCAGCAGCAGGCGCACCAGAACGCCCGGCATTTCGTTCAGCATGGCCAGGCGGCGCGCCACCTTCTCGCGCTCGTCGATATTGGCGTCGCGCAGCATCTCGACCAGCAGGTCGGCGGTCATCGCGCGCTCGAAGGCGTTGATCCGGCTGGTCGGCAGGCAGACGACGTCGGCGAGCCGCTTGAGCAGGGTCGTGCGCGAGCGCGGCGCGGCCTTCGCGGCCGGCGGCTCTCCAAACGACGACATCGGCGCGGCTTCGCTCATCCCGCGGAGCAGACCAGATCGTGATTAACGGGGGGTGAGCGGACGGGCGTTCTCCTCCCCCTTCCGGGGAGGCGGATCGCCGCGGACGCGGTGGGACGGAGGGGGCTGGTCATCACGCGATGGCGCGGCGCTGTCCCCCTCCACCGCCTTCGGCGGTCCCCTCCCCCAAAAGGGGAGGAGAGATCTTGAGCGTCTAGCGGAAGGCGGGCTCTTCCCACTCCGGCCAGATGTCCGGCAGGTCGGTCGAGACCTTGTTCGGATAGACCGGCGCGCGCTTTTCCAGGAACGAGGTCACGCCCTCCTTGGCGTCGCCGGAGGCGCCGCGCGACTGAATGGCGCGGCTGTCGGCCTTGTGGGCCTCCATCGGGTGGCTCGCCCCGGCCATGCGCCACAGGAGCTGGCGCGTCAGGGCCACCGAGACCGGCGCGGTGTTGTCGGCGATCTCGCGGGCCAGGGCCCGAGCGGCGGGCAGCAGGTCGTCGGGCGCGTGCAGCGAGCGGACCAGCCCCTTCTCCAGCGCCTCCGACGCCGGGAAGACCCGGCCGGTGTAGCACCACTCCAGCGCCGTCTGCAGGCCGACGAGACGCGGCAGGAACCAGCTCGAGGCGGCTTCCGGATTGATGCCCCGGCGCGCGAAGACGAAGCCGAACTTGGCCTCGGTCGAGGCCAGGCGGATGTCCATCGGCAGCTGCATCGTCACGCCCACGCCCACGGCCGCGCCGTTGATCGCGCCGATGATCGGCTTCAGGCTGTCGTACATCCGCAGGGTCACGCGGCCGCCGCCGTCGCGATAGATGTCGCCGACCTTGCCTTCCTCGCGCTCCAGGGCCTGGGGCGAGGTGCGGTCGAAGGTGGCGCCGCCCGCGCCCAGATCCGCCCCGGCGCAGAAGGCCCGCCCGGCGCCGGTCACGATCACCGCCTTGACGGCGTCGTCGGCGTCGGTGACGTCGAACACCTCGATCAGGTCCTTCATCATCCGGGCGGTGAAGGCGTTCATCCGGTCGGGACGGTTCAGGGTGATCGTCGCGACCCCGTCCTCGACGGCGTAGAGCAGGGTCTCGAAGGTCGGCTGCGACATGGTGATCTCCTTGGCTGGAGCGATCCAAACATGTGTATGAAATCGGAGCAATCCCTTCTCCCCTTGCGGGAGAAGGTGTCGCCGCAAGGCGACGGATGAGGGGTCGCGCGTCGCTATCCGGATAGGGTTTTCAACCCCTCATCCGACCGCTTCGCGGCCACCTTCTCCCGCAAGGGGAGAAGGAAAACCTACCCCCGCCGCACCCCAAGCTTGCTGATCGCGTGCACGAAGTTGTTCGGCGCGATCTCGATGTTCCCGGTCCAGGTCAGGTCCGGGAAGCGCGCCAGGATCTGGCGATAGGCCTCCTCCAGCTGGATCTGGGCGACACGCTTGCCGATGCAGGTGTGGGGGCCATAGCCGAAGGCGATGTGCTTGCCGGCATTGGCGCGGGTGACGTCCAGCTGGTCAGGGTTCTCGAACATCGCCGGATCGCGGTTGGCCGCGCCGTAATACATGATCACCTTCTCGCCCTCGCGGATCAGCTGGCCGTTGACCTCGGCGTCGCGGGCGGCGGTGCGGCGCATGTAGATCACCGGGCTGACCATGCGGATGAACTCGTCCACCGCGCCGGGCAGCAGCGACGGATCGGCGATCAGCCGGGCCTTCTGCTCCGGGAACTCGGTCAGCAGCTTCATCGACCCCGAAAGGGTGTTGCGCGTCGTGTCGTTCCCCGCGAACACGATCAGCAGCCAGGAGCCGTCCAGATATTCGTCGGCCAGCAGGGCCCCGTCGACCTGGGCGCGCGCGATGGCGGTCATCAGGTCCTCCTTCGGGTCCTCGCGACGCTTCTTCAGCATCGCGCGACCGTAGTCGAACATCTCCTCGACGTTGTTGTTGAAGTCCATGACGAACTGCATGAGCTCCAGCGTCGGCTGCATCGGCGCGTTGGCCTGCTTCACCGCCAGGTCCTGGGCGCGCTCCAGATAGTGCATCCAGGTCAGGAACTTGGGCCGATCCTCGGGCGGCACGCCCAGGATTTCGCAGAGGGTGAACAGCGGCAGGACCGAGCTGAAGTGCTCGACTATGTCGATCTCGGCGCCGTCCTTCAACAGCGGCTCCATGCCGTCGAGCAGCCGGGTCACCTCACCCTTCACCCGCTCGGTCAGGCCGCGCAGATAGGCCGGGGTGAAATAGGGCATGTGCTCGCGGCGCAGCTGCAGGTGATGCGGCGCGTCGAGATTGATCATCGTGTCCATCGAGGCGCGGAACAGCAGCGCGTGCCGCTTCTCGGGCGCGCCCATCGACATCAGGATGCCGCCGCGTTGCGACGAGAAGGTCTCCGGATCGCCATTGACCCGGTGGACGTCCTCGTAGCGGGTTAGCGCCCAGAAACCCGGTCCGCCAAAGGGCTCCGGATGCCACATCACCGGCGCCTGCTCGCGCATGCGGGCGAAGTCGGCCCAGGGCTGGCCGCCGGTAAAGCGGAAGATGTCGGCGAGATCGACGTCGGCGAGGGTCGGATAGGTCGGCGGCGCGCCCGGCCCGGCCACGCCGTCCACCACCGTCTGGCTGATCAGGTCCATCTCACGCCTCCCTGGTTGTTGGCCGCGACGATACCCGGGAAACCCAAAGCGCCAACGGCGCCGCGACGGCAACTTGCGCAACCGCGAAACCTGCGCGCATCCTGCCAACTGAACGCCGATCACGCGGGGCACACGCGGACGGCCAAAGGGAGAGAGCGATGGCGGGGATCATCGAGGCAGACTACGTGGTCGTGGGCGCGGGATCGGCGGGTTGCGTGCTGGCGGCGCGGCTGTCGGAGGGCGGCCGGTTCAAGGTGGTCCTGCTGGAGGCCGGCGGCGACGATCGTCCGACCAAGAACCTTTCCCAGTTCGGCTCGAACCTGATGATCCACATCCCGGTCGGCTACTCGTCGACCCTGAAGGATCCCAAGGTCAACTGGCTCTACACCACCGAGCCCGACCCCGGCACCGGCGGCCGCGTCCACGTCTGGCCGCGCGGCAAGGTGCTGGGCGGCTCGTCCTCGATCAACGCCATGCTCTATGTGCGCGGCCAGGCGGCCGACTATGACGGCTGGCGGCAGCTGGGCTGCGAGGGCTGGGCCTGGGACGATGTCCTGCCCTATTTCCGCAAGGCCCAGAACCAGGAGCGCGGCGCCTGCGACCTGCACGCCACCGGCGGGCCGCTGAACGTCGCCGACATGCGCGACGTCCACCCGATCTCCGAGGCCCTGATCGAGGCCTGCGACCAGGCGGGCATTCCGCGCTACGCCGACCTCAACGGCCCCGACCAGGAGGGCGCGACCTGGTACCAGGTGACCCAGAAGAACGGCGCGCGCTGCTCGTCCGCCGTCGCCTATCTGCATCCGGCCATGAACCGACCCAATCTGAAGGTCGAGACCAACGCCCTGGCCAGCCGCGTCCTGTTCGAGGGCAAGCGCGCCGTCGGCGTCGAGTTCGTCCAGAACGGCCAGCGCCGCGTGGTCATGGCGCGCGGCGAGGTCATCCTGGCCGGCGGCGCGATCAACTCGCCGCAGCTGCTGCAGCTGTCCGGCGTCGGTCCCGGCGCCCTGCTGCGCGAGCACGGGATCCCGGTCGTCGCCGACCTGCCGGGGGTCGGCGAGAACCTGCAGGACCACTACCTCGTCGCCGTCCGCTACCGCCTGAAGTCTGGCACGATCTCGGTCAACGAGCAGAGCAAGGGCGGGCGTCTGGCCGCCGAGGCCATGAAGTACCTGCTGTTCCGCAAGGGCCTTCTGACCCTGTCGGCCGCCCACGTGGCCGCCTTCTGCAAATCCCGTCCGGATTTGGCGGGGCCGGACATCCAGTTCCACATCCTGCCGGCCACCATGGACCTGGAGAAGCTGTTCACCGAGCAGAAGATGGAGCTGGAGGGCGCGCCGGGCATGACCATCGCCCCCTGCCAGCTGCGGCCGGAAAGCCGCGGCCACATCCGCATCAAGTCGGCCGATCCGGCCGCCTATCCGGCCATCTTCGCCAACTACCTGGCCGATCCGCTGGACCAGGAGGTCACGGTCGCGGGCCTGAAGTGGGCGCGCAAGATCGGCTCCCAGCCCGCCATCGCCCAGTATGTCGACCACGAGATGAACCCCGGTCCCGACGTGACCACCGACGAGCAGCTGCTGGACTTCGCCCGCCAGACCGGCTCGACGCTCTATCACCCCGTGGGCTCGTGCCAGATGGGCAACGGCCCGATGGCCGTGGTCGACGCCCAGCTGCGCGTGCGCGGCGTCGAGGGCCTGCGCGTGGTGGACGCCTCGATCATGCCGCGCCTGATCTCGGGCAACACCAACGCCCCCTCGATCATGATCGGCGAGAAGGGCGCGGCGATGATCCTGGCCGACGCCAAACAGGCCGTGGCGGCCTGAAGCTTGGAGGTCCAGACATGCACCCCTGTCACCACGCCCGGACCCAGGCCGACAAGCCCGCCTATGTGATGGCCGGCTCCGGGGAGGTCGTCACCTACGCCCAGCTCGACGCGCGCTCGAACCAGGGCGCGCACCTGTTCCGCTCCCTGGGCCTTACGGCCGGCGACGTGGTCGCCATCATGATGGAGAACAACGCCCGCTTCTTCGAAATCGCCTGGGCGGCGCAGCGGGCGGGGCTCTATTACGTCTGCGTCTCGACCAAGCTGACCGCCGCCGAGGCCGAGTACATCCTGAAGGACTGCGGAGCCAAGGTGTTCATCACCTCGACCGCCATGGGTCCGCTGATCGACGAGATCGCCGGGCTGGCGACCGGCTTGGCCCTGTTCGCCGTCGGCGGCCCGCACGGCCCCTATGCCGGCTTCGAGGAGGCGCGCGCCGGCCAGCCGACCACGCCGATCGCCGACGAGAGCGCCGGCTCGGACATGCTCTATTCGTCGGGCACCACGGGCCGGCCCAAGGGCGTCAAGCCGACGCTGTCGGGCGGTCCGATCGACGCGCCGCACGCCCTGCAGATGATGGCCCAGGGCCTGTTCGGCTTCTCCGGGGACAGCGTCTATCTGTCGCCCGCTCCGCTCTATCACGCCGCGCCGCTGCGCTGGTGCATGACCGTCCACAAGCTGGGCGGGACCGTGATCGTGATGGAGAAGTTCGATCCCGAGGCGGCGCTGGCTCTGATCGAGAAATACAAGGTCAATTGCGGCCAGTTCGTCCCGACCCACTTCGTGCGCATGCTGAAACTGCCCGAGGCGGTCCGCGCCCGCTACGACGTCTCCAGCATGAAGTCGGCGGTCCACGCCGCCGCCCCCTGCCCCATCCCGGTCAAGGAGCAGATGATCGCCTGGTGGGGGCCGGTGATCTTCGAATACTACGCCGGCACGGAGGGCAACGGCTTCTGCTGGATCAATGCCGACAATTGGCTGATCCGCAAGGGCAGCGTCGGCCAGGCCGTGCTGGGCGAGCTGCGCATCTGCGACGAGAACGGCGATCCCGTTCCGCCCCGCACCGAAGGCACGGTCTATTTCGCCAACGGCCCGGCGGTGAACTACCACAACGCCCCGGAGAAGACCGCCGAGAGCTACAACAAGCACGGCTGGACCACCCTGGGCGACGTCGGCTGGGTCGATGAGGAGGGCTACCTGTACCTCACCGACCGCAAGAGCTTCATGATCATCTCGGGCGGGGTGAACATCTATCCGCAGGAGATCGAGAACCTGTTGATCACCCACCCCAAGGTCGCCGACGCGGCCGTCGTGGGGGCGCCGTGCGAGGAGATGGGCGAGAAGGTCGTGGCGGTGATCCAGCCGATGGATCTTTCCGACGACCAGGTCGCCCTGGCCGAGGAGCTGATGACCTTCGCCCGCGCCAATCTCAGCCACGTCAAGTCGCCGCGCCGCATCGACTTCATGGCCGAGCTGCCGAGGCACCCGACCGGCAAGCTCTACAAGCGCCTGATCCGCGACGCCTATTGGGGCAAGGGCGAGAGCCGGATCGTTTAGGCTACATCACCGCCATTGATTTTTTCGCCGTTGCCACCAGAATAGATATCTGGTGGCAACGGTGATTTAGATGCTCCCCCAACGCCTTCCCCTAGCGATCCATACGAACGTCGCCGAACTGCTGGATCAGCTCCGCGCCGCTCAGGTCGCGGCGTTCGGAAACGACACCAGCTTCCTGCGTCGAGAACGCAAAGGCCGCTACTATTGGTACGTCCGATCGGCCCAAGTCGACGGCGAGCGTCACGAAAGGTATCTAGGACCCGAAACCGCCGAATTGCTGCGGACCATCGAGCAAGCCAAGTCTGTCAAGAACGCCGCCGACGGACGTAGACTGCTGGTGCGCGCCCTGCGCGCCGCAGGGCTGCATGCCCCCGATAACCGTACCGGAAGGGTACTCCAGGTTCTCGCCCAAGCCGGCGCCTTTCGTCTCCGCGCCGCGGTCGTCGGGACGGTGGCGTTCCAAACCTATGGGGCGCTCCTAGGCTTCACTTTGCCGTCGACGGCCGTTCGCACCGGCGATCTGGATATCGCTCAAGACTACGGCGTTTCAGTCGCGCTGGACGATGGCCTGGACCGCCCCTTTCTCGACGTTCTTAGAGCCGCCGATCCTACGTTCATCGCCGTGCCCAAGCTTGATCCCGCCAAAAGCGCGAACTACCGGACGCCCGACGGCTACGCGGTCGACGTGCTGACCACCAGCCGCCACGCGGGAGACGAGGCGACCTCGCGGCTAGACGCTCTCAACACGGACGCGACGCCGCTTCGCTTTCTCGACTTCCTGCTCCGCGACAGTGTCGAGGCGGCGGTCCTACATGGCGACGGCGTGCTCGTGCGCGTGCCGGCTCCCTCGCGCTACGCGGTCCACAAGCTGATCATCTCGCGTAAGCGAAGCCAGGCCAATCCTAAGCGGCGAAAGGATCTCGAACAGGCCGAAATCCTGATCCACGCGCTCGCCCAAGACGATCCCTTCGCCCTCCGCGAGGCCTATTCCGAGGCGCGCGACCGGGGCGAGACTTGGCGCGAGCTGTTGGACCAGGCCGTCTCCCTGCTGCCGGAGGCCGCGCGGGCCGCCCTGGAGCCGTGACCCGGCTTGCCCTCCGGGGCTGCCCATGCCACCAATCCAAACAACTGTTCGAGGGAGAATTCGCATGAAGGAAGTCGCCTACGCCGACATCGCCGGCCTGGTGGGTCAGGAGCTCGGCGTGTCCGACTGGGTCGAGATCACCCAGGAGCGCGTCAACATGTTCGCCGAGGCCACCGGCGACCACCAGTGGATCCACGTCGACGTCGAGCGCGCCACCCGCGAGATCGGCGGCCCGATCGCCCACGGCTATCTGACGCTGTCGCTGATCCCGATGCTGGGTGCGGGCATCCTGCGCGTCACGGGCGTCACCCGCGGCATCAACTATGGCTGCGACAAGGTCCGCTTCACCGGCATGGTCCGCGTCGGCAAGAAGGTGCGCATGCGCCAGAAGCTGCTCGCCGTCGAGCCCAAGGCGGGCGGCCTGCAGATGAAGAACGAATGCACCATCGAGATCGAGGGCGAGGAGCGTCCCGCCTGCGTCGCCGAGACCATCTCGATCATCTACGGGGCTTAGGGCCGCCTTCCTCGTGTCATCCCGGCCCTTCGCTTCGCCACGGCCGGGATGACAAGACGGGTGGCTGAAACCGAGGGATCACCGTCATTTCAGCAGGCCAAGCTGGCGGTTATCTACCGGCATGCTCCAGCTGCGCCCCAACTGCGAACTGTGCGACCGCGACCTGCCGCCGAACGCCCTGGACGCCCGCATTTGCAGCTACGAGTGCACCTACTGCGCCGCCTGCGCCGACGAGGTGCTCAAGAACGTCTGCCCGACCTGCGGCGGCGGCCTGGCGCCCCGGCCGATCCGGCCGCGCGAGGCCTATCGGCGTCCGCATATTTCACTCGGCCTGGGCTTCGATCCGGCCAGCGATGTCCGTAAACACAGCCGCTGGAGTCGGGACGAGATCGCCGCCATGACCGCGCGGCTGAAGGACGTTCCGCCCGAGGAGCGCTAGATGGCCAAGCAGCACGACTATACGAGCCTGATCGAATGGACCGGCGACCGAGGCCAGGGCACGCGGAGCTATCGCGGCTATGACCGCACCTGGACCATCGCCACGCCGGGCAAGCCGCCGATCCCCTGCTCCAACGATCCGCTGCTGGGCGGCGATCCTTCCCTGCACAATCCCGAGGACCTGCTGCTGTCCTCGCTGAGCGCCTGTCACATGCTGTGGTACCTGCATCTGGCCTCGAGCGCCGGGATCGTGGTGCGCGGCTATCGCGACCAGCCGCTGGGCGTCGGCGAGAGCACGCCCGACGGCGCCGGCCGCTTCCTGCGCGCGACCTTGCGGCCGCATATCCTGGTCGAGCGGGGCGCGGACTTGGCCAAGGCCGACGCCATCCACCACGAGATCCACAAGGTCTGTTTCATCGCCCGCTCGGTGAACTTCCCGGTCGACTACGCGGCGACCTACGAGGAAGTCGGCTAGCCCGCCTCGTCCGGGGGCCCCGGCATCCTGGGAAAGTTGAACCGCGCCGGCGGCGGCGCGATCCAGGAGGCGGCCTCGGCGAGATAGACGTTCGACAGCGCCTTGAAGGCCGACGGCTCGGCCAAGGTGCTGGCGAAGATGTTCATGTGGCCGGTCGCGCCGGCCGACTCAGCGAACATCCGAGCCCCGCAGGCCGCGCACAGCCAGGTCGTCACTTCGTGACCGGCGTCGGACGGACGGCGGAAGGGGCGAGTCTCCCCTTCGAAGGCGAAGGCTTCGACCGACACGCAGAACGCCGAGACGAACGGCGCGCCGCTCAGCCTCTGGCAGGCGCGGCAGTGGCAGTTGACCGACCAGAACGGCGGCGCGGAACAGACATAGCGCACCGCGCCGCAGAGACATCGCCCGGTGATCGGCGGCGTCATTCCGGCCAGTTCACGCATGACGTCTTCTCCTTGCCCATGGCTACGGTCCCGGCGTGGGCGGGCGGAAAGCGCTCCAACGCCTAGTCCTCTCCGGTCGCCTCGACCTCGACCGGCTCAAGGTCGGCGGGGTCGAGATCGTAGTCCAGAAGATCGCCGGGCCGGCATCCCAGGGCGGCGCACAGCCGGGAGAGGGTGCGGAAGCGGATTCCCCGCACCTTGCCCGAGCGGAACAGCGACAACTGGGTCTCGCTGAGGCCCACCTGCTGGGCCAGGTCACGCGCCTTGAGGCCCTTCTTCACGATCAGGGCGTCCAGGGTCACGCGCACCGGCATCAGATCATCTCGTCGAGTTCGGCCTGGGCCGCGTTGGCCTGGTCTACGACCCGACCCAGCAGGAACAGCGCGCCGCCGATCATGCCCAGGGCCATGCCCGGCACGTCGAAGTGCAGATAGCCGCCCTTGGCGCTCCCGACCAGGCGCAACAGGTTCGAGACCAGGAATACGCTGGCGACCCCGCCGGCCACCAGCGCCAGGCCGACGCGCCGCAGCGCCGCCGACAGCGCCGGCTGGATCAGGCGGCCCTTGCCGATCTCGCCCATGGCCTGGCCGATGGACCACACCCCGAACAGGTAGCAGATCGCCGGCGAGGCCCAGATCGCGCGCGGCAGGATGTCCTCGCGCGGGCCGCGTCCCGTCAGCGCGAACAGAGCCGGGAACACCAGATAGATCAGCGCCATCAAGGCCCCGACGCTCACCACCATGAAGATCGCCAGCCCGCGGAACTGTCCGCATCGGCGGCGAAAACGATCGATCTCGGTCTGTCGCACCAGCCACTCCATCCTGTCCTATCTTTAATCTTGACTTAAAGACGGCCGCTTCGCAACTTTATATCTAACTTAAACAGATCGAGCCCCGGCCCATGGCCGCAGCGATTGAAACCGAGCACCTTCGCCGACGCTTTGGCGCGCGGCTGGCGGTCGACGATGTGAGCATGACCGTGCCCGAGCGCGCGGTTTACGGCTTCCTGGGCCGCAACGGCGCGGGCAAGACCACGACGCTGAAGATGCTGCTGGGCCTGATCCGTCCCTCCGGCGGCGCGGCCAGGATCCACGGCGTCGACATCGCCCGCGATCGGATGGCCGCCGCGCGCAAGGTAGGCGCCCTGCTGGAGGCGCATGGCTTCTACGGCAACCTGACGGGGGCCGAGAACCTGGCCCTGACCGCGACCCTGCTGGGCGCGCCGGCGCGCGAGATCGACCGCGTGCTGGAGATCGTCGAGATGCGCGCCGACGCCGGCCGCAAGGTCGCCGGCTATTCGTTGGGCATGCGCCAACGTCTGGCCCTGGCCCGCGCCCTCTTGGGCGCGCCGCCGGTGCTGATCCTGGACGAGCCGACCAACGGCCTCGACCCCGACGGCATCGCCGACATGCGCGGCTTTCTGAGGAGCCTGCCCGAGCGCACCGGCGCGACCGTGCTGCTGTCCAGCCACCTGCTGGGCGAGATCGAGCAGATCGCCACCCATGTGGGCGTGATCCATGACGGGCGCCTCGTGCTGGAAGGGCCGCTGTCCCGCCTGAAGGCCGATCTCGCGCCCGAGATCCTGCTGCGCACCGACGACGACGCGCGGGCGCGGACGCTGCTGGGCGGACGCTCGGTCTCGCCGGCCGACACGGGCCTCGCCGTCGCCCTGCGTCCGGGCGAGGACGCCGACCAAGCGGCGGCGGCCCTGAACCAGATCCTCGTCCAGGCCGGACTGGCGGTCTTCGCGCTGGGTGCGCGCGAACAGTCGCTGGAAGACATCTATCGTCGGGTCGCCGCGCCCGCCTACCCCAAAGCCGAGGCCGCCTGATGCTCGCCATGCTGTCCGTCGAGTTGCGAAAGCTCAATCGCTCCCTGGCCGCCGTCCTGGCCCTGGCCGCCCCGTCGCTGATGGGGGCCTTCCTGTTCTTCGTCCTGCTGCGCGGCACGAAGCCCGCCGTCTGGTCCTCCTGGCTGCAGGCCTCGACCCAGATCTGGGCCTATTTCATGCTGCCGATGAGCGTCACCGCGCTGACCGCCCTGGTGGCGCACATGGAGCACGGCCCGCGCGCCTGGGATCATCTGCGCGCCCTGCCCGTGCCCCGCTGGCGGATCTACGCGGCCAAGGCGCTCTGTGTGATCGCGCTGGTGCTGGTCATGACGGGGCTGAACCTGCTGGTGAGCTGCGCCGCGATCTCGGCCGCCGGCGCGCTGAAGCCGCTGGTCGCCCCCAAGGGCGCGCCCGACCTGGCGCATCTGCTGGCGCTGAACGGCAAGGTCGTGGCGGCGGCCGTGCTGCTGATCGCCATCCAGCTTTGGACCGCCCTGCGCTTTTCCAGCTTCGTCCCGGCCCTGGCGCTGGGCATCGGCGGCACGTTCTTCTCCGTGGTCGCGACCAACGCCAAGGAGGGCGTGTTCTTCCCCTGGCAAATGCCCGTGAACATGCTGGCCGGCGATCCCGCGCGGGTGAGCACGGCGCTGAGCCTGGGATGCGGCCTGGGCCTGGTCGCCCTCGTCCTGGCCGTACTGCACCTGGCGCGACGCGAAGTGCTTTAGCCAAAAGGAAAACGGCCGCCGGATCGCTCCGGCGGCCGCTCGAATTCGGTTCTGGACAGCGCTTAGCGCTTGATGGCGTCGCCGATCTTGTCCTGGGCCTGGCCGACCTTGTTCTGGACGTCGCCCTTGGCCTTCTGGGCCGCGCCCTCGGCTTCGAGGCGCTCGTTGTCGGTCATCTTGCCGATGCCTTCCTTGACGGCGCCCACGCCCTTGTCGATCGCGCCTTCGACTCGATTGGTGCTCATGATCTTGCTCCTGCGATGCTTGAGTTGCGTCGCGGGAGAAAACGGGCGCGGCCCGGCAGCGGTTCCGTCAGTGAGACGCGCCCATCGCCGTGGCCGAGACCGCCGAGGCGGGGGTGGCGCCAGGCATGGCGGGCTCCGAGCGGCTGGCGCGCGCCTGGGTCGTCGCGGCGCCCGGGAGCCTGTCCAGCAGGGCCAGGGTCTCGCGGATGAACTTGGCGTGGGTGACGATGCCGATCTCCAGGCGCTCGCCCGACAGCTCGACCTGCTGGGTTAAGAGGCCGGCCACGAACTGGACCTCCTGGCTCTCGCTCGCGCCCGGCCGGCGGCGCGCGCCTTCGGCCATGAACACCGGCCCGCCCGAATTGCCGGGGAACACCGAGAAGTCCATCAGGAAGGTCGGGAAGTTGCTGGCCGGCGCCAGCGGATAGCTGGCCACCCGGCCCGAGCGCAGGATCGGAAAGCCGGCCGGATTGGCCGACAGTCCGCGCGGAAACCCCAGCGCCATCATCTCGTCGCCCGGGCCGAGGTTGTATTTGTTGAAGGTGTCGTCCTGGGCCAGGTAGTTCAGCGGGATCGCCGCCTTGACGAACTCGGGCGGGGCCTCGACCGCCAGGGCCGCGACGTCGCGGGTCGGGTGCTTGGTCCACAGCGGATGGTCGCCGTCGCGGATCTTCAGCGTCTCGGGATCGAAGCGCCAAACGCCGTCGCCGCCCTGCACGCGATAGCCGATCTTGGCCGACGCCGAGGGCATCTTTTCGAAGACGTGGGCGGCGGTGATCAGGATGGTGCGCGGCTTGCCGTCCGGGGTGGGATCGGACACCAGGAAGCCCGTGCCGACCGTGCGAGAGCCGTCGCCCAACGGCTGCTCCAGCTGAACCGTCGCCTTGATCAGGTCGACGGACAGATCCCAGGCCATGTCGCCCCCTTGCTACGCTTGATACTCAACTCGCCCGACCGCGGAAGGAATTTGACCACAGGATTCTCGCGCCGCAAGTTGTCGTTCTGCCGCACGCGCGCGTTACAGCAGGTTGGGGAAGATTCTGGCCATGAACCGGCGACAGATGGTGACGAGCGCCGCCGCCGCGCTTACGTCAGCCCCCACGATGCTCCCAGGAACAGCTTCCGGAACGCCCATGTCCGCAGACAAAGTCGCCCGCCCCGTCCCGCCGGTCGCCCGGAAGATCCCCAAGACGATCGAGCAGTTGGGCCGCCGGCGTACCGACGACTATGCCTGGATGAAGGACGACAACTGGCAGAAGGTCCTGCGCGATCCCAGCCTGATCAAGGCGGACGTCAAGGCGCACCTGACCGCCGAGAACGCCTATACGACCGCGATGCTCGCCTCGACCGAGGCGCTGCAGGCGGCGATGTTCGAGGAGATGAAGGGCCGCATCAAGGAGGACGACGCCAGCGTCCCCGCCAAGGACGGGCCCTGGGAATACTACACCCGCTTCGAAAAGGGCGCGCAGCATCCGATCCACGCGCGCAAGCCCGTGGGCGGCGGCCTCGAACAGGTCCTGCTCGACGAGGAGGCAGAGGCGAAGGGCAAGGCCTTCTACCAGGTCGGCGCCGCCAGCCACTCGCCGGACCACGCGCTCTATGCCTGGGCCGTGGACGCGCAAGGGTCGGAAGTCTACCGCATCCACGTCAAGGATCTGGCCACCGGCGCCGTGCTGGACAGCCCCGTCGAGAGCAGCACCGGCGACTTCTGCTTCTCGCCCGACAGCCACTGGCTCTTCTGGACCTTCCGGGACGACAACGGACGCCCGGCCAAGATCTATCGCCGCCCGGCGCGCGGGACCGCCAAGGACGACGTCTTGATCTATGACGAGCCCGACGAGGGCTTCTTCATCGGCGTTGGCGTCACCGCGTCCGAGAAATACGTGGTCATCTCGTGCGGCAACCAGGAGACCAGCGAGGCGCTGATCATCCCCGCCGCCACGCCGGCCGCCGCGCCGGTCGTCTTCCACCCGCGCGAGGTCGGCCTGCGCTACGAGGTCGAGCACTGGAACGACCACTGGGTGGTCCGCACCAACGCCGACGGCGCGGTCGACTGGAAGCTGGCCGCCTGCCCGGAAGACGCGACCGGCAAGGCCCACTGGAAGGACTGGATCGCCCACCAGCCGGGCCGCCTGATCTCGGGGACCATGGCCTTCAAGCGCTGGTTCGTGCGGCTGGAAAAGGTCGACGCGCTGAACCGCGTGACCGTCACCGCGCTCGACGGCGCCGAGCACGCGATCGCCTTCGACGAGGCGGCCTACGCGCTCAGTCTGGAAGGCGGCTACGAGTACGACACCGACAATCTTCGCTTCGTCTTCAACTCGATGACCACGCCCCGGCAGTGGTTCGACTACGACCTGGCCTCGCGCACGCGAACCCTGCGCAAGACCCAGGAAATCCCCTCGGGCCACGATCCGGCGAAGTACGAGACCCGCCGCCTGAACGCCAGGGCGGCCGACGGCGCCGAGGTTCCGATCTTCGTCCTGATGAAGAAGGGGACCAAGCTGGACGGCTCGGCCCCGCTCCTCCTCTACGGCTATGGCAGCTATGGCATCGCCATGGAGCCCAGCTTCTCGATCCGGAACCTCTCCCTGGTCGACCGGGGATGGATCTGGGCCACGGCCTGCCCGCGCGGCGGCTCGGAAAAGGGTTGGGGCTGGTTCCTGGACGGCAAGAAGTTCAAGAAGAAGAACACCTTCACCGACTTCATCACCTGCGCCGAGCACCTGCACGCGGCCGGCTATGGCAAGCCCGACAACACCGTGGCCTATGGCGGCTCGGCCGGCGGCCTCCTGATGGGCGCCATCACCAACATGCGGCCGGATCTGTTCGCCGGGATCATCGCCGCGGTGCCGTTCGTCGACGTGGTCAACACCATGAGCGACACCTCGCTGCCGCTGACCCCGCCCGAATGGCCCGAATGGGGCAATCCGCTGGAGGACCCGGCGGCCTACGACTACATCGCCAGCTACAACCCCTATGACAATGTCACGGCCAAGCCCTATCCGGCGGTGCTGGCCACCGGCGGCCTGTCGGACCCCCGCGTCACCTACTGGGAGCCCGAGAAGTGGGCCGCCAAGCTGCGCGACCACACCACCAGCGGCAACCCGGTGTTGCTGAAGATCAACATGGACGCCGGCCACGGCGGGGCTTCCGGGCGGTTCGATTTCCTCAAGGAGATCGCGCTGGACTACGCCTTCGCCGTCTGGGCGGTCGAGAAGGGTTGGGAAGCGGCGTGAGCGTCCTGATCCGCCCCTCCGGCGACGCCGACCTTCCCGCCATCACCGCCATCTACGCCTGGAACGTCCTGAACGGCCTGGGCACCTTCGAGGAGGTTCCGCCCGACGAGGCCGAGATGGCGCGTCGCCGCCAGAGCTTCCTGGACCGCGGCCTGCCCTATCTGGTCGCCGAGCTGGACGGCGAGGTCGTCGGCTACTGCTACGCCGGCCCCTTCCGGCTGCGCGCGGCCTATCGCTACACGGTCGAGGACAGCGTCTATGTCTCGCCCAAGGCGGTCGGCAAGGGGGTCGGGCGCGCGCTCCTGGCCGCGCTGATCACCGCCTGCGAGGCCTTGGGCCTGCGACAAATGTGCGCAGTCATCGGCGACAGCGGCAACGCCGCCTCGATCGGCCTCCATGCCGCGCTGGGCTTCGAAAAACACGGTGTTTTCCCGGCCATGGGCCATAAATTCGGGCGTTGGGTGGATCTCGTCTGGATGCAGCGCCCTCTGAACGGCGGAGGTGAAACCCCGCCCGACGCCCCCGGATTGAGCTTAAGCGGGGTATAGCTCGAAGGAAACTTAACCAGTCCCTCGCAGTATTCTCGAAGGGAGATGCGCGAGGACTGGCCTTGACCGCCACGAAACCTGAAGACCCACGGCGGGCGAAGATCGCTCTGATGCGAGCCTACGGGCCGATCGTGCGTGGCTATCTGCTGGCGACCTCGATTTACTACGCGCTGATCTCGCTCTCCCACCCGCTCTACGAAAAGGGCGTGGCGTTCGTCATCCTCGAGGGCCTGGCCGTCGCCTCTTGCCTCTACGCCCTGGGGGCCTGGGCGATGCTGCGCCGCGGCCGCTTCATCGGCTTGCCGCTGGAAGCGATCGCCCTGGGCATGAACGCCTTGTTCCTGGCCAATACCGTCGCCTACCAGACCCTTCATTTCGAACCGCAGAAGCTGGTCTATTTCATCCTGATGGCCCTGGTCTTCGCCACCTCCGCGCCCAGCCGACGCGTGGCCCTGACCAGCGTCGCCGCCGCGATCGGCGGGATGGTGTGGATGAGCCGTGGCCTCGAGCCGAAGATCGCCGACCAGAGTCTCTTCATCGGTCTCGCGGGCACCTTCGCCGCCGTCGGCATGTCGGGCCTGATGCGGGGCGTGGTAGGCCGCGAGGTGCGGGCGCGCCTGGCCAGCGAGACGCTCAACGCCGAGCTCGAGCGCGAGCTGACCGAGAACCGTCGCCTTCGGGCCGAGGCCCAGGCCCTGGCCGTCGCCGCCGAAGCCGCCAACCGCGCCAAGACCGAGTTCCTGGCCACCATGAGCCACGAAATCCGCACGCCGTTGAACGGCGTGCTCGGCATGGCCCAGATCATGGCCGCCGGTCCGCTGGAGCCGGACCAGCGCGGCCGGCTGGAGACGATCAGCGCCTCGGGACGCTCGCTGCTGACCGTCATCAACGCCATTCTCGACATCTCCAAGATCGAGGCGGGCAAGATGGAGGTCGTCCCCGCGCCCTTCGACCTGACCGCCCAGCTCGAAGCGCTGCGGCAGCTCTATGGCGGGCTGGCGCGCGACAAGGACCTGGCCTTCGATCTGGAGCTCTCGCCGGGCGCGGCCGGGTGGCGGCTGGGCGACGCCGAACGGCTGCGGCAGGTCCTGTCCAACCTGATCTCCAACGCCGTCAAGTTCACCGAGGCCGGATCCGTGCGGGTCACCGTCGCGGGCGACGACGACGGCCTCGTCGCGCGCGTGACCGACACCGGCGTCGGGATTCCGGAGGCCCAGCGCGAGCGGCTGTTCGCCAAGTTCGCCCAGCTGGACAGCTCCAGCACCCGGCGCGTCGGCGGCTCGGGCCTGGGGCTGGCGATCTGCAAGACCCTCGTGGAGCTGATGGGCGGAACGATCGCCTTCTCGGCCCCGGCCGAAGGCGGCGCCTGCTTCACGGTGACCTTGCCGCTGAAGCGGGTCGCGCCGGCCGCGGCCTCGGCGGCCCTCGACGTCGTCGATCCGCGAACCGACGAGACCGCGCCCCGGATGCTGGTCGTCGACGATAACCAGACCAACCGCGCCGTCCTCCTGACCCTGCTGCGCCACCTGGGCGTCGAGGGCCATTTCGCGGCGGACGGCCGCGAGGCCGTGGCCATGTGGGAGAAGGACCGCTGGGACGCCATCCTGATGGACATCCACATGCCGGTGATGGACGGGGTGCAGGCCAGCCAGGCGATCCGCGAGGGCGAACGCCGCGCCGGTCGCCCGCGCACCCCGATCATCGCGGTCACCGCCAGCGTGCTGACGCACGAACGCCTGCTCTATGCCGAGGCCGGCATGGACGGTCTCTTGCCCAAGCCCATCGAGGCCCCGCGCCTGGTCGAGGCCCTGGCCCAGGCCCTGGCGCTGAACGGCGACGACCCGCCGGCGGCGAACGCGGCCTGAGAAGGGGCGTCCGCGCTCCACGCGTCCAGGCGCCAAAAAGGCTGCCCTAGAGTCGAGCGCCGACGGGCTCTCGGGCGCCGTCCTCGCCCTTCGACAAGCTCAGGGTGAGGACGACTGTCGGCCCCGCTGGCGCACAATCCTCATCCCGAGCTTGTCGAGGAACGAGGACGTCATCCGGACCCGCGGCCACACTCAGCGTGAACACAGGCAACAAAAAAGGGGACGCCCCAGCATCCCCTTTTCCGTTGGTGTCGTTAAGTTCGGGTCGATCAGGCCTTGCGGGCGCGCGGCGCCTTGCCCTTGCGGCCGCCCTGGCCGAGGCCCAGGGCCTTGGCCATCTGCGAACGCGCTTCGCTGTAGGCGGGCGCGGTCGTCGGATAGTCGTTCGGCAGACCCCACTTGGCCTTGTATTCGGCCACGGTCATGCCGTGCGTCGTCAGGTGGCGCTTCAGCGTCTTGTACGGCTTGCCGTCCTCGAAGCTGATCAGAGCCTCGGGCGTGATGCTCTTGCGGATTTGAGCAGGCGTGGCCTTGGTCACGGTCTCGACGGTCGGAGCCGGCGGGGCTCCAATACCAGCCAGGGCGTCGTGCGTGGCCCGGATCAGCGCCGGTAGTTCGGAAACCGGCGTCGAATTATTGGCCACGTAGTTAGCGACAATTTCAGCGGTAAGCTCGATTAGGGTAGCCTTGTCTTCCACGATCACAACTCCATTTCCCCTTTAATCCCGCAATTACACCGTCGCCTCGGAAACACAAGTAGTTGTGCGTTAATTTTTACGCGAATTCGTGAATTGTTGTAACAATTCACTGTCGATGAGCGGGTTCAACGAAGCGAATTTTGCAAAAATCGCGATGACGACAGCGCGTTCAACAGCGACCGATTCGTCGGCTTCCGCCGGTCCGGGCGAGCGGTTGTCTCGCGGGCGCGAACTCGACTTGCGATAGCTTGGGCGTGGCGGCCGAATACCGAAGCTTCGTAGGCGCGGTACGTTGGAGAGCCTCGGACGCGCGGTTCGGCGCCATCGCGCGGCGTGGCGTAAAGCACCGCGCCCACGCGAGATGGCGCAAGACTAGCCGACTATTCGGGGAGAGGCGTGGCTGGGGAACTAGGACTCGAACCTAGAATGACGGTACCAAAAACCGCAGTGTTACCATTACACCATTCCCCAGCAGGAACGGCGAGACCCGTCAGGGCCCGGCGAGGCGGTGGAGATAGCGCACGAGTCGGACGGATGCAACGCGCTTTTCAGAACTTTTTTCGCCTCGTCATCGCCACGTCGAAAAAGGCGCTTGCGCCCCCCGGAACACCCTCCTATAAGGCCGGCCTCCAAGTCGGAGTGTGGCTCAGTCTGGTAGAGCACTGCGTTCGGGACGCAGGGGTCGCAGGTTCAAATCCTGCCACTCCGACCATTCTCTCCCCGCCAACCAGAGGCGGGAAACTCTTCGAAAAATCAGAGATCTAGCCAAGGGCGGCGCGGAGACGTCCGCGCCGGACGCAAGAACCTCCCCGCGTCGCGCGCTCTTCATTTGGTCGCAACCCGAACAGCGGTTAGCTTGTCTCCGGTTTCGCAAGCAGGACCTCCGATGAAGCAGTTCTTCCTGACCGTCGCCGGCGTGTTCGTCGGCCTTCTGTTGGGCGTGGTCGGAGTGCCTTTCCTGCGCGTGGTGATGGCGGCGGGCGCCGCGCGCCCCGCGCCGGTTCCGACCCAGGCGGTGCTGCAACTGGACCTGCGCGGCGGACTGACCGATCAGGCGCCCAAATCGCCGTTCGCGGCCTTCGGCGGCGGCGGCGGCGGCAGCGTGATGTCGATCGTCGAGACGATGCGGCGGGCCGAGAAGGACGACAAGGTCAAGGCCATCCTGGTGCGCCTGCCCGAGGGCGGCGTCGCCCCGGCCGCCGCCGACGAACTTCGCCTGGCCTTCAAGCACTTCCGCGAGGTCGGCAAGAAGCCGATCTACGCCCACAGCCAGGGGCTCTATCCCTCGGGCATGATCACCTCGACCTACATGCTGGGCGCGGCGACCAGCGAGCTGTGGATGCAGCCCGACAGCAGCTTCCAGGCGGTCGGCGTCTCGACCGAGTCGATGTTCTTCAAGCGCTTCTTCGACAAGTACGGCGTCAAGGCCGAGTACGAGCAGCGCTACGAGTACAAGAACGCCGTCAATCCGTACCTTTATAGCGACTACACCCCGGCCCACCGGGAATCGACGTTGTCCTGGATGGGTTCGGTCTATCGCACGGCCCTGACCAGCGCCGCCGTCGACCGCAAGCGCGATCCGGCCCAGCTGGTGAAGACGCTCGAGGCGGGCCCCTACAGCGCCCAGGAGGCCCAGGAAAAGGGCCTGATCGACAAGGTCGGCCAGGTCAGCGACATCCAGGCCTTCGCACTCAATCAGGCCGGCAAGGGCGCCAAGCTGGTCGATTTCGATGACTACGCCTCGCGCTCCAAGCCGACGCCGGTCAAGACCGGCCCGGCCATCGCCGTCATCGGCGCCGAGGGCGCGATCGTCACCGGGACCGGCGGCGGCGGCTCGCCGTTCAGCGGCGACAGCAATGTCTATTCCGACGACGTGGCCCAGGCCTTCAAGACCGCCGTCGACGACAAGGACGTCAAGGCGATCGTCTTCCGCGTCTCCTCGCCGGGCGGCTCGGACACGGCCTCCGAACAGATCCTGGCGGCCATGAAGAGCGCCAAGGCGGCCGGCAAGCCCGTGGTGGTGAGCATGGGGACCTACGCGGCCTCGGGCGGCTACTGGATCTCCAGCCAGGCCAATTCGATCGTGGCCCAGCCGTCCACCCTGACCGGCTCGATCGGCGTCTATGGCGGCAAGTTCGCCCTGGGCGACGCCCTGGCCCGCTTCGGCGTCGATACCAAGGACCTGCACGTCGGCGGCGCCTATTCGGAGGCGTTCGGCTCGGCCGACGGCTTCACGCCCGACCAGCGCGCCAAGTTCGCCGGCTGGATGGACCGCATCTATGCCGGCTTCGTCAGCCGCGTGGCCGAGGGCCGTCACCTGCCCCCCGCCCGCGTGCGCGAGATCGCCAAGGGCCGGGTCTGGACCGGCGAGCAGGCTAAGCAGCTGGGCCTCGTCGACCAACTCGGCGGCTTCTACGACGCCGTCGACCAGGCCAAGGCCCTGGCCAAGCTGAACGGCGACGTGCGCCTCAAGCGCGTGGATGGGGCCAAGTCGCCGTTCGAGGCCTTCGAGCGGTTCCTGGGCGTCAGCGAGACCTCGGCCAAGACCTTGGCGGCGGCCGCGTGGGTGCTGGGGGACCCGCGATCCCAGGCCATCCTCGACGAAATGGCCAAGGCCCGCCTCCGCGCGGCCCCGGGCGGCGCGGCGGTGCTGGCCGATACGCCGGTTCGGTAACCCGCCCGCGCCTCTCCAACAAAGGGTCGGGGACGTCCGAGCGGCCTCTTTGTTGGCTGTGTTCACGTTAAGTAATGAGGCTGGCCCGGACGGAAGTCGTCGTCCTCCCGGGGTCCGGCGGCGCAGGCCCGAGGACATGCTTCGACAGGCTCGGGATGTGCATTTCGCACCCGCGGGGCCGCCAGTCGTCCTCACCCCGAGCCTGTCGAAGGGCGAGGACGGCCCTGAAGAGCGCCATCAACACTCGAGGCTAAAGCAGCCTCCTTGTTGCGCCTCGCCCGCCCCGGCGCGCGGCCGTCGTGATCGGCGATGAGCCGCCGCCCGGCGCGTCGCGGGCCATCGGCGGGCGGTCGCGGTCCTTGGCCTTTATCGCGCCGGGATTGCGGCTTTGCCCTTGGGACTGGCGAGGCCGCTGCCGGCGCGGCCGAACAGCTATGCGGACGCGGCCTACGTCACCGGCGCCGCCCTTTGCGCGCTCGGCCCTCACCACCTCGGCCGCTTCAGGGTCCGGCGCGGCGGAAACATGCTCTCGAGCCTTCAAGAAGCAGCCCAAGACAAGGGCCGCGAAAGCAGAAATGGCGGGCTTTCGCCCGCCATTCCATTTTACGCTTGATGTCTTTCGACCAGTCGCGGCGCTTAGAAGTTATAGCGAGCGATCAGTCGCAGCGACCGCGGCGTTTGATACCGGATCGGTTGCAGGTAGTTCGGGTTCGGCTGGAACGAAGACGCCGAGCCCTTCGCCGACGACTGGTTGAGCATCTCCACGCCCTGCAGGTTGAACACATTGTTCACCTGAGCAATGAAGGTGACTCGGCCTTCAGCCCACTTCGGCTTGTAGGCGACGTTGGCGTCCAGGCGGTAGATCCAGTCGGTACGGCCTTCGCTGCCGCGGTTGGTCAACCGGGTCTTCCCGTCGGCCCCGAGGCAATAGAAGCTCGAGCCCGAGTAAGCGGACAGAGTACCACGGTCATAGCCAACCCGCGGGTCGTCCAGCGGGATGAAGCCCTGGCAGCTCAGCGGGGCGCCCGAAGCGACGTACAGGTTGCCGCCCAGCGTGATCTCGGAGGTCGGCGAGTAGTTGCCGAACAGCTTGAACACGTGACGGTGATCGTTCGGCAGGTAGCCTTCGGCGCCGTCCTCGAACAGCGCGTTGTCGAAGTCCTGCGTCGCGCCGGCGTCGTCTTGGCCCAGGGTCGAGTTGACGTAGCCCTCGACGTTACCGCGGCTCGCCGACAGGGTGTACGAACCGTTCACCGACCAGTTCGGGCCCGACGCGTCGCCGAAGAACTCAACCGACAGGTATTTGCGCTTGTACTTGGGCAGGCGGAAGTAGCTCGCCGCGATCGTGTTGAGCTCGGAGACGCCGTCGTTGTTGGAGTCGAACGACAGAACGACGTCCTTACCCGGATTGATGATCTGGCACGACGGAATGTTGCCGGCCAGCGCCTCGGCGGTGGCCTGAGCCACACCCTTGCTCACCATCCAGGAGACGTACGGCTGCCTGGAGCAGTGGTCGTCCATGCCGTTCTTGACGTCGCGATAGACCGAGCGAACACCCAGGGTGAAGCCCGTGTCGAAGCGATGTTGCGCGCCAATGATCACTTCGTCCTGGAACATCGGCGTCAGACCCTTCGAGGTCACCGACTCCGGCAGCGGCGCGCTCTTCGAGCCGTTCAGATTGTAAGGACCGATCTGAGCGCCCTTACCGGTCGGCAGGCCCGTCGCCGGGTCGAAGCCGGTGGTGTAGTAGTAGGTCTCTTCGCGGTACTCGATGCCCGACGAGCGAACGTTCGTGTTGGACGAGATCGGGATGTAGTAGCGGCCCGCGTTGGCGAACACCTTGGTGTTGCCGTCGCCGTTGACGTCCCAGGACAGGCCCAGGCGCGGCGCGATCAGCTTGTCCGCCTTGGCGAACGAGACGCCCTGAGAGTTCATGTTGTTGAACGACTCGGAGCGCAGGCCGCCATACACCAGCAGGTTCGGCAGAGCTTGCCAGCTGTCTTCGATATAGCTGGCGGTGTTCTTGATCTTGTAGATGCCCGAGCCCGTCACGTTATTCCAAAGACGGGCATAGAACGTCCCGGTCGGGAGCAGGACGCCGTTCACGGTGCGGCCGGCCGCCTCATAGACCTTGTAGTGACGCCAGTAGGCGCCGCCGGTGTAGGTGGTGCCGCGGTGGCTCGAGCTGAAGTCTTCGGCGTCGTAGCCGAACCGGATCTTGTGATCACCCAAGTTCCACTCGGCGTCCAAGCGGTACGCCTTGCGGACGTCGGTGTCCTGCTGGAAGTTCAGGTCCGGAATGGTGATGTTGTTTTCGTCGTAGCAGCCGACATAGTTGGTGGCGCTGCGGTTGGCTTGCGAGTCATAGGCGCGAACGCAGGTCCCGCGCTTATCCGTCGCCGGATCCAGCTTGCCTTGCAGGTTCTTCAGACGACCGAACATCGCGGAGATCGAGAAGCTGTCGGTCAGTTGACCGTTGTACTTCAAGATATTGACGTCGCCACCGGTGGTCAGGTCGTTGTTGCCGGTGCTGGTCCCGTGCTTGCCGGTGTAAACGGCGCCGGCGGCGTTCTGGTAGAAGCTGCGGTGATCGGTATCCTTGTTGTAGATACCGGTATACTCGAAGTGATGGTTCGGCGTCAGATAGTAGTCGAGCTTCACCAGGCCCTTCGGCGAAGTGTTCGTCACGTGGTTGCTGGTCGTACGGCCGTAGGTATCCGACCTCGCATCCTGCGCGTTCAAAAGCGCGAAGATGAACAGCTTGTCCTTAATGATCGGACCCGAGGCATAGATGCTGTAGTCCAGATTGGAGAACGTGTTGTCGCTGCTGTAGACGGTGTAATAGTTGTCCGCCTTATCGTCCGGATCGATCGAACGGATGTTGCGCGGCTTCGAGCGCAGGTCGGAGGAGGTGTATTCAGCCGAACCGCCGAACTTCCACTTGTTGGTGCCGCGCTTGGTCACCACCGACACCACGCCGCCCAGCGAACGACCATATTCGGCGCCGTAGCCGCCGGTCTTGATCTGCTGTTGAGCGACGGCGTCAAACGGCAGATCGGCGTAGGACACGAACTTGAAGAGGTTCGTGACGTCGAAACCGTTGATGTAGTAGCCGTTTTCGGCGACCGACGAGCCACCGATCGACACCAGATTGCCGAAGGCGCCCGGGTTGCCGTTCGAGACGGTGCCCGGCGCGAGCAGCGCGACGGACGACAGGTTGCGGCCGACGGGCAGGGCGTCCAGGCGCGAGGAGTTGAAGATCGTCGTGGATTCGACCGACTTCACGTCGATCGGGTTCACGGTGTTGGACGCGCGGATGACGACTTCCGAAACGGCGTCGACGAAGTTGATCGGCGAACCGTTGCCGGCGCTCACGCTGAAGTCGGCGACGCCACCGCTCGAAACCTTCGCGCGGTAGGAGCCCGGCGCCAGGCCAGCAAAGCTAAAGTCGCCCGAGGCGTTGGCCGTGGCCGTCCGCGACACGCCCGTGTCCGCGTCGGTCAAGGTGACGACCGCGCCCGGAGCAACCCGGCCATAGGCCGAGCCGACCGAGCTTTGCGCCGACGCGAAGCCCGGAGCCATGACGGCTACGGCGGCCACGCCAGCAAGCAGCGTCGACGCCAACAGACGCGCGCGAGCGCTGCTCTTGTTTTTGGAAATCATGCTCTTCAATCCCCTCTGAACATGGCGCGGGGCGGCAGGCGGACAAAGAACCCCTCTAGTTACTTTGCCCCGCCTGGAGCGGAAAACCGCCCTTTGGCGCCACGAGATCACTGGTGTCCCGGAAACATTCCCCCGGTTATGGCGACGTTAGGGGGCCGCCGTGGCGAGGGTCAATTGTCATTGCAAATATTTAATCCATATCGCGCCAGGCCTGTCGCAAAAGCGCCACAGGGGAGCCGGTTTTGCCGTTTTTCGAGCGCCAGCGAGGCGCCGGGGCTTCGCTCGGCGCGGGGCTTCCTGGGTTAGTCCGCTGTTCTAAAAGACTTATCTCGGCCCCAGCGAACACAGTAACGCGCGTTACAATTTCGAAAAGGTTCTGGCGAAAAATTGCCATACACGACCAGCGTTACGGCAACGCTTGCCCCTGTTCCGTGCGCGTTTCATGAAATTTCATTAATTCTTGAGCCGCAAGAGCACACTTTCACTCAGGTAAAATTTGCCGCCGGATCTCGGGGCCGACAACGCCTGGGCATTGCGTCCCAGCCGAGCCCTGGCGAAGATGCGACCGCGACAGGTGGTGTCGCGTGGTCATTTTCCGAGCGGTCCCATGAGTGATTTTCGACGCGTCACCGACGCGCTTTTCGTCAGCCCGCAGGTCAGCGAGGCCGACATCGCCGAGGCCGCGGCGAAGGGATTCGCGCTCGTGATCAACAATCGCCCCGACGGCGAGGATCCCAGCCAGCCGCCCGGCGCGGCGATCGAGTCGGCGGTTCGCGCGGCGGGTCTGGACTATCTGCACGTGCCGGTGCGCGGCGGCCCCACCCCGGAGCAGGTCGAGACGGTTCGGGCCGCCATCGAGGCCGCGACCGGGCCGGTCCTGGCCTTCTGTCGCTCGGGCACCCGCTCGATCATCACCTGGTCGCTGGGCCGGGCCTTGGCGGGCGACGACCGCGAGACGCTGGTCGCGCGGGGTCGCGAGGCGGGATACGATCTCTCGGGCGTGCTGCCTTAATAGGCGCCGGCCTCGCGGGCGGCCATGGCGGCGGGTTCGGGCTGGCAGCTGGCCAGGGCGAACTGGGCCAGGATGATACAGAGAACCGCGAAGGCCGCGCGCTGGAGCCGTTTTGAGACAAAAATCGCCGCGTCCGCCGCCATGGCCGGTCCTCCGATGGTTACTGGCGGGTTAAGGCGCAAGACCGGCGCCGCGGTTCACGGAGTGCTTCGATGATCCCCTTCGTCCGCGAGCTGGCCTTCGAGTACGGGCGTCCCGACCAGGTCTCGCCGCTGATCCGCCGGATCATCGCCCGTAATCCGGGGCCGTTCACCTATACCGGCACCGGCGTCTACATCGTCGGCCACGGCGAGGTGGCGGTGATCGATCCCGGTCCGGACCTCCCCGAGCACTTCGAGGCCCTGAAGGCGGCGCTGGCCGGCGAGCGGGTGACGCACGTGCTGGTCACCCACCATCACCTGGACCACTCTCCCCTCGCCCACCCGCTCGCCGAGGCGTTCGGGGCCAAGGTCCACGGCCTGCCCGCCCCCGCGCCCCACGTCAACGACGCCCCAGCGCTCGAAGAAGGCGCCGACGACCGGTTCCGCCCCGATGTCGAGCTCGCCGACGGCGACGTGGTTTCGGGTCCCGGCTGGACGCTGGAGGCGATCACCACGCCGGGCCACACCTCCAACCACGTCTGCTTCGCCCTGCGCGAGGAGAACGCCCTGTTCAGCGGCGATCACATCATGGGCTGGTCGACCACCGTGATCACCCCGCCCGACGGGAACATGGGCGACTATTTCGCCAGCCTGGAAAAGGTGAAGGCGCGCGGGTTCGAGACGCTCTGGCCGACTCACGGCGCGCCGGTGCGCGACGTCGCTCCCTTCATCGACGCCTATGTCGCTCACCGCCGCGCGCGCGAGGCGCAGATCCTCGAGGCGCTGGGCGCCGGCTTCAGCCAGATCAAGACGATGGTGCCCAGCCTCTATGCGGCGGTCGATCCCCGCCTGCACCCGGCCGCCGCCCACTCGGTCCTCGCCCACCTGATCCAGTTGGTCGCCGAGGGGCGAGTCGTGGCGGACGGCGAGCCGGGGCTGGAGACGGTCTACCGGCTGGCTTGATCTCGAAAAGCCGTTCTTCCCGGCGTTCGCCAGGAAGAAGGATCTATTGAACGCCCTTCACCGCCGCGATCAGCCCGCCGATGCGCGCGCAGTTGCGGCCCTGGTCGGGACCGGCGTCGCGGCCGATCGAGCGCAGGTCGAGGCGCGAGCCTCGCGCGTCGGGGCGCACCCGCACCACCAGGTCGTCGGTCAGGCCGTACCAGAAGCTCTTGGCCGTGGCCTCCAGGCGGCCGTCGACCGGATCGTCGGTGGTCAGGGTCATGCCGGCGGCCAGCACCGCGGCCTTGACCGCCTCGTAGACGTCGCCCGGCGCGCGTTCGCTGACCAGAGGACGGGCGGCCGGACAGGTTTCGGCGTTAATCTCGGCGATCCGCCGGCCGGCATAGGCCGCCGAGCCGACGGGGAGGCTGGGATCGTCGAAGACCGCCTCGGCCGAGCCGCCCCGCGCGGCCATGGCCGCGTCGGAGAACGACAGCGGCGTCTTCCAGTCGGTGGCCACGTCGTGGATCGGCGGGGACTGGCCGGTCATGGCCTTGGCCGCGACCATTACGCCGAAGGTGGCGGCGGTGATCACAAGCGCCAGCAGGGCCGGCTTCCACAGACGCCCGAAGCCGGCGATCAGCGCGACGATCAGGCCCAGGAGGCCGGTGGCGACGCTGATGAACGCCAGGCGCGGCGCCCAGTCCAGGGTCATCGCCGTGTAGCCGAGCGAGACCGGAATCAGGCCGAGCTTGACCCCCAGCGCGCCGCCGCCCGCCAGAATGGCCGGAGCCAGCGCGACCAGCAGGGCGAAATCCAGATAAAACGCCGCCCAGCCCGGCGCCTTGCCGGCGGCCTGGGCCGCCTTGCGCGTCTTGCCGCGCTTGCCGGGCGTGATCGGCATGGCGAACGGCAGGACCTCGGCCGCGTCGGCGCTGACCGGGGTCGCTTGAGGCGGTTCCGTATCCGCCGGCTCGCGCAGGCGCAGCGGCGCTTCCGGCGCCGGCTCGGCGGGGGCGACGACGGCGGTGGCCGTGGGTTCCGCCGCCGCCGGCTCGACGGGAGTCTCGGCGCCCTTCGCGGGCGCGGCGGCGGCGATGGCGGCGGCCTCGGCGATGATCGCGTCCGCCGCCGACAGCGGCTGGGGTTCGGGTTCGACCTCGGACGCCGATGTCGCCGCGGCCTGGGGCTCCGGCGGCGGCTTGGCTGGAGCCTCGGGCGCGTCGACCATGGCCTCCGCCGCGACCTCTTCCGACGGCTCCGGCGCGTAGATCTTGATCGGATGCCCGCCATCGGCGGCGGCCAGGGTCGTCGGCGCGGCGACGGGCGGCTCGGGCGCCGGCTTAGGCGACGGCTGCACCGGCGTCTCGGGCAGCGCGTACCCCTCGTCCTGCAGGCGCTTGCGGATCAGCTTCTTGTCGATCTTGCCGGTCGCGCCCAGCGGGATGTCGTCGACGAACAGCACGTCGTCGGGCATCCACCACTTGGCGATCTTGCCCTGGAGGTAGTCGATGAACTCCGCCTTGGTCGCCGTCTCGCCATCCTTGAGCTTGACCAGCAGCACCGGCCGCTCGTCCCACTTGGGATGCGGCATGCCGACCACCGCCGCCAGGGCCGCCTTGGGGTGGCCGACGGCGATGTTCTCGATCTCGATCGTGCTGATCCACTCGCCGCCCGACTTGACCACGTCCTTGGCCCGGTCGGTGATCTGCATGAAGCCGTGCGCGTCGATGGTGGCGATATCGCCGGTGTCGAAGAAGCCGTCCTCGTCGAGGATCTTGCCGCCCGCGCCCCGGAAATATTCGGCGGCGATGATCGGCCCCCGGATCTTCAGATGGCCGAAGGCCTTGCCGTCGTGCGGCAGGAGCTTGCCGTCGTCGTCGGTCAGGCGCAGCTCCACGCCCAGCGGCGGCCGGCCCTGCTTCAGGCGATAGGGCATCTGCTCGTCGTAGGAGAGCTTTTCGAGTTCGTCGGTCATCACCGACAGCGTGCCCACGGGCGAGGTCTCGGTCATGCCCCAGGCGTGGACCACCTCGACCTGATACTTGTCGTGGAAGGCGCGGATGATGCTTTCGGGGCAGGCCGCGCCGCCGATCACCACCTTCTTCAACAGCGGCAGCTTGGCGCCGGTCGCCTCCAGGTGCTGCAGCAGCATCTGCCAGACCGTGGGCACCGCGGCCGAGAAGGTCACGCCCTCGGTGTCGAGCAGCTCGAAGATCGAGGCGCCGTCCATCTTGGCGCCGGGCATGACGATCTTGGCTCCGGTCGCCGGACCCGAGAACGCCACGCCCCAGGCGTTGGCGTGGAACATCGGCACCACGGGCAGGATCACGTCCCGCTGCGACAGGCCCATCACGTCGGGCTGCATGGTGATGAAGGTGTGCAGGAAGTTCGAGCGGTGGGAGTACATGACCCCCTTCGGATCGCCGGTCGTGCCCGAGGTGTAGCAGAGCCCCGCGGCCGTGCCCTCGTCGAAGCCGCCCCAGGCGCAGTCGGCCGTGTGCTGCTCGACTAGATCCTCGTAACAGACCAGACCCTTGAAGTGGGGCGCCTCGGCGGCCGGAGCGAACGCGGCCGGCATGTGGCCCCGGTCGGTGAACACCACCACGTGCTCGACATGCGGCAGGCGCGGCAGGATGGCGGCGATGATCGGCAGGAAGGTCAGGTCGGTGAAGATCAGCCGGTCGCCCGCGTGGTCGGCGATCCAGGCGATCTGTTCGGGAAACAGGCGCGGGTTCAGGGTGTGGCACACCGCGCCGATGCCCATGATGCCGTACCAGGCCTCCATGTGGCGGCCGGTGTTCCAGGCCAGGGTGCCGACCCGGTCGCCGGGCTTGATCCCCAGGGCCAGCAGCGCGTTGGACACCCGCTTGGCGCGGTCGCGGATCTCGCGATAGGTCGTGCGGACGATCGGCCCCTCGACCGAACGGCTGACCACCTCGCGCCCGCCATGCCACGACGCGGCGTGGTCGATGATCTTGTCGAGGGTCAGCGCCCCGTGCTGCATCAGGCCCTGCATCGGCGCCCGTCTCCCGGTCTCTTATCGTTGTTCAGGCGAAGCTATCGTTGTGCGTCGCAACACGCAACGCGGCAGCGCCCGAGGCGAGAAAACACCCCGCCCCCGCCGTTGCTCCACCAGGGCGCGCCAATCGGCCGCACGCCACTTTCGAGACTATTGTCCGGGAACAGTCGATAGTCCCCTCGGGGCGAAGGTGCTTCGCCGGGGGGATTCGAATTTGCGCTGGATCGCCGAGACCTTGCGGGACGAGCGGTTGGACGAGGTCGCCACCGACATCCGGCGGCTGACGTCCTCGCGGATTCTTTCGGGCGTGCTGGGCGCGATCATGGTGAAGCTGGGCCTGGGGCCGATGATGGCCCTGGTCTGGCTGGCCGGCTTCCTGGCCGCCGAGAGCCTGGCCTATATGGCCGTCAGGGGCTTTGGCCGCGGTCGCCCGGCGACGCGGCGCGAGCGGGCGCTGTTCGTGCTGGCCTCGATCCCGGTCAACGGCGCCTGGGCGGCGCTGGCGGCCATGCTGTGGCTGCGCGGTCCCGATACGCTGAAGATCGCGGCGGTGGCGATCTGGTGCGGCCAGCTGGTCTTCGTCCAGCAGTATCGCCACCAGCCGCTGGCCCTTTTGGTGATCAGCGCGCTGCCGCCGGTGTCCAGCCTGATCGTCTTTCCGTTCTTCCTGATGCCCGGTTCGGATCCGCTGACCGAGGCGACCCGCTGGTCGCTGGCCCTGCTGATCGGCGTCACCCTGAACGTCGTCCTGCGCAATCGCGCCGCCGCGCGCCGCATGGCGGCCCTGACGCGCGGCCTGCGCGAGGAGCATGAGCGCGCCCTGGCCGCCGCGCGGGCCAAGTCGACCTTCATCGCCGTGACGAGTCACGAACTGCGCACGCCGATGAACGGCCTGCTGGGCATGGCGCACGCCCTGGCGCGCTCGAAACTGACCCAGGCCCAGCGCGACCAGGTCGCCCTGATGATCAAGTCGGGCGACAACCTGATGCGCCTGCTCAACGACGTCTTGGACCTGTCGCGGATCGAGGCCGGCGGGGTCGAGCTGGCGCCGGAGGTCTTCGCCCCGTCCGCCCTGGTCGCCGACGTGGTCGAGGCCTGGCGCGACGCGGCGGCGCACAAGGGTCTGTCGCTGCACGCCGACATCGACGCCACGGCGCCGGCCTGGGTTCGCGCCGACCCGCTGCGCATCCGGCAGATCCTGACCAACCTCGCGTCCAACGCCATCAAGTTCACCGAGCGCGGCGAGGTGCGCCTGCGTCTCGACGCGCGCCAGGACGGCCCGGCCTGGACGCTGCGCTTTTCCGTCAGAGACACGGGGCCCGGCGTGCCGAGCGACGCCGCCGAGCGGGTGTTCGACAGCTTCACCCAGGCCGACGACACGGTCTCGCGCCGCCACGGCGGCGCCGGCCTGGGCCTGACGATCTCGCGCGCCCTCGCCCGCAAGCACGGCGGCGACCTGGTGCTGGCCAAGGGCGGCCCCGGCGCGACCTTCGTCCTGACCGTCCGGGCCGAGGCGGCCGACGCCCCCGCCGACGCCGCGGACGCCGCCCCCGCCGAAGAGCGCGACATCGGTCCGATCCAGGTGCTGATGGCCGAGGACAACGCGGTCAATCAGCTGGTCGTGCGCACCATGCTGGAGCCGACCGGCGTCGCCCTCACCGTCGTCGAGCACGGCCAGGCCGCGCTCGAGGCGATGTCGCAGGAGCACTACGACTGCGTGCTGATGGACATCAACATGCCGGTGATGGACGGCATCACGGCGCTGGAGGCCATCCGCGCCGGGCGCGCGGGCGATCCGGCAATCCCGGTCATCGCTCTGACCGCCTCGGCCATGACCGGCGATCGCGAGCGGTTCCTGGCCCTGGGTTTCGACGACCACCTGGGCAAGCCGGTCAAGCCGCTGGACCTGATCACGGCCATCCTGCGGGCGGTGGACGGCGCGTCCGCCGCGACGGGCAGGCGCGCGGCGTAGAGCCCGTCCGGGCCTTTCGGCGGCGAGCACGCTCTAAATGTTTGAAAGCGAGCCTGTCTATCTGCTTCGAATGAGTCCATTCGAACAGACAGGCTCTACCCCATCGCCTCGGCCAGAGCCCGGGCCTCGTCCTCGAAGGCGCTGACGGTATCGACCTTGCGCCAGCCGATCTCGCCGGCGTCGCGCGCGAGCTGGCTTTCCAGCACCGCCACGTCGGCGTCGGAGGCGTCGTTGACGCGGGCGGCCACGCGGGCGCGCAGCACCTCGGGCGGCGCCTCCAGCCAGACGCCCTGGAAGGCGACGTCGACCTCGCGGGCGAGGGCCTCGGCTCGCGCCCGCTCCTCGGGTTTCAGGAACACCGCGTCCAGCACCACCGAGCGGCCGGCCTTCAGGCACAGCGCCGCGTCGTGGAACAGCTGGTCATAGACCTTGGCGCTGGTCTCGGGCGTGTAGGCCTCGCGCGGCAGGCGCTGCAGGGACGGAACGCCCCACAGGCGCTTGCGGATCTCGTCGGTGCGCAGCACCACCGCGCCGGGCGCCGCGCCCAGGCCGGGCGCGCAGACCCGCGAGAAGGTCGACTTGCCCGAGCCCGACAGCCCCCCGGCCGCCACCAGGCTGACGGGCCTCGGCGCCAGATGCTCCAACGCCGTCTGCAGATAGGCCCGCGCCGCCTCGTCGTCGCCGGTATAGGCCCACACGTGGGTGCGCACGGCCGCCCGCACGCTGAGCATCAGCGGCAGGGCCGCCAGACCGGTCCACAGCCCGTCGCCGAACACGCGGGCGGCCTCGTCGAGATAGGCGTTCAGCACCCGCCCCGCGGCGTCGCGCCGGCGGCGGAAATCCAGATCCATCAAGAGGAAGGCCAGGTCGTACTGCACGTCGATGTCCGACAGGGTGTCGTTGAACTCGATGCAGTCGAACAGGATCGGCTGGCCGTCCTCGATCAGGATGTTGCCCAGGTGCAGGTCGCCGTGACAGTGGCGGGCGAAGCCCTCCTTGGCGCGGCCGTCCAGCAACGGACCCAGGCGTTCCAGGGCGATGTCGGTCTCGTGGACCAGGCGCTCGACCGCCTGCCGGCCCAGACGCGGCGCCAGGCCGCGCAGCAGGTTGGCGTTCGAGCGGATGGTGTAGCCCAGGGCCGACACGCCGCCGCCTTGCGGGCGCGGGGATGCCCCGGCGTGGAAGCGGGCCACCGTGCGGCCCAGCGAATCCTCGAGCGCGTCGTCGATCGCCCAGGGCTGCGTCGCCAGCACGCCCGACTGGTCGAAGCGGCGCATCTCCAGAAGGTACTCGACGATCTCGCCCTCACCGTCGATCTCGATGCCGCCGTCGGCGGCGCGCGTCAGGCGCTTGACCTCGCGATAGATGTCCGGCGCTGCGGCGCGGTTGAAGGTCAGCTCGCGCTCCAGGGCCCAGCGGCGCAGCTCCAGCGTCGAGTAGTCGAGAAAGCCGAAGTCGACGGGCCGCTTGACCTTGAACGCCGAGCCGCCGATCAGGAACACGCGGGCGCACGAGGTCTCGATCGTGCTTTCGGCCCGCTGGCTGAACCAGGCGGCGACTTCCTGCTCGCGCGCGGCTTCCGCGTCCTTGATCACGCCTAAAATCCCATCTCGTCCCGCCCGAAAGCGGGCGCCGGCGCTGCATAGCCGAAACCCGCCGCCAAGTCCTCTCGCGCGGACCTTGCTTGGGCTGATTTTTCACGGTTAGATTGTGTAAAGTTCAGTGAGTGCGAGTTCAGCGATGCTTATCGGCGCGGGTTTGAAGCGGGCGGGACACAAGCGCGAGGAGATTCTCGCCTCCGCCGCGGCGCTTTTTCTCAGGCAAGGTTACGCCGACGCCGGCATGGAGGTGGTGGCGCGAACGGCGATGGTCTCGACGGCCACGCTCTACGCCTACTTCCCCAGCAAGGCCGACCTGTTCAAGGCGATCGTCATGGAGACGGTCGAGGCTCTGTCGGCGCCGGTGCGCGAGGCGACACGGACGAAAGGCGACGCCCGCGCGCGGCTGAACGCCTTGGCGAGCGCCTATGCCGCGCTTCAGGCCCGCCCGGAGACCCGCGCCGTGTTCAGGATGGTGACGTCGCAGCGTCGCCGCTTCGAGGATGTCGCGGACTATTTCCTGCACGCGGCCCGCGACGAGGTCGGCGGCGCGGCGCTGGCGGTGATCCAGGATCTCGCGCGGACCGGCGAACTGAAGGTCGACAAGGCGTCGTGGGCGACCGGTCAGCTGCTGGGCATGCTGGACCACGCGACCCTGACGCTCGGCCTGACCGCCGGCGACCCGGTCGAACCCCGCCGATCGGTCACGGCCATCGCCGAGGACGCGGTGGAAACCTTCCTGGCCCGGTACGGGGCGCGGTAGGGGCGGCGCGCTCGCCCCGGCCAGGCGGTATGAAGACGCGGAGCTCTGTCGTTGGAACCGGAGTTGCCCTTCGAGTTCGTGGTGGCGGGCACGGCGATCAGCCTCCAGGGCTCAAGCGACTCCAAGCGCGCCTGGAAGGAAACGGTGCAACTGGCGGCCCGCGCGGCGCTTCCGGAGGGTTCGTGGCTTTTGACCGACCCTCTCGCGGTCACGATCTATATTTTTCCCGGCGTCGAGATGCGGGGCGACCTGGATAATCGCGTCAAGCCCATCCTCGACGCCGTGGTGCGGTGCGTCTACAGCGACGACGAGATCGTCGAGCGCGTGGTCGTGCAAAAGTTCGAGCCGGAGCGCATATTCGCGTTCCAGGCGCCATCGCCCGTCTTGCTCTCCGCCTTGGAGGCCGAGGAGCCGGTAGTCTATGTTCGGATCACCGGCGACGTACATGAGGAGCTCTCGTGATGGCTTCAGACGCCCTGACCGAAAGCGCGATGCTCGACAGCCTTGAACCGCGCTGGGTCAAAGAGGGCTATCGCGTCATCCGACGCCCCAAGCCCCATGAATTGCCGGCGTTTCTTCAAGGATTTCAGCCAGACGCCATCGCGATCGGCTCGCAGCCGTCCCTGCTGATCGAGATCCTTCGTCATCGCGGGCGCTCCGGCGACACCAAGGTCCGGCAGCTGCAAGGCCTCCTCGCCGGCCACCCGGAATGGCGCCTCGAGGTCGTCTATGCCGCGCAGGAAGGCGTCGCCGTGGCGCCCACGACGGAGGCCGAGGTGCGGGCGGCGCTCGATGAGGCGCGCCGCGTCGCCGAGGTGGCACCGCGCTCCGCGCTGCTGCTCGCATGGTCGATCTTCGAGGCGGTGGCCAGGCGGCTTGAACCGGACCTCGCGGCGCGAAGCTTGTCCCCGGGATCACTGATCGACGTCATGATCTCGACCGGCCGGCTTCCCCAGACGGAGGCTCATTTCCTCCGTGAAATGGCCGGCGGCCGAAACGCGGCGGCTCACGGCCTGCTGGACTACCGGCCAACCGAAGGAGATGTGGATCGCCTGATCGACCTGTCCGAAGCTCTGAGCCGGGAGCAGACAGCCCTCGCCTAGCCCATTACGGAAACAGCCGCTTCGTCGTCCAGCCGCCGGCGGCGCGGTCGAAGACCAGGCGTTCGTGCAGGCGGAACGGGCGGTCGCGCCAGAATTCCAAGGTCACCGGGACGATCCGATAGCCCGACCAGTGCGGCGGACGCGGCACCTTGCCGAGGCCGAACTTCAGGCCCATCTCGGCGACCCGTTTCTCCAGGGCCAGGCGATCGGGCAAAGGCCGCGACTGGTCGCTGGCCCAGGCGCCCAGCTGGCTGTGGCGGGCGCGGCTGGCGAAATAGGCGTCGGCCTCGGCCTCGCTGACCGGCTCGACGGTCCCTCGGATCCGCACCTGGCGGCGCAGCGACTTCCAGTGGAACAGCAGCGCGGCCTTGGGGTTGACCGTCAGCTCCACGCCCTTGGCGCTCTCTGTGTTGGTGTAGAAAACAAAGCCCCGCGCGTCGAAGTCCTTCAGCAGCACCATCCGCGAGTCCGGCATGCCGTCGGCGTCGACGGTCGACACCGTCATGGCGTTGGGGTCGTTGGGCTCCTTCTTGCCCGCCTCCTCCAGCCACTCGGCGAACAGCGCGAACGGGTCCTCCTCGCTCAGCAGCGGCGGCGGCGTGGCCTCGCGCACCTGGCGGACATAGTCGTCCTCGCTGGGCGAGGCGGGGATCAGGGTCGGATCGGCGCTCATGGCTCCGATATAGGTCGCGGCGGCGGCGGAGGCCACAGCCCGGCGCGAAGTCTTAACTTAACCCGCCGTTGACCATCCGGGCGGCAGGGTCGGAGGATGACCGCCCGTCCCTCCGCCCTGACGCTCTCGGCCGCGCGCGCCCTGCTGGGCGTGGCGCCGGGCGCGGACGAGCGCGAGTTGCGCGCCGCCTATCGCGAGGCCGCCAAGCGGGCTCATCCCGACCGGCCGACCGGCGACGCGGCCCTGTTCCGCGACGTGCTGGCCGCCTATCGCCTGCTGCAGCAGACCCCGGTCGCCCAGACCTGCTTCCCGCCCGCCGTCGCCTCGCCGCCGCCGATCGCCGACCGGGTGTTTCTGGAGATCGACATCGCCACCGCGCTCTCGGGCGGCGCCGAGGACCTGACCATCGACGGCCGCCGCCTGCGCCTGAAGCTGCCCGCCGGTCTGCGCGAGGGCGACAAGGTGCGGGTCGAGGGCGTGATCTTCGAGGTGCGCCTGCGCTCCCAGGACGGCGCCCTGGTGCGCGGCGACGACCTCTGGCTGACCGGCAAGGTCGATCCGCGCGTGCTGGCCGAGGGCGGCCGGGTCGAGGTCGAGACGGTGCTCGGGCCAAGGCAGGCCTGGGTCTCGACAAAGGCCGCCGCCCGCGGCCTGGTCCGTCTGTCCGGCCAGGGCCTGCCCGCCCGCGCCCACCACCGCGCCGGCGAGCTCTTCCTGCGCCTGGAGCCCGCCGAGGCGGGCCAAGAGGACAGCCCGGCCCGCTCCCTGCTCAAGCGTTTCGCCGCCGCCTGGGCGGCTTAAAGAATTTACTCTCCTCCCCTCTTGGGGGAGGAGAATGATTCTTCCGTCGCCCCCTTGAATTTATATCGTGTGCGATTAAATCGCTCACATATCTTCAAGCCAAGGAGGCTCTCATGACCACGCTCTACACCACCCGCGCCACCGTCGTCGGCGGCCGTGACGGCCATGTCCGCAGCGACGACGGCCTGCTGGACGTCCAGCTGTCGATGCCCAAGGCCCTGGGCGGCAAGGAGACCGGCACCAATCCCGAGCAGCTGTTCGCCGCCGGCTACGCCGCCTGTTTCCAGAGCGCCATGGCCCACGTCGCCCGCACCCAGAAGATCGCGCTGACCGGCTCGACCGTGACCGGCCAGGTCGGCCTCGCCACCCAGGAGGTCGGCTTCAAGCTGGAAGTCGCGCTGGAGGTCGAGACCCAGGGCCTGAGCCAGGCCGACGCCGAGGCCCTGGTCGCCACCGCTCACCAGGTCTGCCCCTATTCGAACGCCACGCGCGGCAATGTCGACGTCGCCATCACCGTCAAGGCGGCCTAACATCCCGGCCATGAGCCAGAAGACCCCCGCGTCCGCCGATGCCCCGATCGAGGCCCTGCGCCTCGACAACCAGCTGTGCTTCGCCCTCTACGGCGCGGCCAATCGGATGACGCGGCTCTACCGGCCGATGCTGGACGCCCTGGGGCTGACCTATCCGCAGTATCTGGCGATGCTGGTGCTGTGGGAGGCCAGTCCCAGGACGGTCGGCGCCCTGGGCGACGCGCTGGATCTCGACTCCAGCACCCTGACCCCGCTGCTCAAGCGTCTGGAAGCCGGCGGCCTGGTCGAGCGTCGGCGCGATCCCGAGGACGAGCGGCGAGTGATCGTGGCGCTGACCGATAAAGGCCGCGCCCTGCGCGACCAGGCCGCCAGCGTGCCTGAAAAGCTGTTCTGCGCCCTCGACATGCCGCTGGAGGCGATGGGCGCCCTGCGCGAACGGCTGAAGACGGTCGCGCGCTGAGGGCGCTCCGGCGTTGTGATCGCCGGTCCCAGCGCTTAAGCAGGCTCCGACCGAGGAGTCTCATGTCGCGTCGAAAGCCGATCCGCGCCGCCATCTACGGCGCCTGCCACGCCAACGCCTTGCTGGAGCTGCTGCGCGGCGTTCCGGGCCTGACCGGCAAGATCCAGTTCACGCCGATCCCGGCGGTGATGAACATCACGCCCGAGGAGATGGAGGCGTTCATCGCCTCGGTCCCGGACCTCGATGTCGTCCTCTACCAGCCGATCTCGGCCAATTATCGGGGACCCCAGTTCGCCTCGGCCAGGATCGTCGAGGCCGCGCCGTCGTCCACGACCCTGATCAGCTTCGCCTACTACCATTTCGAGGTCTACACGCCGTTCATCACCTCGGCCCTGCCCGGCCTGCCCGAGCCGCCGACCGAGTACATGGACTATCTCCTAGGCGCGCTGATCGCCCGGGGCTTCTCGGACGAGACCATCGTCGAGCGCCTGCAACACCTGAAGGGCCTGGAGCCTTATGTCGAAGGCATGGTCGGGGCGGCGTTCTACGAGTTCGGCGTGCGCGAGGAGCGGGTGCTGGACGGCGACCGACCGCTCGACATCCGCATCTCCGACCGCGTCCGCGCGCTCTACCAGCACAAGCGGCTGGGCCACACCGCCAACCACCCGTCGGTGCTGCCGATGCGCTGGATCGCCGACGACATCCTGGCGCGCCTCGAGCCGCTGATCGGCAAGACGCTGGGCGCGCGCTGGTCGCTGAAGGCCGATCCGCTCGGCGACATCCAGTTCTTCGCCGCGCCGTTCGTGCGCGAGGCGTTCGGCATGACCTTCCAGGATCGCCCGACCGTGCGGACCAAGACCCATGGCCGCCAGAGCCTGGCCGCCTATGTGCGGAGCCAGCGGCCGTTCTACGAGGCCATTCCCCGCGAGCAGTTCATCCAGGCGGTCGAGACCATGGCCCAGCCGACGGCCAGGCCCTGGTACGCGACGCTGCTGGCGACGGACTAGATCTGGGGAGGGGTTTCGCGGCGCGCCCGCAGCAGGGCGTGGTCGGCGTCGCTGGTCTGGCGCAGCGCGCGCAGGTCCTCGCTGATCCGGAAGATGGCGACATAGAATTCGCAGAAGGCGCGCCACAGCAGCACCATGGCGCTGGCGACCAGCAGGCCGGCGACCATCACCGGCAGGGCCAGCAGCAGCGAGGCGAAGCCCGGCTCCTTCAGCGCCAGGCCGACGGCGGCCCCGACGACGCCGAAGCCGAACAGGACCACCACGCCCAGACCCGCCCAATAGATGAAGTGAATCACCGGGCCGGTGACCAGGCGATCAAAAGTCAGCAGATCCCACAGCAGCGAGTTGGACCCACGCTTGGTCTTATTGGCCGGAGGCATACGGAACCCCAAGTCGGCGAAGAACGCCCCTCAACAGGCTCCATCGCTATCAGTGACGAGCCCGCTCGGCAATGCCGGGCGGGCTCGCGGATGTTCGGTCCGGGCGAAGATCGGGTTTATTGCGGCTTGGCGCCCGCGACCGTCGCGTCGATCTGCGCCTTGGTGGCCGTGGTCGAGACGCTGCCGTCGGCGCCCGCGCTCAGGCTGTTGGCCGGCAGGGCGAACTTCACGCCGCCGTTGGTGACGATGACATTGGTCGAGCCGTCGGCGCCGGTGCTGGTGCCGGTGATCTGGCCGACCGCGACGCCCTGGGCGTCCTTGACGGCCGAGCCGACCTTGAAGCTGGCGACGGTGGCCGAGGTCGGCGAGCCGGCGCTGTCGGCCGTATTGGCCGAGGACGAGCTGCTTTGCCCCGACATGCCCGCCGACGGCGTGCTGGTCGAAGGCGTGGTCGTCTGGGGCGACATCGGCGTCGTCGACTGGGTCGGCGCCGTCATCGGCGAGGTTTGGGGCGAGGTCTGGGGCGAGGTCTGCGACCCCGACTGGCTGGCCGGCGGCATCTTGCCCGTCGAGGGCGTCGTGGTGGTGGTCGTGGTGCTTTGGGCGAAGGCGGCGCCGGCGAACGTCACGGACGCGGCGGCGGCGAGCAGGGCAAGCTTGGTCATCAAAACTCTCCGTCGAAGAGCCCCTCCCTTGGCCAAGAGAACGTCACCTTGCCGGCGGAGTTCCGTCGGCGGTTCGACGCGACGACGCTTGACGCCGCGTCGCGCTTGCGTCGAGCCGGCGCCGGGGGGAGGATCGGCGGAGCCTCCGGAGAGGATCCCATGAGCGCTTCTCTCGACCGCGTGCGGACCAAGGTCGCCGCCCAGAAGACCGCCCTGCCCGCCCTGTACGGCGATGTCGACTTCGACGTCACGCCCGAGCGCTTCACCACCGATCCGGCGACCAGCGTGGCGCCGCGCCTGGCCAAGGTCGCGCTGGATCCCGACAAGCTCGCCCTGATCAAGGCCTATACGATGCTGGGCGACGTGGTGGCCGACGCCTATGCCGCCCTGATGCCGAGGTACGGCTTCCGATCTCTGATCCAGATGCTGACCCAGGCCTGCGACGAAGGTCTCGAGGCCGTGCCCGACGCTCCGCCGGAGCTGGCGGCCTTCATCGCCGACATGGAGCGCGTTCCCGACTGGTTGGACATGGACCTGGTCCGCCAGGGCCAGCGCCTGGACCGCAACGCCGCCGCCAATCTCGGCCCGTTCGCCATCCGGGGGGCGTTCATCGCCACCTTCATGAACAAGTACGCCGCCCTGCCGATGGCCCTGACCGGAACGCTGTCGAACGATACGGCCGCGCGGCGGGTCAACGAGACGGCGACCTTCTTCACCACCACCCTGCTCCCGGGCGCCCTGGAGCGTCACGGAGCCGGCTTCAAGGCCGCCGCCATGGTGCGGCTGATGCATTCGATGGTGCGGTTCAACGCCTTGAAGCGCTCGAACCGCTGGGACGTCGGGGTCTACGGAATCCCGATCCCGCAGGTCGACCAGATGCCGGCGGGCCTGATCCCGATCTTCCTGATGAGCTACAAGATCGTCGCCTCGGGCCGGACGGCGTTCACGCCCGAGGAGCGGGCGCGGGTCGAACTGGCCCGCTATCGCTGTTTCCTGCTGGGCCTGCCCGAGGACCTGCTGGCCGACACGCCCCAAGGCGTCGTCGACACCATGAACGCCCGTAGCGCCACCCTGCGGGCCGGCTTCGACGACGCCACCTGCGGCGAGCTGGTCCGCGCCACGCTGAACGCCTATCTGCCGCCGGACGAGACGCCCGCCAACCGCCTGTTCGACCAGGTCGAGCGGGGCTTCGCCAAGGTGTTCTTCCTGCGCAACTTCCTGAACGGCGACCGCGCCGCCGCCCGCCGCATGGGCGTCGAGATCGGCGCCCGCGACTTCATGCTGTTCGGCCTGGTGGCGCTGCTGGTGACCGGCAAGCTGACGGCCTATCGCCTGGCGCGGAGCGTTCCCGGGATCGCCGATCTGGCCGACGCGCGCCTGGTCGCCAAGCTGCGGCGCCAGCTCAAGCGCTACGGCCATGCCGAGTTCGCCAGCGACGCGGAGCAGTATCGGCCCGCTCCCGGCGTGAAAACCGCCGCCGCCTGACAAACGAAAAGCCCCCGCCGGCGGACCGACGGGGGCGTTTCATACAGCCTTCAGGCGTGGACGCTTACGCGCCGCCCGGGAAGCGGAACGGAACCTTCACGGCGCCGGTCTTGCCGCCCATCGGCAGCTTCTCGGCGATGCACATGGCGGCCTTGTCGAAACCCTTGCCCGCGGCGCTGTTGTCGA